>NZ_CP114786.1:743750-1487500 GCF_027359675.1 Roseibium sp. Sym1
ACAACCGCTTCCGCGAGGAACTCGTCGAAGTGATCGACCAGCTAGGTGACCGCAGCGATGTGCGCGCGATCATCATTACCGGTGAAGGCAAGGCCTTTTCCGCGGGAGCGGACCTGTCCGAGCGCCCGACACAGGAGCCCGGCCAGTACACCGCGCACAACCGGCGTGTGCGCGCGAGTTTCGACTGCCTGCTGGAGTGTCCCAAGCCCGTCATTGCCGCCGTGAACGGCGCAGCCATCGGGGCCGGCTGCGTGACGGCTCTTTGCTGCGATATCATCGTCGTTGCGGAAGAGGGGTTCCTGCAGATGACCGAGGTCATGGTTGGACTTGCGGGCGGCGTCGCCCATGTCCGCAGGCATTTCGGCGAGAGCGATGCCCGGTTGCTGATTTACACCGCCCGCCGCTTCTACGGAAACGACCTTCTCAGAATGAACGTCGCCTCCGCCTGTCCACCGAAGAACAACCTATTGGAAACCGCACGCGGCATTGCAGCCGACATCGCCAAGGCAAGTCCTTCCGCGATACGGGCGGCCAAGAAATCCTTTCAGGTCACCGAGGGCCTGTCGGTCTATGAGGGTTACCGCTTCGAACAGGGCCAGACCAAGATGCTTTCGACTTCGGAAGACACCGCGGAGGCTATGGCGGCGTTTCGCGAGAAACGTGCGCCGGTGTTCAAGGACTGACTTTCGGGACGTCGGAGAAGGCGGCCTTACCTGAGCTTGAATTCGATGCGCATCATGTCACCGCGATAAATGCCGTTCGCAAGCAGAATGATGTCTCCGTGCTGGTTGACGGCAACACGTTGAACCTTGGCCACGGGATCGCCTATGGAAATGTTCAGTTCATTCGAGGTGTGAAGGTCGGCAGCGCCGATTGTGACGATCTGCTTGGCATCGGTTATCGTCTGGCCTTCGATTTCCGAGACAAGCCGCATGGCCGTCACCTTGGAATAGCAGTCCTCGGGGATGTCCGGACAGATCCTCTCGTCGACGTAGATGTCCGCCAGCAGGAAAGCGACCCCGTTCCTGCTGTGCCGTCGTCTCAGGTGCCGATAGCCGGGCGCGGCATTGCCGATTTCACAGTCGTTTTTCGGAAGATCGGTGTTGCGTAGGTCCGACAGGATCTCGATGCTCGCGTCCTGGCGGGCAATCAGCATTCCAGACCAGTCGGTCTTCACTTCACACCACAGGTCCTGTTTGGGCCGCGCGCGAACGAAGGTTCCCTTGGCCCGAAACCGTTCGATCAGCCCGTCCTTTTCCAGGATATCGAGCGATTGACGAATGGTCATCGTGGCCACACCGCACTGGTCGGCCAGCTCCTTCACCGTCGGAATCTGGTCCCCAACGTCCCACTCGCCGCTTTCGATGCGCTGGCGAAACAGGCTGGCAAGCTGGATATAGCGTGAAACATTGCTTTTCTGCAGCGCCCTGACCGTCGGGTTTTCAAGCTTCACGTCCGTCAAAGAAACACCTCGTCTTGTGGGAAGAGGTGCACACTATCGAACAAGCGGCCCGTATTCAATCATATAACCTAGATCTTTACTTTTTAATGGTCTCCTCACCCGCCAAACGTCAGGTGGCCCGCGGTCAGGCTATCCCTTCCAGTCTCCCCGTCATGGACGATTGCAGTCGCCTTGACCGAGGGCCTCGATCGCCATTCAACTTCCAACGCCGCGAGGGCCGGAAAGTGGTTGCGCCAGTCGCAGTCCGGCCATCGTGCATCCATCTGGCCAAGCGCACAGACAACCGAGATCTGCCCGATCCCGAAAGGGTGTTCGCCGAGCTCGTCTGCGTCCCGCTCGAGCTGCGACATTGCCGCCCGGGTCTTCGCCAGCCAGCCATCGGTGACAGCCTCCCAGGATCCTGTTTCACGCAGCAACTCGGTGCGCCAGATCAACAGGATGTCTGCCAGGCCATCCCCAAGTGCCTGCCATCGCAGTTGCTGATACCGCGCCGGCCCGGATTTTGGGAACATGCCGCCGTCGGCCCGGTTGTCGAGATATTCACAAATCACCCTGCTGTCGAAAAGAACCTGCCCGTTCTCGATAACCAGCGCGGGGATCTTGCCCAACGGGTTATCGGCCAGAAGTTCCTGACTTGGCGGCAGGTGCAGCGCGACGGTGGCACTCGACAACTCCACGGTTTCCAGAAGCCCTGTTTCATGAAGGACGATCATGACCTTGCGCACGAACGGTGATCGCCCCGACCAGTGAAGTTTCATTCCGACCATGACCACAGCGCCTCCGTCCCTGCTGTTTCAAATGTCCCCCGGGTGGTGACCCGTTGCATGATTCAGCCCCTACGATCCGTTTCACAGGTGTTCACAGTGTCTGCCACACGGCCCGTCTTGTGCCCATACCTTTACGCACCATCGGGGCTGCCCGGTAAAGTGGTCCGCCTCGTTTCTCCTTGCTCCGAAGATCAAGGCAACTGCTGCCGGCTTGCCTGCAACAGGCATAAAATATAAAAAGCTATATGTATAGGTTATTTTCGAATTCATCACCGGTCCCACCCGGGTGGATGGTCGGCTCGCGTTCGCTCCATCCGGATTATCGGGATTGATTTCAGGGAGAAAAACATGCGTGACGCAGTGATCTGCGAACCGATCCGAACACCTGTTGGAGGCTATGGCGGTTCCTTGCGGGACGTGCCGGTGGCGGACCTTGCGTCCACCGTCCTGAAGGAACTGGTAAGACGGTCCGGCATCAAAAGCGAAGACATCGATGACGTAATTTTCGGGCAGGTCTATCCCAACTCGGAGGCCCCTGCCATTGGACGGGTAGCAGCGCTCGATGCCGGTCTTGATGTTTCGGTTCCCGGAACCCAGCTTGACCGCCGCTGCGGCTCGGGGCTTCAGGCCGTCATAACGGCCGTGATGTGCATCCAGACCGGTGCTGCCGACCTGATCGTCGCGGGCGGCGCGGAATCCATGAGCCAGGCCGAGTATTACACGATGGGGGCCCGCTGGGGCCTGCGTGGACGGGATTCGAACCTGGTCTGCCGGATCGGACGGGGCCGCGTGACCGCGGGTGGCAGGAATTATCCGGTTCCGGGAGGCATGCTTGAAACGGCGGAAAACCTGCGCCGCGAATATTCCATTTCGCGTGAGGCACAGGACAGGTACGCGGTCGCTTCACACGCCAGGGCCGTTGCGGCGCAGAAAGAGGGCAGGTTCGCAAACGAACTGGTACCCGTGACAACAAAAGGCCGGAACGGTGAACAGGTATTCGACAGGGACGAACACCCGCGTGCCGATGCGAGCCTTGCCTCATTGTCCGCGCTTCGGCCGATCCTTGGCCGCACGGACGACGAGGCTACCGTGACCGCCGGCAACGCCAGCGGTCAGAACGATGCCGCGGCTGCCTGCATCGTCACCAGCCGCGAAAAGGCGGAGGCGCTCGGCCTGAAACCCTACGCCCGCCTGGTCAGCTGGGGTCTTGCCGGGGTCGGCCCAGAACGCATGGGGATCGGACCGGTGCCCGCGGTTGAAAAGGCGCTGGACAACGCAGCGCTGACGCTCGCCGACATCGACCTGATCGAATTGAACGAGGCATTTGCCGCGCAGGTCATTGCCTGCCTGATGTCCTGGAAGATTGCCACCGACGATGCACGTCTCAACGTCAACGGCTCGGGCATTTCGCTTGGACACCCGGTCGGAGCCACCGGCGTGCGGATCCTGGCAACCATGCTGCGCGAACTGGACCGGCGCGGCGCCCGGTACGGGCTGGAAACGATGTGCATCGGAGGCGGGCAAGGTCTCGCGGCGATCTTCGAAAGGATTGCGTGACGCGAATGGCGCTGCGGTGTCGGATCGGTCTGAAGCAGCCGATCACCACGTTGATCGCCTCGTCCACAGACCGTCAGATCCTGCTAATTGAAAACGGAGAAGAACTTGCGCAAGGGCAATTGATCATCAATGGGCCCGCATCCCTGGGCGAGCATGTGCTCGTTCTAAACCAGGCCCACGAAGGCACGCGAGGCATGTTTTGGCAGGGCATCAGCCATCATGAAGACCCAGCCTATCCGCATAACAGGGGAGAAGACATCATCAAGCGCATCGGTGCCGACGATGCCTACCTGGTCGAAATGCAGAAACGCCTTCATCCGGGAGTGGTGCTGATCGTCACAGATGTGTCTCTACATCCTGATCGTCGGTCCGGTAAGGATTTTGTCATCATGGACACCGTTTGAAACTCGGCCGTGTTTCTCGTCCCGGCGCTGAATGTAACTGAAACAGGTGCACGCATCTGTTTTCACCACGCAGCGAATTTCCAGTTCGTTAAGAGCTGATTGAGCGTCGGCTTTCGGGATCTGTTTTCAAATCGTTGAACGTCCGACATGGGGACGCATATCCGCCGCCTAGCGGCATTCCGCACATAGGAAATTGCCATGTTGTGCACGGCCCCACAGCGCGCGGGACCGCACGTTTTCAAATCTCAGTATGTTCCGCTAGCTCCAGGGCGTCTTCGATGTCCACGCCCAGATACCTGACCGTGTTTTCGATCTTCGTATGCCCCAAAAGGATTTGTATGGCGCGAAGGTTGCCGGTCGCTTTGTAGATCATCGCGGCCTTGGTGCGCCGAAGCGAGTGGGTGCCATAGTCCTCACGGCGCAGTCCGATCGCGGTCACCCATTCGTCCAGCAGGCGGGCATACTGGCGAGTGCTCAAATGATTGGAATGGTCAACTCTGCTGGGGAAGGCATAGTCGTCGACTGATCCTCCTCGTCGTTCGAGCCACGCGAGCAAACTTGCTCTCACATCTGGAGTTATTTCGAATTGAACCGGACGTCCGGTCTTTTGCTGAATGACCATTGCTCGGGATCGGATTGCGGTTCCAGTGACGAGCGTTCCAATCTTCATCTTCACGAGGTCGCAGCCGCGCAGCTTGCTGTCGATTGCAAGATCAAACAACGCACGATCTCGCATGCGTCCCTCCCGATCGAGGAAGAAGCGGATTGCCCAGATCTGGCGTTGTTTCAACGGTTTCTTGACGCCGACCTTTCGACCGGCATTCCAAGCTGGGCGCCCCAATGCATTCGGATCAAATTGTGCAGTACCCATTTCAGTTCTCCTTTGACCAATGTTGGTCAATTGGAAAACACCTAAGATCAAAGTAGGGGCCGCGAACGGATTGGCACTCTTTGGAGTAAGAGTGTTGAAAGCTGCCACTCAATTTGCGTTTTCCATACGCCTTACGGTTTCGTAACACCCTCCGCCAATGTCTGGATTAGCGCGACTGCCGCGGAAATTGGCTGCAGTCGGCTCCTCGTATCCGTTCCAAGCAACAGTGCCACTTCGGCATAGGCTGCCAATGGGCTTTCCCCGTTGTCCGTCATCGAAACGATGCGCCGTCCGGAAACATGCGCGTCCATGACCGCATCAACGACATGCTGCGAATAAGGGGAAAAGGCGATTGCAAACAGGATGTCGTTGTTGCCGATGGTCGCGATCTGCGGCCCTGCCATTCCGCCCGCGAAATCTAGCAGACTGCAGGACCGTTCACCGCGAAGCAGACAATAGTGCAGGTAGTCGGCAATTGGGCGGGAGCGGCGTAAACCGGCAACATAAATATGGTTGGCATCCCTCAGAACCTGGACGGCCCTGTACAGCGTTTCGATGTCACAGTTCTGCTCAAGACCGTTCAGGCTTTCAATATGAGCGGTGATGCATCTATGCAGGTCCGCGCGGGTATCGGCAGGTGCGGCAACATCATCTTTTTCCAGTACCCGTTCACGCACCGCAGCGTTGCCTTCTATCAGCCGCTGTCGGAACACTTTCTGAAGATCCGAAAACCCCTTGAAATTAAATTCCTTTGCGAAGCGTATCAGCGTCGACGGCTGGATCTCGAGCGTCGACGCAATCACGGGCGTCGTATTCAACGCAAAGCTGTTCGGCTCCTCCAGAGACGCCCGCGCAATTCTTTGCAGGTGCGGACTGAGTTCTGAAAACCGGTCGCGAATCCGCTGCCGAAGCGCGTCAAATGTCTCGGGAGGCTGATCTGTCATGTTGTCCTAATTATCTGAATTTTCATGAGTGAATTTATTTTCAAAGTACGAGAATAAAAATTCATTGACAAGAATAGAAAAAATTTTCAATCTAATTGACATGGCGTTCAATTGATCTCGTGGAGGGGGTCGGGAGCTGCCAGTCATTGGTCCGACCGGACCGAATGAAGGGAGGAAATAATGTCCAAATCGAAATTATCGCGGCGCGCTCTGCTGGGCTCTGCAGCCGCTGCAGGCGGCCTCACCGCTTTTGCCGGCCCCTGGAAACACAATCGGGTGTGGGCCCAAGCCACGGACAGGCCGATCAAGATCGGCATCACGTCTGACGCCAGCGGACAATATGCCAACTCGGGCGCCAGCGATCGCCGGGGCATGATGATGGCTATAGCCGAAGCCAACGAGCGCGGTGGTGTTCTCGGCCGCAAGATCGAAACGATGCACATCGACACTGAGACAACCCCGGCCACCGGATCCCGTGTCGCGGAGCGTCTGATTGCCCGGGAGGAATGCGGTTTCCTGATCGGTGCTGTCAGCTCAGGCGTTGCCAACGCAATCAGCCAGGTCGCGCAGCGCAACGGGGTGATCTATTTCAACACGAATTCTTCGTCACCAACCGAAAGCGGGCAAAACTGCCATCGGGTCAAGTTCGTCTGGGACGGTAATGGCACAAATTTCGCCAAAGCCGCCGTGCGGAACTCCATGTACACCTATGGCGAAAAGGTTCTCCTGCTGACGAACGACTACGTCTGGGGGCACGATACAGCGCGTGCGACCCGCGCCCTCGTGGGCGAATACGGCGGGCAGGTCGTCGAGGAAATCCTTATACCGCAGGGCACCCGCGACTTTTCAGCGGCGCTGCTCAAGATTCAGCAAATCAATCCGGACGTTGTTGCTGCCGCCATCGGCGGCGACGACCAGATTGCACTACGCCAACAGGTCGCCCAGCTCGGAATGGGGTCGAAACCTGCCTGGATCAACAACCAGCAGGATTGGCCGGATGTCTACGGTCTGCCGCTGGACAATCTGTTCGGAGTCTTCGGCACCACCTGGTACTATGGACTTGACCTGCCCGGCGTGAAGGAATTCGTCGACCGTTATCAAGCCGTTTACCCCGACACGTCCATGCGCGTACCGGGCAACGTTTTCTACAACGGTTACATGGCCACCCGGGAGCTGATCAACGCAATCGAGCGCGCCGACTCCACCAACAACATCGCGATCATCAAGCAACTTGAAGGCCATGTGATGTCGGCGGAAGAGCGGATGCAGCACCACTTCGCCCAGATCGATCCGAACACGCACCAGGTCCAGCAAACGATCTACCTCGCGACGGCAAACGATGAGCCCAAGGACGAGAACGACATGTTCAAGATCATGACGCAGTCGGACCCCAATGAAGTGCGCGACGAAGACAGCCTCGCAGCATGCAAGCTTGAAAGCTACGAGGACACGCCGTCCTTCGACGCATGACGCTGAAACCATCGGACCGGGCTGCTCTGTCGGGTCAGCCTGGTCTTTTTCTGGAGACCTCAGCCGGACATCCGGTCCGCACTTTGGAAAAGCAAATGTTGGAACTTGTTCCCCACCTCATCAACGGCCTGACACTCGGGCTCCTATTCGCGCTGATCGCGCTCGGCTTCACATTGATTGTTGGCGTCATGGAAGTGATCAACCTGGCTCACGGCTCGCTGTTTGCACTCGGAGCCTATTTCGGGCTGGCAACGATCGGCGGCGAATGGTTCGGCTCAACGGACGTCGGAATCTGGTGGCTGAGCCTGCCCCTGGGGATGCGGTACGTCTGCGCGCTCTTCATCGGACCTGTCCTTGCAGTTGGTGCCGGCATGGTCATCGAACTATGTCTTCGTCCCACCTACGGAAAAGCCCCACTTTACGGCCTGCTGCTGACCTTCGGTGCGGCGTTGGTCGTGGAAGAGGTCATTCGGCTCGTCTGGGGAACCGGTGAACAGAATCTGACGGTGCCGCAAGCAATCAATGGCGCCTTCCTGATGGGCGGACTGATTTTCTCCAAGTACAAGTTTTTCGCGGCCGGTTTTGCTATTGCCGCGATCGGCGCGGTCTGGTTCTTTCTTGAGCGCACCCCCTATGGAGCGATCATCAAGGCAGGCAGCCACGACAGCGAGATGGTCCGCGCCCTCGGCTATGACCTCTCCAAACTGCGGCTTCTGGTATTCGGCTTCGGCGCTTCGTTGGCGGGCTTGGCCGGCATCATCCTGACGCCGATCTGGGGCCTGCGGCCGCATGTCGGCCTCGACGTGGTCATTCCCGCTTTCCTGATCATCGTTCTTGGCGGCGTCGGCAGCTTCTGGGGCGCCGTGCTGGCCGCTCTTCTCGTCGGACTTTCGGTCGGGATCACGGGCGCCTACGCGCCGGCCTGGTCAACGATGTCCATGTACCTGCTTCTCATCGCCATTGTCGGTGTCAGATCCCGCGGCCTTCTGGGACGCAAGAGCGCTTTGGAGAACTGATCTCGTGATTTCCCTTTCAGACATCTCTCCGCGCGGCGGTTCTCCAGCGACACCGGCCATGGGACTGTTCGCGCTTCTTTTGCTCACAGCGCCGTTCTGGCTGGAGCCTATTGGCCTTTATCAGTATCTCGGCATCGAGATCGCGATCTGGATCTTGTTCGCCCTCGGCTTCAATCTCCTGTTCGGCTATGTCGGACTTCACTCATTCGGCCATGGCGCCTATCTGGGTGTCGGTGCCTACGCATTCGGTCTATTCCAGCAGGAAGTGGCTGTGAGCCTTTGGGGCGGCCTTGCCGTTGCAGTTCTGGCCGCCACACTCGCTGGTGCAATCGTCGGGGCTTTCGTCTCGCACCGGCGCGGCATCTATTTCGCCCTGATGACCATCGCATTTGGCCAGGTTTTCTGGTTTGCCGCGATAAAGCTTCACAGCATCACGGGTGGTGAGGACGGATTGCTGGGTATTCCGCGACCCGACCTGGCAATCGGACCATTGCGGTTCGACATTTCAAACAACGCAACACTTTACTGGTTCGTTGCCATTATCCTGCTTCTGTCGATCCTTGCTCTGTGGCGCATGGTCAACGCCCCCTTTGGGCGGGTCCTGCAGGCCATCCGCCAGAATGAAACGCGCGCCCGTTTCGTCGGATACAACGTCTGGCTCATCAAATGGCTCACCTTCACGCTTTCCGCGGCTTTCGCCGGGTTGGCGGGCGGATTGTTCGCCATGGCACAGGAGAGTGCCTACCCGGATGTGATGAGCCTGCACCAGTCAGGTCTGATCGTGATGATGGTCCTGGTCGGCGGCGGCCTCGTGAGCTTCTGGGGCCCGGTGCTTGGCGTACTGCTCTACTTCATCGCAAGGGATGTGATCGGCGGCCTTACGGAAACCTGGCTTCTCTGGTTCGGCCTCATGTTCATGATCATGGTGATGGTGCGCCCGGAAGGTCTTGCCGGCCTCATTCATGTGGTGCGCCAGCGCTTCGCGCAGACCGCAGACAAGACCGTTGCCCCCGCCACCAATCCGGAAAGGGCCTGAGATGACCCTGTTCAAGGCAGAACACATACACAAACGCTTCGGCGCACGCGTGGTGCTTGAAGATATCAGCCTCAGCGTCGAGAGGGGATCCGTGCACGGAATAATGGGTCCGAACGGTGCCGGGAAAACGACCTGCTTTCATGTTCTGACAGGCTACCATGCACCGGACGCCGGACAGATCGTTTTCGACGGCAAGGATATCACCGGCTGCAAGCCCCATCAGATCGCACGCATGGGCATTTCCCGTTCTTTTCAGATTATGAACCTCTTCGACGAAACCGTCGTGATTGAAAACGTTCTGCTGGCCCTGCCCGACTTCAGAAACAGCAGCTTCAATCTGACGAAAAGTGTGTTCGGCGAGACTGCCCTGGTGGAAAAGGCGCTTGGTGTTCTTGATCAGGTGGGGCTCGCGGATCTTGCCTGGCAGAAGGCGGACGCGCTTTCCTACGGCAACCGACGCGCCCTGGAGATTGCGGTCGCACTTGCTGCTGAACCGCGCATCGTTTTTCTGGATGAACCCACTTCCGGACTGGGTGCGGAGGCAATACGGCAATTGGCCAGGCTTATCCGGAAACTGCGAGAGACCTACACGATCGTGATGATCGAGCATGACATGAACTTCCTGTTCGAACTGGCGGACCGGGTCTCGGTGATCCATTGGGGACAGATCATCGCGGAAGACACGCCTGCCGCGCTCAAGTCGAACAAGTGGGTGGCGCGATCCGCCCTGGGAGAGGTGGCGTGATGCTGCAAGTCAAGGCAATAGAGACATTCTACGGCGAAACCCAGGCGCTCTTCGGCCCCTCTCTGGAAGTCCGGAAGGCCGAAATTGTCGCATTGCTGGGACCAAACGGCGCTGGAAAGACGACGACCATTCGCTCGATCCTGGGCCTGTCCCCGCCCAAACGGGGACAGATCCGATTCGACGACAGGGACATCACGGCTCTGCCGACCCACAAGATATCACGGCTCGGCATCGGCTGGGTGCCCGACGACCGGCGCGTGTTCCCGACACTGACCGGCAAGCGGAACCTGGCGCTGGGAGCAAGAAAGACCCGGTTTCGCTCCTGGAGCGAAGAGGAAATGTGCGAGGTCTTTTCCGCGCTCCAGCATCTGCTCCCCCGCGAATGCGAGAACATGTCGGGCGGAGAATTGCAGATGGTTGCCATCAGCCGCGCACTCATGGGATCACCTGGCATCGTGCTGTTAGATGAGCCAAGCCAGGGCCTTGCCCCCAAGATTGTACAGGACGTGCTCAAGACGATTGTGCGGCTGAAGGATGAAGGTATTTCCTGCCTGCTGGTCGAGCAGAATGCTCTCGCCGCACTGGAGGTCTCCGACCGGGCCTATGTCATGGAGCGAGGCCAGATCATACACGAAGGACCTGCCCAGGAACTGCTGGACGACGCACCGCTGCGACGCCGGCTGATCGGGATGTAAATCATGACGAAAATGCTTGAAGTCCGAAACCTCGAAAAAGTCTATACGCGCAGCCGGTTCGATCGCACACCCACGTTCCGTCTCGCCGCAGATTTCGCAATCGAGAGCCCGGGTGTCATCGGAATGATGGGGCCGAACGGGTCGGGAAAGACAACTCTGTTTGAACTTGTGACCGGCTCGAATGCACCGACTTCCGGCGAAGTTCTCGTCGCTGGTCGCAACATTCACAAGGTTCGCACGGATCAGCGGGACCGACTGGCGATCCACTACCATCAGTCCTATCAGGTGCGCCATTTCCGGTCGTTCAAACCGAACGTGTTCATGGAACCGGCACGATCGAATTATCCGCTCTTGCACCTCTTCGACGAACCGCAATTCAACACGCAGGATGGTTACATCGGTTTCATGCTGGATTTCTTCCGCAAGCTTCGCAAGGACGGCCGGCTGGTCTTCCTGTGCGTCCACCCCAACGAGCGGTTCCACCTGGAGATCGTCCAGGAGATCTGTGAGAGCTTCCTCTTCGTCGAAAAGGGAACCGTAGCAGCTTTTTCCGATTATGCGTCGCTGCTCGAGCATGACCCGGCGCGGGCCTATCTCGGCGACTTGCTGATGGAGCGGGCAGCATGAGCGGATGCTTCCACAAACGCGCCTATAAGATCCCGGTCTCGGCAGACTCGGTCAAGGCGGACTTCCCCGATTTCTCCTTCGGCACCTTTCGCGATCCCCAGGGCCAGATCTGGAGGGATTTCGTGCACGACACCGACGAATTCGTTGTCGTCGCTGACGGCACAATGGAAATAGAAGTCGCCGGCGAAACAGCTCGGTGCGAACCGGGTGATTTGGTGCGCATTCCGGCAAATGCCTCCCATACCTTGATCACGAAGTCCGCTGGCGGGTCGGTCTGGCACTACGGCTACGGACACTTCGGAGGTGACAATGACTGAAGCACTCAAGGTCGCCGTTGTCGGGTGCGGCCTGATCAGCCTCTATCATCTCAGGGCCTGGCAGTCGGCAGGGGCGGAGATTGTCGCCGTTTGCGACACCGACAGGACGAAGGCGGAGGCCAGAGCTGCCGAATTCAGCGTGTCCCGCGTCTACGCGGACGCCGGTGAGATGTTTGCCGACGGCGGGTTCGACGCGGTCGACATCGCAGCATCAGTCGGCGCTCACGCACCGGTGGCCCGCCTGGCCGCCGACCACGGCGTCCATCTCATGTGCCAGAAGCCTCTGACCGAAACCGTCGCGGAAGCGGAAGCGCTGATAGCCTATGTGGGAGACCGTGTGCGCTTCATGGTGCACGAGAACTACCGCTTCCGGCCGCACTACATGACGGTTCGACGCTGGATCGCCGAGGACCGCATCGGTCAGGTCCGGCACGCGTCGATTGCCTGCCGGGGATCCGGTTTGTGCCCTCGTGAAGGAACGGTCCCCTTCCTGGTGGAGCGTCAACCCTACCTGACGGGCTTCAAACGCAATCTCGTCTTCGAGACGATGATCCATCATCTGGACGTGCTGCGCTGCCTGTGCGGTCCGCTCAAGGTGGTTTCGGCCAGGCTGAACCGATTGGCCGAGGGGCTGCCGGGAGAGGACACGGCCGCCATTCTCCTGGAGGGAGAAGACGGTTTCATTGCAACGGCCGACGGCTGCCTCGTAGCCCCCGGCTATCCGCCGCTTCACGGCGACCGCCTGGAAGTGATCGGCACCAGGGGGACCATCGTCATGGAGCTCAATCGCATTTTCTTGGTCGGTGAGGAGGACAAGGCCGAGGAAGTCGATCTTCTTGGGCGCTACCAGGAGTGTTTTGACCTTGCCATGAAAGCCTTTGTCGCCGGTCTGCGTGACAAAACTCCGTTTGAGACAGACCGTCTCGATAATCTGGAAACGTTGCGCCTGATGGAAAGTGTCTATCGTGCAGTGGGCGTGGAGGTCGGATCATGAACCATCCCACCGGCAGCCTCACACCTGAAATAGATCTCGGCAGGATCGACCGATTGTTCAACATCGACGGTCTGCGGGTCTTTCTTCCCGGCGGCTATGGCGCAATCGGCGAAGCAATTGCGATCGCGATGGCCCGGCTTGGAGCAAGGGTCGTCATTGCTGGCCCATCGTTCGACAAGGCAACCAGGCTTGCCGAACGGATAGCTGATTATGGTGGCACGGCCGACGGACTTGAACTTGATGCAAGGCACGTGGCTTCGATCGAACAGTGCACGCAAGAGGCGGTCAAGCTGATGGGTGGTATCGACGTCCTCGTCAATTGCGTCGGCGTGCAACGTGAACAGGCGCTGATGGAGGTTACCGAAGAGACCTTCGACGAGGTCTACCAGACCAATCTCAAATCGGCGATGTTTCTGGCGCAATCAGTGGCGCGGGACCAGATCGCGCGCGGCAGCGGCGGCCGTCAGATCCACCTGCTTTCGGTGCGGTCCCAACTGGCCTTGAGAGGACGCGGATATTCCGCCTATTGCGCGACAAAAGGCGGGCTGGTGATGCTCGTGAAGCAACATGCCATGGAGCTGGCGCCGCATGGCATAACCGTTAATGGTGTCGCTCCCACTTTCATTCAGTCCGATCGGATCCGGCCTCACCTGGACAAACCGTCTTTCAAGGACTTCATCCTGGAGCGCAATCCGCTAGGCCGCATCGGCGATCCTCTGGAAGTGGCCGGTCAAGTCATCGCCTTCGCATCCGACGCCGGCAGCTACATGACGGGCCAGGTTGTCTATGTCGATGGCGGGGTCACGGCATCGCAATGACCTCTAGACTTCGATCATCCAGATGGTTCGACACCGACGACCTGCGCGGCTTCGGACACCGCTCCCGCCTGATGCAGATGGGTTATTCCCGGGAAGACTGGAATGGCCGCCCGGTGATAGCCATCATCAACACCTGGTCCGATATCAACCCGTGTCACGCGCATTTCCGGCAACGCGTCGACGACGTGAAACGCGGCGTCTTGCAGGCAGGCGGGTTTCCGATTGAACTCCCCGCGCTGTCTCTTTCGGAGAATTTCGTCAAACCGACAACCATGCTCTACCGGAACCTGCTCGCGCTTGAAACGGAAGAACTCCTGCGGTCCCATCCGGTGGATGGTGCTGTCCTGATGGGTGGCTGTGACAAGACCACGCCCGGTCTCCTGCTCGGAGCCATTTCCATGGATCTGCCGGTGATCTTCATGCCGGCCGGTCCCATGCTGCGCGGCAACTTGCGTGGTGAAGTGCTGGGATCGGGAGCCGACACCTGGAAGTACTGGGATGAAAGGCGCGCCGGCAGGATCGACAAAGCGGAGTGGCAGGCGGTCGAGGCGGGAATCGCGCGTTCTTACGGCCACTGCATGACCATGGGTACCGCAGCGACCATGACAGCGATTGCCGATGCACTCGGCTTCTGCCTCACCGGTTCGTCGTCCATTCCAGCTGCTGACGCCAACCACATCCGTCTTGCGACGGCCTGCGGCCGCCGCGCGGTGGAACTCGTGCACGAGAACCTGCGTCCATCCTCCCTCCTGTCCCGAGCCTCGTTCGACAATGCACTTGCAGTTGCCATGGCGATGGGGTGCTCGACCAACGCCATCATTCACCTGATCGCCCTGTCCCGCAGAGCCGGGTTCGACCTTACCCTCAATGACTTTGGCGTCGCCGGCCAAAGGGTCCCGGTTCTGGCGAATATCCGGCCGTCGGGTGAAAAATATCTCATGGAGGACTTCTATTACGCGGGCGGCTTGCGTGCACTTATGGCACAGATGACCGGCCTGCTGGAAGTCACGGCCCACACCGTCTCGGGCAAGAACTTGGGCGAAGAGATCGAAGGTGCCGAAGTCTACCTTCCCGACGTAATCCGGACACTTGATGATCCCGTTTCAACTGAACCTGCCATGGCGGTCCTGCGTGGAAATCTTGCCCCTTACGGAGCGGTTATGAAGCCTTCGGCTGCCGACAAGAGACTGCTCAGACACCGCGGTCCTGCGCTGGTGTTCGACAGCTATCGGGACATGAAGGCACAGATTGACGATCCTGCACTCGAAGCGACGCCCGACACGGTCCTGGTCATGCGTGGCGCGGGACCGCAGGGCGGCCCGGGCATGCCCGAATGGGGCATGCTGCCGATCCCGAAATATCTTCTTGAGCAGGGAGTGCGGGACATGCTGCGTATTTCCGATGCGCGCATGAGCGGCACGAGCTACGGCGCTTGCATCCTGCATGTGGCACCGGAAGCCCATGTCGGCGGTCCGCTGGCCCTTGTTCGAACGGGCGACATCATCCGCGTCGACGCCAAAAAGGGACAGTTGGAGATGGAGGTTTCCGACGCCGAACTTGCGCAACGCAGGTCGGTGTGGACGCGGCCCGCCGAAAAATTCGGCCGCGGTTACGGTTGGGCCTACGCAGCCCATGTGCTGCAGGCCGACCAGGGATGCGATTTCGACTTTCTTGAAACCGGGTTCGGGGCGGCGGTGCCGGAACCGGAGATTCTGTGAACCAGGTTATTGCTGACAGGTATGAAGATGACAGACATGCAGCCAAAACTCCTGATCGGGGGAGAATTTCGCACCACCGGCAGTGCTAAGCCCATTCCAGTGGTCAACCCGTGCAACGGCGAAACACTATGGGAGCAGCCGGCCTGCGGTGAAGCCGAGGTCCTGGAGGCAATGGGACACGCACGCGATGCCATGAAGACCTGGTCGCTTGTTCATGGCTGGGAACGCGGGCGGATCCTGAGACGGGTCGCAGAGGAGATACGCGTCCGGACTGAAACGATTGCCCTTGCCCTGTCGCTGGAAATCGGACGCCCCTTCGCACAATCGGCCGGTGAAGTCGGTGCGGCTATCGAACAATTCGAATGGTATGCGGGCGAAGCCGAGCGGCTGTTCGGGGATACGATCCCTTCGCGGCAAGGTGGGCGCCTTCTGATCGAGCCGGAACCGGTCGGTATTGCCGCAGCATTCACAGCGTGGAACTTCCCGGTGAACCTGCCCTGCCGCAAGATTGCGCCCGCACTGGCGGCCGGATGTCCGATCCTGGTGCGGCCTTCCGAACAGGTTCCGATGACGACAACGCTGATTGCCGAGGCCTGCGTTGCTGCAGGTGTTCCAGCTGGCGTGTTGCAGGTGCTGCTCGGCAGGGCGAACGACATTTCGCCAGCAATCATGGACGCGAACGAAGTTCGCAAGATCTCGCTTACCGGTTCGTCCCGCGTCGGGCAGATGCTGATGGCGGATGCGGCCAGAACGATGAAACGCTGCTCCATGGAGCTTGGCGGACATTCTCCGGTTGTCGTGTGCGCGGATGCCGACCTGGAGGCAGCCGCCGCACAGTGCGCCGCTTTCAAGTTCCGAAATGCCGGCCAGGTCTGTATCGCCCCCAACCGCTTCTATGTTGAAGAGAGCGTGGCGGACCGTTTCATCAGCAAGATGAAGGCCGAGGCTGAAGCCCTCGTCGTCGGCGACAGTCAGGACCCGAAAGTCTCCATGGGTCCCCTGACGCTGCCATCGGGCCGCGAGAAGGTCGAGCGTCTCATTGGCGATGCCGTGCAACGTGGCGCCAAACTCGTCACGGGCGGATCCCGGCCGGTGGATCGTAACGCCGGCTTCTTCCTGGAACCGACGGTGCTCGCCGACGTATCGCACGATGCGCAGATCATGAATGAAGAGCCGTTCGGTCCCGTCGCGCCGATTGCCAGGTTCAGGGACTTCGACGAGGCGATCGACAGGGCGAATTCAACCCCCTACGGGCTTGCGGCCTATGCCTTCACGGGAAGTCATTCCAAGGCGGAAGCCCTTTCAAAACGCCTGCATGCCGGTATGGTCGGGGTGAACACTTTCATGATCGCGCATGCCGAAGCGCCCTTTGGAGGTGTCGATCATTCCGGCATGGGCCGCGAAGGCGGGCGCGAAGCCATCAAGGATTATCAAAACACCAAACTCTCCCACATCATGGCAGGCTGATACATGACGCGTTTTTCAAATCCGCTGCGGAAGGTCTGGGCCGAAGGACGTGCCGCAGTGAATGGCTGGCTCGCCGTACCCTCGGTCCTGAGCGCCGAGGCGATGGCGGTTGCCGGATGGGATGTCCTGACGGTGGATCTGCAGCACGGAACGGCCGATTACGCGGACCTCCTGTCCCTCTTGCCTGTAATCGAAAAGTCCGGTGCTGCCTCTATGGTTCGCGTTCCCTGGGTGGATGAGGCTGCCATCATGCGCACCCTGGACGCTGGCGCGATGGGGATCATTGCGCCGATGATCGAAACGGCTGCGGATGCGGAACGATTTGTCTCGGCATGCCTCTATCCACCCGAAGGCGGCAGGAGCTCGGGCCCCATCCGGGCGCGGCTGGCGCTTGGGGCCGATTATCAGCAATTCGCCAATCGGGAGATAGTCACCCTCGCGATGATCGAAACAAGATCCGCGGTTGATGAACTGGAAGACATCCTGAAGGTTCCCGGCCTGACCGGCGTCTATATCGGTCCGTCCGATCTCGGCTCCGCCTTTGGACATGGTCCGGGCTTCGACCGTACCGAACCTGAGGTTCTTGATCTGATCGAACACATCCGCAGAACCACTGCCGCGGCCGGGCTCAGGTGCTGCCTTCACTGTGGTGCCCCGCACTACGCGCGGAACGCGGCAGATCGCGGGATGAACCTGGTCACAATCGGGTCCGACGCCCGGTTTATCGAGGCGGGTGCCAAGGAAGCTGTTTCTGAGTTTCGGCAATCCCGAGCCTAGTCATCTCTCACTTCCCGAACCAATCGAAAGAGCTTGTTGTAGTGATCGAAACGTAACGCGATCGGTGTCCGGAAGCCCCGAATCGATGACCCCTACGATGCGATGCGCGAAGTTGGCAGTCACGTATTCACGACGAATGTCCGCTTCTGGCAAGGCCTCTAAAACTTTCGAACGTCTGTTAAGGAGGCGCGTTGCCGACTGGCAGCTCTGGGGCCGATAGCTGCCTGATCCCGCAGCTCTACAACGCTGAATGCTGGGGCATGGACCTGTCGAATTTCCCGAAGATCCGCCGCGTGGCGGCGGCCTGCAACGCGCTGGACGCCTTCAGGGATGCCCATCCGGATGTCATCGGGGCGCCCACTGCCTGAAAAAGCCCCTACACCTGGCCGGGCGCCGCCCCTATACTCAACACAGAGTTTCAGGAGCCCGGCGTTGCCATGTCCGTCCGACCCGTCTTGATCATCGCAGCTTCTCTGCTGCTTGCCGGTTGCGGCGGTCCGCTCGAAGTCAGCGACGTGACGGCGGAGTCGGACGCGATCCGGTATTTTCCCGCTGTCATGCGGGACTTCCCGGTCTGGCAGCCGGTCGATACGCCGCGTTACGACTTTGAAGTCCGAGACGGCGCCCGCAAGCCCTCAGGTGGGCTCCGCTACAGGTCCGGGTTGCCGGCGAAGGAGATTGCCGATCTGTTCCTTGCCCACGCGGCGTCGATCGACTGCGAGGTAACCTACTCGGATCAAACCCAATCGCTGGCTGATTGCGGTGGTACGTCCGCCCGCGGCCTGGAGCTTCATGTCAATGCAGCCACGGAAGAGGGACGGGACATTGTCGTCCTCTTCCTGGCGACGACGCCGGAATTCGAAAAGGTATCATTCTAGCAACCGCCGGAGGTGACCATGGGAAGCCGCTCGCAAATCGAAAACCGGGATGGCAATCGCCGGGGACTGACCTACACCTGCAATTGCGGCTGGCTCGATCTCGGTCACATGGACCCGACGTCCCCCCAGCCCTTTGTCGGTGCCAGCGACCTCTGGCGGCAATTGAGAGACGCGACGACCGCCACACACTGCGCCTATATCCTGTCGAGCACCGGGCCCGTGGCCGCGCCGCCCACGCCAACCTACCTGCCGGCCGAAGACGACGGCACCTGCTACGAACCCGGCCTGCTGGAAATGGGTCTGGGCGGTATCAGCCGCCCCTTTTTCGGCCCCGGCTTTATCGTCAACTACAGCCAGCAGGTTCCCGCACGACTGGGCTATCATGGACGGTATCTGGTGCGGCCAAGACTCACCGAAGAGCTCAAGAAGCGGATCGCCTTGACGATCATGCTTCGCGTTTCATTTGCGTTCGAGGATTTGCAGCACACCGCGGATTGGTTAGGCATTGCCAGCGGCAGCGGTTATGCCGCCGATGACCTGACGGCCAATGTCATCGGTTTGCTGATCGCCATGGGCGAGGTGACGCTGGAAGAGGCCCTTGCCTCCTGCCATGAAGTGTCGAAGGACGCGGCTCTATATCTGTGGGACAACCGGGAACGCGGCCTTCACCGGGAATATATCAACCCGATCCTGCATTCCGACACGCGCGTGCCGGGCGGCTCCAATCAGGATGGAACCACGATGATGATCGACGAATGTGCCGGCCAGCCACGCCGCCCCCCGGAATTCCTGACCCGGATCCAGCCGCTGAGCAATCGCGAGGCCAGAACCTATTTCACCGACATGGCTTCGAGCTACGGGCTTCCGCGCAGCCCTTAGGTTTCGGCACCTTTTCCGCAAGCGGCCTGCCAAACGCAAAAAGCCGCCGGTTTTCACCATGCGGGCGCTTTTTGTTGGTTGCGGGAGCGTGAAACCACCGAGACTTGTATGACCGCAATGGGGACGCGAAGCGGACCTTTCGTGCCCCGCGCTCTCTGGATTTCAAAGTGAGGGCTCAGGGGTTCGCGTCCCTGACGGTCCTGCAGCCAGGCTGTCGAGGCAATCGGCATTGGAAGGCGCCCTCAGGAGCAGAGAATACCTCGATCGAACGCAACCACAAACCGTTTTGCCTCAAGTGATCGGAGGCCGCTTCCACCGAGTCGACACATCGAAAGTGAGGAGGAGACTTCGCACTCCGGTACAAAGTCAGTCATCTATTTCCTGCAAAACCCAGGCTTCCCACGCCAGCATCAAGTCCCGTCGCTGGTCCAAGAGGTCTGTCCGGTGATAGGCGGCCTCGGTCGCATTCCTGATCGTGTGAGCAAGGGCTCTTTCTGCCAGATCGCGGGGGTAGCCATTTTCAGAAGCCCAATCCCGAAAGCTCGACCGGAAGCCGTGCGCTGTCGCAAAGCGGCCCGGCGTGTCGCTGGCGACCTTGTGATCGCGCAGGCATTTGGTCAGCGTCATGTCGCTGACCGGAGTGTTGTTGCGCGAGGGAAAGACCAGCTCCGTCACATCCAGGTCGGCTTCCTCCAGCAAGTTCTCGAATAGCTCGATCAAGTAGGACGATAACGGCACACGGTGCGCGACCTTTGCCTTCATGCGCTGGGCGGGCAGTGTCCAGATGCCTTTTTCGAGATCCAGCTCCCGCCATTCCATCAGTCTCACTTCACCGGAACGGGCCGCCGTCAGGATCAGAATTTCCAGCATGAGCTTGGAGCGTGTCTTTAGGCCATCGTGCAGGACACCCTTCACGAAAGCAGGCACATCCCGCCAGGGCACGGCGGGCTGATTGGCAACCCGTTCGCGCTTGCCGGGCTGCTTGGGCAACAGCTGGCTGACAACACCAACGGGGCTCGCCAGGATATGGCCATGCGCGGCGCACCAGTTCATCACGGCATCGCATCGCTGTTTGACGCGCGATGCGGTTTCCGGCTTTTCCAGCCAGATCGGTTTCAGCGCACCAGCGAAATCCGCAGGAGACAGGTTGGATACCTGGATGCTGCCGATCGAGGGAAACACGTATTGCTCCAGCGTGTTGATCCACTGGTTGGAATGTTTTTCATTTCGAAACCCTGCCTTCAGGTCCTCATGGACCTTGCGTGCCGCCTCGGCAAATGTCGGCAGCGACATCTTGCGCTGCTCGGTCACCAGAAGCCGCTGTCGTTCTTTCAGCGGGTCCTTGCCGTTCTCCAACAGCCGCCGCGCCTGAATGCCTTTTTCTCGAGCTTCCTTCAGCGTGATGGCCGGATAGCTTCCAAGACCCATATCCCGGCGCTTGCCGGTTTCCGGTGACACAAACCGGAACACCCACTTTGCCTTGCCGACCGACGTTCCGGGAAAGAGATAGAGCCCCTGAACAGTCCCATCCGAAACCGGCTTGTCGCCAGGTTTGATCTTCCTGGCTTTGGCATCTGTCAGCATCGTCCTGTCCCCCAACGCGTCATGGCCAAACCAATTCAGCCCATCATCCAGACCATCACGAGATGTGATATTTGCTGCCTCTTCGTGATAGAGATTGATACGGTACGGAAGCGCAGAAGGTCAATAAATCATTTAAATATAAAGCTATATTCATAGTTCATGAAACCCTTTGATCGGAGTTGAGACCCATATCTTGGCGGACTCTCTCTCCGCCATTTTTCTTTTCCGACGTATAGACATTGGCAAGGTCCCTTGCCGGAGACATGGGTCACACCTCTGCGGCGGGGGCGACCGATCGCCATTTGCGGCGGTAGACGGATGCGGACATGCCGACCTTCCGGCGGAAGGCCGAGCGGAAGCTGGACGGCTCCGAATAGCCGACCTCCAGGGCGACATCGTCGATGGAAACATCCGAGGTCTCGAGCATCTGCTTGGCCTCCTCCACCCGCAGGGTCTGGATGTATTCCGCCGGTGACTGGCCGGTCGCCCGCCTGAACCGGCGCAGGAAGCTGCGCTCAGAGAGGCCGGACCGGGCCGACATGCCGGAGACCGGCGTGGCGTCCATGTAGTGATCCGCCGCCCAGGCCTGCGCGTCGGCGATCAGCTTGTCGTCATGCTGGCAGCCCGCGGTCAGGGAAGCGTAGTTGAGCTGGCCGTCGTCATGCGTGGTGAGCAGCCATACCTTGGCGATCTGCCGCGCCGTTTCGGCCCCGGCATACCGCGCGATCAGATAGAGCATCAGGTCGGACCAGGACGAAGCCCCGCCCGCGGTTACCACGCGGTGTCCCTCGCCGGCCGGCACGAGGACCCGCTCGCGCTGCACCCTGACATCGGGATATTGCCGGGCCAGCGCATCGGCCACGCCCCAGTGCGTTGTGGCGTCCTTGCCGTTCAGGATGCCGGACGCCGCAACCACCAGCGCACCTGTACACACCGAGGTCACCACCGCGCCCGAGGCACTCAAACCGGCAATCCAGTCTGCCGCGGTCAGCATGTCTTCGGGAAGACCGGCCGAGGGATCAACGTGAAGGTCGGGAACGATCACCAGATCCGGCACCGGCGCCTCGTCGAACGCCGCATCCGGCGTGATCTTGCGCCCGTTGATGTCCCAATAGGGCGCACCGGTCGGTGTTCTGAGGCTTGTCTCGAACGAGACCACCTCGCACGGCTCCAGCCCGTGCAGGGCTTCCCAGTCACGCCCGACAGACGCAAGCACGTCCAGCAGTGCGAACATCGTGGACGAACCCACGGATTGACCGCCGATAACGGCCGTTTTTATCGGTTTTAGCTTCTTTTTTTGGATTTTCATGTCCGTTTGTCACCGGTTTGGTCCTTTTTCAACTTACAGAAAACGACGTTTCCGGTCCATAGCCACCTGGCACAGGCAGCGTTTGCAGCGTTGCCGCGATCAAGGAGACGATGATGACCCTTCAAAACCAGACACCTTTTTTCGACACCGAAAAGGCGGACGCCTTCGCGGAACGGCTCGTCGGCACCCTGTCGGAAGCGGCGTTCACGCTCATGATGTCCCTCGGCCACCGCGCCGGACTGTTCGACACGCTGGCACTGCATCCGGGCACGACCTCGCGCCAGCTGGCGGACGCGGGCGGATGGAACGAACGGTATGTGCGCGAGTGGCTGGCCGTCATGGTGACGTCACGCGCCGTCGACTACGACCCCGGCACGAAAACCTACACGCTGCCTGCGGAACATGCCGCCTTCCTGACGCGGGCGGCCAGTCCGAACAACATCGCCGTGACCAGCCAGTTCATCGGCCTTGCCGCCTCCGTCGAGGACGACATGCTCGACCGGTTCCGCTCCGGGGAAGGCCTTCATTACGGCCATTTTCACCGCTTTCACGAGGTCATGGCCGAAGACAGCCACCAGAGTGTCGTCCTGAACCTGATCGACGGCATCCTGCCTATTGTTCCCGGTCTTCCGGACAGGCTGGCGCGCGGCATCGACGTTGCCGATGTCGGTTGCGGCCGCGGGCGGGCGCTCCTGAAACTGGCGGAAACCTTTCCGCAGAGCGCGTTCACCGGCTACGACCTGTGTGGCGAGGCGTTTGCGGTCACGCAGATCGAGGCCCTGGAAAAAGGCATCGACAACCTGCGCTTCGAGGCGCTCGACCTTTCGCGGGCCGAGAGCCTCGGACGTTTCGACCTGATCTTCGCCTTCGATGCGGTGCACGACCAGAAGGATCCGCAAGGGCTGCTCGATACCGTCAGGAGATCGCTGGCGTCCGATGGCGTCTTCCTGATGCAGGACATCGACGGTTCCAGGGACCTGGAAAAGAACATCGGCAACCCGTTTGCGCCGCTGCTTTTCACGATTTCCAGCATGCACTGCACGCCGATCTCCATCGGGCAGGGCGGGCCGGGTCTGGGCACGATGTGGGGTGTGGAAACGGCACAGGAATTTCTTGCCGCCGCCGGGTTCGGCCCGGTTGAGACCCACCGCCTGCCGCATGATCCGGTCAATGCCTACTACGTCGCGCACCCACAAGACACGCGGGATCTCCAATGAGTGAGCCGAACGCGATCCCTGCAGGCGACATGCGCCGTAGGCTTGGCTTCGGGGCACTGCTGCTCGCGATAGCCCGGCACTGGCAGACGCAGGCAGTCGTGCGACGCGACATGACCTACCTGCGCCGCCAGCCCGACCGCATGTTGCAGGACATCGGCCTCAACAGGGCAGATCTCCCTGATATCCCCAACCTCAATTCGAACGAACACCGACGCCTTAGGCTGAGGCACCGGTGAGTGAACTCATGCCCAACCACTCAATGAAAGACGAACAGATGGAAACGACGATACCCGGCAACACGCTGGTGATAGGGGCGGGCCTCTCCGGTCTCGGCTGTGCCGAAGCCCTAAAGAGACGTGGCATTCCCGTCACCCTTCTTGAGGCAAGACCCCGTGTGGCGGAGCCCTGGCGGGCACGCCACCCTGCGCTGAGACTGAACATTCACCGGCACTTTGCCCAATTGCCGGGCCTCAGGCCGCCCGGTTCGGACGGTCCGTTCCTGACACGCGACAGCGTCGTGGACTACCTTGAACGCTACGCGCTGAAGATCGGTGTGCCGATCCGGTTCGGGGCCGATGTCCAGGCGATCGAGCGCGGGGCCGCCGGCTGGTGCGTCCGGACCGCGGCAGGCAACTTCGGCGCTGCGCATGTCGTCTTCGCGACCGGGCGCGACCGTGTTCCCGCCATCCCGGACTGGCCCGGACGGGACACATTCACCGGAGAGCTGATCCATGCGGCGGAACTCGGCGATGTCGCGCGTTTCGACGGCAGGAAGGTTCTGGTGGTCGGCGCCGGCAATTCGGGAACGGACGCCCTGAACCACCTGAGCCGGCATCAGGCGAAGCAGATCATGGTCTCGGTCCGCCACGGCCCGTCCGTGGTGCCGGCCCGCATCTTCGGTTTCCCCCTTCATCGCCTGGCCCGGGTGTTCGCCATGATGCCCACGAAGGTGCTCGATCCGGCGTTCCGACTCACGGAACGCCTCTTCCTGGGAAACCTGCGCAAATACGGCCTGACGTCTCACCCGGACGGCGGCGGCACGCGCCTTGCCCGGGACGGCATTGCCTTTGCGATCGACGACGGGTTCGTGGCCGCGATGAAAACAGGCCGCATTCGTGTCGCCCCTGCCGTCACCTGCTTTCGCGGCGAACGCGTCTACTTCTCGGACGGCAGTTCGGACAATCCCGACGTTGTGATCGCGGCAACCGGCTACGCCACCGGGCTCGAGCCGCTGCTGGGGCATCTGGATGTCCTCGACGCGGACGGACAGCCCCGGCATCCGTCGGGTGAAGCCGATCCCGCCAATCCCGGGCTCTGGTTCACCGGATACCGGCCGATCATCACCGGCTATTTCGACGCAGCGCGCATTGCGGGCGAAAGGATCGCCGATGCTATTGCAAAGGCCCCCAAGGCGGAATCCGCCAGGCCGGACATGCCTGGCCAGCCTGCCGCCCGTGAGGTCTCCCTTGCAAACTGACACAGGAAACCTGCCCAACAGCGGACGGCACGACCGGGAGACAAAAAACTCCCGGTCCCCCGGGGGTCGCGACGACATAAGGACAGGTGACTTCGGTGACATGGACAAAATGCTCACCCATGAAACCCTTTACGGCCACTGGCACTTGCACCTAGATTACAGAGAAACACACTCTACTTCAAAGAATACAATATATCTTCAACTGTATTCGATATAACTACAATATTTAAAAACAATTATCTATTTTTCATCCCTTATTGACACGCGCCAGAATTCTTCTCCCAAAAACAAATATTAATGCTATGGTCAAAATTGTCAGACAGCTCAACATGAAATCCAAATATATTGATTCCTCGCCAGAATACTTCGAATGCCAGAAACCCAGCCAACCCAATACGCAAACTAAAAATTCAGCGACATAGCTGCGCTTGTTAATCATCGTTTCTGCCGCTCATCAACAATGTTCCCCAACCGTCGCCATTCAATTACCCATTGACTCTTCGATGTATTCGATAGTCTTTTCAACATCTTCTGTCATTCCGTCATAATTTTCCTTCCGCACTTTTATTACAAAGGGACGCGTAATTCTAAAACCCTGAACCGCCTGACCAATCAAATAACTTGAATTATAAACTCTAGGAACTTCGATAGACAACTTAACACCGTGCTTTATCTTCCACTCCTCGGAAGAAAGAAGGCCGGCATAAATTCCGGAAGCTACCCTCATATTGTTCATTTCAATTGCTTTTCCGGCTAATTCCAATCCGATGAGGAAGTCAATTTCATCCTTAATTAGACGCGGATCTTCGTCACTGGGAAGAATGGGAATTTTGCTGTTTGCTTCTGGTGTAGAAAACCCACTATTCAGAAAAAAAGTTTCGCAAATTTCTTCGAATTTAGGATCACCAAGAAAGGAAACATCTTCTTTAAACGAAAATGTTGGCGAGAAGTCCTCCGACAAAGACCATTCGTGCGAGAGGCCTTGTTCTTGATCAGGCAAGATATACAGAAAGCAATCTTTAGCATTTTTATTTATTTCCAATACAAATTCACCGGTCTTAGCCAAAGCTTCTAATGGCGAAAAAATTACAAACAAGAACACCAATAATATAAGAATGCGCATTCCAAATTCTCTCTCTTTTCTCGGAAACCGTTCATTTGGAATATTACACATCGGGTAACGGAAAGCACTCACAAGCCTCAAGCACATAACTCGCCAACCGTCACCATCTCTTTGCGCCGGAAGAACCTGTCCTGGTCTTCCGCATTCGTGCCATTGGTGACATGTACCAACAGACAGGCACAACTTCATGTTCAACCAAGTGGCGCACCGACTGGATGAGGCGAAGGGTGTTCCCGATTGCTACTGATTGAATGAAATTGCGATGCTCAGGACCCGTTTCCGAATTCGTGCACTCAGAGATCTTTTTGAACCGCCAAGACCGCCGAGAGGAAGCGGTCGATCTCCTGTTCCGTGTTGAAATAGTGGACCGACGCGCGGTTGATCGGTCCGGTTCCGCGACGCCCCAGATCGAGCAGCGCATGCTCGGCGGTGGAGACGGACGTGCTGATGTTCCGTTGAAACAGCGCGCTTCGCAGGTCGAAGGGATCCAGGCCCTCCGCCGAGAAGGTGACGATGCCGCATTTCCGGTCGCCGAGATCATGAACGTCGATGCCCGGAAGGCGGGCCAGTTCCCGGCGCAAGGTAGCGGCCAGATCCGAGACACGGGCTTCGATGTCCGGCAGACCGATGGCAAGGGAATAGTCCACCGCCTTGGCAAGGCCGATCCGCCCGGCGACGTTGCTTTCATAGTTTTCGAAACGGCGCGCACCGGAGGCCATGTCGTAGCGCCGCTCACCGGTCCAGACCGCGGAATGAAGATCTATGAAAGGCGGGTCGAGGCGCTCGGCCAGGCGCCGGCCGATATAGAGGAACCCGGTTCCACGCGGTCCGCGCAGGTATTTACGGCCCGTGCAGGTGAGGATGTCGCAGCCAATTTTGCTGACATCAATGTCGATCTGGCCGACGGACTGACAGGCGTCGAGCACGTAGATCAGGCCGTGCTTGCGGGCAATTGCCCCGACCTCTTCCGCCGGGTTCACAAGGCCGCCCTGCGTCGGCACATGGGTGAGCGCAATCACCTTCGTGCGGGACGTCACGAGCCGGTCGAGGGCCGCGACGTCGATCTGGCCGCTTTCGTCCGACGGCGCGATATCGATCCCGATCCCCCAGCGCGCGGCAAGCTGCAGGAAGGCGAGCATGTTGGAGGCATATTCCGAGCCGTGCGTGATCACCCGGTCGCCTTCCTTGAGCGGCAGGGCGTAGACCGCCATGTCCCAGGCGCGGGTGGCGTTCTCGGCAAAGGCGATCTCGTCGGGGCCGGCATTCAGGAGCCGTGCGATGCCGGTGTAGAAGCTGTCGAGCGCCGGCTTTGCCCGCCGCTCCGCTTCATAGCCGCCGACGGCCCGTTCGGCGTCCAGATGGCCGGTGACCGACCGGAAGACCGGCTCGGGCATCGGGGAGGCACCGGCATTGTCGAAGTGAATGAACGCTTCGCAGCCCGGTGTTTCGCGCCTGACGCGGTCGAGATCAATCATCCGTCCTGCTCTTGGCGCTCGAGATCCCGGACCAGCAGGAGGGCATT
Source organism: Roseibium sp. Sym1 (assembly GCF_027359675.1). Lineage (NCBI taxonomy): Bacteria > Pseudomonadati > Pseudomonadota > Alphaproteobacteria > Hyphomicrobiales > Stappiaceae > Roseibium > Roseibium sp. Sym1. The sequence continues at coordinate 771,425 of NZ_CP114786.1, forward strand.
CCCGTCAGGGTAATGGAGGCTCGGATGCGGCACCACGGCGCGGCGGTCGATCTCGCGAAAGCCCAGTGAGACATAAAGGTCGAGCGCGGGCGTGTTCCTGTCGAAGCAGATCAGCGACACGCGCGGCAGGCCCTGCGCCCTTGCAACGGCATAGGCGTGCTCCATCAGTCTACGCGCGAGGCCCCGGCGGCGAAACGCTTCATGGACCGCCACACCCGAAACATAGAGCGATCCCGGATCCTCAAGTTCCGAATAGGGCCGCAGCACCGGGTCGGTTTCAGGTGTGTCATCGGCCGTCATTTCGAAGGCGTGCAGCATGCCCGCGACATGCCCGTCCACCTCGATCATGTGGCAGTTCTGGTAGGAGAAGGCGGTGTTTTCGCGCTCATAGCGGGCCGTGCCGACGTCGAGCAGATCGGCCCCCGGCTCCGCAATCAGCGACCAGATGTAGGCCGCCAGCCCGTCCGACGAAATGAGAAAGAGCGAGGCGATGTCGCGCGCGTCCTGCCGGGTGGCGGGACGGATTTCCACGGACGCTGCCGTATCGTATCCTTGATGGCTCATGGCTTTCGGTCTCTCCGGTTGTCATCGCTGTCGCACCGCCGTTTCGGCTGGCCGGAACCGTCTCTCGCGGTTGCGACAAGCGGTGGAGGTGTATCTGACCGGATGGTGGCGGCCTAGGCGCCAAACCGTCAAGACCGGTGACAATCGGACATGGGCGGGACCATTCAGGACCGCGCGATCTCCACGATCGACGCGTCTCCTTCCCCACGCTCCCGAATGTAGCGCATCTGGTCGCCCCGGCATTCGATAACCTCGCAATCGAGTCCGAGCGGTTCGCCGTCCAGATCGGCCGTGCGGCAAAACAGGCCGTCTGACCAGTACCAGGTTCCCGACAGCGGCAGGCCACCGGCGACCCCGGCAAGCCGTCCGTCCTCGTGAATGACAAATCGCAGGTCTTCCCCGACAAGCGTCACGCCGGCGAAGGCGGCAACGAACTCTTCCCTGCTTGTCAGCCTTTTCCAGGCGGGCACATCAGATGCCGGCATGGTTCCTCCTTGCATCCGGGCGCTGGCCTCCGCCGGCGCCGGAAAGATATGCGGCGCCGCGCCCCATTGGGCGCCGCGCCGTGCTCGTTGCGGTCAGATCCCGCCGAAGCAGAGATACTTGATCTCGGTGAAGTCATCGGTGCCGTATTTCGACCCTTCGCGGCCGAGGCCGGATTGCTTGACGCCGCCGAAGGGGGCGACTTCCGTCGAGATAAGCCCCGTGTTGATGCCGACCATGCCGTATTCCAGCGCTTCAGCCACCCGCCAGACACGGGACAGGTCGTTGGCGTAGAAATAGGACGCCAGGCCGAAGATCGTGTCATTGGCCTGTGCGATCACATCCTCGACGGTCTCGAACCGGAACAGCGGCGCAAGCGGGCCGAAGGTTTCCTCGGTGGCGACCTTCATGTCCTTCGTAACCCCGGTCATGACCGTGGGCTGGTAGAAGGTCCCGCCCTTTTCGTGGCGGTTGCCGCCCGTCAGGATCTGCGCTCCCTTGGACAGGGCGTCGGCGACGTGGTCCTCGACCTTTTCCAGCGCCTTTTCGCTGATCAGAGGACCGGCCACGACCCCTTCCTCAAAGCCGTCGCCGACCTTCATCCCACCGGCAGCAGCGGCAAGCTTCTCGGCGAAGGCGTCATAGACACCGGCCTGCACATAGATGCGGTTGGCGCAGACGCAGGTCTGGCCGTTGTTGCGGTACTTGGAGATCATGGCGCCTTCGACCGCGGCATCGAGATCGGCATCGTCGAAGACGATGAAGGGGGCGTTACCGCCCAGCTCCATCGACGCCTTGAGCACCTTGTCCGCGGCCTGGCGCAGCAGGATCCGTCCGACCTGTGTGGAGCCGGTGAAGGTGATCTTGCGGATCTTGTCGTTGGAGCAGAATTCCTGGCCGATTTCGGCGGACTTGCTCGAGGTGATCACGGAGAACAGCCCTTTCGGGACGCCGGCCTCTTCGGCAAGCCTGGCCATTGCCAGCGCGGACAAGGGCGTTTCGGCGGCCGGCTTGGCCACGAACGCGCAGCCGACGGCAAGGGCCGGGGCGACCTTGCGGGCGATCATCGCATTGGGGAAGTTCCAGGGCGTGATGGAGGCGACGACACCGACAGGCTGCTTCAGAACGACAATCCGCTTGTCGCCCTGGTGACCCGGAATGACATCACCGTAAACACGCTTGGCCTCTTCGGAAAACCACTCGATGAAGCTGGCGCCGTAGAGGATCTCGCCTTTGGCTTCCGCCAGTGGCTTGCCCATTTCCGCGGTCAGGATGGCGCCAAGGTCATCCGCGTTCGCCACCATCAGGTCGAACCACTTGCGCAGGACGGCGGCGCGTTCCTTACCGGTTCTTGCCGCCCAGTCCTTCTGCGCGGCATGGGCGGCGTCGATCGCTGTCCTGGTTTCGTCCACCCCAAGGTCCGGCAGTTTCAGGATCACGTCGCCTGTTGCCGGATTGGTAACCTCGAACTGCTCCTCCGTCGTGGCCTTGCCGACCCAGTTGCCGGCCACAAAGGCCTCCGAGCACAACAGGTCCTGGCGTTTCAGGCGCCCAGTCAGGTTTTCCGAGGTCGTTGGCATCTTTCTTTCTCTTTCCTGTCGCTGGCCCCGCACTCAAAGCAAGAGGGCGGGGCCGGATTGTCTGGTCCCCGGTCTAGCGGATGGCCGTCGGATTGATCATCATCTGAACGGCGCCCTTCATGCGGGTGACTCCCAGAACGAACATGAACTCATAAGCCTTGTCGTTGGCAAGGGCGCGCGTGTCCATATTTTCCAGAATATAGATGCCGTTTTGCGGAATGAGGATCTGGTGAACCGCAAACACGCCGTCGGCACCGTTCTCGAACGGAACCGCTTCGAGCCCCCACGTGTCGGCGCCAACCGCGACCACGCCGATTTCGGCCAGGTATTCCGCCCCGCTGATGCCGAGACCCGGCTCGACCTTCACATAGCGGTCATGGTCGGGCGTTTCTCCGTCCAGAAGGTCGAGCCAGCCGGAATGGAACAGAACGACGTCGCCCTTTTTCAGCTCGACGCCCTGGGCCTTGGCGGCCGCCATGATGTCGTCCTTCGTATAGGCGGTGCCTTCCTTGACGATGTCCTGACCATAGAAGGCGGCCATGTCGAGCATGACCCCGCGTGCGACGATCGGCGGCAGCTTTTCCAGGCCGAGCTTCGCCAGACCGTCGGCCTTGGCAACATCGGCCCCGGCCAGGCCATTGTAGTAGGTGTGCTTGATGCCGATATGGCCCAGACCGTCGATCTGCGGACCGATGCCGAGCCAGCCCATGAAGATATCGTCGTTGTAGGTCATCCCGTTGGTCCCCAGACCCTCGGTCGTGATCTGGTTGGGCTGCAGCACGGTGATGCTCATCGAGCGGGGTGAAAAGGCCGGCGTGTCCTTGCCGACAACAATGCCGAGATTGTAGGTCTTGCCGGTTTTCACGAGCTTGGCGGCGTCCAGCACGCTTTCCGGCGTGATCAGGTTGGCGGCGCCGATCTCGTCTTCAGGTCCCCAGGGCGACGTGTGCCAGTCGTCAGCCAGCGCAGCATTCGTCAGTCCGCAGCACAGGGCCGCGGTCAGCAACAGGGTTTTCATTCTCATTCCTCCCAATCGGATGCGGCCGAGACTAGTCAGGTTTGGCAGGCGACCGCTTTCCCGCCGCGAAAGCGCCCTCGTTTCAGAGAGACGCTTCGTAAATCCGCACGGCATCCTCCTCCCGGACTTCGCGCGGATTGTTCACAAGCAACCTGGTCTGGTTCATCGCGTCGGAGGCAAGTTTCGGAATGTCCGAGGCCGTGATGCCGACCTGGCCAAGTCCCGGTTCCAGGCCGAGATCCCGGTTGAGACCGGCCAGCCTGTCGATGAAGTCCGCCGTGATTGCCTGACTGGACCGGTCCACCGCGATATCCGGAAACACATGCGGCGCGAGTTCTGCGTAGGCGGGACCGCATTCGGGCGCGTTGAAACGCATGACTTCCGCGAGTACCAGGGCGTTGGACAGCCCGTGCGGGACGTGGAACAGGCTGCCGACCGGGTAGGCCAGCGCGTGAACCGCCGCAACGGGCGAATTGGCAAAGGCCTGTCCGGCCAGCATCGACCCGAGCAGCATGTTGCCCCGCGCCTCCGCGTTGCCGCCATTCGTCACCGCCTCGCGGATATTGGCTCCCAGTAGCTGGAGCGCCTGGCGGGCGAGCATCCGTGAAACCGGGTTGTTGTTGGCGCTGCGCGAGGTGTAGGCCTCGATCGCGTGCACCATGGCATCGACACCGGTCGCCGCGGTGATGTGCGGTGGCAGGCCGATGGTGAGGTCCGGGTCCAGCAGGGCGACGTCGGGCAGGATGATCGGCGAGACGACACCCTTCTTTTCTTCCGTGCCCGTGGTGAGGATGGAAACCGCAGTCACTTCGGAGCCGGTCCCCGCCGTCGTCGGCACGAGCACCAGCGGCAGGCGTGTTCCCTTTGCCTGATTGACCCCGTAGACCGCGTCAAGAGGCTGGTCAGAAGCACACAGCAGGGCGACGACCTTGGCCACATCCATCGAACTGCCGCCCCCGAACCCGACGATACAGGCGCAGCCCGCGGCCTTGGCGATGTCCACGGCCTCCAGCACGGTTTCCGCCCTGGGGTCGGCTTCCACCTTGTCGAAAAGGGTCACCTCGAAGCCCGATGCCTTGAGGCTGGCCATCGCCGCGTCGGCAAGGCCGAGTTTGAGGATGCCGGGATCCGTGACGAACAGGACGCCACGCGATTGTGCGGCAAAGGGCATGCCGTCCAGCATCTCGCCAAGCGCTGCCGCGCCCCCTCTCTTCAGCCTGATGGAGGGCGTGGTATTGAAAGTGAAATCATCCATGATGCACCTCACGCCGCCAGGGCGTTCATGCGGCTGATCTGGCCGCGTTCGATTGAATAGACCTTGTCGACGACATCTTCGGAATGGGTGTAGTCGGACTCCGAAATCAGCACCGTGAGATGCTCCGATTTCAGGTCGGCGATCACTTCCATCAGCCGCTTGGCGAGCGCCGGCGCGACCCCCTCGAACGGCTCGTCGAGAAGCAACAGGTTGGAGCCGCAGACGAGCGCCCGCCCGAGGGCAACCAGCTTCTGCTGTCCGCCACTGAGCGTCATCGCCTTGCGGTCGGCGAACCGGCCGATTTCCGGCATGAGGTCATAAACCCACTTGACGCGAGACCGATCGGGATTTGCCGTCGCCCAAAGGGGAACGAGAATGTTCTCCTCGACCGTGAAATGCGGCACCAGGCGCCGGTCTTCCGGCAGATAGCCGATGCCCAGCATGGCCCGTTCATGGGCCTTCGCCTCATGCAGATTTGCGTGGTTGAACCGGATCGATCCGCCTTCCAGGGCGAGCAATCCCATGACCGCCCGCATCAAGGTGGTCTTGCCGGCGCCGTTCCGGCCGATGAGGCCACACGTGGTGCCGGTGTCGATGTCCATGCTGACGCCCCTGAGGATCGGAACACGCTGGATGGAGAGGTCGAGATTGTCTATCTGCAGCATCAGGCAGCTCCGTTACCAGTGGTGGCTTGCGGACCTTCGTCGGCCTTGCGGTGGAACTCGCTGCCGATCACGAATTCACGCACCTTGGGATCGTCGAGAACTTCCCGGGTCGGGCCGTCGGCCAGGATCGTGCCCTCGTAAAACGCGACGCAGCGCGGTGAGAACGCCTCGACGATTTCCATGTCGTGCTCGATGAACAGGACGGCCGTATCGGTCGATTTCAGGGCGTCGATCAGCGTTCGCATGAAGGCCATTTTCTCGTCCGCGCTGACCCCGCTCGTGGGTTCGTCGAGAAACAGGAGGTCGGGGTCGGACACCGTTGCCATGGCAATGTCGACCAGCTTTCGCACGCCTTGCGGCAGGGTCGAGATTTCCTGCTGCGCGTACCGGTCGATGCCGAACCTTAAGAGCAACGCCATCGCTTCCTGCTCGAGCGCGGGATCGATGGCGGGTCTGAACAGGACTGGCCTCACCTGCTTGGCGATCGTCAGCGCGATCAGCATGTTGTCCAGGACATCCATTTCCGGGAACAGCTGCGGGATCTGGAAGGACCGGCAAATGCCGAGCCGCATGATCTCGCGTGTCGGTTTTCCGGTGATCGGGCGGCCGCGATACAGGATGTCTCCCGAACTCGGAGGCAGGTAGCCGGTGACCATGTTGACGAAGGTCGTCTTTCCGGCGCCGTTCGAACCGATCACTCCGAGGACTTCGCCCGACCCGATCCTGATGTTGATGTCCCTGGCGGCAACGACGGCACCGAAGGTGCGTTCGAGGTTTCTGGTTTCCAGAATTGTTGTCATGTCACTCTCCCGCCACGACTTGCGCGGATCCGTTCGACCCGGCTTTCTTTCTTGCCGTCTCCGTCAGGGACCAAAGTCCCCTGGGCAGGAACACGATTGTCAGCAGCATCAAGGTGCCCAGGATCATCTGCCAGGTGTTCGGGGAGATCTCGACCGCGTAGACACGCACGATTTCCAGGATGAACGTGCCGATGAGCGGGGCGGCGATGTTGCCCACGCCGGCGAGGATCGAGACGAAAACGAACTGGCCGGACGTTGTCCAGTTGGTCATTTCCGGATCGACATGCCCGAGAGCCAGCGCCCACAAGACGCCGCCGGTCGCCGAGACCGCCGCGGCGATCACGTAGGTGATGTGAACCGCCTGACGTGCCGAGGTGCCCAGATATTCCACGCGCAGTTCGTTCTCGCGGATGGCCTCGTTGATGTAACCGAGGGGGCTGCGCAGGATCCTGTTCAGGCCGAAGGCCAGCAGGATGGTGACAACGCAGGTGGCCGCATAAAGCACCGTTTCGCCCAGGTCGCCTTCCGGTGCCCAGCCGAGATAGGTGGCTTGCGGCAGGTTGAAGCCGTCCGTGCTGCCGAGTTCCTCGGTGCTGGAGAGCAGGCCGAACAGGATCATCGACACCGCGAGGCTCAGCATCGCGAAGAAGATCTCGCGGTAGCGCCGCAGAAGGAAACCCAGCACGAAGGAAATGGCGACGCTCGCAACGAGGCCCAGGACGAGCAGTGCGAACAGGTCCGAAATGCCGAGGAACTTCCCCGCAAGGCCGGCGGTGTAACCACCGACGCAGAAGTAAAGGCCCTGCCCGAAGGAGACCAGGCCGGCCCGCATCTGGATCATGACGCCGAGCGCGACCAGACCGGTTCCCAGGGAGACGTGGATGTAGTTGACCACCCAGGCCGGCAGGACGAAGGTCAGGCAGATCAGGACGGGCAGCGCGAGCAGCAGTCCCCACTCCGTTTTGTCGAAGGACTTGGTCATATCTTCCTGCTTTCCGCGAGAGCAAACAGTCCGTAGGGCTTGACCGCGAGCACGGCCGCCATGACGAGATAGATCGAAAAGAGTTCCGCCGGCGGATAGAGATGCACGAAGGCGGCCCGCGAGAAGCCGACGATCAGCGCGCCCAGCATGGCGCCTCCGATCGAGCCCATGCCGCCGATCACGATGACCGCGAAGGCCATGACGATGATTTCCGCGCCAATGCCCGGCACGACCGAGATTTCCGGCGCGGTCAGGGCCCCGCCCAGCGCACCCAGCGTCGCGCCGATGACGAAGGTGACGGTGAAGAACAGCGTCACATTGATGCCGAGGGCACGGCTGACCTCACGGTCCTCGATGACGACGAGCAGGAGCTTGCCTGTGCGCGTGTGGTTGAGGGCGCCATAGAGCGCGGCCCCCACGGCGAGGGCGACGCCGATGATCAGGAACTTGTAGATAGTGTAGGGAAGTCCGAAGACATCGATCGTCCCCAGCCAGTAGGCCGGCTGGTAGGAAATGTAGGAATCCGTTCCCCAGATCAGCTTTGTCGCGTCTTCCAAGATCAGGAAGATCGCATAGGTCACGAGAACCATGAGCACTTCGTCACGGCCATACATGAAGCGCAGGATGCCGCGCTCGACCAGAAGCCCCGAAACGACCCCGGCCACAAGGGCGGCCAGCGGGATGATCAGGTAGGTCAGCGCGATCGTGTCACCGGTCTGGGTGTAGAGGCCTATGGCCCATGCGGCGGTATAGGCCCCCAGAGCATAGAAGCCGCCATGGGCGATGTTGAGAATCCGCATCACGCCGTAGATCAGCGTGAGACCGACCGATGACAGGAAGAGCCACGCGGCAAAGCCGAGCCCGTCCACTGCAATCGCGACAGCGGTTAACATTCAAATCTCCGTAACATTCCTGGTTTGATGACGCGATCCGTCACCGGAAAAGGCCGGGTCCCGTGCAATGCAATGGAGGCGGGACCCGGCAGGCTGTCAGGGCGAAGACCCCGGGAGGGAGGCCCTGACTATTCCGGTTTGGCGGCTAGTCGCATTTCGCGCCTTCAAAGCCGCTGTTGATCCAGTCGATGGAATTCATCCCGGCCGGCGGGTTCACGCATTCCGCGCCATAGCGCACGACATCGACCAGGACCGCTTTGCCGGCGTCCTTGTCGTATTTGTAGGTGCCGTAGGCCGTGCCCTGGATTGCCTGGTGACCATTGGCCAGCGCCATGGAGACCTTGCCGCTCGGGCCTTCCCATTCCAGCCCGCGCAGCGCGCCTATCACCGCGTCCTGATCCGTGCTGCCGGCCTTGTCGGCGGCAGCCTTCACGCCAAGCAGGGCCTGCGCCATCTTGTAGGAAGGATAGGTCGGCAGCGTGCCGAACCGGTCGAAATAGGCCTTGCGGAACCAGCTGTTGAGTTCGGACTCGGGAGCCAGGTCGCCATGCGGGCCGCGGGCGCCGATCACGGTTCCGTCCGGCATCTGGGTGCCCAGGCGGTGCATTGCGGTCTCACCCGTCGTCAGGACGACCTTGGCGCGTTCGAAAATCCCGCGCGTGGAGCCCTGGATGACAAAAGCTTCCATGTCCCCGCCCCAGAAACTGGAATGCACCACGTCCGGCTTCGCGGTCAGCAGGGCAGAAATCTCGGAGCCGTACTGGCCGGCGTAGATTTTCGGGAACTGCTCGGTGGCGATTTCGGCGTCGGCAGCGACCTGCGACATGGCCGCGGAAAAGTCGCGCCAGGAATCCTGGCCGAAGGCATAGTTCTGGTTGATGCCCGCGTAGGACCCGGTCTTGGCGCCGGTGTCGACCAGGTAACGGGCCGCAGCAACATTGTCCATGGTCGCATGGGCGCCGGTGCGGAAGGTGTATTTCGGGTCGGTGACGATTTCCTCGAAGATCTGCGGCGTGCCGCAGTCGAACAGGATCGTCAGCTTCTGCGCCTTCTCCGCTTCCGGGGCAATGGCCTTGCAGCTGCTGGAGGAAATGTAGCCCAGAACCATGTCGACCTCGTCCTTTTCGACGAGCTTCTGGTAGTCGGCGTTCTTCTGCTTGGAGTTTTCGTCAACGAACAGGGCATCGATCTGCTTGCCCGCAAGGCCTGCACTGTCATAGGGAGCCGGCAGGGAGCCAGCATTGACGGCCTCGATCATCAGCTCGGCGGCATTGCGCGCGGGAACGCCGAAGGGACCGGCGGCGCCGCCGGACAGGAAGGTGACAAACCCGATCTTGACCTGTTCGTCCTCGGCTTGCGCCGGACCGGCAGCGGCCAGGACCGAAGCCAGTCCAATCGCCGTTGCCGTCATGAGAATATTGCGTGATTTACGGATTGCACCCGCGTGCGCACCCGGCTTGCCTGATACCATGATCAGTCCTCCTCCACTCGATTTTTCAATAGGAAAGGCACCCGCAAACACTGCGGTCCGGCAGTGCGAGCTGCCCGGGTCCGCGGTTCACGATGCGAATTTCCTCCCTGTGCGCCTGTCAACGCACACCGTGGAGTTTTCAGGTTCGGGCGGCTCGGGACCATGGGAGGCCGCACGGAAAATGAGCGGCATGCGCTCATTTGGCGTCAATCATGCGCGGAGAGCGCTCATACGGAGAAAACGGCGAATTCAGCTGCCGTCACCAAGGACCGGCCAGTCGTCCGGCGGATAATAGATCCGCCAGTCGCCCAGCATGACCTTCGCCGGTGCAAAGCTGTTGTTGTAGATTGTCCTGCCGATTGCCTGGACCTGAAGCATCTGGTGACTGTCCGGGTCCATCTTCGAGCGGAACCCTTCCGGGTCTTCCGGCAGGGCGAGCGACAAGTGCCTGAAACTTTCCCGCAGCCTGTCCTTGTCACCGACACCTCCGGCCTGGCGGACGGCCTCGGCGATGGCCAGAATGCCGGCATAGGCGCCTTGTGCGGCGTAGCTTGGATAGCGGCCGGCCTCGTCCCGAAACGCTTCCACGAAGTCCCGGTTGGCGTCCGTTGGCGGCCAGTTGACGTGGTGCCGGGCCGACAGGACCAGCCCGAGCGGCATGTCGTTTTCAAGTTCCGCCAGCACCTCGTAGTTCCCGCCGGCGTCGAAATTCATGAACTCGACCTGGCCGAATAGATCGAGCTGTTCCGCCTGCTTGACGAATGTCACGAAATCCAGCCCCCACTGGCCGTTGACCACGACATCCGTCGGCGTTGCCATCAGGTGCTGGATGTAGGGCGTGAAGTCGGTCTCAAAGACCTTCGGCCAGTACTCGCCGGTGACTTCGAAGTCCATGTCCTGCTGCGCGAGGAAGGTCTTCAGATCATCCCAGGCCTGGTAGCCATATTCGTAGTCAGGACCGATGAACGCGATTTTCAACGGTTCCGCCCGCCCGCCATAGGTCTCCTGGATGTATTTTGCACCTGCGCGCATCGACTGGCGCGTGTCGTTGCTGACGCGGAAGTAATAGGGGTGGAGATCCTCGCCGGTGAGCGTCGGAGACGCATGATCGGTGCCGATGAAGAAGACTTCTGCCTCTCGGGCGAAACCGGACACCGCACGGGCCACACTGGAATTGACGACGCCGCAGAGAAAATCGACCTGGTCTTCCTCGACCAGCCTGCGGGCAATCTGCAGCGAACGCAGTGACTTTGAGCGGGAGTCCTCGATGATGACATCGATTTGCGGGTATCCGAGATCCTTCCGGCTTTCCAGCGTCTGCTGCGCCAGCTTGATGGCGACCGCACTGTCGCGTCCGTAAAGCGCCCCCGGGCCAGTCAACGGATAGAGGCAACCGGCCTTCACCCGCAACTCATCGTCAGCGGTAACCGGCAACGCCAGGACCAAGCCGGCAAAGGCCACAAGGATCAGGAAGACCTTTCTCATGCCAGACCCAACCGCTGCATCTTTCGCTTGAGCGCGTGACGGGAGATGCCAAGCCGGTCGGCGGCCAAGCCTTTCTTGCCCTTGCATCTCATGAGCGCGTCCCTGATCAGGTCACGCTCGACATTTTCCATCGATTGCTCGATGGAGAGCGCCGGCTTGGGTTCGACGGACTTGATTTCCGCCGGCAGGAGATCCGCCGTCACGGTCTTGCCCGGATAGAGGATCGACAACCGCTCGACCAGGTTTTTCAGTTCACGGACATTTCCGGGCCAGTCATACGAGCGGAAGAATTCGCGTGTCGACTTGTCGAAACCGATCGGCGTCACCGCGGAAGACCGGGCGTATTTGACCGCAAAATGCGCCGCCAGCAATTCGACGTCCTTTTCCCGTTCCCTGAGCGGCGGGATGGCGATCGGCACGCCGTTGAGCCGGAAGAACAGGTCCTGCCGGAAGGTCCCGTCAGTGACCGCGGCGGCAAGATCCTTGTTGGTTGCCGCGATCACGCGGACATCGGCGTAGTGTTCCCGGCTGCTTCCGGAGACGCGGTAGGAACGCGTTTCAAGGAAATGCAGCAGCTTGGATTGCACCTCGACAGGCATTTCTCCGATCTCGTCGAGAAAGAGCGTTCCACCGTCTGCGATTTCCACCAGGCCACGCGTGCGCGAGATCGCCCCGTTGCCCCGTTCCGCCCCGAAAAGTTCCGCATCGATCCGGTTGACCGGCAGGGTTGCGCAGTTCACCTCGACGAACGGTGCCTCCAGGCCACTGCCGCGCCTGTGCAATTCCCTGGCGACGACCGCCTTGCCGACTCCGGTTTCGCCCGACAGGAAGATGGTCTGGGCGTTGCTCGCCGCTATCGCCGCGATCTCCTGGCGAAGGCGGGTGATCCCCGAATAGCCTCCGATGAAGTCGAATTCGATCGATTGCTCGCGCAGGTAACGGACTTCCGATTCAAGCTGCCGGCGTGTTTCGGTCTCGTTGAGCAGGAGGATCAGTTCATCGACATCAAAGGGCTTCGACACGTAATCGACGGCGCCCATCTTGATGGCTGTAACCGCGTCCTGCGTGTCGTCGAGCGCGGACATCATGATGACCGGTACTTCCGGCAATTCCGCGCTGAACCAGTCCAGCACCTCCAGCCCGCCCATTCCCGGCATGCGCACGTCGAGCAACACGATGTCCGGGGCTTCCCTTTGCGCGATCTTGCAGCCGATATGCCCGTTATGGGCTTCCTGACATTCCATTCCCGCCTGTCGCAGCGTGAAGGCGAGGGACCGGGTCAGGTTGATTTCGTCATCGATGATCAGGACATTCGGGCTGCTCATGCCGTTCTCCCCGTGGCAGCTTCTTTCCTGGGAAATACCAGCGTGACCGTCGTGCCGTGACCGACCTCGCTCTCGATACTCATTTCGCCACCATTGGTTTCAACAAGCTGCTTGGTTACCGGCAGGCCGAGGCCGGACCCCTTGCCGCGTGTGGTGAAAAACGGACGCAGCACCTTGTCCCTGGTGTCCGCGTCCATGCCGGCCCCGTCATCCGCCACGCTGACGACCACGTTGCCGCCCTCCCTGTAGGCACGCAGTTTCAGGTGTCCCCCCGCCGGCATTGCGTCGATTCCGTTCAGGGTCAGGTTCAACAGGATCTGGCTGAAATGGGCGCGGTCGATGTCGAGCTGGAGACTGGAATCGCCGGACAGGTCGATCACGATGTCTTTCTCGTGCGCGGTCGTGGCCAGCAGCGTCCGGATGGTCCTGAAAGCCTCGCGGATCAAGACCGGTTCACGGACCGGCGGGCTGGGCTTGGCATAGTTCAGGAACTCGCCGATCGTCTTGTCCACCCGGGTGATCTCCGCGGAAATGACCTCGAACATCCTCTGCCGTTCCGCATCCTTTTCGTTGCGTCTCAGGCCGTGCACCGTTGTCACCACCGTCGCCAGCGGGTTGCGGATCTCGTGGGCGATGCCGGCCGCCATGCCGCCAAGTGCCGCCCGCCGTTCGACCTCGACCCTGGAGGCAATCAGCTTTTCCAGTTGTTCCCGCATGCGGTTGTAGGACCGGGCCAGCGAGCCCAGTTCGCCCGGCCCGTCCTCGGAAACGGACATGCCGAAATTGCCGTCGGCAATGGCCTGGGCCCCTTCGTTCAGCGGCACGAGATAACTGGAAAGCCGCTGGGACATCTTGAGGAAGAGCACGACAAGACCGAGGGCCGATATGACGGCCGCGATCAGCAGGACGTAGCGGATGCGGTCCCTGGGCTCTTCAAGGTCTCCTCCCCCATCGACGAGCTGGACGCGCCAGCCCGGCAGGAACTGACGGGAGCGCGCGAAGATTTCCGCCTCTTCCGCCCTGGTTCCGACCGGCGTCAGGCGCACCCTGTCGAACACGACGATCTGCGGGTTGTAGACGCCAGGCTCGATCAGTTGCGCGGCGAGTTCCGTCAGTGAGGACAGCCGCATGCGCAGCGAAACGATGCCGATCCTTTCCTGGTTCAGGAACACCGGCATGCGGATCAGGAACCATCCCGGCCGGCCGCCGCTTGGCAGAACCGGCCCCAGGATCTCGACCGCCCCCTGCTGTACCAGCGGCAGGAGATTGTGGTCGTTCGGCCTCCTGCGCGCCCTGTTGGCCGGTACCGTCGCGATGGTTTCACCGGAGACCCTGGAGAGTTCGATGGCGTAAACATCCGGGCTCTCGACCTCGAGAAGCAGGAAGTCGCGCATGAGCGGCGATATTGCGTTGTTGTCCCGGTCGAGGAAAAAATCGGTCGTGTCCGGGAGGTCGACGATGCTTTCCAGCTTGTTCACCTGGACGGCCATGAAATTGCTCATGCGCACCGCGGCCCCCTCAAGATGGGCGTTCACGCGGTTGGTTATGAGATTGTCGACAAGGTTGGCGCTGTAGCGGTCATAGAGCGTCGCAATGAGCACGAGCGGAATCAGGGCCGCAACAAGTGCACCCCAAAGATACCTCCTCGCGAGATTGAGCCGATTGGCTCTGAATGGCATCAAACTGCCTGTCCTCCCAGGGGCAGAGTATGCCAAGCAGGTGCCGGGTCAATTCATCCCGACCGCATTCATGAGCGGAAACCGCTCAAAGTTGTCTCAACCGGCAAGGCCGGGTTCGATGCCTCCGCCCAGGGCAGACACCGGCATCGGCAGGTAAACCGGGATGAAGCCAGGGAAACGAGAGAGGACGGTCGTTGCCGCAAAGACAGCATCGCACGGCGATGGCGCAACGCGTTTCCCCGTGCTTGTCCTCATGAAAAAAGGCAGCTTCTTCCCGAAGTCTGCCTTTTGTTCATGTTGCCGCGGACCGTCATCACCACCCGGGACGGCCGGCGACCTATTTCTGGGACTGGAAAGGAGGCGGCTCCGTCAGCAGAAGGACGACAAACACCAGAACCGGTGTGAAGATCACACTTGCCAGGAAACAGCCGAAAGACCCCAGTCGGGTCTCCCGCCCCCGGTAGCCGACCAGGACGCACAGAACCAGATAGATGATGAGCGGCGCTACATACATCATGCAGCTTCCGGCTTATCTTCTTCCGCCAGCTCCTCGCCCTTCTTCACCATCTTCTTGAAATGGTCCTTGTAGGCGCTGACGTCGAAATTCAGAACATCACCACCGGACTCGAAATGCTGCTGGAAGACCTTCCCGACCGCGAAGGTGAACGCGCCGAGCGTCACTCCGGCACCCGCGATTCCCAACGCTGTTCCAAGCACCGGGATCGTCTTGACGAGACTGGAGGCGATGAAGGTTCCCGCGCCGACACCGCCGAGGCTGCCCAGGAGGGTCGTCACCGCGGTCTTGGCCCGGTTTTCGGAAAACGGCACGTCATAGACCGTCGCCAGTTTCCGGATCAGATTGAGCTGTGTGCCAATGGCGGCCACAAGGTCGAAGATCGGAATCGGGATCAGGCCGGCACCGGTTCCAACAAGAACATGATCCCGAATGATCTTTTCGGCAAGCTGGGAACGCTCCTCGGCGCTCAGCGGCGCGTCGTCTTCCTGCCGGGCGCTTTCGGCAAGCTTTTCAGCTTCGTCGACACTGTCCTTGGGGCCTGTCTTCGTGGAACTTGTGCGAGTGGACTTCGTCGTCATTTCACATATTCCTTCTACCAGCTCGGCAGCACCCGGCTACTAACTCTACGTGAGGGTAGCCCGACTGCGGTCCGATTTCAATCTTGCAATCAGTGCGCTACCTGACTTCTTCCTGCTGCCTATCCGTGTTGGAGCCTTCCGGCGCGCCAGCCGACCCGCCAGTTTCGGGGGGTTGGGACGCTTCCGTGCCGCTTTCCCCGGTGTCGCTTGAAGCATTTTCCTCGCCGTCCCGGTCCTCCTCGCCATCCTGGCTGTCCTGCTCCATGGATGCGCTGGGGAAAAGTTTCGGCAAACTGTTGAAGTCCGGCAACTGGTATCGCTGTGGATCGACCGGTGCGGGCGACGGCAATTCGGGCTGTTTGGCGATATCGCTTCCAAGGATGAGCGGCAACTGGTCCTTGCCGCTGCCGACGATGACGACCTTGCTGTTGTTGGACCGGGCAAGTTCGACCGTCGCCTCGATGCCGCGCCAGGTCAGCAATTGCGGCGTGAGCGCATCGGCGACGATCGAATAGAACGTCTGGTAGCCGATCGCATCGATACGTTTGCGCTCTGCCTCCTTGCGGGCCTGTTCAAGGACATACTCGTAGGCAAGCGCATTCTGTTCCTCTGTCAGCTTCCTGGAAATCGCCTGGTTGAGCTCCTTGGGCAACTGGATCCGCCGGATGATGATCTGGTCGAAGATGACGAGATCCTGCTCGCTCGCATCGATGGCCTCCATCACTTCTTTTTCCAGTTGGGTCAGGTCGACCTGATAGAGCTCGTGCGGATCATATTTCCCGATGGTGTTGCGGACCGCCTCCACCGCTGTCGGACGGACAAACCGTTCCGCGTATTGCGGTCCGATGGCCTTGTGAAGCTTGCCGGCATTTTCGGCTTTCGGATGAAACAGGATCGAAATGTCGCTGGTGATGCGAAGCCCGTCCGCGGCCAGGCCGTGGACGGTTTCATCCTGCTTCTGGACACGGATCTCGTAGTCGTAGATCCGGTTCCAGGGCCACTTGGCATTAATGCCTTCCGGATAGACGAATTCGGTTTCGGTGCCGACCGTGAGGGTTCTGAACAGCACCCCGACTTCACCAGGACCGACTACGAAGAATGTCAGCGGCCACAGCAGTATGGCCACGAAACCCAACAGCAGAAAGTAGGCGATCGCCTTGTCCGTCCGGCTCAGCCTGTGAACCCTGCGCGGTTTTGCCTTCGGGGCCTCGATTTCGTCTTCCGCAACGCTCATCCGGCGCTCCCTGGAAATGACCCCGCCCAGCGGGTAATCCGACTGGCCCTGCGGTTGGCGGCCTGAACAAAAACAAGATCTCTCAATGTGTTCCGGCGGATCCTGTCAATGCCATCCGCAGCAGATTTGCAAGAAAACCCCGGTGTGGCAAGCGCGATTGTTGCGCTAGGCAACGGGATCATAATTTGCTTAAGTCTACGTGCGTTGCCATGCGTCATGACAACTTATGGTTAATCCCGCCAGCGGCCGAACGGCATCTGGTTGCAAGCTGAAGGAGCGATGCGTGTCTTCCGAATCGGGATCATTCAGCTTCAGCCGGCCGGACCTGAGCCGGTTCCTCTTCGACCTGTACGACTATGAACCCGGGCTGCTGCGCAGGCTGATTTCGGCACGGCCCCATGTCTGTCCCTTCGATCACATCGAGCGGCACATTCCCCAGGATGCCAGGGTCCTTGATGTCGGCTGCGGCAATGGTGCCCTTCTGGCCATCCTCCTTGCCGCCGGACGGATCAAGGAGGCTGTCGGCTGCGATGTCCATGAGGGCGCGCTTGCTTCCGCGAGAACGGCCGCGGACCGAACCGGCAGGGGAAACGCCGTATCCTTTCGGCGGATACAGGATTTTCAGGAATTGCCCGACGCCCTGTTCGACGTGGTCACAATGGTCGATGTCCTTCATCACGTTCCGGACGGCGCGCGCGCACAAGCGGTTGCACAGGCGATACGGCGCGTTGCACCGGGCGGCGTGTTTCTTTTCAAGGACATGGTCGAGGGTCCTTTCTGGCGCAAACTGGCGCACAATCTCGATGACCTCATCTTTTCCGGCGAGTGGGTGAAACAGGTGAAGACAGCGGACGTGGAAAAGCAGGTCATCAACGCCGGTTTCGAGCTTGTCGAAAGCAAAAACATTCCGAGACTTTTCTACGGAAATACACTTCGTGTACTCAAGAGAGTTTAGTAAAATTATATATTGTCACTATTTACCTGTAATAGTTAAGAAAAATTAAGATTTTTTGGAAAGAAATTCATGTATTTAATGGGGATTGCCGTTGCGGTACGGTTGTGCACACTGGAGGGATTGCAACTTTAAGAAGTCAACAGACGACCATTGAAATGCCTTCAGGGGGGTGATTTGAGTTCAAGTGTTGCAAAGCGCCGTATGTTTCTCGCCGGCTATATCCTGGTCCCGGGCAGCCACTTTGCAGGCATGTGGCGACACCCCTACAGCGAGACCGATTTCTGTGATCCGGACCTGTTCAAGGATACAGCCATAACCCTGGAACGAGGCGGTTTCGATCTTGCCTTCATTCCCGAGTCCCTGAGCGTAACGACCGGGCTGAACGATGATTACGAAACATTCCTGAAACACGGTGCCGTAGGGGCCATTCGCCATGACCCGAGCCAACTGGTGTGTCTGATGGCGTCGGTGACCCGATCGCTCGGTTTTACCGTCACCCTGTCGACGACCTTCATGGAGCCCTATCATCTGGCGCGCACTCTGAGCACGCTTGACCATTTCAGCCGGGGACGCATTTCCTGGAACGTGGTGACCTCGGCCGGCCCGAGCAACGGGCACAATTTCGGGCATTTCCCCAAACTCACGTCACCGGAATCCTATGACCGGGCTGAAGAGACACTGGAGATCTGCCGGAAGCTCTGGCAATCCTGGGATCCCGGCGCGGTGGTTGCCGACAAGGCCTCCGGGGTCTACGCGGACACCGGCAAGGTCCACACGATCGATCACACGGGAGCGCAATTCCAGTTGCGCGGGCCGTTGTCGCTGCCGGCCGGCCCGGCAGGGGAACCGATCCTGATGAGCGTCGGCGTGTCGCCGCGCGGCCGCGATTTTTCCGCCAAGTGGGTGGATGTCATATTCGCCATCCAGGCCGACGCAAAGGGCATGTTCGAACTGCGTGCCGATGTGCGCCGACGGGCGGCTGAAAGAGGCCGGGATCCGGAGAAGATTTTCCTGCTGACGGCCGTGCAGCCGGTGATCGGCGAAACGGAAGAGATCGCGCGGGCGCGGGCCCATTATCTTGACGAGATCATCCATCCCGACGTGGCGATCGCCTTTCTGTCCGGAATGATTGGCCGCGACGCAACCGGCTACGATCCGGAGACCCCGATTGATGACGTGCTCGAGCAGACCGCCGGGCCCTCCTCGAACAGGGCAGCCGTCGATGGCGGTGCAGCCTTCCCCTGGCTCGACCGGATTCGCGAGGAAGACGAGACCCGGACCTGGACGCTCAAGGACATCGCCATCCGCATGGCGCGCAGCACCTCGACGCCGCGCCTGGTTGGAACGCCGGAGCAGGTGGCCGACCAGCTGGAAAGCTATTTCCTTGAGGGCGCCTGCGACGGCTTCGTGATCACACCTACCCACTTCCCCGGGAGTTTCGACGAATTTTCCCGGTCCGTCGTGCCGATCCTGCGCGAACGGGGACATGTACGAGAGGCGGCGCAAGAACCGCTGACGCTCAGGCAGAGGCTTGGGCTGCAAAGCTGAATTGGATGGCTCCGGCGGACATGTCGGAAACGTTCAAGACCTGTGCACGCGACCTGGCAAGTCATCGACGGAGTTGATTTGAATGGCATCCCGCGACCGAAGTTCGAAGGCAGCAACCGAGCGGTCCGCAGCAGCGGACGCGATGCTGCATGCCGGCGACCGCCGCATGCGGGAATTCGAAACCGTCGCGGACCTCTTCGCACGCCAGGTCCGGGATCGGCCTTCCCAGAAGGCGCTCATCCTGGCGACATCGTCCCTCACGTTCGACGATCTGGACCGCAAGGCAAACCGGGTGGCCCGCTACCTGATCGGGCGGGGCATCGGGCCGGGCGACATCGTCGCGCTCGGCTGCGCCAGCGGGCCGGACCTTGTCGTCTGCCTGCTCGGTGTTATCAAGGCCGGCGCCTGTTACATGCCTCTGGATCCTGCTTACCCGGACCAGCGTCTGACCGACATGCTGGCCGACGCGGCACCGGACCTGATCCTGGCGGAGCCCGCGGTTGCCGGCGTGGTCGAGGCGGCCGGTCAGACCGACAGGTCGGTGTTGATCGGTAGCGGCGCCTTTGGCCGCGAGATTTCCCTGCAGGCCGCCCACGCGCTGGAGGAAGGCGAACTCAAGCGGCCTCCTTCAGCCAATGATCCCGCCTATCTGGTCTATACCTCCGGATCGACAGGACGTCCCAAGGGCGTGCTCGGCCGCCAGGCCGCTCTCGTCAACCGGTTGCGCTGGATCGGGGAGGCCTTGCCGTTTGCCCAGGACGAACGAACGCTGTTCAAGACCTCGCTCAATTTCATTGACGGCTCCACGGAACTTCTCGGCGCACTGACCAACGGGGGCTCGGTGGTCATTGCCGACGGCCATGTGTCCGGAGACCCGCGTCGCCTGGCCGAGACGGTCGACCGGTTCGCCGTCACGCGGCTGACGGTGGTGCCGAGCCTGCTGGCAAGCCTGCTCGAAGACGGCTGCCTGAAAAACCTGGCGGGTTGCCGGACCTGGGTGACCAGCGGCGAGCCTTTGCCGTCCAGTCTTCTGGAGAGGTTCAGCGACAAGCTTCCCGGGGCCCGCCTCTATAATTTCTACGGTGCTTCTGAAGCCGCGGGCGACAGTTTGTGGTCCCTCTGCGAAGCCGGCCAGACGGTTGCCATCGGCAATCCGGTCCGGGAAACCCTTGTCCACCTTCTCGATGACAGGCTTCAGCCCGTCGAGGATGGCAATTCCGGCGAACTCTATATCGGTGGAAGCGGCCTCGCTCTCGGCTATCACCGCCAGCCTGACAGGACCTCGGAACGGTTCATCGCCTCGCCCTTCGGCCCTCCGGGCAGCCTGCTCTACAGGACCGGCGATGTGGCACGCAGGCTGCCCGGTGGCGCCTTTGAATATCTCGGCCGCACCGATCATCAGGTCAAGATCCGCGGTGTGCGTGTCGAGCCGGGCGAAGTGGCCGCTGCCCTTGACCGGCTTCCGGAACTCGCACGCTCCGCCGTGGTCTCCAGACACCGGGACACCGGAGAGGTCTGTCTCGTGGCCTATATCGTCTGGGAGACCGGCGCAAAAAGGGACATTCCGAAACTCCTGGAAACGCTCGCGCGTTCGCTCCCCGCGGCCTTCCTGCCGTCGCAATTCATCACGCTTGAAGCGCTTCCCCTGACGCCCAACGGCAAGCTGGACCGGGCGGCGCTTCCCGAACCGGACCGCGAACCGCAGGAAGACCGGCGTGAACCGCGCACCGCGCTCGAAACAACGATATGCGCCCTGTTTACCGAGGTGCTGGGTGTCGGAACGGTCGCTGCGGACGACAACTTCTTTCTTCTGGGCGGCCACTCGCTGCTCGCCGCGCGGCTGGCCTACAGGCTGAGGGAGCGGCTCGGTGTGCATATCGACCCCGTGCAGGTGTTCGAGGCGCCGACACCCGCGGGACTTGCCGCTCTGGCCGGGGACGCCAAACCTTGGTCCAAAGACCCCGGCAAACCGCCGAGGCCGGAACGCCCGCCGCTGTCTTCCGCCCAAAAACGCCTCTGGTTCCTGAACCGGCTACACCCCGAGGACATTTCCTACAATCTCGCCTACCGCTACCGTCTTGCCGGAAACCTTGACATTGCCACTCTCCGGCAGGCCTGGCGGGATGTCATCGACCGACACGAGATCCTGCGGACCGTTTACCCTGAGGGGCAGGATGGAAAGCCTTACCAGGACGTCTCCAATGGCTGGCCGGACGAGAAGGTTTTCAGGATCCTTCCGACATCCGCGGAAGATCTGTCGGCGGTTCTTTGCGCCCATGCCGCCCTGCCGTTTGACCTTGGCAGCGACCTGCCGATCAGGATCTGCATTGTTCCCGGATCGCAGGCCGAGTCCGGCGGCCAACATGTGATGCAGTTCGTCGTGCACCACATCGCCATCGACGGAGGCGCGCTGGGGCCCTTGCTGGCGGATCTTGAGACCGCTTTTTTGGCACGCAGCCAGGGGAAGACGCCCCGCTGGAACGCGCCCGCCATGCAATATGCCGACTTCGCCTGCTGGCAGCAGGAGCGGCTCGGGCGCATCTCGGAAACGGACATCGCCCAGCACTTGTCCGGCTGGAAGGCCGACCTTGCCGGCGCACCGGACTGTCTTGACCTGCCCTGCGCGGACGGCCGGCGGCAGAACAACCATTGGCAGGGCGACGGCACCCCGGTCGATATTCCGGCAAGGCTTCACGGTGACCTCGAGCGCCTGGCCGCCGAGACGCAAACCAGTCTCTTCATGGTGCTCCAGGCGGCCGTTGCCGCAACCATGGCCCGCCTCGGCGCGGGCGACGATATCATCATCGGCACCCCGGTGGACGGGCGTCCCGACAGGTCCTTCGAGGATACCGTCGGGCTCTTCGTCAACATGCTGGCCCTGCGCTGCGACCTGTCGGGGCAGCCGACCTTCCGCGACTTGCTTGCTGCAACCCGAACACGGAACCTCAGGGCCTATGGCAGGCGCGACGTGCCGTTCGAACTCGTGGTCGACGAACTGGCGCCCAACCGGGACCTGTCGTTCCATCCGCTGTTCCAGCTCGTCCTGGCACTCGACATGGGCGGCGTCCCGGACCTTGCCCTTCCAGGTCTGACATGCGTGCACGAAGAGGTCCCGGTCACGGCTTCCAAGTTCGACCTGTCCTTCGACCTGGCCGCGCTTCGAGGCCCGGACGGGTCCGCCTCCGGAATCAGAGGCCGCATCGAATTCAGAACCGATCTTCTGGACCGGCAGATCGCGGAAACCATTTCCCGAAGACTGGTGGTTCTGCTCGAGGCGGCAGTCGACCATCCCGATGTCCGGATCGCTGAACTGCCCCTCGTGGCTTCCGGCGAACTCGCCCGCCTCGCCGGCCTGTGCGAGGGATCGCGCATCAACAGGCCGGAGGTCGAGACATCACTGCCCGAGCGGTTCGCCCTGCTGACCGAACGGAACGGCGAACGGATCGCCGTCCGGAGCGAAACCGAGGCGCTTTCCTACGCTGATCTGGATGCAAGGACGACCCTCGTCGCCCGGAACCTGGCCGCTCGCGGCGTTCGCCCCGGGGCCCGGGTCGCCGTCCTGATGGACAGGTCCATCGATCTGGTCGTTGCAACGCTTGCTATCCTGAAAGCCGGCGGCGCCTATGTTCCCCTGAACAGGAACGATCCTCAAAAGCGGCTGGAGCAACTGGTCGGCGACACACGGGCCCACCTTGTGCTGACGGATGGCGGAGCGGCGGATCCCGGGCACCTGGGCGGTGTTTCCTGTCTCTCCTTCGCCGACCTGATGTCGGCGGACAGCGACGCTGCGCTGCCGCGCGTGGAAGCGGGCGAGATCGCCTGCGTGCTGTTCACGTCGGGATCCACCGGCAGACCGAAAGGCATCGCGATCACGCATCGCAATATCCAGGCCCTGGCTCTGGACGGCTGCTGGCCCGATGGATCGCACGAACGGGTCCTGCTGCATTCGCCCTATGCCTTCGATGCGTCCACCTACGAGCTGTGGACCCCGCTGATGCGCGGGCAGGAGCTGCTCGTGGCACCGCCCGGCATTCTGGATGCGGAAACGATCGGCCGGCTCGTTAAAGACAACAAGGTGACGGCTGCCTGCATCACGACACGCCTCTTCAACATCATTGCGGGTGAAAAACCGGAGGCCTTCCGGCCGTTGAAATCGGTTCTCATCGGCGGTGAGGCCGCGTCCGCGGAGGCCTTGCGGCGGGCGACATCCGCCGCTCCCGAAACACGGTTCGTCAACGGCTACGGTCCTGCCGAGGGAACGACTTTCGTGACCTGGCATGCGATGCATTCGCTGTCGGAAAGCGCTCACAAGGTTCCGATCGGGCTGCCCCGCGACAATTGCGCGGTGCGCATCCTGGACGACCGTTTGCAACCCGTCGGGATCGGCATGGTCGGCGAACTCTACCTGACCGGCGACTGTCTCACACTCGGTTATCTCGACCGGGCCGGTCTCACCGCAGAACGTTTCGTTGCCGATCCCTCCGGCCCGCCGGGCAGCCGGATGTACCGCACCGGCGACCTCGTCCGCTGGCGCGGCGACGGCCTTCTCACCTTCGTCGGCCGCGCGGACCACCAGGTCAAGATCAACGGCTTCCGCATCGAGCCCCAGGAAATCGAGAACGCGATCGGAGGGAACCCGGCTGTCGGCCAATGTGCCGTGATCGTCCGGGAAGACCGGCCGGGCGAAAAGAAACTGGTTGCCTATCTCGTCAGCGCCGGGACCCGGGAACCGGACCTGGAGACCTTGCGCGGGGATCTCGCGTCCAGTCTGCCGGCCTTCATGGTGCCGGCCCATTTTGTTGTCCTGCAGTCACTGCCTTTCACGACCAATGGCAAGCTGGATCTCAAGCGCTTGCCGGCACCGGATGTCCGGGGCGAAACCATGCCGCGTGCCGCCAGCGGAACCGAGGCTGAGATCTGCCGGCTGTTCGCCGATGTCCTCGGACTTGCAAGTGTCGGTCCCGCCGACAACTTCTTCGCGCTTGGAGGAGACAGCATTTTGTCGATCCAGCTGGTCAGCCGGGCGCGCCGGGCGGGACTGGTTTTCTCGGCAAAGGACATCTTCAACGCCAGGACACCGGCCCAGCTCGCGCTGCGCGCCCGGGAACAGCAGGTGCAGGAGGCCGAAACCGGACTCGAGGCAAACTGGATCTGCGAGCAGGACCTTGCGCGGGTCAATCGTCGCTACGGCAGTTCTGTCTCTGCGGTCTGGCCGTTGACGGGTCTCCAGTCGGGTCTGCTGTTCCACGGTCTGATGGACGCGGCGACGGGCGAGGATGCCTATCTGGTCCAGACGGTGGTGACGCTGGCGGAGCCCGTCGAGGCGGACCGTCTTCAGGCGAGCCTGGAAGCGCTCGTGGCCCGCCATGCCCCCTTGCGGGCGGTGTTCTGCCACGAAGGGGTAAGCGAACCGGTGCAGGTGATCCTGGCCGATCCGAACCTGCCTTTCCGGGTGGTGGACCTCAGCCGTTCGGACGATCCGCAAGCCGCGCTGGAATCCCTGCTGGCCGAGGACCGCCGGACACGGTTCGATCTCGCCCGGGGTCCGCTGATAAGGGCCTGCCTGGTAAGGCTGCCGGGAGAGCGCTCGAAGCTGATCCTCACCAATCACCACATTCTCCTCGACGGCTGGTCGCTGCCGGTGCTGATGCGGGAGCTGAAGGACATCCATGCGGCGGGCGGTGCACATGCCCTTCCCGCCGTGGTGCCCTTCGACCGCTATCTCGGCTGGCTGCAGCGCCAGGACAGGGCGGCCGCCCGGACCGCCTGGCAGGAGGCCCTGGCGGGCCTGGAGGAGCCGACCCGGCTGGCGGCCTCTGTCCACGGTCAGCCTGCCGCCGTCTCCGACGAGGTGCTGCGCTTCGACACTCTCCTGAGCCCGCAGGCCACGCGCGCGCTCGAGCGCCTGGCCCGGCAGCTGGACATCACCCTGAACACGGTCCTGCAGGGGGCCTGGGCGGTGCTGCTCGGCCGGATCTGCGGCCGCGAAGACCTGGTCTTCGGCACGACCGTCTCCGGACGTCCTCCGGAGATTGCCGGTGTAGAGACCATGGCCGGGCTCTTCATCAACACCGTGCCCGTGCGGGCGCGGCCCCTGCCGGGACAGACGGTCGAGGCCTTCCTGAAAGAGCTTCAGGCACGGCAGACAGCACTCCTGCCCCACCAGCATCTCGGACTGCCGGAGATCCAGGCGGGCGCGGGACTGGGCGACCTGTTCGACACGCTGGTCGTGTTCGAGAACTATCCCGACGCGGAGGACATGGGCGGAGCCGGCGAAACCGGTCTCCGGATCGACGGCCTTGAGGTGCATGACCGGACCCACTATCCGGCCAGCCTGATGGTGGTCCCCGGTGACCAATTGATGTTGCGGCTGGACTGCCGGGAAGACCGGATCGGGTCAGAGCTCGGCCGCAGCCTCCTGGACCAGCTGTGTCACCTGCTGGACCAGATGGCCTTGCGGCCGGACGCGGCCCTCGGATCCCTTGCAACGCTCGAACCGACGCAAACACAGGCGGTTCAGGAGCGGTGGAACGATACCCGTCACGCCCTGCCGGAGGGCGATCTTGTCGAGCTGATCTCGGCCACCGCCGCCCGGCACACCGAGCGCGAGGCAGTGGTCGGCGGCGAGGAGCGGCTGAGCTACCGGCAGCTCGAGGAGCGGGCCAACCGGCTGGCTCATGTGTTGCTCCGGCACGGCATCGGCGCCGAGGACCGGGTCGCAATCGCGCTGCCGCGCTCGCCCGACATGGTGGTGGCGCTGCTGGCGGTGCTGAAGACCGGTGGCGCCTATCTGCCGCTCGACCCGGACTACCCGCCGGCCCGGATCGCGATGATGCTGGAGGACGCGGCGCCGAAACTGGTGATCACCACGGAAAAGACCAAGGCCGCGCTCAAGGACGGGCTGCATGGTCTCGACCTGCTTGTGCTCGACGCGAAAGAAACCGCCACGGAGCTGGACAACGCCCCCGCGCGTGCCCCGCAAGACACCGACCGACGGAGCCCGATCCACCCGAACCACCCCGCCTATGTCATCTATACATCCGGCTCGACCGGAAAACCGAAGGGCGTTGTCGTCACGAGAGCGGGGCTCGTCAATCTCGCCACGGCCCAGGTCGAGCGTTTCGCGATCTCGGCAGACTCCAGAGTGGCCCAGTTCGCATCGTTCAGTTTCGATGCCGCCTTTTCAGAAATCGCCACCGCACTCGTTTCAGGCGCCGCGCTGGTGATCTGGCCGAGAAAGGCCTTCACCGACCCGGCAGCGCTGAAGGCGTTCCTGCGTGACGAAGACGTTTCCCACATCACGCTGTCCCCCAGTCTCCTGAGTGTCATGTCCGTCGAGGACCTGCCGGCCGGATGCGTGCTGGTCACCGCCGGCGAGGCCATCAGCATCGCCGAAGTGAGGCGATGGGCCGAGAGGTGCCGCCTGATCAACGCCTATGGCCCGACCGAGGTCACGGTGTGCGGATCCATGAGCCTGCCGCTTGATGGCGATCAGGGTGCAGACGTGGCATCCATCGGCCTGCCGATCTGGAATTCGGGTCTCTATGTGCTTGACCGGGCACTTCAGCCCGTCGCGGACGGCGTTGCCGGTGAACTCTATATCGGCGGCATCGGCCTGGCGCGCGGCTACCAGAACCTGGCCGGCCTGACGGCGTCCAGGTTTGTCGCCGACCCGTTTGCCGGCGATGGCGCGCGCATGTACCGGACGGGAGACATCGTTTACCGCGCCGGCGGCGGCAATCTCTTCTTCCTCGGCCGCGGCGACTCGCAGGTCAAGATCCGCGGACGCCGCATCGAGCCGGGCGAGATCGAGCGTGTGCTGCTGGAGCGGGATGACGTCGCCCAGTGTCTCGTCAGTGTCTACCGGGACCGGACCGGAACCTCCAGGCTGGTTGCCTATGTCATCGGCCAGGACAATGCCGATCCCTGCCCGGACGCCCTGAAACAGCATTGCGCCGGCCGATTGCCGGATTACATGGTGCCGGTGCAGATCGATCTGCTGCCCTATCTGCCGCGCCTTCCCAACGGCAAGATCGACAGGAAGGCCCTGCCCGCGCCCAGCCGGCCGCACAGGGAACCGGGTGCGCGAACACTCTCGCCGCTCGAGGAAACGGTGTCGGCGGCCTTCGCCGAAACGCTCGGGATCGCGGCGCCGGCTGCGGACCAAAGTTTCTTTGCCCTTGGCGGCGACAGCATTTCGGCCATCAAGCTGGTCAGCCTGCTGCGCCGGCAAGGCCTGTCTGCGTCGCCCAAGGATGTCTTCGATCACAAGACCGTTGCCGGTCTCGCCGCCGTGGTCCAGCCGCTTGCAGAGACGGATGACCTGCAAAACGGCGACGCAGAAACGGGCACCGTTCATCCGACGCCGATCATGCGCTGGCTTGAGGACCTGGGAGGGCCCCTCGACGGTTTCTACCAGTCGACCTGCCTGCAGCTTCCCGCAGGTGCCGGTGCCGCGTTCCTTGAGGCAGCCCTTGCCGCCCTGGTCAGGCACCACGGCATGTTGCGGGTGCAATCGGGCCGGGGGCTGCAGGACATGCATGTCCGCCCGTTCTCCGAAGGGCCGCAACCGGTCGATCTCAGGCGCGTCGACCTCACAGGCACTGGCTCCGACACTGACCTGCGGCTTCTGCTGCAAGAGATGCATGACGAGGCCACCGGCACCCTGTCGCTCGCCGACGGGCGCATGCTCAACGCGGTCTGGTTCGACAGGGGCGACACCGGTCCCGGATGGCTCCTGCTTGCCGCGCACCACCTCGTCATTGACGGTGTCTCGTGGCGGATCCTGACCGACGACCTCCGCTCGGCCTGGGAGGACTGGTCGGCCGGCCGGCCGATTTCCCTTGAGCCCGCAACGACATCCTTTCCCGTCTGGAGCCGGCTGCTGCGAAACGCGGCGCATTCCGCGGCACGAAGCACCGAGGTAACCTATTGGCGGGAGGTCGCTGCGGCAGGCACTGCCGGCCTTGTGCCCGGCCGGCTCGACCCGACCCTCGATACCGTCCGCACCCAGACTTCGCGCCGGTCGGATCTTGCCCCGGCCGAGACCGCGCGGCTCCTGAACCGCCTGCCTGCGCTTTATGGCTGCGGACCTCAGGACGTCCTGTTGTCCGCGCTGACGCTGGCCGTCGGCGCTTTCCTGTCCGCGCGATCCGGCGCATCTGCCGGAGATGTCCTGTGCGAGGTCGAGGGTCATGGGCGCGAGCCTGTCGCAGACGCCGATCTCAGCCGGACCGTCGGCTGGTTCACGAGCCTCTATCCGGTGCGGCTGCAGACCGGCCAGGCGGGCCCGGACGTTGCCGCGATCTCCGATCAGGACCTGAGGCTCCTGATTGCCGCAACGAAGGACGGCGCACGCACCATGCCAGATAGGGGCATCGGCTACGGCATGCTGCGTTACCTCAACGAGGAGACTGCCGGTACGCTGGCAAAGGAACCGAAGGCTCAAATATCCTTCAACTACCTCGGCCGTTTCCAGGCCGAGGCCGGCGGCGACTGGAGTCCCGTGCCGGAGTTCGGTGGATTGCGCGGCGGCTTCCACCCGGCGACACCGCTGGATCATGTGCTTTCGATCGACTGCCAGGCCGTCGAGGAAGATGACGGTTTCCGTCTCGTGACCGATTTCAGCCCTGCGGCTCGCCATCTGCCGGAAGGTGACGTGGCAGAGCTGTTGCAGCATTGGGAGAGGGCTCTTGCCAGGCTGGCCAGCCACGCCGACTGGCAGGATGCCGGCGGCCACACGCCCTCGGACTTCCCGCTGGCGGACTTGTCCCAAGCCGAGGTGGACCTCCTTTCAGAACGCTACGGCGATGCAGTTTCTGCGGTCTGGCCGTTGACGGGTCTCCAGTCGGGTCTCCTGTTCCACGGTCTGATGGACGCGGAGACGGGCGAGGATGCCTATCTGGTCCAGACGGTGGTGACACTGGCCGGTGATGTCGAGGCGGACCGTCTTCAGGCGAGCCTGGAAGCGCTCGTGGCCCGCCACGCTCCCTTGCGGGCGGTGTTCTGCCACGAAGGAGTGAGCGAACCGGTGCAGGTGATCCTGACGGATCCGGACATGCCGTTCCAGGTGGTGGACCTCAGCGGTTCGGACGCTCCGCAAGCCGCGCTGGAATCCCTGCTAGCCGAGGACCGCCGGACACGGTTCGATCTCGCCCGGGGTCCCCTTCTGCGCGCCTGCCTGGTAAGGCTGCCGGGAGAGCGCTCGAAGCTGATCCTCACCAATCACCACATTCTCCTGGACGGCTGGTCGCTGCCGGTGCTGATGCGGGAGCTGAAGGACATCCACGCGGCGGGCGGCCCACACGCCCTTCCCGCCGTGGTGCCCTTCGACCGCTATCTCGGCTGGCTGCAGCGCCAGGACAGGGCGGCCGCCCGGACCGCCTGGCAGGAGGCCCTGGCGGGCCTGGAGGAGCCGACCCGGCTGGCCGCCTCGGTCCACGGCCAGCCCTCCGCCGTCTCCGACGAGGTGCTGCGCTTCGACACTCTCCTGAGCCCCGAGGCCACGTGCGCGCTCGAGCGCCTGGCCCGGCAGCTGGACATCACCCTGAACACGGTCCTGCAGGGGGCGTGGGCGGTGCTGCTCGGCCGGGTCTGCGGCCGTGACGACCTGGTCTTCGGCACGACCGTTTCCGGACGTCCCCCCGAGATCACCGGTGTGGAGACCATGGCCGGGCTCTTCATCAACACCGTGCCCGTGCGGGCGCGGCCCCTGCCGGGGCAGACGGTCGAGGCCTTCCTGAAGGGCCTTCAGGGCATGCAGGCGTCGCTCCTGCCCCATCAGCATCTCGGCCTGCCGGAGATCCAGGCGGGCGCGGGACTGGGCGACCTGTTCGACACGCTGGTCGTGTTCGAGAACTATCCCGACGCAGAGGACATGGGCAGAGCCGGTGAAACCGGTCTCCGGATCGACGGCCTCGAGGTGCATGACCGGACCCACTACCCGGCCAGCCTGATGGTGGTTCCGGGCGACCAACTGATGTTGCGGCTGGACTGCCGGGAAGACCGGATCGGGTCAGAGCTCGGCCGCAGCCTCCTGGAGCAGCTCTGTCACCTGCTGGAGCAGATGGCCTTGCAGCCGGACGCGGCCCTCGGCTCCCTTGCAACGCTCGGTCCGGCGCAAACACAGGCGGTTCAGGAGCGGTGGAACGATACCCGTCACGCCCTGCCCGAAGGCGATCTGGTCGAGCTGATCTCGGCCACCGCCGCCCGGCATGGGGAACGCGAGGCGGTGGTCAGCGGCGAGGAGCGGCTGAGCTACCGGCAGCTCGAGGAGCGGGCCAACCGGCTGGCTCATGTGTTGCTCCGGCACGGCATCGGCGCCGAGGACCGGGTCGCAATCGCGCTGCCGCGCTCCGCCGACATGGTGGTGGCGCTGCTGGCGGTGCTGAAGACCGGAGGAGCATACCTGCCGCTCGACCCGGACTACCCGCCGGCCCGGATCGCGATGATGCTGGAGGACGCGGCGCCGAAACTGGTGATCACCACGGAAAAGACCAAGGCCGCGCTCAAGGACGGGCTGCATGGTCTCGACCTGCTTGTGCTCGACGCAGGAGAGACCGCCGCGGACCTGGACAACGCCCCCGCGCATGTCCCGCAAGACACAGACCGGCGGACCCCGATCCACCCGAACCACCCCGCCTATGTCATCTACACATCCGGATCGACCGGCAAGCCGAAGGGCGTTGTCGTCACGAGAGCGGGGCTCAAGAACTTCCTGTGCGGCCTGACCCAAGACCTTGAACTGACGGACCGGGACCGGATGCTGAGCGCGACGACGATCGGTTTCGACATCGCCGGTCTGGAACTCTACGGTCCGCTTCTGACCGGGGGAACAGTTCTGCTGTTTGCCGCGAGCCAGCGGGAAACGGATCGCCTGTCGGACTGGATCGCCCTGGAACATCCGACGGTGATGCAGGCAACCCCGTCGCTGTGGCGCGCGCTCGCCGAAACCGGACCGCTCCCCAACCTGAAGGTGCTGGTGGGGGGCGAGGCGCTCGACGGAGTGCTGGCAGAGCGGTTGCGGTCGGCCGGTCCGGTGACCAATCTCTATGGCCCGACCGAAACGACCATCTGGTCCCTGCGCCAGAACATCGACCAAGCCGCCTCGAACCGGCCCGGCATCGGCCTGCCGATGTGGAACACGCAGGCCCATGTGCTCGACGCGGCCCTGCAACCTGTCGCGGACGGTGTGGCTGGCGAACTCTATATCGGCGGCACCGGGCTCGCGCGCGGCTATCACGGCAGACCGGACCTCACGAGCGAACGGTTCGTCGCCGACCCGTTCGCGGGTGGTGGTGCGCGCATGTACCGGACCGGAGACATCGTTTACCGCAACGCAGACGGCACGATGGTTTTCCTCGGCCGGGGCGATGCGCAGCTCAAGATCCGCGGACACCGGATCGAGCCGGGAGAAATCGAAACCGTCATTGCCTCGATGACAAATGTTGCCCGGGCTGCCGTGATCGAACGGCAGGGCGCCGGGCCTGAACCGTCTCTCGTTGCGTATGTTGTGCCGGAGCCGGGTGCGCGCCTGAAGCCCGAGGCCATACGCACCTGTCTCCAGCAGTCCCTGCCGGACTACATGGTGCCGGGCGACTTCGTTGTTCTTGACGAAATGCCGCTGACGCCCAACGGCAAGCTCAACCGGCTGGCCTTGCCGGAACCCGTTCGGGTACGGCGATCCACGGAAGCGATGACATTGCAGGAAACCCTGCTTTGCACCCTGTTCGCAGAAGTGCTGCAGGGCGCGATGCCGGGTCCGCAGGACAGCTTCTTCGAAATGGGCGGTCACTCCCTGCAGGCCGCGCGCCTCAAATCCTTGATGAGGGATCGCATGGGGCTTGATGTCAGCTTGCGCGACATCTTTGAAACGCCAACCGTCCGGGGGCTCTTGTCTACCGGGCGCGACCGCAAGACCTGCCTGCTCGAACCGGTCCTGCAGATCCGTCCCGCCGGAAGCCAGCCACCGCTGTTCTGCGTTCATCCGGGTTTCGGCCTTGGCTGGACCTATGCGGGTCTGGTTTCCGTGCTGCCGCCCGACGTGCCCGTGATCGCACTCCAGGCACGCGGCTATGCCGACGAAGCCGCCTTGCCGGCCTCCATCGGCGACATGGCGGCCGACTACATGGACAGTGTCGTCCGGCTTTGGCCGAAAGGGCCTGTCCGCTTGCTCGGCTGGTCCTTCGGCGGCTTGGCCGCCTATGAAATGGCGCACCGTTTCGAGGCCGCCGGGCGCGAGGTCGAGTTCCTGTCGCTGCTGGACAGCTATCCCATGAAGGCAGGAGACCCGCTGCCGGATCTTTCGGACCGGGGTGCGCGCGGTGCCTTTTTCGAAATGGTCGGGTTCGATCCGCAAGGCAGGTCTCCGGACGATGTGACCTTCGAAGAGGTGCGCCGGTTCCTGGAAGACCGGTCGCACCCCCTCGCGGACCTCGGCAGCGGCGATTTCGGCAACATGCTCCGGATCGCACGCAACAATGCGCGGCTGGCGCATGACTGGCGACCACAGGGCCTGACCTGTCCGCTGCTGCATTTCGTCTCCGGGCAATCCTGGCGCATGATGGCGCTTGAGACCGATCCCTGGCAGCCCCTGACAGGCGGCCGGTTCGAAACACGTACACTTGCGTGTACGCATCATGAAATGACGTCGCAAATCGCACTTGCCGACATCGGCAAGGCACTTTCCGAATGGATGAACCAGGGGCCCCTGCCGCGCCGGCAGGATGCGTCCGAAGGGAGACTGAAGAATGTCGGTTGATATCCTCAATCCAGCAGAGCCCGCGGAGGCGGCCGCCACCGCGACCCCCATGACCGGCGCCGAGTTCATCGACAGTCTTCAGGACCAGCGCTGCGTCTATTTCAACGGCGAGAGGGTCCAGGGGCTCACCGACCATCCCGCCTTCCGCAATTCGGTACGCTCGCTGGCACGCCTCTATGACGCCCTGCACCAGGATCATGACAGCGGCACCGGCGTTCTGACAGCCGCCGCCGATGCCGATCCGGAGGGCTACACCCACCGCTATTTCAAGGTGGCCCGCTCCGCCGGGGACCTGCTCGGCCAGCAGAAGGCGATCGCCGAATGGGCAAAGCTCAGCTATGGCTGGATGGGGCGGTCGCCGGACTACAAGGCCGCCATCGTCAACACGCTCGACGCCAACGCGGCCTATTACGGCCCCTTCGCGGACAACGCCCGGCGCTGGTACCACCTGGCCCAGGAGCGGACCTATTTCATGAACCACGCGGTCGCCAATCCGCCGATCGACCGGGCCAAGCCGATCAGCGAGGCCAAGGACGTGCTGGTGCATGTGGTCCGGGAGACCGATGCCGGGCTTTATCTTTCCGGCGCAAAGGTCGTTGCCACCTCCGCCGCGCTCACCCATTACAACTTTCTGAGCCACCACGCGGTCTCCGACACCAACGAACCGCCGACCGCCTTCATGTTCTTTCTCGATATGTCGACACCGGGCATCAAGCTGATCTGCCGCAACTCCTATGAGTTCGCCGCGCATCAGTCCTCGTCACCGTTCGACAGTCCGCTGGCCTCGAGGTTCGACGAAAACGACGCCATTCTGATCCTCGACAACGTCTTCGTGCCCTGGGAGAACGTCCTGGTCTATGGCCCGGCACACAAGCCGATCAACTTCCTGATGGACACCGGCTACCTGCAGGGAACCTGCTTTCACGGCTGCACCCGCTTTGCGGTCAAACTCGATTTTCTCGCAGGTCTTCTGACAAAGGCGCTGCACATCACCAGCGGCGACGAATTCCGCGGCAACCAGGTGCTGCAGGGCGAGGTCATCGCCCTCAGGCACCTGTTCTGGTCGCTGTCGGACGCCATGGCGAGAACACCGGAACCTTTTGCCGACGGCGCATTCCTGCCCGGCCTGACCGCCGCACAGGCCTATCGCGCCCTCGCGCCCGACGCCTATGGCAGGGTCAAGGAAATCGTCCAGAAGATCGTGGCCTCCGCGCTGATCTACCTGCCGTCCTCGGCGAAGGATCTCCAGAACCCGGAGATCAACGCCTACCTGGAACGGTATGTGCGCGGCTCCAACGACATCGGCCACAAGGACCGCATCAAGCTGATGAAACTGTTGTGGGACGCCACGGGCTCCGAGTTCGCCGGACGGCACGAGCTTTACGAGCGCAACTACGCGGGCAACCATGAAGAGGTCAAGCTGCAGTTGCCCTCGATCGCCCGGCGCGACGGCACGATGGAGCAGATGCTGTCGCTTGTTGACCAGTGTCTTGAAGACTATGATGAATTCGGCTGGTGCAATGCCGCATGGAAAGATTGACACACGCGGCAGGGAGAGACGGCAATGACCAATCCATTCGATGATCCGGACGGCACCTTCCACGTGCTGGTGAATGACGAGGAACAGCATTCCCTGTGGCCCGAATTCGTCGCCGTTCCCGAAGGCTGGAAGTCGGTGTTCGGTCCCGGCAAGCGCCAGGACTGTATCGACTATGTCAATGCGCACTGGACCGACATCAGACCGAAAAGCCTGAAGGACGCCGCCGGCGACTGACCTTTCCACACAAGCGGTGACGGACCACCTGGAGCGCCTGGTTTTCGATGAAATTCTTTCGTCTCTTGTATCGTGAAGCGGGCGACAGCAGACGCATCTTCCTGCTTTTGTCGCTGGTCCCGGGCCTGGTCATGGGGCTTGTGATCGCGGTTATCAACGCCACAACCAATTACCAGCAGACCGGCGGCCTTCAGTGGCAATATCTCGGCCTGTTCGTGCTTGGCTGCACGACCGTCCTGTTCACGATGAACCGTGCGCTCAACATGGCCACGGCGATCATCGCCGACTATCTCTGCCGCCTGCGGATCAAGGTCACCGCGCAGGTGCGCAACCTGAACCTTGCCGCCCTCGAGGAGATCGGTCTCAACCGGATCCGGGCCGCGGTCGGACGGGACCACCAGACCATCGAGGAAACGGCGCCGGCCCTGGTAGGGCTGATCTATTTCGTGATGCAGCTGGTGATGTCCGCGCTCTATATCCTCTACCTGTCACCGCTGGCCTTCGCCGTCACCATCGCCTTCCTGGCCGGCGCCGTCTTCTTCTACCGCAAGAGCTACCGGGACGCGGAGGAGTTGTTGCGCCAGGCGAGCCTGAGCGAGCAGGCCTTCCAGAACAGTTTCGAGAACATCCTGAGCGGCTTCAAGGAAGTGAAGCTGAACGCGCAGCGCAGCGACGATCTGTTCCATCACTACGTGGTGCCGCGCTCCGAAAAGGTGGAAGAACTGCGGGTGGAATCCGGCAGGTCCTTCAATTACGGCCAGTCCGTGAGCGACGTCTTTTTCTATACGCTGATGGGAACCCTGGTCTTCGCGATTCCGTTCTATGTCACCGACCTGTCGATCCCGGGCAAGATCGTCACCGTGATCGTCTTTGCCAGCGGAGCAATCACGTCGATCATCCGCATGCTGCCCGTGGTGTCGCGGGCCAATCTCGCGGTGTCGAACATCGGGACGCTGGAGGCGCTTCTGGAAGACCATGCAGAAGCCGCCGAGGGCCGCCTCGAGGTCAAGCAGGCCAAGCTGAAACAGTCCCTGTCCCTGAAGAAGATCGCCTACACCTATCATAGCGAGAACGAGGATCGCCCGTTTTCAATCGGTCCCTGCGACCTGGACATCACTTCCGGTGAGATGGTGTTCATTGTCGGCGGCAACGGCAGCGGCAAGTCCACGCTCGCCAAGATCCTGACCGGCCTCTACGAACCGAAGAGCGGGCAGCTGTCCTGGGACGGCAAGGTCGTGAAACCCGAGAACATCGACCAGTATCGCAGCCTGTTCGCCGTCATCTTTTCGGACTTCCACCTGTTCGACCGGCTCTACGGCGTGGACCTGTCGGACGAGCAGAAGCTGTACGACCTCCTGGAAGACATGCAGCTTGACGAGAAGGTCTACTATCGCAACAACCGCTTCAGCACGACGAACCTGTCCACCGGACAGCGCAAGCGGCTCGCGATGGTGGTCGCGCTGCTGGAAGAAAGAGACATTTACGTCTTCGACGAATGGGCCGCCGATCAGGACCCGGAATATCGCCGCTGGTTCTACATGGAGTTCCTGGAGCGGCTCAAGAAAGAGGGTCGAACCGTTATCGCGATCACCCATGATGACCGGTATTTCGACATTGCGGACAAGATCGTCTGGATGGAGGAAGGCAAGATCAGCAAGGTTTCCAAACCGGCGGAGACCGAAGCCTGACTTACACGGTTCCGGGCAGCTCCCTGCGAGGCGACGTGCAATACGTCAAGGTGACCATTCTTCAGACCGACCGATGCGGCTCAGGCGATGTCGATGCGGCGTTGACCGTCCTGTCCGCGGAAGAGCTCGATCGCTACAGGAAGTTCCATTTCGCCGAGGATCGCAGGGACTATGCGCTTGCCCATGCCCTGCTGCGGCGGACCCTGAACCTGCTTGAGCCTGCGACGGATGCACAATCCTGGCAGTTTGACGCCGACGGCACCGGCAAACCGCGGATCAGCGGGCGGCCCAACCTGGACTTCAGCCTGACACATGCGAGAGGGCTGGTGGCCTGCGCCGTCACCAATGCGGGCCAGGTCGGGATCGACGCCGAAACGGAACAGCGGGCGGTCGACGTCGACCTGTTGGCGGGCGAGGTCTGTTCGCCATCGGAACAGCGCGCGCTGGCCGGCATGGCCGCCCGGGGCCGCACGGCGCGGTTTCTCGATTTCTGGACCCTGAAGGAAGCCTTTCTGAAAGCAACGGGCATCGGCGTTGCCACCGATCTGGCCGCGGTCGGGTTCGGCATCGGGACCGATGACCGCATCACGGCAGACTTTCCGCCGAATCTGCGACAGCCCTCCTTTTCCTTTCGTCTTTGCAGAACCGGCACGGGCGGGCGCATCGCCCTGGCAGTGAGCGGTGACCTGCAGGCGCAAGATGCCGAGATGACGCGTGTGGCAAGGTGGGACGAATAAAGCCGGCATCCAGGGCCGCTCTACCGGCTGAACCGCACCGGCACCTGCAGGCTCATTCTTGAAACGGAAAGGTCGCCCGGAAATTTCGGCATGGGCGACGCACGGCGCACCATGTCCAACGCAGCCTGATCGAGAACGGCATGTCCTGAAGATCTGGTGAGGCGGATCGCCGACACGGACCCGCTGCGGGAAATGGTGAAGGCGACATGTGCGGTGCCCTCGAGATTGTTGCGACGCGCCTGGCGCGGGTAGCGCTTCGCACGGCGCAACCTGACCACCACCTTGCCCTTGTAATCCGACGCTGCCGCGCTGCCGCCATCTCTGGATTTGGCCGTCTTGCGGCCGTTGGCATTGGAGCGGGCGGTTTTGCTGTTCACCTGCTCCCCGCCTTTGCGGGTACTGGCTTCCGCGCCTTTTCTCCGGGCGGTCCAGAGTTTCTTGTCCGGCGTCTTGCCTGGCCCGGTCTTGCGCACAGGCGGCTTTGGCTTCGTCCGTGGCGTATGTGTCACCTCTGCCAGCGGATCCTCGGCCGACGGCCCCGCTTCCGTCTCCTGCGGGACCGGTTTGGCGATCATCTCCGGGTTCACCCGGGCAATCGCGGTCGGCGCCTGAACCGGTCGCTGTTCGACAGGCCTGGCGGGCTCAGGCGCCACCGATCCCTCAAGTCGGGCCGTTTCAACCGATGGGGTTGTCGGGACAGGTTTCAGGGCTTCAGGCAGGAGGGGCTGGACAGGCTCTGCCGCGGTGACCGGTTCGCTCCCGGTCACGCCTTCTTTGACAGGAACTTCCGCAATGGACGCAGAGGTCTTGATCGGAACTTGCGCCGCGACCGGTTGAACCGGCATGGCCTTCACGTATGTCACCTGCTTGCCGGGCGCGATCTCGGACGGTTCGTCCACCTCCCTGACCGGTTCGAGCGGGTCATTGGCCGGCTCGACCGGCTGCAACGGGCTGGTGTCCGCGACCACGTCTGCCTGTGCCCCTGCGACAAGGTCCTCGATCGAGCCGATCACGGAAACACCGCCACCTTCGGACGCGGCGATCGAAGCCTCGTCCGGTACCTTGGCGAAATACGCCGCGCCGGAGCCGTGCAGCACCACGGAGACGATGGCTCCGGCAGCCAGGTAACGCGGAAACCTCACGGCTCGCCTCGCCTCGTGATCAGGACGATTTCACGCCGGCCCGCCGCCTTCAGGTCGCCGAGGACCTTTTCCAGCGCGTCGGCCTTGAGATCGCCGTCGGCGGCAATCTTGACCGGTCCCTCGTCCTCTTTCCGAGCCAGCCAGTCCACGACCGGGATCTCCGCGTCACCGGCGAAGGTCCGGCCCTGGCCGTCAATGACGAGCGCGCCGGTCGAGCGGATGGTTTCGTCTTCCAGAATGTTCAGGGGTGGTGCGATCCGGCGGGCGTCGTCCCGGGCGAGCGACCCCGCGAACAGGAAGAAGATCAGCATCAGGAAGACGACATTGATCAAGGGGACCGTGTTTTCCTGCGGTTCCCGGTGCCGGGGCGGTTTCAAACGCATCTTTCTACTTTCCCGTAACCAGAACGGTTCCGAGGCCGGTCCGGCGCGCAGCGGACATGACGTCGACAACGTCCTGCACGCTTGCCCGCGGCCCTGACCAGATCGCAACAACGGTATCCGCATCCAGGTCCGACAGGCGGTGCGGCAGATCCGCCTTGACCAGGGGCAGGCCATTCAGGTCCAGCTTGTCGGCCGCATGAATGCGCAGGTAGGCCGGCCTTGCATCCACACCACCACCTAAGTTGCCGCTCGAGACGTCGAGTGACTGGTAGCGGGTGAAACTGGAAGCCAGCATGAAAAACAGGAGCAGCAGGAAAATGACATCGATCAGCGAGGTGAGACCGACTGCACGGCGCCTGTTTCCGGGTCTAAACCGCATGCCTCGGCTCCGTAGCCTCAAAGGGCAGGACCCGGGCGCCGCCACGTTCGGCGACCGCGCCAGTGAAGAACGCCGTGACCAGCGCTTCCATTTCCGACTGTTCCGTCTCGATGCGGCTGTCCAGCCAGCCGACGGCCGCGGAAACCGGGATGGCAATCGACAGGCCGACCGCCGTCGTCAGCAGCGCGACCCAGATCCCCCCGGCCAGAACCGACGGATCAACGGCGGCTCCGGCGCCCTGCATGGCCCGGAAGGCCTCGATCATGCCGAGTACGGTTCCGAGAAGTCCGATCAGCGGTGCGGTCTGAGCGATCATGTCCAATGGCCGCATGTAGGCGCGCAAGGTGTTGATCTTACCGACGCAAATACGTTCCACATCCTCTTTCAGAAGTGCCGTGTTGCCGTCGGCCCGGCCAGTTGCCTGGATCAGCTTGAGCATCAGGTCGGCGGCGATGGACTTGCCGGCTGCGGCGATGGTGGCCGCCTCTTGCGGGCGGCCTTCCAGCCACCGTGCCAATGCCTCGCGCGCGGATCCGAAACGGCCGACACCCAGAAATGCGAACTGAAGGACCTTGGCGCAAATCAGCGCAACGGCGACCAGCGACAGGATCAGGAGCAACAGGACCACCGGTCCGCCCTGGTCGACAAGGCCGGCAAGAGGAGACAGGAACCGCGGCATCGCCGCCACAAGTGAATCAGGCATGTCATATCACCACAAACGTCGGATTTTACAGGATCAAATCAATTTCGGACCGCGAGGAGATATCAAGCAGTGGCAGGCAGTCCCTGCCGGCACCGCGCTCGATTTCGCAGGCCCTGACATCGTTCAGCAGGATGCGGGAAATGCCGGCGCAGCCTCCCTTGGCAACGTCATATTGGCGGACACGGGTCTTGCCGGGAGGAAGCTCGCCAAAATCGACAGCCGCGTATCCGGACACGCCCTCGGACTTGTCGAACATGACCAGATCGAGGCCAAGCGCCACAACGGCGTCCGGCAGATCGTTGCGGATGACGAAGGTCAGCCGGCAGGCCTCCCCAATTGTGGCCGTTTCATTGAGCTGTACCGTGATTGTTTCCGCCGGCCCGGCCGCGGACGGGACCGGGGACAGGCAGGTCAGTGCCACCAACGCCGGAACCAGTGATGCTTTCATCCCTTCACTTTCCCCTCAGGAGCATTGCCGCGATGGGCGCAGACACTCGTCAGGCCAACAGCGTTGACGTCTGCCACCGGATTGGTCGCGCGGTTTCATGAGTGCTGGAGTGTTTTCAAGGCTGGGGCCAAGTGCGTCCCCGTGTTGAGGCGGACCCGTGCCCTGGCAATTTCGCTGCCGTTCGGCGTCCCCAACCGGGCCGCCCTTAAAAGCTGAGTTATATATTCATATTTTTTTCGCCGCCGTCAACAGCAAGCTTCAAACCGACCAGAGGACATTTTCCGCGCTGGCAAAAAATCCTGTTCCGAACTGCGGCAGTCACAAAAAGAAACCGGCGGCTCGGTGGGGACCGGCCGCCGGGTATCGCCTTGCAAAAACCGTGTCGCGTCTAGAACTCGATCGCCCGGTCGCCGTCTGAATCCTTGATACGGGTCGGCAGGCCGATCCGGTTCAGGATGCCGAGGAACGGATGCGGCGGCAGTTCCTCGACGTTGACCATCTTCTTCACGTCCCACTCGCCGGTGGCGATCAGCATCGCGGCCGCGACGGGCGGCACGCCAGCCGTATAGGAAATGCCCTGGCTGCCGACTTCCCTGTAGGCCTCAGCATGGTCGGCGACGTTGTAGATGAACACCTCGTGCTCCTTGCCGTCCTTGATGCCCTTGACGAAGTCGCCGATGCAGGTCTTGCCTTCGTACTCGGGAGCCAGCGAGGACGGATCGGGCAGGCAGGCCTTGACCACTTTCAGCGGCACGACCTCAAGACCTTCCGCCGTGGTGACCGGATGTTCGGACAGGAGACCGATGTTCTTCAGCACGGTGAAGACATTGATGTAATGCTCGCCGAAGCCCATCCAGAAACGCACATCCGCGCCGTCCATGTTCTTTGCCAGGGAATGCACCTCGTCATGGCCGCACAGATAGGCCATGCGCTTGCCGACCACCGGCAGATCGTATTCCTTGCCGATCTCGAACATCCGGTTTTCCTGCCATTCACCCTTCTGCCAGGAATAGACCGTGCCGGTGAACTCGCGGAAATTGATTTCCGGATCGAAATTGGTGGCAAAATACTGCTTGTGGCTGCCGGCATTGATGTCGACGATGTCGACCTCGGTGACCTTGTCGAGATAGTCGTCCTTGGCAAGACGGGCGAAGGCGTTGACCACACCGGGGTCGAAGCCGGCGCCCAGGATGGCGGTGACGCCGGCCTGTTCGCATTCGCCGGCCCGTTTCCACTCGTAATTGCCATACCAGGGCGGGGTTTCGCAGATCTTGCCGGGCTCCTCGTGGATGGCCGTATCGATATAGGCCGCCCCGGTCTTGATGCAGGCGCTGAGCACCGACATGTTCAGGAAGGCCGTGCCGACATTGATGACGATTTCGGAACCGGTCTTCCGGATCAGGTCCGCTGTCGCGTCGATGTCGAGGGCATCGAGCTGATGTCCTTCCAGAACGCCCGGCTGCTTCAGCGCGTTTTTTTCATGCACGGTTTCGATGATCTTGTCGCATTTGGATTTCGTGCGCGAGGCGATGTGAATATCGCCAAGCACATCGTTGTTCTGCGCGCATTTGTGCGCGACCACCTGGGCGACACCGCCGGCGCCGATGATGAGGACATTCTTTCTCATGGAATCCCATACCTTCCTTGGAACTTGAGGGGTGTTCGGAGTTCAAGTTTCAGGACAGTGCTTGTTCGTAGTCCTGGTAGGTGAAGTCGCGGACGAGCGTGATCGTGCCGTCCAGTTCCTTCATCGCGATGGCCGGCATCTTCACGCCGTTGAACCAGTTTTTCTTGACCATCGTGTAGCCGGCCGCGTCCTGGATCGAGACCCGGTCACCTGTCCTGAGTTCCGCGGGAAAGCGGAACTCGCCGAAGATGTCCCCGGCAAGACAGGACTTGCCGCAGATCATGTAGGAATGGTCACCTTCGTTCGGCGCCACCTTGGCGCTTTCCCGGTAAATGAGCAAATCGAGCATGTGCGCTTCGATGGAGGCGTCGACGATCGCCAGGTTCTTGCCGTTGAACAGCGTGTCGAGCACCGTTGTCTCGAGCGTGGTCGAATTGGTGATCGAGGCTTCGCCCGGCTCCAGATAGACCTGCACGCCATATTTTTCCGAAAAGGCCTTCAGCCGGTCGGCAAACAGGTCCAGCGGATAGTTGTCGCCGGTGAAATGAATGCCGCCGCCGAGACTGACCCAGTCCGCCCGCTTCAACAGGGCGCCGAACTTCTCCTCGATGTCGCCCAGCATCCGGTCGAACAGCGCGAAATCGGCATTCTCGCAGTTGTTGTGGATCATGAAGCCGCTGATGCGGTCCATCACCTTTTCGACCCTTGTAACGTCCCACTCGCCCAGCCGGGAGTATGGGCGCGCCGGATCGGCGAGATCGAAGCTGGACGAGCTGACCTGCGGATTGAGACGCAGACCGCGCACGATCCCCGCCGACTTGTCGGCAAAACGCTCGAGCTGGCCGATCGAGTTGAAGATGATCTTGTCCGCGTGGGAGATCACCTCGTCGATCTCGTAATCCGCATAGGCGACCGAATAGGCGTGTGTCTCCTTGCCGAAACGTTCATGTCCAAGGCGCACCTCGTTCAGCGACGACGACGTCGTTCCGTCCATGTAGTCCCGCATGAAATCGAAGACGCACCAGGTGGCAAAGCACTTCAGCGCCAGCAGAGCTTTCGCACCCGAGCGTTCACGCACATAGGCGATCTTCTCCAGATTGCGGCGCAGTCCGGCCTTGTCGATCAGGTAATAGGGTGTCTGGATCATGTCAGTTCAACGCCGCTGCCAAGTAGGTGCCGGCCACGGGGACCCGCACGCGTGAAACCAATTTAGGGCACCGGTCGCGGATGCCGACCGCCCTGCCCCGGTGCCAGTGCCGGGCCACACAGCCGCATACGTCAAAATACGCGCCGAACCGGCCCCGGGTGCGACAGATAGCGTCTCAAGGCCGGTGTCAGCAAGGCGATGCAGAAAACTTTTCCGGTCCCCGCTGAACTCCGACGATCTGTGATCGAGGTCACTGGGGCCCCGACCGGCGGCGGGTAACCTGCACGCAGGTCAAGAATGGCGGCGCCGTGCGCACGCCAACCTGTTCCAGTGGGCTGAACGTATTACCGCGACCTGGAAAGGACCCGCCGATGATCACGATTACGTCGCCTTCCATGTGCCTCAACGACAGCCGCGCCGCCGTCAACTACACCATGGATGTCACCCGCACCGTGCGCACGACCGACACCCAGCAGGCCATGGTCGACCGTGTGCTAGCCGCCGCCGGGTCCGTCCGCGGCGGACGGATCGACAACCTGGTGCTGACGGCCCACGGCTTTCCGGGATCATTCCAGATCGGCACCGGGCTCAATTCCAACTCGATGGCGCCCTGGGAAAACGTCAAGGGCAAGGTCTTCAAGATCTGGTTCCGCGGCTGCCTGGTCGCCCGCATCGCCGACCAGGACACGTCCTCCCACGGCGACCATGGCGCTCTGCAGTCGCTCGGCGCGACCAGCGGCAACGGTCATGAATTCATCCGGGATTTCGCACGCCTCACCGGCTGCTACGTGGTGGCGCCGACGGAGATCCAGGGCAGCAACCGGCAGACCTATCCGCGCGGCCAGATGGACAGCTACGAAGGCCTGGTGCTGTCCTACGACCCGCAGGGCACGATCAGCTGGCAGAAACGCTATCCGTCCT
The DNA here is from genome assembly GCF_027359675.1 of Roseibium sp. Sym1. Classification (NCBI taxonomy): domain Bacteria; kingdom Pseudomonadati; phylum Pseudomonadota; class Alphaproteobacteria; order Hyphomicrobiales; family Stappiaceae; genus Roseibium; species Roseibium sp. Sym1. Next base: position 815,165 of record NZ_CP114786.1, read on the forward strand.
GCTGGGGCTACAATGCCGCCAACGGCACCATTCACGTGCCCAACCGGGAATGAGCCTCCGGTGACCGGTATGGCGTTTCACACCTATCCTGCGCGATCGGGATCTTTTGGCACTCAGCAGGTTCGTGCCTGCCGGCCATGAATTGACATCTCCCCTTGTTGCCGTCTCCCCCGCATGAGGCAGGGCAATCGTCCTTGGCGGAAGCCAGCTCCCTCTCCCGGTGGGAGAGGGTTGGGGTGAGGGAACAAATGCCTGAAAAATACGGCGCGGTCCGCCCCCTCACCCGGACCTCCGGTCCGACCTCTCCCACCGGGAGAGGTAACTACGGCAACCGCCAACAGGACTCCGGTCAAATGCGATTGCGCTGGCAACATGGGCAGAGAGATGCAAGTGGTCCGATCAGGAAACAAGCCGAGGATATCCTTTGGCCGGACACTCGCGAGAATGCGTCCGGGGTCCGGACCCTGAATGTCACCCGGCGGTCTTTGTCCGGTAGCTGCGCTCCAGCTCGATCAGGCGCTGTTTGCGCCACAACCCGCCGCCATAGCCGGTGAGCGAGCCGTCCGAACCGATCACCCGGTGGCACGGCACCACCAGCGCCAGCTGGTTGGCGCCGTTGGCGCGCGCCACCGCCCGCACCGCTTCCGGCCGGCCGAGGCGTTTGGCAAGGTCCGAATAGCTGCGGGTTTCCCCGGGCGGGATCTCCAGCAGCTCGCGCCAGACGTTCCGGGTGAAGGCGCTGCCGTGAAGCGCCAGCTTCGTTTCGAACGAACCGCCCGTGCCGGCGAAGAACCGGTCCAGTTCCGACTGGATCTGGTCGGTTATTTCGGTGCGGCCGAAGCCGATCTTGCCCTTGGCAAAGCCCTGCAGCTTGCGGAATTCCGCCGGCAGCGCCTTGCGGTCGAGGAACTCCAGCAGGTGAAGCTGTGTCCTGTCGGTGACCGCCACCAGCGGCCCGAGCGGCGAAGCGACCCAGTCGGCATGAAGCAGCGGCCGCGCGGAAAACGTACCCGGCGCCTGCCCCAGGATACGGGCAAAGGCCTCCCGGAAGGCACTTGGCGACTCGAAGCCCGCGGTAATTTGCGCATCGATAACCTTGCCGCCGCCGGCCAGGGTCGAAAAGCCCTCCTGCAGGCGGCGCTGACGCGCCATTTCCAGGAAGGTCATGCCGAAATGGCGCTTAAAGGCACGGCGCACCGTCGACGGGTCGAAGCCCATGCGCACCAGATCCGGCTCGCGCCAGCGGTATCCCGGCCGCTTTTCCAGCGCCTCGATCAGCGGCTTCACCACCGGATCGGCGCTTGCCTCCGGCGTTGTCGGCCGGCAGCGCTTGCATGGCCGGAACCCGGCCTCGATGCATTCGGCAACCGTCTCGTGAAAACTGCAATTCTCCGGCTTCGGCTTGCGCGCCGGGCAGGTCAGACGGCAGAAGATACCGGTGGAAGCCACGCAGACGAACATGCGCCCGTCGTAGGACGGATCGCGCCTGAGAAGCGCATCGTAAAGGGTGTCGAAGGAAGGTCGTGTCATCAGCATGGGCGGCAGGTTACGCCTGTTTCATGCCCTCCGCAGCCGAAATTCGGGCGTCTATTCCGGACCGCACACGCTCGGGACAACCAGAAGACATGCAATGCCGCAGCCGCCTGATTACCCCTACCGGTAGACCTGCCCCTCCCCCGGGAAGCTGCGGTCCTTGACGTCGTCCGCATAGGCTTTCACCGCGGCCTCGATCTGGCCGCCGAGATTGCCGTAGACCTTGACGAATTTCGGCGGGGTTGGGTTGAGGCCGAGCATGTCCTCCAGCACCAGGATCTGGCCATCGCATTCCGCCGAGGCGCCGATGCCGATGGTCGGGATCGGGATTTCCTTGGTCACCTGGGCCGCCAGCGGCTCGACCATGCCTTCCAGCACGACGGCGAAGGCACCGGCTTCCGTCACCGCCCTTGCGTCCTCGAAATGCTGCTCCCAGTCACTTGTCTCACGCCCTTGCGTCTTGAAACCACCCATGACATGGACCGATTGCGGTGTCAGGCCGATATGGGCCATCACCGGCACGCCGCGCTCGGTCAGGAAGCGGATGGTCTCGGCCATGCGCGCGCCGCCTTCCAGCTTGACCGCGCCGCACTGGGTTTCCTTCATCACCCGGGCGGCGTTGCGGAAGGCTTCCGACGGGCTTTCCTCGTATGTGCCGAAAGGCATGTCGACAACGACCAGCGCGCGCTCGGTGCCGCGCACCACGGCCTTGCCGTGCATGATCATCAGGTCGAGCGACACGCCGACGGTGGATTCCATGCCGTGCATGACCATGCCGAGACTGTCGCCGACCAGGATGAAATCGGCATATTTGTCGACGATCGCCGCCGTGTGGGCGTGATAGGAAGTCAGCGACACGATGGGCTCGCCGCCCTTCTTCTTGGTGATCTGCGGCGCCGTGATGCGGCGGACGGGTTTCTGGCTGCTCATTTGGCATCCTTTCGAACAGGTCTTGTCATCGGACAATCAGGCGGCGGGTGTGATCACCCGCTGGTCGATCAGGAGAACGGGGCCGAAGCGCACGGCGAGCAGCACGACCGCCGGTCGGCTCAGCGGGCCGGACAACTCGGCAAGGGTTTCCGCGTCGCGGATGTCGACGCTCTGCACGTCGCCGTCTTTTGCCTCGGCAAGGACTGCCTGGACCGCCTCTTCAAGCTCGGCGATCTCCGGGGCGGCCCTGGCCAAGGTCTCGGCAGCCGCCAGTGCCCGGCTCAGCGCGACGGCCTGCCGGCGCTGCTCCGGGTTGAGGCGGACATTGCGCGACGACATGGCCAGCCCGTCGGCTTCGCGCACGGTCGGATGGGCGAGGATCTCCAAAGGCATGTCGAGATCGCGGACCATCTGGCGGATCATGGTGAGCTGCTGGTAGTCCTTCTCGCCGAAAACGGCAAAATCCGGTGTCGCGATGTTGAAGAGCTTGGTGACCACGGTGGCGACCCCGCGGAAATGACCGGGCCTGAGCGCCCCCTGAAGGATGCCGGACAGTCCCGGCACCTCGACAAAGGTGTCGCCGCCGGCGCCGTACATCTCGGCAACATCGGGCATGAACACCGCGTCGACCCTTTCCGCTTCGAGCAGCGCAAGGTCGCGGGCCTCGTCGCGCGGATAGGTGTCGAGATCCTCGTTCGGGCCGAACTGGGTCGGATTGACGAAGATGGTGGTGATCACGCGGTCGGCTTTTTCGCGCGCCAGGCGTACCAGGCCGAGATGGCCTTCGTGGAGATACCCCATGGTCGGCACCAGCCCGACCGTCTCGCCCGCGCGCTTCCAGCCGCGCACGACGTCGCGCAACTCCGCCCTGGTCCGGCAGATCTTCATGTTTCCTCGTCCTCCCGCGGCCGTTGTTCCCGCACCGGCCGTTCTTTTCGCGGGTGCAGCATAATGAGGACGCGCGGAAAGTCCAGTGGTCAAGAAGGCGGGTGGCACACGTTTGCCTTGCTTGCATTGGCGAAAGTGCAGACCTTCCGGACCTTCCCACCCGCCGTGAGTATCCGGACTTTCATCATGTCCCCGCAAACAGGATGCTCGGTTTACCGAAGAACCAACCTGGAACGGCAGCCTGGAAGGGAAACAGCGCGCTCCAAGCTGCCGGGTCCCCACACGAACTTGCCTTCATCGATACATCGGCAAGGTGTGCCAGTCGCATGCGAACTCAACACAAGTAAATCCTTCAAAAATACTTTTGCATATTGTCAGAAACCACATGGTAACGTAATCATTCTCTGCGCTTATTTCGAACCGGGATATCAGGCTCGCAGAGGCGCACACATCAACCATTGCATGGAGAAATGTAATGAAGAACAAGCGCTTGAAGCCCCTGGCGACGTTTGCATGCGCCGCGCTTGCCTGCGTGGGCTTGAATATGGTCTCCTATAGTATTGCCAATGCGATCGAAGTAAAACTCGACACGGGCGAGACAATCGATCTGGACAGTGGTGTGGTCAACGTGTGCAAGAGTGAAGGGCTTAACCTTGGAGCCTGCGCCTGCGTGGTCAGCATCATGCTTGAGCAGGAAGGCTTGAGCGTCATGAGTCTGGCGGCGATGACCAGGCTCGCCGACGCGTATCCCAACGAGTATCGCGAAGCGAGGGCTCACTGCATCAGTGTCAACTGACGGCGCCCGCACGACTTTCGGATCGGGTAAAACCGGTGCGGCGCCAGCCAGCTGCGGCAGGCGCCGCAACCAGCCTTTGAGCGACAAGGATATCAATCTGCCGCTTGTACTTACACCAAATTGAAACCAGTCAACAATCAGCATGCGCGCGGAGCGTGTCGGTGCTTTTCCGCCTGCGGGCCGCATTCGCTGGCCTGCAGGGATCAGGCCGCGCCATTCAGACAGTTTGTGGAGACCCTTCGAATGAATTTCAGACTGATTGCCGCAACGCTGGCCCTGCTGCCGGCGGCACCCGTGGCCGCCGCCCCGTTTTCAAGCGGCGACTGGGAAACCGCCAGGATCGGCGGGACCTGCCTTGTCTACACCAATGCCGCGGCGCGCGACACGTCCGGATCCCTGCAGTTCAGGTTCGACGTCAAGGGCTTCAATGCGGGGTTCAGCTACGAATACGCGCCTTACACGGACAATGAAGAAGATCCCTGGGCCGAGACCGACCTCGTCGAGATCACCATTGACGGAGAAGACCACTGGCTGGGCGGCGAGATGTTCCCCGTCGGCCCGTCGGATCCGCACAGTCTTTCGATGACCGGCGGTTTCGTGAAAGACATGATCGCCGCTGTGGCGAATGCACAGACACATATCGATATTTCCGTCGAACGGGAAAGCCTGGGCGAGACCTGGCTCTATGGCCGCTTCTCGCCCATCGGTTTCAGCGACAGCCTCGCCAAAGCGGCGGAGATGTGTGATTTCGACCCGGCCAATCTGCCGGAGTCCTGATCATCGTCCGGGAGTCGCCGGTCGTTCATGCATAGGGCGTCCGCCCGGCGAGCGATCCGCCCCTCCTTTCCCAGTCAAGTGCTGCCATTACGGACAGCCTTCACGATCCATCCAACCGAGAGGCCGGTTAAGATTTCCGTCTTGCCGAGGCTTTCTTAGGGGATGGCTTCTCGCGGATGCGGATGGATCGCCCTTCCGGATGCTCGATCTCGAAGGCGTTGGTCTTGCGGACAAGATCGCTGAGCTTGCGGAAACCGAAATTGCGCGGATCGAAATCCGATGACAGATTGGCCAGCTGCGTTCCAACAGCGCCAAGCGGCGCCCAGCCGTCTTCTGTCTCCATCTGATCGAGAACGCGCCGGATAATGGGCGTGGCCGCGCTCGGCGATTGAAGCGGCTTTGATGTGCTGCCCGTGGTCTCCGCGTTGGCAGGGGCATCGGGGAGCAGGTTCTCGGTGTAGGTGAACCGCCGGCAAGCCTGCCGGAAGCTCTCAGGCGTCTTCTGCTCGCCGAAGCCGAAGACATCGACGCCCTGTTCCCGAATACGGGCAGCGAGCCGCGTAAAGTCGCTGTCGGAGGACACCAGGCAAAAGCCGTCGAAGCGTCCGCTCAGCAAGAGGTCCATCGCGTCAATGACCAGCGTGATGTCGGAGGCGTTCTTGCCGGTCGTGTAGGCGAACTGCTGGTGCGGAATGATGGCATGCCGGGCCAGCACGTCGATCCACGCTTTTGACCTCGGGCTGGAAAAGTCGCCGTAAATGCGCCGAACGCTTGCCTCGCCGATCTTCGCGATCTCGTCAAAGAGCCCGTCAACAATCCTGGCCGACGCGTTGTCGGCGTCGATCAGCACTGCGAGGCGTGGGGCGCGCGCGTCTAATACCATTGAGCGGGTGACCTTTCGAACATGTGTTGGTTGTCAACCTAGCACGCGCATCCCTGGACGGCGATGTCCGGGTTTCCGGACAAACCGGAAAATGCCATGCAAATCCGCCCCCCTGCACGAGAGCAGTATTTCAACTGCCTCCCCAGTCCGAACAGCGCCAGGCCGGTATCGACCCCGACCCAAAAGAGGACCGGCATCTTCGGTTCCGCCACATGTTGCCGGCTAAAACCCGACCCGCCCCACCATCGGCAGCTTGATCGACAGATCCTTGACATCAACGCCATAGGTCAATCCGAGCAGATTGACCTCGAGGCCCTCCTCCCAGGCGATCAGAATGCCCAGAAGACCGGACAGCGAGAGCTGGTAGCCGGTGCCGCTCGGGGCCTTTGCCCAGAAGCCGGAGGGGAGAAAATCCTTGCCGACCGCCGTCGGCGGGAGGTCCAGTCTGAGCTCGGGGACAACGCGGCCGAGATGGGCGGTGAAGGTGTTCGAGTTGGGGCCCGGCCAGATCGTGTATTCGTCATTGTGGCGATAGTCGCGGATCGCCCCGAGCAGCTTTGGAATCGCGGCTTCGGCGCGCTTTCCGCGGAAATCCGCGATCAATCGGGGCTCCGAGCCGAACCATCGGCTGTCAGGAGCTCGGCGCGAGGCGGAAACGGCTTTCCCGCCATGTCGGACCCGCCAGCCCATGACCTCGTAGGTGGTGAAATGATCTGCCTCCGACGCCTTGATGGAGACCCAGCTATGGACGCCGAAATAGCCGCGCCAGCTGACAGCCCTCGCGGCATAGACCTGAATGATGGCTTGCCGTTCAATCCGTGGATCAGGCGCTATTCCGAGGGGCGCCCGGCTGGCACTGCTCCAATGGCCGGAGGCCGTGTGAACGCCCCCGAACACCACGAAAAGGCTGAGCCCCAGATTGAACAGCACAAAGCCTGCACCCCAGGTCAGGATCCGCCGCATTGCCACTCCCATGTTCCGGTCTTTCCCTTGTTCCAACCACAACAAATAGGACCTGATCTGATCCCTTCAAAGCCAATCATGCGCCTGCGACGGGGACCGCTCATCGGTTTTGGGGCAGATGCGGCCCGTCCGGGAACAGTCTTGTATCGCAAGTGTGGCACAATTCACACGTGCATCCCCTGTTAACGCCGCCCTGGCGCTTTCAGCTTGATCTGCCCGAACCAGCCGCTAGGGTGGGCTCGGTCCACAGGCGCATTTGCGCGTGTGCGGCCGTTTTCATGTTTCAGAGCCATCACAACCCTAGAGAGCCACATGCGAAATCTCGGTCCAAACTAGACCGACACGCAGACCATATTCGGTTCCCGTGTCGGTATCAGCCTTTCTTCCGTACCGCCCGCGACCCGAATCTCTCTTTGAGCCTCTCCGTGCCGGTACGATTCCCTCCATGAATCTTGACCCAAATACGGAGCACCGGACCGATGAACACGGTCTTCTCTTATCTTGAAAACCTTGTTTCTCCTTTCAAACATCATGACGGAACGCCGCCGCCTTCCGACCTGAGCGCGTTCTACTGGCATTTCATCCGCCAGATCTGGAAGCCGCTCGCCTGGCTGATGGCGTTCGGCTTTGTGGTCTCGATCATCGAGGTCGCCCTGTTCGATTATCTCGGACGGATCGTCGACTACCTGAACACGACCGGTCCCGATCAACTTCTGTCGGATCACGGTGGCGAACTGATCTGGATGCTGGTGGTGGTGGCCGTGTTGCGCCCGATTTTTGGCGCAGGGCACACGATGATCAAGTTCCAGATCATCGAGCCGGCCATGACCAACCTCATTCGCTGGCAAACGCACAAACACGTTCTGGGGCAGTCACTGTCTTTCTTCAACAACGACTTTGCCGGACGGATCGCCAACAAGATCATCCAGACGGGGCCGTCCTTGCGCGGATCCGTTGTCTCCCTGATCGATGCGATCTGGTTCGTGCTGATCTATGTCGTGGCAGCCATTTACCTGTTTCTCGGGGTCGACGCCTGGCTGGTCCTGCCGCTGGCCGGCTGGCTGGTGATTTACGTTGCGCTGCTCGTCTTCTTTGTTCCGCAGATCAAGGAGCGCTCGGCGATCATGTCCGAAGCACGCTCGAGCCTTACCGGGCGGATCGTCGACAGCTACACCAACATCCTGACCGTCAAGCTGTTCGCGGCGGGCCGGAAAGAGGAGGCCTATACCCGCGAGTCGCTGGAGGACCATACCAGGAAGTTTTACGACATCCTGCGGCCGCTGTCGCAAATGGTCATCCTGCTCTGGATCGTCAACGGCCTTTTCATTGCGTCCTTGAGCGCGCTCGGCATCAGCCTGTGGCAGGGCGGTCTCGTCACGGTCGGCTCGCTGACGCTGGCGATCACCCTGTCGGTGCGCATCGTCAACATGTCCGCCTGGATCATGTGGATCACGACCGACATTTTCGAAAATGTCGGAACGGTTCAGGAAGGCATGCAAACGATCTCCCAGCCCCACACGCTGGTGGACCGCGCGGGCGCCAAGCCGCTCGATGTCTCCAGGGGCGAGATCGTCTTTGACCGGATCCGGTTCCATTACGGCCAGGACAAGGGCGTCATCGAGGACCTGTCGCTTCGGATCGCGCCGGGCGAGAAAGTGGGCCTGGTCGGGCGCTCCGGGGCCGGCAAGTCGACCCTCGTCAATCTGATGCTGCGCTTTTATGATCTTGAGGGCGGGCGCATTCTGATCGACGGTCAGGACATCGGCGCCGTCACACAGGACAGCCTGAGGGCGCAGATCGGCATGGTCACCCAGGACACGTCGCTGCTGCACCGCTCGGTGCTGGACAACATCGTCTATGGCCGCTCCGGCGCGAGCCGGGAGGAGGCAATGCGGGCAGCCGAAAAGGCCCATGCCATGTCCTTCATTCCCGATCTTCAGGATTTCAGGGGACGGCGCGGTCTCGACGCCCATGTCGGCGAGCGCGGCGTCAAGCTGTCCGGCGGGCAGCGCCAGCGGATTGCCATTGCCCGGGTGCTCCTGAAAGATGCACCGATCCTGGTTCTGGACGAGGCGACGTCGGCGCTCGATTCCGAAGTCGAGGCCGCCATCCAGGAGAGCCTGTTCGATCTGATGAAGGGCAAAACGGTGATTGCCATTGCCCACCGCCTGTCGACCATCGCCGCGATGGACCGGCTGATCATCATGGATCAGGGCCGGATCATCGAAGAAGGCTCACACCAGAGCTTGCTGCAAAAGGGCGGGGTCTATGCCCAGCTCTGGAACAGGCAGTCCGGCGGGTTCCTGGACCCGGCGGCCGTGGCGTGAATGAGAAAGCTTCCCGTGAAGGTAAGATTGCCTTCACGGGAAGGGTTCACGGGAAGGGTTCACGGGGGCAAGGTGAAACGAGATCTTCCGTAAACAAACAGGCCTTGCCGCTTGTTCGCCAGCGGGGCAGGACAATTGCATTTGCAATTCCTCGTCAAAGCCCTTGGCAAATACGTCACCTTTGGAGTCATCCCGGCCAAGCGCAGCGCGAGCCGGGACCCACTCTCAGATCCGCATACCAAAGCATACGGTGCGTTTTCGAACGGTGCTTTTGCTCCTGCACTGTGCAAACGAGTGGGCCCCGGGTCTCACTTCGTTCGCCCGGGGTGACACCGGTGTTTGTGGGGTGTCTTCTTCAATTGCGATGGCCCTGTCCTCCAGGGCGGGGCCGCAAGCGGCGAAGCCTCAGTGGACAGAGATCGGACCACAATGGCATCGCCCTAAAACCCCCCGTCATAGGCCCGCCGCTCGATCCGGCAGGCGAGCAGCGTGAAGCCGTCGCGTTTCAAGGCGTCCTCGGCTTCGCTCCTGAGGGTGTCCGCATCCTCGACCCAGACACCGTGGCCGCCATAGGCCCTGGCGACCGCCGGGAAATCCGTTTCGCCGAAATCGACGCCGACATTCGGCCGCTGGCTGCCGCGCTGTTTCAGTTCGATCAGGGCGAGGCTCGTGTCGACCAGGACGCAGATGATCACCGGGATTTTCAGATCGCGCAGGGTGGAAAGTTCGCCGAGGCACATTTCAAGGCCCGCATCACCGACGAAAGCGATCACCGGGGACTGGCCCTCGACCAGGCGGTGGCCCATGGCCAGCGGCACGGCGCAGCCCATGGTGCAGAGCGCGGAGGATTGCAGCAGCTGGCGCGGCAGCGGGCAGCGCCAGATCTGGCTGACGAGAATGCGGTGGGCGCCGCTGTCGGCCGTGGCCACCGTGTCGTCCGGCATCGCGTCGCGCAGGGTGTGGAAGACCGTGCCCGGGCCCCAGCCGGAGGCTTCCGGCGCGAAGGCCGCTTCGAGATCGGCACGGACCTGTGCGGGTTCGCCATTTGCCCAGGAGGGCGTGGCCGGGTCGCGAACCTCGCCCATCCGTTTCAGCACCGGTGCGACGGCGCCTCTCAGCGTTGCGGCGACCGAATGCATGCCGTGGGTGCGCAGCACCGGGGTGATGTCGATCACCGGCGCGTCCGCGGCCCACGGATTGCGCCAGTTGATGCGCATCTCGATCGGGTCGTAGCCGAGCAGCAGGATACAGTCGCTCTTGTTGATCAGCGGCAGGAGATGGCCGTCGGCCTTGGGTGACAGGCCCGCGCCGCCGAGCGCCAGAGGATGGGTCTCGTCCAGAAGTCCCTTGCCCTTGTAGCTTGTCACCAGCGGCACCCGGTAGGTCTCGCAGAATTGCGTGATCGCTGCCGACGCGCCTTCATTGACCGCGTCGACCCCGGCAATCGCGATCGGCCGTTCGGCTTTTGCGATCAGCTCCAGCGCCGTGTCGAGATCGCTGCCGGGCAGCGGCTGGGTGGCGACGGGAGCCGCCTGGAAGGCCCGGCTCCAGGGCTCGGGCGTTTCGGTCTCGGCGACCTTGATCGGCACGTCGATATGGACTGGGCCGGGCTGGCCGTCGAGGGCGATCGCCAGCGCCTTTTCCATCATGACGTCGAGCGCGCCGAGCCGGGCGGAAAAACTCGCCTTCACGATCGGGCGCAGGAGCTGCTGATGATCGAACACCTGGTGGGTGTAGCTTTCGGCCTCCGCCTGGTCGACGCAACCGGTCAGGAAGATCAGCGGCACCCGGTCCTGCCAGGCGTTGGCGACGACGTTGATCGCGTTGGCCGCGCCGGGACCGAGCGTTGCCAGTAACACGCCCGGAGCGCCATCCGCATGCCAGCCGCCCTCGGCCATGAAACCGCCGGCGTTTTCATGTTTGACCAGCACGAAGTTCAGCCCGGCCTGGTCCAGCGCCTGCATCAGCGCCAGAACCTCGCCGCCCGGAATGCCGAAGGCATGACGGCAGCCCGCCGAATGCAATTTGCCCGCAATGATGTCCGCGCCGGTGGTCATGCGTTGTTCTCTTCTTCTGTAGGCGATTTCAGACCGAGAATGCCGCGTTCGGCAAAGTCTGCAAGGGTTTCAGGTGTGAGGCCCAGATGCCGGGCAAGCACATTGGCCGTGTCCGCACCGAGCAGCGGCGGCGCGGTGCGATAGCTGACCGGGGTCTTTTCCAGGTTGATCGGCGAGCCGATGAGATCGACGGTGCCGCTCAGGGGATGCGGCAGGGTGATCCGCATCCCGCGGGACTTCACCTGCGGATCGTCGAACACCTGGCCAAGATCGTTGACCGGACCGCAGGGCACGCCGGCGGCTTCCAGCTCGGCGATCCAGTCGGCGGCGTCCTTCTCGATGGTGAGCCGGCGAATGATCGGGATCAGCTCCTTGCGGTTGCGCACCCGGTCGGCGTTCTTGGCAAAGCGTGGATCCTCGGCAAGCTCCGGCGCGCCGGCGACAGCGCAGAATTTCCGGAACTGGCTGTCATTGCCGACGGCCAGGATGAAGGACTGGTCGGCACCCGGAAAGGTCTCGTAGGGCACGATGGTCGGATGGCCGTTGCCGAGGCGGCCCGGCACCTTGCCGGAAACGAGATACCCTGCACCCTGGTTGATCAGCCAGGAGACCTGGGCGTCCAGCAGCGAGATGTCGATCTGCTGGCCCTCGCCCGTGGCGTGACGGTGGTTGAGCGCGGCCAGGATCGACACGGTGGCATACATGCCGCACATGACATCGGCGATGCCGACGCCGCATTTGGTCTCCGTGCCGCCCTCCTCGTCCGGAAAGCCGGTCAGGGACATGATGCCGCCCATGCCCTGGATCAGGAAATCATAGCCTGCCCTGTGCGCATAAGGCCCGGTCTGGCCGAAACCGGAAATCGAGCAATAGATCAGCTTCGGGTTGATCGCCTTCAGCGTGGCATAATCGAGCCCACGCCGCTTCAGGTCGCCGACCTTGAAATTCTCCACCAGGATATCGGCCTTCGCCGCCAGATCCGCGATCAGCCGCTGGCCGTCTTCGCTGGCGAGGTCGATGGCAACCGACGCCTTGTTTCGGTTGGAAGAGAGGTAATAGGCGCTTTCCGCGGTTTCGTTGCCCTTCTCGTCCCGCAGGAACGGTGGCCCCCAGCCTCGTGTGTCGTCGCCGCGGCCGGGTCGCTCGATCTTGATCACCTCGGCGCCGAGATCACCGAGAATCTGGGTGCAGGTCGGCCCGGCGAGAATGCGGGAAAGGTCAAGGACAACGAGGCCGGCAAGGGCGCCGGGACCGGGGTCTTTCTGGGACAAGGGCGTACCTGGCAATCGGGAATGGTTCTGGCGGGAAATGGACACAGGCGCGGAGCAACGTCAACCGCGGCGTTCCGCGCAGCCGGACACGGCGGCTCAAATTTTGGTTAGGGGGCGCTGACGGAAAGTGGAGTCTCAGGCATTTTGCCTCTGGTGCCATGCAGCCACACCCGCAGCGTCACCCCGGCCCTGAGCCGGGGCCTACTCGCCGTGTCGCTTGCGAAAGCAACCGCCATTTGCCGAGCGGCCCGCGCCAAACAAGCAACGCTCTGGCAACGAGTGGGTCCCGGCTCAAGGCCGGGATGACCACGGTGAGGAGGCGCCGCCGGGGCACAGGGAATGATCTCTTGTGTGAGGCGACGTTCTACCCCTTGTTCGTCCAGCCCTTCATTTCACCAAGCTCATGCCAGACGCGGCGGATGAAACCGGCTTCGACACTGTGGCCGCCATTGTGCAGGCAGAGTTCAAGCAGGCCGGTCTTCGGCTGCCAGCGTTCGCAGGTCAGCTTGCCGTCGGTGAAGGTTTGCGGCGCGGTGTCACCGAGGCCGTTCTGGCGGCGCCAGATGGCGAAGCTCTCGTGGACATCGCCCTGTTTCCACCTGCCGCCGCCAAGCCAGCGGCCTTCCAGTGGTACCACCGTGTCGGAGGTGCCGTGCGTGTGGAAGAGATAGGGCGGCCTGGTCGGGCAGTCCTGTGGCAACGGTTCCCAGAAGGCGCCGGCAATCGGGGCGTAGCCGGCAAAGCGGTCGGAGTTCTCGCAAGCCAGGTACCAGGTCATGAAGCCGCCGGAGGAGAAGCCGGAGAGCAGCGTCCGGTCACGGTCGACCTTGAAGCGGGTTTCAAGATCCTGCAGAACGTCCTCGAAGAAGACCGTCTCGTCACGCAGGTTGCGCGGCGCGGTCGGGAAGGACCAGGTGCCGTTGACACCCTGGACCGCAACGAATGCCACGCCGAGCTCGTCGGCCATCTTCTGAAAGTTCTTGTTGCGGATCGCGTTGACCGCCTTGCCACGATGGCCATGGAGATAAAAGATCGCGCCGAGCGGCTGATCCGCCGGCAGGTTGTCGGGCAAGTGGATGTAATACTCGCCGTTCTCCAGCACGCAGGGCATCTCCTCACCGCAGGCCGTATCCCCGGCGGCATGGGCGGTGCCGGACATGAGCAGCGCAAGACCGGCACACAGGCACGTTTTCCAGTTAGACGCGGTTTCCGTAGGCATCGACAATCCTCTTGGCTCTGACTGGCCTCTTGGCTCTGACTGGCCTCTTGGCTCCGACCGGATGTCTCCGGGATCGCACACAAGGATGGACCTCGCCGGAAGATTGTCCAGCGGCCTGTCATCACAAATCGGCGAGAGGCCGGTCCGCTACTCCCAGGCTCCCTCCGTCGGAATGTTTATCGTGCGGCCGCAATGCTTGCAGTGGACGGCGTCCGGATCGTGGCGGTTGAGGCCGCAGTCCGGGCAGGCATAATTCACCTTGGTCGGCCGGAAGATGGTCTGCACCAGCCGCAGGAACAGGGCGACGCCGAAGATCATGATCATCACGGTCATCAGCCGGCCGACGCTGTCGGTCATGGTGATGTCGCCGAAACCGGTCGTGGTCAGGGTGGTGACCGTGAAATAGAGCGCATCGAGATAATTGTTGATGTTCGGGTTCCGGTCATCCTCGATCACGAAGACGATGGCGGTCACCACGAAGATGAACACCATCAGGTTGATCGCCGACTGGAGAATGTCCTCGTTGCGACGGAACCATTTCGAAGACTGGCGCAGTTCCTTCAGGAGGTGATAGGAGCGCATCAGCCGGAGCATGCGCACCACGCGCAGGAAGGCGAAATTCTCCAGGAAGGCCGGCGCGATCAGAGAGGCGATGACCACGACATCGGCCAGCGAGGTGAATGTGAAGAGATACCGGCTCGGCCGCGACGAGGCCACCAGCCGCGCCAGGTAATCGAGCAGCAGAACCGCGGCAATGACGTAGTCCAGCTCATGGTGCAGACGCGCCGGATCGTAGACCGACGACACGATGAAATAGCCGATCGTGATCAGGTCGAAGGCAAGCAAGGCATAGCGAAACAGCCGTGGCTTGATCCCATGGCCGAAATACATCTGCCGCAGGAAGGTCTGGACCGCCGATTTTTCCGCTGCCATCAGGTCAGCCCCTTCGTTCGCTTTTTCACGCCTTGCGTTCAAACCACTCGAGCGCGCCGCAAAAGTCAATTATCCAGTCGGATCGCGGACGGCATTCGTGCAAATGCTGCAGGAGCATGTTGCAATCAGGCTGTTTATTCCTGGCGACCGCCGCATTATGGTCCGCAGAAGATCAAAACCGGCCAAGAGTGCCGGACCAAGCAGGGGACGTTACATGTTTGATTTGTCGGGGCAAGTTGCCCTGGTTACCGGCGCCAGCAGGGGCATCGGCGAAGCCGCCGCCCGCAGCCTGGCGAAATACGGCGCCAAGGTCGTTCTGGCCGCCCGCTCGGCCAAGGACATCGAGCGCATTGCCGCCGAGATCCGGGAAAGCGGCGCCGAGGCTACGGCGGTTACCTGCGATGTCGCCAGCTATGACGACGTCGACAAGGCCGTCCGGTTCTGCATCGAAACCTTCGGCGGCATCGACATCCTGGTCAACAATGCCGGCGTGATCGAGCCGATCGCCCGCATCGAAGCGTCCGATCCGGAAGCCTGGGGCCAGGTCATCGATATCAACGTCAAGGGCGTCTATCACGGCATCCGCGCGGTCGCCCCGCACATGCTGGAAAAGGGCGCCGGGACCATCGTCAACATCAGTTCGGGCGCGGCCACCGGCGCGCTTGAAGGCTGGAGCCAGTATTGCGCCTCCAAGGCTGCCGCGCTGTCGCTGACACGCTGCGCCGACAAGGAATTCGGAGACCAGGGCCTGCGCGTGGTCGGCCTCAGCCCGGGCACGGTTGCGACCCGGATGCAGGTCGACATCAAGGCGTCCGGGATCAACCCGGTCAGCCAGCTCGATCCCTCCGTCCACATCCCTGCCGAATGGGTCGGCGAAGCGATCTCCTGGCTGTGCACGGATGCCGGCGACGCTTATCGCGGCGTCGACTGCTCCCTGCGTGACGAGGATGTGCGCAAATCGGTCGGACTTGTGTGAGCCCCTCCGTCTCGCCACCTGGTTTGCCTGCTTCGTGAAGCAGACCATTTTTGAGCCTGGATGACGACGACTGGGATTGAACATGCAACCAAAACGGCGGCCAGTGGCCGCCGTTCATGTCTCCAACGGCTTGTGATCAGGCCAGCAGTGCGTCGCCCTGAGCACCGAGATTGAGGCCCAGGATGACCGGGTCGTGGTCGGAGGCCGCGAAAGGGTCTTCGTTGTAGAAGCCCGGATCGTTGAAATCCTGGTCGTAGTTGAGGAGATCCGGCTCGTCGGCGTTGATGTGCCATTCGGTCAGGTCGGTCACCTGGTTGGCGAGCGACTCGGAGGCCAGGGCCTGGTCGAGCGTGCCCTGCTGGCCGTCGAAGACGTAGCTGTAGGCCTCGTCCTGGCCGAGGAATTGGTCGATCAGGTCGGTGTAGCCGGCATCGTCGCGCACGGCCTGGACCGGATCTTCCTCGGCATAGGCGTTGAAATCGCCCATCAGCAGATAGTCCGGGTCGGCAATGCCGAGACCCGCCAGAGCGTCGGCATAGCCCCCCTCCAGATAGGCGGCCAGTTCACCGGCCGCGTCCGCGCGGACCTGGTTCCAGAACCCCTGGCCGTTGCCCTGGTCGAAATTCGGATCGGCGGTCAGCGCGTCCAGCGCAGCCTGCACGGCCGCGACCTCGCCTGCCGGCACCGAGCCGCCATCCAGGGCCGCCTGCACACCGTCGGCCAGATCCTGCAGGTTGCTGTCGCCCTTGGACTTGAAGTGGCTGGAGGCGATGGTGAAGACCTCGCCATTGGCATCCCGGAAGGTCGCGATCGTGCTCGGCCGGTTGCGTTGGAAATCGCCGACCTGATCGCTTGAGGAGACATAGGTGTTCAGGAACTCGGCAATGGCATAGGTGTCCGCTGCGGAGGTCTCCCCGAACACCAGGCCTTCTGCATGGACAAGCGTCAACTGCGTGGTGTCGTAGACGATCCCGGTCATGATCGCATCCGTGCCGAGGAAGCCGTCGCCGCCGAGCGGGTTGGCGTAGTCATAGACAGCTCCGGTGCCATCCACCAGGGCCCTGGCATTGAGTGCGTCGACCAGCGCGGCAATGGCGGACGCATCGCTGAACCCGTTGTTTTCGATCTCCTGCAGCGCGAAAACCTCCGCGCCGGTCTTGATCATCGCGTCGACGATCTTGGCGGTCTGCCGATCGAATTCGGCCTGGCTGTCGGCGCCGCGCGGGCTGAGATCGCCGTTCGGGCCGGTGCCGCCGGAGAAGGTGGTGAAATAGTTCAGCACGTTGAAGCTGGCCACCTGGATCTCGCCGCCGACATCGTCCGGCATGTCCTGGCGGGCGCCGGAATTGGTGGCTTCGTCGATGTCGAGCGTGCCGTCGACCAGGACCTTGTACTCGCCGAACTCGTAGGTAAGCACCCCTTCGATCGCCGAGTTCATTTCCGCCCCGAGACGGAGCGTCGGCCCCCCGGCGGAGAAATCATCCCCGGCACTCAGAATGCCGTCGCCGTCGTCGCCGGCGGTGTTGTTGGCGACGTAGCCGTAGCTGTCCGGGTTCTGGCTGGATGTGCCGTCCGTAATCACCAGACGGTTGTTCATGTTGCCGTCGACATGGGCCGCGATTTCGTCGGCTTCAGTCTGGGCATCATAGAGCTGGGTTGCCTGGGTTTGTGTGCCGGCGCTGACGGTGATGTCGCCGAAGCGGTCGAAGTTGAAGTTTTCGATGATGGTCACGCGCTCGTTCTCGATACCGGAGGTGACCGAGATGCGCATGCCCTCATACTGTTCGTAATTGGTGGCAACCTGGGACAGCTGGATGGCCGCAGCCGTCGGCAGCGTGGTCGTGCCGGTTTTCGTCACCTCGGCGCTGCCCAGCTGGGTCATGCCGAAGAATTCCTCGACGGTGCCGGCAACATCGACCGTGTCGCCGACCACGACGGACGGCTCGCCGCCGGTGAAAACGAAAATGCCTTCCGACGTCAGGATGTCGCCGTCGGCATCGGCATCCTCCTCCTGAAGGAAGAAGCCGTTGGCGGTGGTGTAGGTGACCACGGCCGAGACCAGCACATAGTCACCGACCAGCAGGCTCGCGGAACCGGTGCCCTGGATCTCCGAAATGAAGCGGGCCGTCGGTTCGCCGCCGGTGCCGCCGTCATTGGCTTCTCCCCTGGTTTCCGCCGCTGGGGCATTCCAGGAGCCGTCCTCGTTGCGCTGCAGGGACTGGCCGGCCGGTGTCGCGTTGCTTTCGGACACACCGATGTCGGTGGAAGTGACTTCCGTGCCGGCGATGGTTGCCGTCATCTCTCCCTCGTAGGAGAGGAACTCGACCACGTCCGTGCCGTTGACCAGGGCAACCCCGTCCGGCGCCCCGTTCTGGATGCCGTTCGAGGGAAGGTCCCAGACGTAATAGTCATAGGTGCCGTCGCTGGTCATGGTGAGCGTCGAAACATCGACGCTGTTGTAGCTGGCCCCGCCATTGCCGTTGATCAGCTGCACCTGGAGGCCGCCGACATCGGCGTCGGCATTGACCCGGATCTCCACGAATTCGCCGGTGTCGGTACCGTCATTGTCGTAGTGGATTTCGTTGATGCGTGCCTCAATGAGCGGACCGGTCCCACCTGCGTTTTCAGCGCCTTTTGTCTCCGGGGCGGCTTCGCTCCAGGAGCCGTCCTCGTTGCGCTGCAGGGACTCTCCCGCCGCCGTGTCGCTGCTTTCGGCGACACCGACATCCGTCGAGGTCACCTCGACGCCTTCGATCGTTGTGGTGATGACCCCTTCATAGGTGAGAAACTCGACCACTTCGCCGTCATTCACCAAGGCGATGCCGTCCGGCGCCCCGTTCTGGAGGCCGTTCGAAGGCAGGTCCCAGACGTAATAGTCGAAGGTGCCGTCGCTGGTCATGGTCAGGCCGGAAACAGCGGCAAGATTGTATTGCGCTCCCCCATTGCCGTTGATCAGGCGCACATCGAGGGCCGAGACATCGGCTCCCGCATTCACCCGGATCTCGACGAATTCGCCCGTGTCGGTGCCGGCATTGTCGTAATGGAATTCGTTGATCCGGGCGTTGAGTTCGATGCCCGGTGCCTCGTTGGCCGCGCCCCTCGTTTCGGCGGCGGCCTCGTTCCAGCTGTCATCGTCGTTGCGCTGCAGGGACTGGCCGATCTCCGTCCCGCCGGTCTCGGCAACACCGATATCGGTCGAGGTCACGGACTGGCCGTCGATCGTTGTCTCGATCTCGCCCTCGTAGCTCAGAAACTCCAGGACCGAACCGCCATTGACCAGCGCCAGCCCGTCCGGTGCCCCATTCTGCATGCCGTTCGTGGGCAGCTCCCAGACGTAATAGTCATGGGTGCCGTCACTGGTCATTGTGAGGCCGGAAACACCGATGCGATTATATTGCGACCCGTTGTTGCCATTGATCAGGACGATTTCCAGAAACGAGACGTCATCGCCGGCCGCCGTGCGGATCTCGACGAATTCTCCGGTGTCGGTGCCGGCGTTGTCGTAGTGGAACTCGTTGATGCGGGCATCGACCTCCGGGACTTCCACCACGTCGGTGACATTGACGGTGACCGCCTGCGCATCGGTGGCGCCTTCCGTGTCCGTCGCGGTGACAACAAGCTCATAGGCATTGTCGCCATCGGCGTCGGCCGGCATTTCGAAATCCGGTGCCGCGACAAACCGGATCTCGCCGGTGGTTTCATCTATGGTGAACAGCGCCGCGTCGTCGCCGGACAGGGAAAATCCGACACCGTCACTGTCGACATCGCTGGCAGTGGCGGTCGCCACCACGTCCGAGCCGTTCTCGGCAAACTCAACGCTTGGGACCAGCTCAAGTTCCGGGGCATCGTTGGTACCGGTCACGGTCACGCTCACGGTTGCCGTGGAGCTGCCGCCATGGCCGTCATCCACCGTGTAGCTGAAGCTGTCCGTGACGGTTTCCCCTTCCTTGAGCGCATCGAACACGCCGGCGGGGCTGTAGATCACCTTGCCGTCGACAACCGAGATCACCGCGCCCAGGCCACTCAAGGCGTCAACCTGCGTGACGGTCAACGTGTCCCCGTCAAAGTCGGTGTCGTTTGCCAGAAGATCGTCGAAGGTCAGGGTCAGCGCCGTGTCTTCATCCGTGGCGGCAGCGTCGTCCAGCGCCAGCACCGCGTTGTTCCGTCCATCCAGGTAAAGCGTGTAGTCTTCCTCAGCGAAATGCAGTGCCTCGACGCGTTTCAGGTAGTCGACCTCCACCGGGCGGCCATCGTCGCCGAAGCGGGTGACGAGGGCCGTCGAGGAAAACCAGCCGCGGCACAGGTTGATGTCGTAGTCGAAGATCGAGCCGTCAAACGCCGCTGTGTCGAAGCCGCGGCCGCCGTCAAGGTAATCGTTGCCGGCACCACCATGGATCCAGTCATCGCCACGGCCCGCGAGGACGGTGTCGTTGCCGCCGCCGGCCTCGATCACGTCATCTCCACCGAAACCTAGAATGAGGTCGGACCAGTCGGTGCCTTCCAGAAAATTCGGATGACGGTTGCCAAGGATGAGGCCAAAACGGAAATGCCAGCTCATGATAGATTTTCCCCAAACTGCCGATGCGGATCTGGGGCGGTAGGTAGTCCATGCCCCATGTCAACTTTGTGTCAGTCTTCTGACATTTGACCACATGGACAAGCGAAATTTAGCTGGAAAAATAATGCTTTAGCCGTGAAATAATCAGAAAAGCTCAACAATCGCCACTGTTCGGCGGCGCAACCGTTCCCTCCAAGCGGCTGGAGAAATGGAGGTTTTTTGATCTGTCAAAATTACGCATACGTAATGCGACTTAAGGTTTTCTAAATAAAATCTACAACTGAAAAAATTTTTACAAGGTGGAAAAATTCACCGGCAGCCACCTTACCGACCGGACTTCGGAATCAAAAGAGGGCCGCGAAGCGGCCCTCCCATGAGATCGACGTGACACAAAGTCCGGATCAAATCCCAGCGAAACCGTTCAATACCAGAGGCTGCTCTGGCATCGTTCCATTCCGCCCAGACACATGGGCCACGTTCCGATACTCATTAGACATGGGCACACCTCCTTTCAGTTGTTGACGACATGATTAATGTGAGGCCGCAAATGCGGTTGCACAAGCCCAAAATCCGTTCTCGTCTGCCCAACAGATGCGCAAGCGGGTCACCTGTTACCTCGACGCCACAGCCCCGTCGGCGATGGACCGGAAGACAAGATCCAGCTCGGCGGCCAGCGCCGCCAAAGCCTCTCCCCCCTCGTCCATGTAAGGCGCGAACACGAAACTCGGCGTTTTCCAGGACAGGGTCGCCGTACCGTCACTGTTCTCGGTGACATAGAACCGGATCGGCGCCTCGATGCCTGCCGCGACGGATGCCTCCAGCATGCGCACCGCATAATCGTTGCGATAGACGCCGATGACCCGGTTGCCGGGAATGCTGATGCCGCGCCCCTTGGCTCCCGCCGAAGCGCTTGCCTGGGTGATCAGGCCCATCTTGTCCGCCTTGATGGCCGTCTTCAGGTCTTCGACCAGCGTCTCGAAGGCCTTGTCGGTCGGTACGACCCGCCAGCCTTCCCGTTCGGAAAGTCCCTCGGCCCGGGAGATCCCGGTGGTCGTCAGGGCCATCACGACATACAAGATCAACAAGCGCATGCTTCCAACTCCCGCTAACAGTAAGACGATTGCGGGAACCCTAGCGGCCTTCTGCTCACGGGCGGCTCACAATGCGGTGTGCGCTGCTGTCAGCCTATCGCCAGCTTCAGCCCATCCCCAGCTTCAGGCGCAAACGGGTGCCGGCCAGGCTGCCGAGAAAACCGAACGCGAGCCACAGCCAGCCATGCAGGGACCCGGACACAAGACCGCCAAGATAGGCGCCGATATTGCAGCCATAGGCGAGACGGGCGCCGTAGCCCATCAAAAGACCGCCGGCGAGCGCGGTCAGGACATCGCGGCGGTTCAGGTGCCAGACCGGCGCGAAACGTCCCGCCAGCGCCGCGGCTGCCATGGCGCCGAGGATCACGCCGAAATCCATGACGGAAGTGGTGTCGCGCAATACGGAATTTTCCAGCGCGGCGGGCTGCCAGGTCCAGTAGGGCCAGTTCTCAACCGGGATTCCGATCGTCTGGAAGGTCTTGGCGCCCCAGAGCGCGAACGCGGAGGTAATGCCCCAGGGCCGCCCGACCACCACGAATGTCGCGATGCCGACGATGGCGAGCATGATCGCCCCCAGCATCGGCGACCAGGGCCCCCTGAGCAACGATTGGGTCGGGCGCGGCGCAGCGATCTCGCCGTGTTCCCTTCGCTCAATCCATACCGTCAGCAACGCAAACCCGCCCAGAACCAGGGCGGTCAAAAGAAAGGCGCCATGAGGACCGAACTCCTTGATCAGGGAGACCGCCGGGAGTTTCGGCAGGCGGCCCCACAGATGCAAATGGGCCGTCGCGACGACCGATCCCAGGACAAAGGCCGCAAGGGTGATCATCATCCGCGTGGAACCGCCACCGGCGGTGAACAGCGTGCCGGACCCGCAGCCGCCGCCCAGCTGCATGCCGAGACCGAACATGAACGCTCCCAGCGCCGCGGCAATGCCGAAAGGGAAAACGAAGCCGCCGGTGGGCCAGCCGAAGCCGCTGCCCCAGGCGATCAGCGGAAAGGACACCACGCTGGTGAGCAGGATCAGGACAAACTGCGCGCGCAGGCCCGCGCCGCGTTTTTCCGTGACGATCCGCCGCCAGGCCGCCGTGAACCCGAAACTGGCATGATAAAGGGACAGGCCCGCCAGCCCGCCGATCAGGGTTGCCGCCGCCTGACGCGCCCCGGCCTCGCCATAGGCGCCGAGGGCAACCAGGCCGAGCAGGCTGCAGGCAATAGCGGCGACAACAAGCTGCGATTTCTGAATGGTCATGGTCATCCTGGGGTCCGCGCGAACGTGTTTGCCGGCCATCGACCGACCTTATGGAACGGGAGCCTGTCGCGATCAAGGGAACGCGCACGCGGCCCTGCCCTCGGACGGCCATAATTTCGCAACGAAACTACCCTTTGATCGCCTACACATTGCCAACACCTTTTTGTGTTTTGCAGTTCAAGTGCAGCCTGCGGAATTTTAGCGTTAGAAATTCATCGGCCTGAAACCTGTCGAATCCCGCGAAGATGCGGATTCCGGCACTCCGGCCCGGGAAACGAAAAGGCCAGTTATGCGTCTGAGTGATCAATTCGGGTATGACCTAACACTGTCTGACAAGGACGCGCTCGCGGCCTGGAATGAAACCGTCAGGGCGTTCCTGGCCCATGGCAAGACAACTCCACAGCATCTTGAAACCTGCCTGGGCCTTGCGCCGGACTTCGCCCTCGGCCACGCGGCGCGCGGATTGTTCTGCCTGCTGCTCGGACGCAAGGAACTCTATGCCACCGCCCGCGAATGCCTGTCGATTGCCCGCGCCTCCGCGATGCAGACCGGCCTGACCGACCGGGAGACGGCGGTCGTCGACGCGCTCGACGCCTGGCTGCAGGGGTTTCCCAGCCGGTCCGCGGACATTCTGGACGCGTCGCTGGTCAAGGTTCCCGAGGATGCCCTCACGATGAAGCTGGTGCATGCCATCCGCTTCGTGCTCGGTGACTCGACCGGCATGCGCCAATCCATCGAACGCGTTTTCTCCGCCTATGACGAAAACCATCCCGCCTATGGCTACCTGATGGGGTGCCGCGCCTTCTCGCTGGAGGAAACCGGCGACTACAGGCTCGCGGAAGCCTCGGGGCGGCGCGGCCTGGAATATGCCCGCGACGACGCCTGGGGGCTGCACGCGGTCGCCCACGTGCATGACATGACCGGGCGCTCCGAAGAAGGCGCCGGCTGGCTGGAGAACCACCCGGACGGCTGGGCCCATTGCAACAACTTCGGCTATCACGTCTGGTGGCACCTGGCCCTGATGTATCTGGACCAGGGCGAAGCGGACAGGGCTCTGGCGCTCTACGACACGGACATTCGCAAGGACAAGACCGACGACTACCGCGACATCTCGAATGCCGCCTCCCTGCTGGTGCGGCTGGAACTGGAGGGTGTCGACACAGGCGCCCGCTGGGACGAGCTCGCGCTCCTCTCCGACAAGCGGGCGGAAGACGGCTGCAACGTCTTTGCCGACCTTCATTACCTGCTTGCCCTGCTCAATGGCGGCCGCCGCATGGGCGCGGACCGGCTGCTGGCCGGGCTGAAACAGCGGGCCAAGAGCGAAACGGATATCGGCCACATCTGCGCCGAAGCCGGCCTGCCCACGGGCCTGGGCCTGGAACAGTACCGGAAAGGCAATTATGCCTCCGCCTTCACGCTCCTGACCTCCGCCCGGGACGACCTTTACCTCATCGGCGGGTCGCACGCCCAGCGCGATGTCTTCGAGCGGATCACCATAGACGCGGCCCTGCGGGCCGGATTGCCCGGTGACGCGGAAAGGCTTATCAAGAGCCGCACCCACAAGCGCGGCGCTCTCGACCGGTTCGCCGAACAGCGTCTCGAGACGTGCGAGAAGATGCACCGTGCTCAAGGGGTGATGGAAGACAAAAAGCTGCGGGCCAATTTTTCAGCCTGACACCCTCGCCCGGTAAGCTCTTTTTTTTGGAAACGACGTGAACGCGCACACACACACGAAACGCCCCCGCGACCCGCGCCTGGATTTTTTCCGCGGGCTGGGAATGTTCATCATCTATGTTGCTCATCTGCCCAACAACTGGTGGACGCTCTGGATTCCCGCCCGGTTCGGTTTTTCCGATGCCACGGAAATCTTCGTCTTCTGCTCCGGAATGGCGTCGGCGATTGCCTTCGGCAAGATCTTCGACATTCACGGCTGGGGCATGGGGGCGGCCCGGATCCTGCATCGCATGTGGCAGGTCTACTGGGCCCATATCGGCCAGTTCCTGGTGATTGCCGTCGGCCTGGTGATGCTGCATGAAAGCAACTTCCTGAACGACTGCTGCGGCCTGACCCAGGATTACGTGGCGTCGCTCAACCTGTGGCACCTCTACGACAAGACCGAAGTGTCCTTGCCGGGCCTTCTGACACTCACCTGGGTGCCGAACTATTTCGACATCCTGCCGATGTATGTGGTCATCCTGGCGCTGATCCCGGTGATCATGCTGGCGGCACGGTATTCGGTCAAAGCCGCTTTCGCCGTGTCCATCGGTCTCTGGCTCGCGTCCCAGTTCGATCTTCTCAGCCTTCCGGCGGAACCCTGGTCGGACCGGGAGTGGTTCTTCAATCCATTCGCCTGGCAGATGCTGTTCTTCACCGGCTTCGCCTTCATGCGCGGCTGGATCCCGGCACCGCCCGTGAACCGGACCCTCGTGCTCGTCTGCATCGCCGTGGTTCTGGTCACGATCCCGTTCGCCTATTTCCGGGTCTACGGCGAATACCACCTGGACTGGGTCTGGGCGCGCGAGATCCGTGAAGCAATCCGGCCTCTGTGGATCAAGACCGAGTTCGGCCTGTTCCGCTATCTCCATTTCCTGGCGCTGGCCTATGTTGCCTGGGTGGCTGCCGGAGAGCACGGCAAGCGCCTGCTCGGGCATGGCGCGCTGTGGGGACGCTTCGTCAAGATCGTCCAGAAGGTCGGCCAGCAGTCGCTGCCGGTCTTCATGGCCAGCCTCGTCATTGCCCAGGCGGCCGGCCTGTTGCGCGACATGGTCTGGGGCCGGGGCGACTGGATCCCGCAGATCCTGTCCAACCTGCTCGGTTTCCTCGCCCTGATCGCGGTTGCCTATGTCGCCGGCTGGTACAAGAGCCAGCCCTGGCGCAAGCCGCCTGCGGCGCCAAAAGGTGGAAAACCAGACCGGCCGAAATCGCTGCCGGACGACGATTCCGGCCAGCTTGCAAGGTCGAAGGCCGGCGTTCGGGAACCCGCGCTGACCTGAAACCAGGCCGATCACCGGTCAGGCACCGCGACCTGCGGCAGAGCGAAACGACACGCCCGGAGAAGACGGCTTCTCCGGGCGTTTCATTGAGAACGGCAGTCCCGCCGCGAACGGAGAACATCCGGTTGCTCGCCTGCCGCAGCTTCAGCGAGAGCGGCTCACGGTTGGATCAGGCCGCGGTCACGTCAGCAATGAACGCATCGACAACCTGCTGCATTCTTTCCGCATTGGAGGTGACCTCACGCGTCGCCGTTAGCATTTTCTCCGCGGAATTTTGGCTTTCGACGGTAGAGTTGCTTACGCCGACGATGTTCTCCGAAACCTCGCTCGCGCCTTTGGCGGCCTGCTGAACGTTTTCCGAAATTTCAGAGGTCGATGCGCTCTGTTCTTCGACCGACGCCGCAATGGCCTCTGTCGCAGCAAAGATTTCCCGCATGGTTTCAGCGATCACGGCAATTGCCTGGACCGAGCTCTCGGTTTCGCTCTGAATGCCGTTGATCTGGCCCGAAATCGCCTCTGTCGCTTTTGCCGTCTGCGTTGCCAGCTCCTTGACCTCGGCAGCCACGACGGCGAACCCTCTGCCTGCTTCACCAGCCCGCGCAGCCTCTATCGTTGCATTCAAGGCAAGAAGATTGGTCTGCTCGGCAATGTCCTGGATAAGCGAGACGACCTCGCCGATTTTCATCGCGGCCTCGGCCAGTCCGCCTATCTTGGCATTGGTTTCATCCGTCGCCGCGTTTGCCTTTTCGACCGTCGCCTTGGTCTGGCTGATCTGGCGGGCGATCTCGTTGATCGACGAAGCCATTTCTTCGGAAGCACTGGCGACCGACTGTACGTTGGCGGAAGCCTGTTCGGATGCAGCGGAAACGTTGTTTGCACGCGAGCTGGTTTCGTTCGCTGTGTCGAGCAGGGAGGCCGCGGATGTTTCCATCTGGCCAGTGTTCGCCGCCACCACCTGCAGGACGTCCTGCACGGTGCCACGGAAGGAAGAGATGAGCTCTTCGACACGTTGCTGGCGGGCCGCCCTGGCTTCCTGTTCCGCTTCGCGTTCGGTGCGCATGCGGACGCGCTCCAGGGCGTTTTCCTTGAAGATCTGCACCGCCGCGGCCATGTCGCCCAGTTCGTCGCTACGATCGCTCGAGGGAACCTCGACGGTCTCCAGCGCTTCCTGACTTCCGCTGGCGAGTTCGACCATGGCAGACGTCATCTTCTGAATGGGTTTGGCTGCCGCCCGTCCGACGAACAGGCCGAGACCGGCGATCAAGACCACCGCCGCAGCAAGGACGATCACCATCACCTCGTTGACCTTGTTGATGATGGTATAGGCTTCGTCGACCGGTATGCGAACCAGAACGGACCATTTGAGACCCGGGTAATCGTAGGCACCGTCCGAATGTGCGTATCCGGCTGCCTGCTCGACTTTCTTGCGCGCATGAACAGCGTCCATGCTGCCCGTTTCACCGGCAACGGCTTTTTGCGCGGCTTCAACCTTTTCCGCAAGATTGAATTTCCCGATAATATCCGGATTGCGCCGGTAAGTGGTCCAGCCTTGCCCGACGGGATCGTAATCGACGATAATCTTACCTTCCGGGTCGAGCACGGTTATCTCCGCGCTCTTTTTGCCTTCATTGGCAAGCCCGTTGTAGAAAGTGCCCACGATTTCTTCGACCAGACCGAAATCCGCGAAGTTGACCCAGACGCCAATGGGCTTTCCGTCCGTTCCGGAGATAGGTGCGGAGAACGGGATCACATAGCCATCGTCCTTGTACAAATTCGCGACGATGTCGATCCGCTCGGGTTGCTCAACGGCCGTTCCGGTCATGCCATTCGGGCCGACAAGAAACTCGTGATCGCGCGCCTTGGCAAACCAGGTCTGCTTGCCGAAATTCTTGCCGATCATCGGCGCGGTATCCAGCGGTTTGCCCGTCGCGGTCACTGTATTCGCGGCGACCACGTTGCCGTCGAGATCCAGAACCAGCATCAACCTGTAGATCCCGTAACCGGTCGTATATCCGTTCATCGACTGGATGAGCGGGTTGTCCGCGCCGGTGCTTCCCCAGTTTGAGGTGTCCTTGACGGAAGCATTCAGTGCGAAAGCCTGAACGTCGCCATACCGCTCGAACAAATTCCGGTCGATCACATCGCCGATCGCCACGGCCAGTTGTTCGACGGGCTTTCTGAACGCTTGCCTGAACTCGCTTCCCTCAAATTTATAGAACAGGAAGATCGTCGCCGCGGGGACCAGGCTGAAGACCAGCAGCAATGCCACAAGCTTGTGGGCGATTCTGAATTTGAACCGGCTCGATGCGCTCTTATGTAAATTTGACATCCGTTACTTACCTTACCTTCAGGAATCGGCCGCTTTTGGCAGGCTCGATACGAATCTGAACGTAAAAGAATAAAAAAATGCCTAAATAGGATGCATATACATGAAAATACCTATGCGAACGCAACGTAATTCAGGTTGTTTGATTGTATAAGGTTGAACAATTACAAGCTGCCGTTGCAATCAGCCCGATCCGGAAGGTGCACGGACAACACGAGACCATTCTTCAGATCGGTCGAGCGGGGAAAGTTGGGCGCTTCCGGTTGCCCGAAACAGCCTGGCGTGGAATTCAGTACGGCGACCTCGGCATCGTGCCGATCAGTCCGACGGAGAGCAGCAGTCTGTTCGCAACGAGCGCACAAAAAAACACCGGCCGTTTGGCCGGTGTCTTTTGTTCAGGTTCTGACTGTTGCTCAGTGCAGCGAGGCCATTTCGAGATCGGCTTCGAAGGCATTTGCAACGGCCGCTTCCCGGCTGTCCGCCAGGAGGATCGGCGTGCCGTCGGCATTCAACAGCGCATAGAGCGTCATGTTGTCGTGAAGCGGCGGGACGTCCGGGAACATTTCGCGCAGGTCCCGCGCCTTGATCGGCTTGATATAAGCGATATCGCCCGTACCAAGTTCGGTCAGTTCATCGGCCGTCATGATTTCGGTCAGGTCGGTCATGTCTGCCCACGAGGGGCTATTGGGGTCGTGCATCAGCTTTCTCCATCTGTTGGCCGACGAGGGTCTATTCGCCGTTGGAGATTTCTATTTTTTTTATGACACGTTCAGGTTCGGGACGTGCCAGATCGATGGACAGCAGTCCATCCTTCAGGTCGGCTCCAAGGATCTCGATCCCTTCGGCCAGGACAAAGGCCCGCTGAAACTGGCGGGCGGCTATGCCGCGATGCAGGTACTGGCGGGTCTTGTCATCGACCTGCCGGCCTCGGATCACCAGCTGGCTCTCTTCCACGGAGACATCAAGCTGGTCTCGCGTGAACCCGGCCACCGCCAAAGTGATCCGGATAATATCTCCCTGACCCTCGGATTTCGGGAGTCTTTCGATATTATACGGCGGGTAGCCGTCATTGGCTGCCTTGGAGACGCGATCAAGCACGCGCTCGATATCGTCAAACCCGAGCATGAACGGGCTAGAAAACGCTGACATGCGTGACATCCTCAAAGTCCTTGTCGAAGCGACCTTGCGCCCGGACCCTTTTCAAAGGCATCCGGACCGGAACCAACCGGTTCCGTTCACTATTAAATATGGAGCTTCGTTAAAATTGATTCAAGGCACCGGGTATTACAGCGGTTCTTCTGTCAACCTTCTGTGAATTGTTCATGCGCCCGAAGTTAAAATCGGGTTTTGTTTCAACAGTTTCGCCAACGCGGAAATGGCCTGGCGCAGCTCGGGCTCATGACGCTCGTCCTGGTGCATGACCAGCCAGCGGTCCGTTTTCAGCTCCTCGATCGGTTCGGAAACGCGTTTGAGGTCGTCAAAACCGTCACCGACAAAACAGGGCAGCACCATGCGCACCTGTCCCTTGCGCACCAATGCCAGAGCATAGGTCGCCTTGTTGAGAGTCACGATCACGTCCTCACCGTGGTGTTCCCGGATCCAGGTGGCTGTCGGGAAACCGGCCTCTTCCTCCACCAGCCCCACCCAGCCGATGTCCTGTCCCGGCGGCACGCCCGTCGCCTGATAGACCGCAAATTCGACCGTGCCGACCTTCCGTCCGGCAAGCCACTCCTGCTCGGGACGCCGGTTCCGCACCCCGATGTCGATCCGCCGCCTTGCAATATCCCGGTCACGCGGGTCGGCCAGGAATTCGGGGCGCCAGTCAAGCTCCGGCGACCAGAAGCTATCCAGATGATCCAGCAGAAGGCGCATGGTCCAGTCTCCCGCGGAAATCCGGACCCTGCGGCGTGTGCCGCCCCCCTGCCGCCAGAGGTCGATTGCCCGCGCGGACTGGTCCATGGCGTCGAGCTGGATCAGCAGTTCGTGTCCCGCCCCGGTCAACCGGTATCCCCGCGCCTCGCGCTCGACCAGGCGGACATTCAGGCTCTTTTCGAGGGCCGTCACGCGCCGGCCCAGGGTCGCCGGACTCACGCCGGTTGCTTGGGCGGCGCCGGCAAGGCCACCAGCCTTCGCAACGGCAAGAAACAGGCGGAGATCTTCCCAGTCGAGATTTCGTTTCATTTCTGCAACTTTATTTTCACATAGAAAACATGAGACTAGCCTCAAGATATGAAATTATTCTCATATAATCTCAAATTTCAAACGAAATCGAAGGGAGCGGCAGATGCTCTTTCCCTATTCCTTGCCCCGGAAAAAATCCGGCAAGCCCAACCGTGCGCGCCGCTGGGATGATCCCGTCAGGTCCCTTTATCCGCACCATGCGGAGTTCTGGCCGGCAGACATTCCCGAACATCACCTGATGCTGCAGAGGCATCTGCGACGGGTCCGCAAGCGGCGGCGGCTGTTCGTATTGAAATGCCTGCGATGGTGCCTTGGCCGGTCTCGCGGCCGGCGTCGCGGCCGCGGGGGCCAAGATGCCGACCACGGGACAAGGCAGCAGGACGGGCCCAGTGGCTTGGCCCAGTGTCCCGAGTTCCGTCATGCCCGGCCGCCGCGCCTTGTACCGGCCGCGCTCCTGAAGGAACCGCGGCCGGCGGGCGTCAGTGTGCCGCCGGCAGCAGCAGCCGGCTGCCATGGGGATTGTCGATGACCATTTTCCAGCTGCCGTCGGACTGGCGGCGCAGGACGGCAATGGAAAGCCCCGATCCGGTCACC
Source organism: Roseibium sp. Sym1 (assembly GCF_027359675.1). Taxonomy (NCBI): domain Bacteria; kingdom Pseudomonadati; phylum Pseudomonadota; class Alphaproteobacteria; order Hyphomicrobiales; family Stappiaceae; genus Roseibium; species Roseibium sp. Sym1. Next base: position 845,713 of record NZ_CP114786.1, read on the forward strand.
GCCTTGCCCTCGGGATCGGTTCCGGTCATCTGCCAGGGCGCGACATGGACTGCAATGTCGCCTTCCACGATGACCTCGTGGCCCGAATAGGAGAATTCCGGCGAGATCGCGCGGAACTGCTCGAACATTTGCCGGGACAATGTGCTGTCGGAGACAGGTTCGCCGGGCTGGAAGGCAATGCTCTGCTTCGGTTCGTAGGTCTGCATGACCGCCTCTATGTCGCCCTTTTCAAACGAGCTGGTCATGGACTGGATCAGGGCAAGCACGTTTTTCTCATCCGCCGTCATGTCACGGGTTCCTTCTGCCTGGAGCGGTGTGGAAATGGAAAGGATTGCCGCCGTGGCGGCTGCAAGCGAGGTCCGGATTTTTCGGGACATCGGATTGGTTCCTGTTTCAGGCACGGCGGTGCCAGTCCCGCCCGTCGCCTGGCTGGTTGAAGAAGTGAATTTCTGGCAGATCCGTCTCGTGGCCTAGGGCCGGTGGGGATTTAGGATTCCCACAGGCCCTAGAGCGGCGGCGACAGGATTTCTGTGAGCTGGGTGCGGATCTCGACCGGACAGCGCTGCTGGGGAACCGCCCGCTGCAGTTCGAACGACTTCAGGCTGTCGATTACCGAGCTGATACGGTGGCTGACCTCGCTGTAACTCTCCGTCGAGCCGGCCGAATTGGGCGTCTGGTCCGGGTTGATCCGGCCGGCGGCAACCGCGGCGGGAAGACGGCGCGGACAGCGGCATTTCGCCTGTCCGCTGACAAGACCGCAATGGCTGGAGGTGAAGTCCATCACCTCGCGCCGTGCGCGCGACAGCCGCTTGCGATAGGCTGCCGGGGTCAGCTCGAGGATTTCCGATGCTTCGCCATGGTCGAGCTCGAAGATGTCGCCAAGCACATAGGCCAGGCGGAGATCCATGGTGAGGCACAAGAGCATGGCCATGGTGCAGGATACCCGCAGCTCGTTGTAAAGCAGCGCCTGGTCCGGGGCGTGCGGCGGGTCGGCGACCAGTCCGGTTTCCAGGTCGGCCGCGAACACATCGAAAGTCAGCCCGAGTTCCCTGTCGCGGATCTTCCTCGCGCCCAGAAGATAGCGGACCGCCACCCTGTAGACCCAGGTGGAAAAGGCACTGTCACCACGAAAGGTCGACAGCTTTGTCAGGACAAGGATCAGGATTTCCTGGGTGGCCTCACTGGCGTCCTCCGGGTTGACCAGGATACGCCGCGCCAGGTGATGAACCTGGTCCTGAACACCGGAAAGAACCCCTTCCAATGCCCGCCGGTCGCCGTCCTGGGCCGCCTTCACCTCGTCTGCCGATACGGAGATTACAGTCATCTTGTGCATCCGTTGTTTGTCGCTTCATGAAGTTAGAGGCAGGCGGAGCGGAATGTGTGACAAGTTTTTTTGAGCCGGCGTGTTCTTGCGCAATTCGGCACGGCAGGCCATCTTGGCGCGCCTTCCAGTTTCTGCCACAGAGCCTTTCAATGACCCGTGACGAATTCGACGCCTTTTGCAAGTCCTTGCCGGCGACCAGCCACGTGATCCAGTGGGGCAATGCGTCGGTCTGGAAAGTCGGTGGAAAGATCTTCGCAATCTGCTCAGGCTGGGGCGAAGGCGACCTGCCGCGGTTCAGCTTCAAGTGTTCGGACATCTCATATGCGCTCCTGACCCAGCAGGACGGGCTGATCCCGGCCCCCTATCTTGCGCGGGCCAAGTGGGTGCAGCTGGAAAAGGAAGGCGCCCTCCCGGACGAGGACCTGAAGGCCTATATCGTCGCCGCGCACAAGATCATCGCGGCCAAGCTGACCAGGAAGCAGCAGAAGGAGCTCGGCCTTGCCGGGTGAATTTGCCGGAAAGTGGCGCTCGCTCGGCCTCCTGATGCTGGCCGAGATTGCCGGCATGAGCCTGTGGTTCATGTCCGCCGCGATCCTGCCGGACCTGACCCGTGAATTCGACATTGCCGAATTCGCCCAGGCGGCGCTGTCCAGCGCCGTCCAGATCGGTTTCGTGGTCGGTGCCGTCACCTCGGCGCTGCTAGGCCTGGCCGACCGGATCGACCCGAGGCGCTTTTTTGCGTTCAGCGCCATCACCGCTGCCGTTTTCAACGCCAGCCTGCTTGTGTTTGAGCCGGGAGGGGCCATCACGATCTTCGCACGCTTCGCCACCGGCGCACTGCTGGCGGGGGTCTATCCGGTCGGCATGAAAATCGCTGTCGGCTGGGGACAGAAGGATCGCGGCCTGCTGGTCGGCACACTCGTCGGGGCCCTGACCTTCGGCTCGGCGGCACCGCACCTGCTGGCCCTTCTGGGCGGCGCGGACTGGCGCTGGAGCCTGTCCGTCGCCTCGATTGCCGCCGCCGCGGGTGGTGTCCTGTGCCTGTTCGTAGGTCTCGGCCCCTTTCACGCCAAGGCGCCGCGGATGAAGATGGGCGCGATCCTCACCGCCTGGACGAACAGGAAGATCCGCTACGCCTATGCCGGATATCTCGGCCATATGTGGGAGCTTTATGCCATGTGGGCCTGGATCGGCGTGGCGCTGGCCGCGTCCTTCGGCGCGCAAATGCCCGAAGACGAGGCCGTCCCGCTGTCCCGCCTGATCGCCTTCCTGTCGATTGCGGCGGGCGGTGCGGCCTGCATCGTCGCAGGACTTGCCGCCGACCGCGTCGGAAAGGCCAATATTGCCATCCTCGCAATGGCCATCAGCGGCACTGCGGCACTCGCCTCCGCACTCACCTTCGGTGGACCGGCCTGGCTGACGATTGTCTGCGTCCTGGTCTGGGGGGCCGCGATCCTGCCGGATTCCGCACAGTTTTCGGCACTGGTTGCGGATTTCGCGCCGCCGGACCAGGCCGGCAGCCTGATGACATTTCAGACCGCGCTCGGGTTTGCCCTGACCTTCGCCACGGTTCAACTGACACCCTTCGGCGCCGAGTTGATCGGCTGGCCGGGCGTGTTCGCTGTGATGGCCGTCGGGCCGGCACTGGGAATTCTGGGAATGCTCAAACTCAAAATGCAATGAGCCGGGAAGATCCCGGCTCATCAAAGTCCGCCCTCAGCGGCGGTTCCGATCAGCCTCGTGAAGCGCGTACGGATTTCGGCGGCGCCATGCCGTCATCCGGCTCCTGACCGAAAAACGTTCCACCCAGCTGGCCGCCCGCATTGGTCTTCTCTGCCACCTTGCGGATCTTCTTCGCTTCCGCCTCGGCTTCCTTGCGGTATTTCGGGCTGAGCACGTTCAATTCAACAGTCATTCGATCCTCCGTTGTTGGTTTTGGATCCACGGACTCAACGGATGAACAGGCAAAGAGTTCCAACAAGTTCTCTCCCGGCAGACCAGTATGCCGATATTCGGAACCCGACGATGCCGGGGCCCGACACATTCAATCGGGTTTGACGCTCCTTGCCTTCCGGCCTTCCTGTGACAGCCTCGGGAGACCCCGCTAGACTGCCCCCAAAGGAGACCATCATGGAACTGATGATCCTCTGTGCCGGCCTCGGCGAAAAGGACTGGCACGGCGCGCCTGCCGACTGCCCCCTGCGCAGCAAGGGCAAACGGCAGGTCCAGAAGATCGGTGCGTATCTCGGGGAACGGCGCCTGCGTCCGGATCGTGTGCTGGCAAGCCCGGCGACGCGGGCCCGCATCAGCGCCGAGAAGGCGCTCAAGGCCGCTGGCTGGACCACGCGCGGCCTGAAGCCGTCGGCCGCACTCGCCAGCGGTGGCCTGCCCGAACTTGCGGGCTGCCGCAGGCCGTTGCTCGTGGCCTTGCCCGAAGAGGTGAAACGGCTCCTGAGAGGCCTCGGGCTCGAAATGGAGACGGGCCCCGGTGTGCTGTTTCGCCTTGACGCGACACCGGATCCCGCCGACCTGATCGCCCTGGTTGCCGCCGGGGACCTGCCTGATCTCTTTCCCTATCCCGCGCCGGACGGGCCGGAGCGCCGTCCGCGTCCGGCCTACTATTACCGCCAGTCCGCCGTCATCCCCTTCCGGCGCACATCCCAAGGCACGGAGGTGCTGATCGTCGGCTCGTCCAGCGGCCGTCACTGGACAATGCCCAAGGGCATCGTCGAGCCGGGCCTCTCCCCCGCAGCCTCCGCACGGATCGAGGCGCGGGAGGAGGCAGGTGTCGAAGGCACCGTCGGACACGTCCCGCTCGGCAGTTTCTCCTATGAAAAATGGGGCGCCACCTGCGAGGTGACGGTCTACCCGATGGAGGTCCGCAAGGTGCTGGACGGCGCGGATTGGGAAGAAAACCACCGGACCCGGAAATGGGTTTCAGCGTCGGCTACGGCCGGATTGCTGAAACAACCGGCTTTCGGGCTCTTGGCGGCGAGAATCCAGGCCTAGACCGTCAGTCGTCCGCGCGTTCGTTCAGCTCCAGGTGCCCCTTCCTGTTGGAGAAGACACGGCGCAGCATCGGTTCGAAGAACTCCAGCGGTTTCGACGGATAGTCCGGATCGAAGGACGCCTGGTCGTAAGTGTGGCAGAAATACCTGCAGTCCTCGTAATAGGGACTGTCCCTGTATTTCTCGCGGGCGTTGCGGTCTCCACCCAGATGATGATTGTAGTAATAGCCCTGGAAGACGCAGTGATGCTCGAGGATCCAGCGGGTCCTTTCGGAGACGTAGGGGCGCACCATGGCCGCGGCCAGTTCGCCGTGATTGTAGGGAGACAGGATGTCACCGATATCATGGATCAGCGCGGCGACGACGATCTCTTCCGCGGCGCCGTCCTCATGGGCACGGGTCGCCGATTGCAGGGAATGCTGGTAGCGGTTGATCGGATAGGGCGTCCAGTCCTCGTCCAACGACTTCAGCATCGAGATGATGCGGTCGACAAGACCGGCGTTGAAGTCCTCGTCGTATTCCATGACCGCCAGAAAGTCCTCCTTGCTGGCATCTTCCATTCGCGTCCATTCAGGTTTGCGGGTCTTGTCGAGCATGCGGGCCTCCAGTGATCGTTTGGCGACACGCTAGCAGAGCGCACGTGATCGTAAAAACTGATTGTTTTTATCGATATGATAGAAAAAATCGTTCGAAAGGAACCGGGTTCGTCCGGCAGAATGTCAACACGGGTGAAGCCAGCAGGCAGCCGTGGACGGGAGCCGCAGATGGTGTTTTTCGTTCAGCTGTGGTCTCCTGCATCTGCCCCCGGGGCAACTTGAGCCGGTGCGCCGGAAGGCGATGACGGAATTGCGGGTCTGGATATGAGCATCTCCCCTTCGTCCGATGGCTGGTCTGTCGACGACCTGAAAAGGCAACAGTCAGCGCTTGCAGCCGCTCTCACCCGGGTGTTCGGCCCGGAAAGAGGCGCCCTTCGGCACGATCTCTGGATCGTCGAAAAATGCCTCGGCCTGCATGCCCCGTTCCACAGCCAGTCCGGTCAGGACAGGTTCGTGCATGAGGAGTTCTTCACAAACAGGACGGGCGGAACCTTTGTCGACATTGGCGGCTATGACGGCGTCACGGGGTCGAACACACTGTTTTTCGAACGGTCTCTCGGCTGGAACGGTCTGCTCGTGGAGCCTGCCTCCCTCCCCTTCGCAATAGCCAGCAGGAGCCGAACCTGTGCTTGCCGCCGGGTCGCGGCGGGTGATGGCACGACGACCGCCGCCTTCATCGAGGTGCTGTCCGGCTATACCCAGATGAGCGGGCTGGAAACCAGCTACGACCAGGAGATGCTCGAGGTTGTCCGCCGGCATCCGGAGCATAGCGAGCAGCAGGTCCGCGTCGAGGTTCGCACGATCGGTGAATTGCTTCGGGATGCCGGGATCGAGCGGATCGACTATGTCTCGCTCGATGTGGAAGGCGGTGAACGCGCGGTTCTCGAGGCATTCCCCTTCGAAAGCGTGCCAGTGACCGCCTGGAGCATCGAGAACAACACCGGAAATCCGGACATTGCCCGCTTCATGGCCGGCAAAGGCTACGCAGTCACCGAGTTCATCGGAACGGACGAGATTTATTGCGCCGCCTCTGCCTGGAGAAGAACATGACCGGGAAGGACAATCATTTCCTGGCCGACCGATTGTATCAGATGGCGCTGCGGTCCTTTGGCCGGGAGCAGACCGAAACGGCGAGATCCCTTGCCGATGCCTGCTTGGAGATCTGTCCGGACCATGGCGAGGCATGGCTGCTTCAGGCGGAGACCCACCTTTACGCGGAAAGAGAGACGGCGGCGATAGCCTGCCTCGTCCGAGCCGCGCAGATCGGACCGACAGCCGTCGATGCGCTGTATCGTCTGACCGGGCTTTACCTTCAGGCCGGGCGCCCCGTCGATGCCACAGTGTCCGCCCGACGCCTGCTGGCAATCCGGCCGAGTGATCGCGAAGCCCATTATCTTCTCGCCGTTGCTCTTTCCCGGGCCGGCAAAAGAACAGAAGCGCTTGTGGCGTTCCGGGAACTCCTGGCCGCCGATGCAAGGGACCGGAGCGCGGCGGTCGAAGCCGCCTGGCTGCTGCTGGGCGAGAGACAATTCGGCGAAGGCTGGCCGCTCTGGGAGCAACGTCCGATGCCGGATCCTTTCCCCGGCGCACCTGAAGGAACCGCCATGTGGACGGGGGAGCCCCTCGAAGGCAAGACGGTTCTGGTGCTCCCCGAGGGAGGACATGGAGACATCATCTGGGCCGCGCGCTTTCTTCCCGGGATCAAGGCCGCGGGAGGCGAGGTACACGTGAAGACCCGGCCTGCGCTCACAAGTCTGCTTGCCGATCTGGACGGTGTCGATCACTGGGTCGGGGAGGCGGACAGCCAGTGCGATTACGATTACTGGATCCCGATCCTGTCCCTGCCGGCACGGCTCGTCGTGAGCGATCCCGCGCACCATTCGCCTCCGAAACTGCGCAGCATCCCGGCACCGGACGGGCGCCTGGATGCCCTGCTCGCCCGTGCAAAGGCCCCCTTTCGCGTCGGCATTCTCTGGTCCGGAAATGTCGACTATGGCGGCAACGCAGACAGGGCAGCCGGCCTGCGCGATTTTCTGCCACTTGCCGAGCTGCCTTTCGTCCAGCTCTACAGTCTTCAGAAGGGACCGCCCCAGCGGGAACTGATCGAGGGTGGTTTCGGCGACCTGATCATCGATTGCGACGATTACGACTTTGCAGAAACCGCCGCACTGATCGAGGCTCTCGACCTGATCATCATGACCGACAGCGCCGTGGCGCACATAGCCGGCGCGCTCGGCACCCCTGTCTGGGTTCTGCTGGATACATTCGCGCACTGGTACCACGGCTTCGAGGGCAGCCTGTCGGACTGGTATCCGTCCATGCGGTTTTTCCGGCAGAGCCGGCCACGCCAGTGGCAGGATGTCATGGCCCGGGTCAGCGATGAACTTGTCAAATTCTCAGATGAACCCTGCGTAATCTCACAGCACCGCTCAAGTTGACTCCCCCCGGAGCGCAGCTATAATTTTTACGATACTTGTTAAAGGATTGACGCTTTGGTTTACCGCAAGAGACCAGGCATTGACCAGGATATTTCGAAGCTCGGCGGTGGACGCCGGTCGGTGAACGACTGGGAAATGGGCAGCCGGCCGGGACAGATGCACTCGAACACGCTTGTAGCAGGCCACGCGCCCCCTCGACACGCGCATGGAAACACCTTCTTTCCAGGAAAATCAGGCGCAATGAATACCGTTTACGGTGGTGGCAGGGGTTTCATGAACACCGTCTATGGCGGCGGCAGAGGTGTCATGAACACCGTCTATGCCGGCGGCAGGGGTATCATGAATACCGTCTATGCCGGTGGCAGGGGTGTCATGAACACCGTCTATGCCGGCGGCAGGGGCGTCATGAACACCGTATACGCCGGCGGCAGGGGCATCATGGACACGATCTACGCCGGCGGCAGGGGCGTGATGAACACCGTCTATGCGGGCGGTGCGTTCAGCAGGCCCAACCCCGGCGGACCGCACAACAGGGGCGTCCCGCAGATCGTCACACGCAACATCACGCATCCGTCGACCCGGCAACCGGTTACCATTACCTATAATCAGATGACGGGTCTTTATCTCGACCAGAGCCTGAATCGCTGGCTCCCAGCTCCGCCCTGGATCAGTGCCCAGTTCCGGCGATAACGGCGGTGATGCCGGGCACGTCGCCGGAGCCAACGCGCGTTTCAGTGTCGCGCTGGAAGTCGACACGGGAGACGCGGCCAGGGAGGGTCCCGCGACCGTCGGCTGGCTTCTCGACCCGCCAGACTCGCAGCTTGTCTTCAAGCCCCCGCGCCGGCTCAAGTCCGCGTCCGGTCCTCGATCCCATGCCAAGTCCGTCTCCGCCTGTCCGGCGGTGCTCGGGCTTGAAAACCGCCTGTTCGAGGTGGTGTGCCCGGTGGATCTGACCCTCGAGCTGTGCGAGACGGACTTCGGGGAACCGGCGGTCAGAAACCGCGACGGCGCACTGTCCCCGGTCCGCGACGATGCGCTTGTGCACCTGGTTCACCTTCATCCCCGGGAGGAATGGCGTCATCCGGACCGGCCGATGATGCAACTGCGTCTTCCGTATGTCTTCGTTGCGGATGAGCCGGTCTACATGTCCCAGCTGCCGCCCTTCCTGCATTACACAAGCACACCGCCCCCCGGCGTCATGGTGCCGGGGCGGTTTCCCATCAATGTGTGGCCACGCACGCTCACCTGGGCCTTCGAATGGCACGACACCGGCAGACCGCTCTCGCTGCGGCGCGGGGAGCCGCTGTTCTACCTGATGTTCGAGGTCTACCCGCATTCGCGCGCCGTCCAGCTGGTCGAGGCGGAACGTACGCCCGAGCTGGAAGCCTACCTGCGCGAAATCCAGGGTGTGGTGAACTACGTCAACCAGACCTTTTCCCTGTTCAAGGAGGCTGAGAAAATTCGGCCCGGCCGGCTGGTGACGCCCAAGGAGCGTCCCCGATGACCCCGATCCTGATCGAAATCGGCCCGGGCGAACTGTGTGACCGGTTGTCCATTCTGTCCCTGAAAGCGGAACACGTGAAACGGGGCAGACTTGCCGCGTCCATCGGCGAGACGCTCGACCGGTTGAAAAGCTTGAGAAGCGGACTTCCGTTCGACGCGGTGACCGCCCGGCTGGAAACCGACCTGGCCGAGGTCAACAGGGACCTTTGGGAGGTGGAGGACGCCCTTCATGCCGCCGAATGCCGCGAGACCTTCGATGACAGCTACATCGCCCTTGCCCGCAAGGTCCAGCTGCTCAACAAGCAGCGGTGCAGACTGAAGGCGGCAATCGACGAAGCCCTGGAGGTGACCGGCTCCGTCGAGGTCAAGATCTATGGAAAGTGAAGCGGACGAACCGACACCGCTCGTCATCATGATCGCGATGCCCGCGCATACGCAGGTCGCCCTTGCAACGGTCAAATCGCTGCTTGCGCTGACCCAGGAATTTCAGGGGCACGGGCTGCCTTTTTCGTTCGACACCTATGACACGGCCGACCAGGTGATCAACCGCAATCACCTGATGAGCAAGTTCCTGACCAACCCTGTCTACAGCCATATGCTGATGCTCGATTCCGACATGGAGTTCACGCCGGACGCGGTCTGGAGGCTGATCGCACTCGGCGCCGATTTTGCCTGCACGGCCTACCCCCAGAAATACTACAACTGGGCCGAGTTGAGGCGCCTGATTGAGGCGGAGAGCGGATTGCCGGAAGCCGTGCGAACCCCGGTCGAGACGCTCGTGTCCCGCAGCATGACCTACAATCACCAGCTCCGCGACTTCCACAACAGACCCTGGCGGCCGGAGCTTCGCAACGGTTTCCTGTCGATCCCCGCCGCGGGGCAGGGGCTTGCCCTCGTGAGCCGCAAGGTTCCCGAGACAATGGTGGAACGGGGCGTGGTCAAGAAATATCCCGACATGGCGCTGATCCCGGGGCACAGGGACCTGGAGTGGTACGACTTCTTCGGCCACCTGACACCGCCCGACGAACGGCAGTTCCTGCACAACGACCAGAGTTTCAGCATGCGCTGGGTCGAAGGCTGCGGCGGGACGATCTGGCTGGACAGCAAAACCACGGTCCGCCATGCCGGAACACATGTTTTCGAGGGCTGCTACGCCGACAGGCTCGGGGACGATTTTCCGGGCCTGTGACCAGCGGGGACCGCGACCGGAACCGGCCTCAGGCCGGTCCCGGCAGCCAGCCGGCACACCTTGCCGAAGCCTGGTTCAGGCACCTCAAACATCCCAGGCAGCTTCTTTCCAGTTGATCGGAAAAATCGATTGTTCTTTTCGATCCGAAAGAAAATATTGCTCGTCATGGATATGAAACACCTGAAAACCTTCCTGGCCGTCGCAGAGGCGGAGAGCTTTCACCGGGCGGCGAGCCGGCTGAACATCACGCAGGCAGCCGTTTCCAGCCGCATCCGCGCGCTGGAAGAGGAACTTGACGTGGAACTGTTCGTGCGCGGCGCCGGTGGAACCAGGCTGAGCGAAGCGGGGGAATACCTGCGCCCGTTGAGCGAGCAGATGCTGGCCAACTGGCAACAGATTTCCGGCAGTATCGGACGCCGCTTCGCCAACCGGCTGGCGCTTCGGATCGGTTGCCAGCTCTCGATCTGGGACCCGCTCCTGGTCGAGCTGACGGTCTGGGCCGAAACCAACCTGGGCAAGTTGCCGCTGACGCTGAATTTCGATCATGACAGCAACGCCATCGACCTCGTGCGCCGGCAGGTTCTCGACCTGACGATCACCCACGAAAAAGCCCACGGTTCGAAACTGGAAACCGTGCCGCTGTCACCGGAAAAGATGGTTCTTGTGGCCGACCGGCCCTGCCGGGCAAGCGACCCGGACCTGCCGATGTTCCTGAATTTCCAGCTCGGCCCCCAATATGATGCCGCAACGGCGGATCTGCTTGGCGACCGCTCCGGGCATTTTTTCCTCAGCAATGCCACGATGGGGATCGCCTATCTGAAGCGACGCGGCGGCATGGCCTATTGCCCCCGGCACCTGGTGGCCGAAGCCCTTGCCGGCGGGGAGCTATACGAGGTGGCCGGCGCCGAAACCTTCGACATCGACCGCTTCGCCGTCTATGACCCGCACGGGTCCGCGGCGGCGCTGGTGGAACAGGTTCTGCCGGGACTAATGGAAGTGGCGCGGCAAACCGGAACCTAAAATATTCGCTGGTCCGATACGCAGAAGCATTGCTCCGCTCCAGTGTCACCCCGTGCGAGCGTAGCGAGACCCGGGGTCCGTTCATTTCCAGAGCACCGGCTCACACGGACAAAATCATCTACTTCGACAAACAGCCTTGCGAGCAGGCCCCGGTTCTGCGCCGCGCTTGTCCGGGCTGACACCGTACTCGTTTGAACGCATCCCGCAAAGCGATTGAACTGGGTCCCGATCTCGAATAGAGAAAGTTGCAAATGTAACTTATTTCTGTTTTCCGACGCGCTCGCGAGCGTGCGAGACCGAGGCAGGCCGGGAGAAACAAGGACATGTCCGACAAGAGCTACACCTATCAGTCGATTGCACAGTCCGTTCTGGACCAGGGCATCGACACGATGTTCGGCCTGATGGGCGATGCCAACCTGTTCATGGTCGACCACTATGTGCGTGCCGGCAAGGGCACCTTCGTGCCGGTGTCGTTCGAAGGCAGCGCTGTGCTGATGGCTTTGGCCTATTCGCATGTGTCCGGCAGGATGGGCGTTGCCACGGTGACCCATGGTCCGGCCCTGACCAATTGCGTTACCGCGCTGACGGAAGGTGCGCGCGGTCATGTCCCGATGGTGCTGCTGGCCGGTGACACGCCGGTGATGAACCCGCAGAACCTCCAGAACATAGACCAGCGCGAGCTGGTCAAGGTGACCGGTGCGGGTTTCGAGCAGTTGCGCGCGCCGGAGACCGCCGCCCGGGACGTCGCCCACGCCTTCTACCGCGCACAGGTGGAAAAACGGCCGATCGTGCTCAACATGCCCGCCGACTTCATGTGGCAGGAGGTTGCCCACGAGACCACCGTCTTCAAGGCCTTCAGCGCGCCGGCCTATGTGCCGGAGGGAGACGATCTCGACGCGGCGGTCGGCATGGTCGCGTCCGCGAAGCGGCCGGTGATCCTGGCCGGCGGCGGCGCCATCGATGCCCGCGACAAGCTGATCGAACTGGCAGACCGGCTGGAGGCACCGCTGGCGACAACACTCAAGGCAAAAGGCCTGTTCAACGGCCATGCCTACAACATGGACATTTTCGGCACGCTGAGCACGCCCGCCGCCTATGACGCCATCGACAAGGCCGACTGCATCGTCTGTTTCGGTGCCAGCCTGCATCATTTCACCACCGACCGGGGCGCGCTGATGCGGGGCAAGCGCGTTGTGCAGGTCAATGACACTGTCGCCGAGGTCAGCAAGAACTATCACGCCGACGCGGCGCTGGTCGCCGATGCCGGGCTGACGGCGGACAATTTCCTCTTTTGGCTGGACGAAGCCGAGATCCCGCCGAGCGGCTTCACGAGGGAACTCGACGGGACGGAGCTGACCGCCCATCCGCCGGCAAAGGCGGAGGCCACGAAAGAGGGCTATGTCAACTATGTGCACGCCCTCGACCGGCTGGAACAGGTGCTGCCCAAAAACCGGATCCTGGCAACGGATGGCGGCCGCTTCATGACCGAGGTCTGGTGCCGGGTTTCCGCTCCCGACCCCAGGAGTTTCCTGGTCACCGCCAATTTCGGTTCCATCGGACTTGGCCTGCAGGAGGCGCTCGGAGCCGGCTTTGCGGCACCGGACCGGCCTGTCGTGCTGTTCACCGGCGATGGCGGTTTCATGATGGGCGGCATCAACGAGTTCAACACGGCGGTCCGGCTGAAACAGGACCTGATCGTCATCGTTGCCAATGACAGCGCCTACGGCGCGGAGCATATCCAGTTTCTCGACCGGGCGATGGATCCGGGCCTGGCCATGTTCGACTGGCCCTCCTTTGCCGCAGTCGCCACCGCGCTTGGCGGCAAGGGCCTTACCGTCACGTCCGCGGCAGACCTGGAAACCGCGATCGAGGCCATCGAGACCCGGGACGCTCCCCTCCTGATCGAACTCCGTCTCGACCCGAACGACGTGCCGCGCATGCGCATCTGACAAGCATCGCGCCGGCGCGGCCTGCTCCGCGCCAGCACTGTTGCCTTGATCAGCCGAGCGGCAGTCCGTCGTCCCGCGTGATCGCGATGACCGCGGAGCGCGGGACGCTGTCACCGCCTTCCGGCCAGTGCGAATTGCCGCGTTCGCCCGGATGCTGGATCCCGACAAACAGCGTCTTGCCGTCGGACGACATGGCCGCGCCCGTCACTTCGCATTCGTTCGGGCCGACCAGAAAGCGCTTGATCTCGCCGGTGGCCGGATCACCGACCAGCATCTGGTTGTTGCCCTGGCCGGCAAAGTCCTCCTCGTTGGAGTAGTTGCCGTCGGTCTGGATCCAGAGCAGTCCCTTGGTGTCGAAGAAAAGCCCGTCGGGCGAATTGAACATGTTGCCGTCATTGATGTTCACCGAGCCGCCATAGGCATCCTCATGAACCGTCGGGTTTCCGGCCAGCGCGAACAGGTCCCAGGTGAAGCTGTCGCTGGTGTGGTTGCCGCCGGCGGGCCACCAGCGGACGACCTGACCGTAATTGTTCTCCGCGCGCGGGTTCGGCCCCATCGCCGGAGTGGCATCGCCGCCCGCATTCGGCTTGATCGCGCGGTTCTTGTTGTTGGTCAGGGAGCAGTAAACTTCCGCCTTCTTCGGATTGGCGGCGACCCATTCCGGCCGGTCCATGGTCGTGGCGCCGACCGCGGACCCCGCCATCCGGGCATGGATCGCCACCTCGGCGGCAGACGCCATGCCGGTGGTCTCCGGCGTCAGGGCAAGCCATTCACCTGTGCCGTCCGGGTGGAACCTGGCCGCATAGAGCGTTCCGTCGGCGAGAAGGTCCGAATTGTCGGCGCCCTCGGCATAAACACCATCGGAAATGAACCGGTACAGGAACTCGCCGCGTTCGTCGTCGCCCATATAGACCACGATATGCCCGTCGCCATTGACCACGACCTCGGCATTTTCATGCTTGAAGCGCCCGAGCGCCGTTCGCTTCTTCGGGGTGGAGGTTGGATCTGCCGGATCGATTTCGACCACCCAGCCGTTGCGGTTGGCTTCGTTCGGATGCCTGGCAATGTCGAACCGTTCGTCGATCCTGGCCCAGCCGTAGCCCCAGTCCTCGACATTGATGCCGTAGCGCTTCTGGGCGTCTGTCCGTTCGATGTCCGGATCGGACGAGGAATAGTAGCCGTTGAAATTCTCCTCGCAGGCGAGGTAGGTGCCCCAGGGCGTGCGGCCGTTGCCGCAATTGTTCCAGGTGCCCTTGCTCGACGTGCCTGAAGGATCTGCCGCGGTTTGCATGAGGGCATGGCCGGCGGCGGGACCGGTGATCTCCATCTCCGTGTCCGGGGTGATCCGGCGATTGTACTTGCCGTCCTTGACCATCTCCCAACCGTTGTCGCCCCTCGCGATTTCAACGATGGAGACCCCGTGGGCCATCATGCCCTTGAGCACATCGTCATCGGTCTCGGCCGCGCCGTCGGGCCGGTTGCCCCAGATGATCTTGCGATTGGTGTATTCGTTGTTGTTGACAAGAACGGTCGCGTCGCCCAGTTCGAACAGGGCCATGCCGTCGATGTTGTCGCCATAGGCACCGGCCTGGCTCTCGCCGGTACCGCGCGTCGCCGGATCGAAGTCGGCCACGCCGGAGAACATCGGATCGCCCCAGCGCACCACCACCTGGCTGGAATAGCCTTCCGGCACCGTGATCTCGTCCAGGGTGTTGGCGGCCACCTGCCTGAAGCCCAGGCGCGATCCCTGCGCAGCGGCCTCATCGGGTGCAAGGACGCCTGTGCCGAGCACGAAGGACCCCGCGCCAAAGGCCATCACCCCGCCCAGGAAGCCACGCCTGGACAAGGCCTCGTCCACCACCCTGTCGAATTCCGTCTCGGCGGGCGGCGGGTTGATCTGCTCGTCAAATTCGTCGAACGAGAGTTCCTCGATTTCAAACTTCCTCACGATAGTATCTCCCTCAAGTCGCCCCATCCCGGTCTTGCCGACCGCCCCAGACCGGCCTCAACCAGGAATTGCTTCCCCTTTGGACCAAAGCCGATGATGGAAGCTTAGGCAATCCTGTTCCGGCCAGCAATCGCCGGGTTTGGAACTGAGCGTGTTCCGTCTTGAGGCGCGGCAGCCTGCCCCCCGCATGCACAGCCAAGCCGGAAGGGATCACGGCGTTCGGCAGCCCGGTCTTTCAGGGATCCCCGACGACACTTTTGTGATCCAGACGACAGACACGCTCCCCGTATTTGCCTCAGGGTGCCGGCACCGCCAATTGCCGACGGCACCGCCGGTACATGCGTCAATCAAGGGGCAGTTACGGGGGCCTTTTGAAGGAGAGTGAATTTGGCCGAGTCGTTTTTCCTGCCCTATGAGTATGTCGACCTGCTCATCAACCCGGGCCTGCCCACCAGTGCCGGGCCGGTCAAGCTGAACCAGTATCTGTGCAAGGACCGCGGCAATGGCGGCAATGACAGCGCGCACAGCTTTTTCAAGAACTTCCGCTGGATCAAGGACAAGGACGGCATCACGCTGAACCAGCATGTCGGCGGCCGCGCCATCGACCTGGCGCTAAAGGGCCAGGGCAACGACAAGACCTTCGTGAAGATCTGGAACTTCATGCTGAAGAACAAGGACCTGCTCGACAAATACAAGGTCGAGGTCTGCGGCCGCGCCAAGAAGGACGGCTCCAAGGATCTGGAGCAAAAGGGCAAGATCAAGCAGATCTATTTCGACAAGATGTCCGACTGCGCCGCGCTGCAGGCGATGGTCCAGGACCGTTTTTTCGGCATGGACTGTATCGGCTTCGTCGCCAATTTCCTGATCCACACCGGCGAGTGGGACAAGTATCACGGCGTCGCGCCGAAGAACTATCCGAAGCATGTCGCCAAGATCAACATCGACGACATCAAGGAGGTCAGGCCGCTCGACTTCATGGTCTGGAACGGCCATGTGGCGCTGGTCGACTGGGTCTGGAAGCTGATCGACGACAAGAGTGCCCAGATCGACATGTGCCAGAGTTCCAGCGGCGGCCCGCAATGCAACGAATATGTCACCCTGAAGGAGACCGGCGGAAAGGGCCTCCACGGCGGCCGCGAATTCACCATCCTCGGCGGCACCCCGAACCCGCCGGTGCGCGGCCATTTCACGATCTGGCGGCGGGAGGGGTTCTGGTATTGAGGGCCCAAGCCGGTGGCCGAACACGAGTGTCCAGACACCTGTTCGGCCATCACGGCCACCTGTGGGACCCGGTGCCGTGGCCGGCGCTGTGGCCGCCGCGGACATTGCCGAGCACGGTTCCCCTCGGTTGCGGGACATAGCGGACCATCTTCAGCTCGGCCTCGGAAATGCCTTCCTTCCGGGCATATCTGAGGGCCAGCTGTTCGGCGGCTTCATAGCGGACTTCCTGGCTGATCGCCCTGCTGCCGGCAACGCGCAGAGCCTTGATGCCGGCGCCGACACCGACGACCAGTAGCACCGCCTCCGCCACCTGGCCGGTGGTCTTGGCAACCTTCAGAATCTTGACCGCGGATTCGGCGCCATCGATGGTGGCGCTGAGGTAATCCGCCAGCAGTTGCGCGTTGTATTCAACCGCGTGCGCGGCGGCCAGCAGGTAGATCTGCGCCTTGACCACATCCCCACCGGCATTTGCCTCCCAGGCCTTCATCCGCAGCTTGTGCGGACGGTTCCAGATCGACGTGCCGGGAAAATCGGCTCCGCCCAGCCAGTCCGAGATTTTCGCAATCCCGGGCGCCGCGCTGTGACGGTCCCTCATCAACTGCGTGTGCAGGGACCAGCCGTTGTCATACTGGGTGTCGAACCTTTCGAAGGCGCGCTTGAGCTTGGTCTGGACATGGCCCGTCAACACGGACCTGTAATAGCCGGCGCCCAGCATCGTCGTGTCAAGCAGCTCCTCCCGGTCGATGGTCGCATCATCGGTCGCGATGGTGTCGCCGTTGTAACCGAGCGAGAACCAGAATTCCCATTTGGTCGGGTCGCGCCCCTGCGCCTCCCAGGGCTGGCCGAGCCGCAGCCAGATCCCCTGTGAATCGAGGGTCCGGCGCACGCGCACGAGATAGTCGGCCTCATCCGGATTGTTGGTGCGCGGCACGAGCGCGTCCGCCGTCAGCATCTTGTTGTGATCGACCCTGATGTAACCGTCGCTCTTCGACACGCGCACCCGCTTGTCGAGTATCCGGCGGGCCTTCCGTTCCTTCGCCCGGTCGCGCAGCACGAGATTGCCCGCGCGCGAGATCACCGCGGCCTTCATGGCCTTCTTGTAGGCGTCTTCGTAGACGGGATTGAGAACCGCCGCATCGAGTACCCGTTGCACCTGCGCGACCTGATCCCCGGACAGCAGGCGCGCCAGTTTGGGAACCGTGGCAATGAGCGTTTCCGCTTCCGGCGCACCGAGTTCCCTTGCCTTCCGGCGGTTCCTGGAATTCTGTCCCACTTCGCTTGCCTTTCAATAACTTTTCCGGTCCGCGACGCTGTCCCCCAGAAAGCGGCGGCTCTGGATGTGATGTACCGGTGCAGTATGCCCGCCCCGATCCGCCCGCACCTGTGCCGGCCGTCACAGCGCGCGACACGGATCCGGGCGGACCCTGCCCCCTGTCGCCCTGCCAATGGGCGCAGTGTGTCCAGGCTTGTGCGGGGCCAGTCCTTGCTGGTCGGACAGAACGCCTCAAAGGTCGCTGCCGTCTTTCACCGGACTGTTCCGCTGAACAGAGTGTTCAGCGAGACACCGGATGAAGAACTGATGACATGAAGACTTGCCTTTGGGCGTTCACACTCCTGACTTTGGCCCTCGCCACCGCAAACGCCGACACCACATGCTTTTGCCTGGACTCGAAAAGGGGCCCTGAGGCGCAGTGCACTCGTGAGAGCACGGCGCTGTTCGAACAGATCGACGCAGAGGAGTTCACTCCTTACGAATGTGTCGGCGATCTTTCCCTCGCCAACAAGGCGTCGAGCCAGGCTATGGCAGATACCCGGAATGCTGCCATTGCCTCGACCGTAGGGAAGGCCGGTGTGAGACTCACAGCGCTCTTGACCTGCATGAATGTCGCCGGCAGTGCACATCGCGGTGTGATCCAAGGTTGCAAATAGGCTCGGACCTGGCTTGAACCGACCCTTGACCGCATGCGTGGCGTGGCCATGTCCGCGTTCCGTCCGCACGGGATCCGTGTCTGCAGAGAACTGACACCAGGGGCCGAGCAAAGCCCTCCCAGCTTGGTCCGCTCTCCCGCCAGAGGTTCCGGAACACAGCGGGGATCGGAGCCCTCTTGAACCGGCCGGGGAATGTGCTGCCGGACAACCGGCATTGAATGACAGAAGTGCTGTCCGACCGATCCGGGAGGATTGATAGACCGGCGTTTACCTCGTCTATCGAATCTGTCGCACTTGAGTGCTTGCGCACCGTCTTGTCACGCCTTGTGTCATATAAATTTCCCTATTCGCCCTGACTGTTTTCCAGGAACCTTGAGGAGGAGTAACCAATGGCAGGAATGCATGCAGGTCGCGGTTCCCTACCCTTGGTTCTGGCTGTTTGCGGATTTGTTGCAATCGGCGCCATCATTGCGGCGGCGAGTGCCTGGACCTTTGTCGGCCAGAGGCTTGGTGAGTACCGCGATGCCGCGCTCATGGAAGCCGTCGCGGTGCGCGCCAAGGGCATCGAACAGAACTTTTCCCGGGAACTCCAGCAGAAATGGCGCACACTGAAACTCATCGCGGAAGAGATGACGGGCCGTGACGACCCTTCGATCAGAGCATCTCTCGACCTGGTTGTCGGTGATACGGAGAAAGTTTCCTGGGCGGGTATTGCTTCGGTTGACGCGACAGTTTCCAATGCCTCCGCCGGCATGCTGGAAGGAACAGATGTGTCTTCCCGTCCATGGTTCAGGAACGGTCTTCATGGCGACTTCGCAGGCGAAGTCCACCCGGCTGTCCTCCTGGCGGATTTGCTCCCCCCGATAAACAACGAACCAAGACGCTTTCTTGATATGGCAACACCTGTCCTTGACGAGACCGGGGCGGTCCAGGGCGTTCTCGGCTTCCATATCAACCACCATTGGGTTGAGCAGTATCTGCGGGAAACGGCACATGTGGTGGGTCTGGACGTCTATATCATCGACCGGACCGGACATGTTGTCGTCAGGACCGACGGACTGGAGAGCCCGATCGAAAACCTGCAGAGTTTTCGCTCCGCCATGACAGGAGCCCCGCAGACTGGCACCGAAAGGTGGCCCGACGGCAGGACCTATTTCTCGACCGTCATTCCGGCACTCGGATATCAGGATCTTCCTTCATTCGGCTGGAGTTTGATCGCGCGCATCAACAACGAGGCACACCCGCTTACAGACTTTTCCGGCCTGTTTGTCACCTATTTCTCGGTACTCGGAATTGTCCTGGCCGCGCTTACCGGACTGTTCATCGTGATCTTCATTCAGCCGTTCCGCAAACTGGCGGATTGCGCCAAGGCGGTGATGCGCGGCGAAGAGATCTATCCCTACGAATCGCGCACAACATCCGAAGCACGTATTCTGAGTGCGGCGATAGCGCGGCTGCAGAACAAGATACAGCCATGAGGTGTCAGGTCTCCGGGACCGAAAGCCGCCGGACCAGGTCGCGAACCAGAGCTCGGTATCGGGTCTTTGTCACACCCGGTGCATCGCCGGTCGTATAGAAGCGGCGCAACAGCGCCTCATGTTGCTCGGGAGCCGGTTCCAGCAACAAACGGGCTCCGTCGTCGGTGGGCATTGTCACGACGGCCGGTATGCGTCCGATCGTTTCGATCTCGATGCTGACCGGCATGTCGTCAGGTATCGCCGCCCCCCTGATACGCACCGAATTCTGGGTCAGCCCGACAATCCAGACACGGACCTTGCCGTTCTGCAGATGCAGCACGGCACGTTCGGGCTTGTCTCCGAGATGGATCTCCCGCCTCGGCAGTTCGATACAGACGATCATGGTCACACCGAGAACGAGGAGATTGTAGAAGGTCCAGAAAATGATCACGATTTTGCCGTCGCCCGAGTCGTTATAGGCAAAACTGTCCATCACAATCCCGAGCAGCATTCCGAGCAGGGTCAGAACAAAAAGCGTGCCGAACAAGGCGATCAGGCCCCATTGAACAACGACCCGGCTGCGGTCTCCACCTTTTGCGGTGACCGAAAACGGATGGCCCTTGGGAAAAAAGAGTCCGGTCCAGGCCGCGCGGGATATCGGAACGGCCCCAAGCAACTGGCTGATGTCGTTCACGATGGGCACGACCAGACCGCCGGAAACAAAGTTCAGGGTAATCAGGATCCAGAGGTAATAGGTCCCGAAATAGCGGAGCACATCCTGCAGCCTCGCGTCGACAACCAGAATGTTGAAGTACCAGTAAAGCAACGGGTAGAGGAGGATGGCGATCCGGAAGGGAAAATTTGTTGTCCAGTAGAGGACGCTGTCCACGACACTCCAGCGATCCGCGAGGCCAAGCCGGTTACGCGCGAAGGGCCCGAGGCTGCTGCGAGCGATCTGCATCATGCCCAGGCACCACCTGGCCCGTTGGCTGATATATTCCTTGAGCCCTTCAGGCGCGAGGCCTTCCGTGAGCGCTTCGCTCAGATAAACTGTCCGGTAACCGACATTTTTCAGGCTGAGCGTCAGCAAAAAATCCTCGGTGACACTTTCTGTCGGGAACCAGCCGATTTCCCTGATCGCACTCCAACGGATGACGGAAGACGTACCGCAACAAAACGCGATGCCCCAAGCGTCGCGTGAAGGCTGCATGTAATCGAAGAAGAAGCGTTGTTCATCCGGATAAGACCGGCTCAGGCCGAGATTGTGCTGGATCGGATCCGAATTGAAAAAATGCTGCGGCGTCTGGACCAGACCGATGGTGTCGTCTTTCAACAGCGCCATCGTGCGCTTGAGGAAATTGCCGTGAGGAACAAAGTCTGCGTCGAGGACCGCGACGAAATCGGGCGTTTCCTGTTCTGCCGCCATGCGTCGCAAGGCATGGTTCATGTTGCCCGCCTTGGCTCCGGCATTGTCGGAGCGACAGATGTAGGTCACGTTCAGGGCGCGGCAGTAATCCTTCAGCCAGTCCCGCCGGTTGTCATCCAGCACGTGCACGCTGAAATTCGGATAATCAAGCGCAAGTGCGCCGACGATCGTTCTTTCGAGCACCTGCCTTTCCTCATTGTAGGTCGGAATGAGAACGGCAACCCAAGGGGCAGTCTGCGGCAGCCACCAGTCCGTCTGCCGGTCGGCCTGCTCCTTTCGGTCCTTGACCCGCGACAGGATCAGAAACGCGCTGAGCGAAGACAGGCATGCAGCGCACTCGATTGCGAAGAACGACCAGCTTGCAAAACAGTCCCAGGTCAGACCCGCGGGGGCCAGTGTAAATGCAGAACGCCAGTGGAGATACCTGATCGTCAGGACACCGCAAATGCCGAACAGCAGCATCCGGTGCCAGTTCTTCTCGCGCGAAAACAGGAGCGGCACCAGGACACCGACGGCAAGCACCAAGTTGATTTGCACGATGCTGGAAACGGTATCGCTGAGATAAACAAAAGGGAACATCTCATAGCCACAGGTTGCGCAAGAAGTCGAGCGGCCGCGCTTCGAAGAACACGCGCCCGGTCCGGCCGATCGCACAAGACAGTGCAGGGTCGTCGCGAAGGGCAGGAACAACAAGGGTCACATCGAAGCGCTGCAGGTGCCGTTCGCTGGGAGCGACGGCAAGATAGCGATAAATCGTTTCGGCTCCGGATCCGGCGAGTCGCGTTATTGTGCCGTCAAACGTCCGGTCCCCTGAATTCACGCGAAACTTGGCAAGATCGCCGATTTTCAGGCGATTGTAGACCGATTCCGCGACACTGAGCGTCACGATTGCCGAGTTGCAATTGACGAGTCGCATCAGGGGTTCTCCCCGCACAACGGTTTCACCGTCAGCGGTGAGCACGTCCCAAACCGACCCGTCGACATTCGAGAGCAATACCGAAGAGGCCAGCCTGTTCACACGCACGCGTTCGATGTTGATGCGACTGTCCAGCGCAGCTGCCTTCGCCTTTTCGGCCTCCAGCAATGCCCTGTATTCGGACAGTTCCAGCTGCAGCTCCGAAATTCTCTGTTCGGAATAGGGCGCATCATTGTAACCGTCTCCGAGAAAGGTTCCGTTCTGGGCGGCCTGCAGCTCGATCCCGATGACAGCCGCGCGTTGACGTGCATTCTCCAGTTCCTGTTCCGCAACCCGCTGTGCTGCGCGGATACGCTCGAAAGAGGCAGACGCCTCCAGTCCACGGTCCGTCAGTTGCTTGGACCGTTTGAATGCAGCGCGTGCCTCGTCACCCCTGGCTTCGGCAGCACCGATTTCCGATTTCAGGGCTCGAAGTTCAGCCTCAAGCTGGCGAACACGCTGCTTCTGATACCGCTGCGACCTGGCCTTCAAGTCCGCAACAGAGCTATCCAATGCGGCAACAACATCGGTCAGGCGAACGATTTCCGCCGACACGGTCGCCTTTTCGCGAAACATGTCATTGAGGTGGATATTGTCCACCAATGGATCATCGATCGACCCGAGCCGCTCGCCCTTGTCGACAGCAGACCCCAACAGCCTGTGCGGCAGTGACAGCAGGCCCGCAGTCGGTGCACGTACCGTGGTCAGGCGCGCATTGATGACGGCATCCGCGCTCGTCCCCGACAATTGTTCGCCTGCTATGACAAAAACCGCGGCTGCGATGACCAAACCTGCAAGCAACAATCTCAGGATCCGCATTCGCCCTCGCTATTGCGTGTGTGTTGAGTGCCTGCCCCAAGAGCAAGGTCCCGCATCGCGCAAAGCGTGTAAATATTGCTTTTTCTACTTAGTTAAGACGACTGCCAAAAGCTCCGGAACCCTGCCGCTGCTTTCCGGGAAGCCAAAAAAGCGTCTTGTGCACACCTGGAGGCGCGTTGCCCGTTCCGGATCGGGGCTCCTTCGTGTCGTCTCACCTGCCGCGCCCGCGCAGCTTGAGCTTTCCGACCTCCTGCCCGGTCACCAGGACAACCGCCACGCACAGCACCACTTTCGAGACCCACTCCATCGTGCCCTCGATCAGCAGCGCGTGCACGACGCTGCCGGCAACGATAACCAGCACCAGGCCGACATGCGCGCGCCGCCATGCGCGGGGACTCAAGCGGAGACGGCCGCGGAACAAGGCGAGGAGCCCGGCCGCGAACACCGCTGCCATGGCGATCACCCCCCAGGCGGAGAAGGGTGTCGGCGAGCGGAACAGGAGCGCATCGATCACGTCCGGAGGACTGGTGATCCAGAGGCCGGCGACATGCAGGATGACAGCACTGACCAGCAGGGCGCCGGTCCGGCGATGCAGCTTGCGGCCGCGCGGGCCCCTGAGGCCCGGCAGCAAACCACCGGCCAGAAGAGGTTGGAGCAGCAGCAGGGACATCGCGATGATGCCGGCGAAGCCGGCGGTGATATAGACCGGCTGGCGCCATTGCAGCAGCGGGCTGGCGGCGGCGAGCGCCACCGGCAGCAGGATCGCGGCGGCGAGGCCCGTCCAGATCAGGCCAGCGCGGACAGGGAGCGCAGGCAGGCGGCGGCTCGCTTCAGGCATTGTCCGGATCAGGCCGGCTGCAGCACGAAATGTGCCTCCAGGCTGGTGTCGCTGGAGCTTGACATCACCGGACGCAGGAACACCGTTTCGAACGCGCCGCTGTCATAGGCCAGGTGCCCGTGCGGCTGGCCGAACGCCGGCACGATCTGCGGCATCTCCAGGCGGAAGACGCCGTTTTCGTCGGTCAGCGTCGCGCCGTGGCTGCGCTGGTCGCGCTCGTGGCCTTCGGTGGTGTGGGCCCAGATCTGGATGCGCTGGCCGGGAAGCGGTGCGCCGTCGCCGGCGCGGCGGACGGTGCCCGACATCCAGAAGCCGCCGCCGCCGATCCTGTCCACGATCGGCGCACCGGGCCGGTAATTGTTGGAGCCGCCGCGCATCGAGCGTGTCGGCGCAAGGCCCCTGGCCTGCGCGGGAACGATCAGACCCGCCCGCGCGGTTGCCAGGGCGGCGGTGCCGGCGGCACCGGCGGCAAGAAGTGTGCGGCGGGAGATGAGGTCATGGGTCATCAAGAGCTCTCCTGTCGAACGTTGCAAGGCCCGCCTGCCTCCAGGCCGGCACTGTTCGGGACGAAGTATAGGGCGATTGCCGGCAATTCCGAGGCGGAGACCGCATGCCGGCCCTGTCATGCGCTCACGCTTGCGTGAGGAACCTCCAGCGTTCGCCGGGACCTTTGCCGCCGGGCCGGGCAGAATTGCGCTTCCACTCACCGTCTTCTTTTGCAATAGGATACCCTTGCGTGAATTTGCCGACTTCGCGAGGGGCGTCGAATCCACCTGATGAGTTCTTGAAGGAAGATTGACATGGGTTTCTTTGATTTTGTGAAAGACGCGGGCAAGTCGCTGTTTGGCGACGACGAGGCACCGGAAGCAAGCGCCGAGGCGATCGAAAAGGAAGTTGCCGATCTCGGCCTGGAAGGCGACGTCAAGGTCGAGGTCAGCGGCGACACGGTCAAGATCGCGGGCGCGGCGCCGACACAGGAAGCGCGCGAGAAACTGATTCTGGCCGCGGGCAACGTGCTCGGGGTCGCCAAGGTCGAAGAGGAAATCTCCGTCGCCTCCGCCGAGCCGGAAGCAAGCTTCCACACGGTCGAAAAGGGCGACACGCTGTGGAAGGTCGCCGAGAAGGCCTATGGCAACGGCTCCAAGTATCAGGCGATCTTCGAGGCGAACAAGCCGATGCTGTCCGATCCGGACAAGATCTACCCGGGCCAGGTGCTGCGCATCCCTGCCCTTTGACGGCGTACGGCCGCGGTCCTTTGGGGCTGCGGCCGCTCCCTCCCGCCTCACGGGATTGTCGATTGCATGTCATCGGGGTTGCCGACATTTTGACCCGGCTTGGTTGCTTGCCGGGAGAGGGACATGATCACACGCAGAGCATTTCTCGGGCTGATGCTGGGAGCCGCCGGCATGGCGGCCGCCGCCGGTTACGCGGTGCCCGCCCTTGCCAAGGACCCGCTGGCCCTGACCGGCTACGATCCGGTGAGTTATTTCACCGGCAACACACCCGCAAAAGGCACAGCCGACTTCACCGCCCGGCACAACGGTCTCACCTACCGTTTCGCCAACGCCCGCAACCGGGATGCCTTCAAGAAGGACCCGGCTCGCTTCGCCCCGCAATATGACGGCTACTGCGCCTACGGCGTCTCGCGCGGCTACAAGGTCGGCGTCGATCCGCTCGCCTACAAGGTGGTGTCGGGCAAGCTTTACCTGAACTATTCCCGCTCCGTGCAGCGCACCTGGAGCCGGGACATTCCAGGCTACATTTCCAAGGCGGACGCAAACTGGCCGGGGCTGGAATGACGGGTTTCCTCCATTCCACCACCCACGTTGTAACTGTAGCACTGCTCGCCAAAACATCTCCACACCCACAAGCGTTATCCTGAGGAGCCGCGCCAGCGGCGTCTCGAAGGAGCGGCCGCTTGTTCCAGAGTGTGCAGCGGATCCTTCGAGACGGACCTCACGGTCCTCCTCAAGATGACGCGGGGGAGGGGGGGGTGAAGACCGTGCTGAAGTGTCAAACATGTCTCCGAACACCTGTTAGCTATGTCTCCGGCTGTACCTCAAGGCCGGAATGACGCCGGTGTGTTTCAAGACGCTTCCGGCACTGCATCCCCGCACCCACAGGCGTCATCCTGAGGAGCCGCGACAGCGGCGTCTCGAAGGAGCGGCCACTTGTTCCGGAGTGGGCAGCCTGTCCTTCGAGACGGGCCTCTCGGCCTTCCTCAGGATGACGAGGAGTGGGTGGTGACGGGGTGAAGTGAACGGCAATGTGTTTCGAGACGCTCCCGGCACAACACCGCCACACCCAAAAGCGTCATCCTGAGGAGCCGCGACAGCGGCGTCTCGAAGGAGCGGCCACTTGTTCCGGAGTGGGCAGCGGATCCTTCGAGACGGACCTTCGGTCCTCCTCAGGATGACGCAGAGCGGGTTGTGACGCTTGTTCAGGACCGTGCAACCACCCGGAAACGGTGGACCACTTGGACCAGTGTTCTCCCGCCGATTGCCCGGGTTTTGCGCCCCGCCTAAACTTGCCGCATGGGGCGCATTCTGGAAACCGAACTCTACCAGCCGGTCAAGGCATACCTGGAAGGCCAGGGCTACGAAGTGAAGGCCGAGGTCGGCGCCGCCGATCTCGTCGCCTGCCGCGGCGACGAGGACCCGGTGATCGTCGAGCTGAAGACCGGCTTCACGCTCAGCCTGTTTCACCAGGCGGTGGAGCGACAGGCGGTCACCGACGCGGTCTATGTGGCGGTCGCGCGCGGACCGGGGAAACGCTTTCTCGCGGCGCTGAAAAACAATCTCAAGCTTGCCCGGCGGCTCGGGATCGGCGTGATCACCGTGCGGCTGTCGGACGGGTTCGTCGAGGTGCATCTCGACCCCGGACCGTTCACGCCGCGCAAGTCCAAGCCGCGCAAGGACCGGCTTCTGCGGGAGTTTTCCCGCCGGGTCGGCGATCCCAATACCGGCGGCTCGACCCGCGTGACCCTGGTGACCGCCTATCGCCAGGACGCCATCCGCTGCGCGCAGCATCTGGCGGAGAACGGTCCCTGCCGCGGCGCTGAGGTGGCAAAGGCGACCGGCGTCGGCCGCGCCACCCGCATGATGGCCGACGATCACTATGGCTGGTTCGAGCGGGTCGAGCGCGGCGTCTATGGCCTCACCCCCAAGGGCCGCGCAACGCTCGACGACCGTGCAACCGAGACGGCATAGCGCGTGACGCCGGTCGTCACAGCCCCTCGACCGGCACGCTCAGCGCAAAATACTCCAGGATGTTGCCGTCGGGATCGGTAAACTTGAACAGGCTGATCGGGCCTTCGCGGATCACGCCGGGTGCCATCAGGGCGTCAGGGGCGACCTGCCGCACGTGATCATGGGCCGCCGCCAGGTCCGGAACCTTGAGATAGGGAATGGCGTTGCCGCCCAGTTTTGCCTCCGGTGCAAATGTCTCCTTCGAGACGACCGCGAACAGGCCGCCGGCAATGTCGAAGCCCATGAAGACCTCGGTCTGAACGCCCGGGCCCTTGCCGAAGAGTGCCCGGTAGAAGGCCTCCGAGCGCTCAAGATCGGAGGAAAGAACATAGATCCCAAGTCTCTCGAAGGCGGCCGGTCCGGTCTTGCTCATGTCGGTCTCCTGCGCGTTCAGCGCGGTTGCGGTTGTGAAAAGGAAAAAGGCGATGAAGGTCGTCAGCTGTCTTGTCATGGCTCGTCACGTGGTGGCGTTGCGCGTTCAACGGGGCGCTTTCAACGGGGCGCTTGCGGTCCTATAAAGGCGCCCTGCTGACAACGTGTTGGCAGCATCATCACGGAACGGGACCCCATGCGGCGCGCGGACAGGCTGTTCGAAATCATCCAGATCCTGAGGCGGGTGCGCCGGCCGGTCTCGGCCCAGGCGATCGCGGACGAGCTGGAAGTGTCGAAACGCTCGGTCTATCGCGACATCGCCACGCTGACCGCGCAGCGCGTGCCGATCCGCGGCGAAGCGGGTGTCGGTTATGTTCTGGAGGACGGCTTCGACATGCCGCCGCTGATGCTGACCGCCGAGGAGATCGACGCCGCCGTCCTGGGCGCACTCTGGGTGTCGACCCGCGCCGAACCGGAGCTTGCCCGGGCGGCGGAAAACCTTCTGGCCAAGATCGAGGCGATCACGCCGGAACCGCTGCGCCGTCACATCGAGGGCACGGCCATGAGTGTGCGGCCCGTGGCTGCCGCATCAGAGGACCTGGTCGATGCCGCTATGCTTCGCCAGGCCATTCTGGACGGCAGGAAAATATCCCTCGGCTATCGCGATCAGAACGGGCGGGAGAGCGAACGCATCGTCTGGCCGATCCTGCTGGGCTATCGCGACGAAGGCCGGATCCTGGCGGCCTGGTGCGAGCTGCGGGATGGCTTCCGCTATTTCCGCACCGACCGCATGACCTTTGCCCGGCGGCTCGAGGAGCGCTATCCGGAGACGCCCGCAGCGCTCAAGAAACGCTGGCGGGCGGCGATGGACGCCGAGCGGGAGAGATACGCCGCAGCGGATCAGCCCTTGCGGCCGAGATAAACGGCCTGGGTGACCTCGCGCCCGTCCTGCAGCGGATTTTCAAACACCACCGGCTCCGCCCAGGCTTCGTCAAAGGCCGAGGCCAGCAGTGCCGTGATGGCATCGTCCGGCGCCTCGTCGGACCACAGCCCGACGACGCCGCCGGGTTTGACGAAACGCTGCACGGCCTTCAGCCCTTCCGGCGTATAGAAGCCTTTCGAGCCGCCATGCAGCAGGCGTTCGGGCGTGTGGTCGATGTCGATCAGGAGGGCGTCATATTGCCGGCCGGGCCGCTCGACATCGAAGCCCTGGTCCGAGGCCGCCAGGGCGAAAAAATCCCCCTGGACCAGCCGGCAGCGCAGGTCGTCGGCCAGTTCGGTCTTCATCGGCACCAGCCCGTCCCTGTGCCAGCGGATCACCGGCTCCAGCATATCGACAACGTCGAGAGCTGCAACACCGTCATGCGCCAGAACGGCCTTCGCGGTGTAGCCGAGACCGAGACCGCCCACCAGGACGTCCAGCCCGGTGCCCGGGAGCGCGGCCAGCCCCTTGTCCGCCAGCGCGACTTCCGACGCGGTGAACAGGCTCGACATCAGGTGTTCCTCGCCGAGCAGGATTTCAAAGACGTCGGTCTTCAGCGCCAGGATATGGCGCCGGCGCAGGGAAATCGCCCCGATGGGGGTCGGGGCGTAGTCCAGTTCTTCAAACAATGCACTCATGGCCGCACCGTGACCGCAAAGAGCTGTCTTGGGAAGGAAAGACTTCGGGCAGGCCGGAAAAACATGCGCCCTGCCCGCGTTCAAGGCCCGGTGCCCGCGCCCGTCGGACCGCCGGCTCAGCGCACCGTCAGGACACTGCAGGCCGCGTGCCGGGCGACCTTGTCGGACACGCTGCCAAGCAGCATGCCTTCCAGGCTGCCGAGCCCCCGGCTGCCCAGCACGATCATGTCCGCGCCGCCTGTTTGCGCGGCTTTCAGGATGGTCTCGGCATAGTCTCCCGCCTCGACCAGGGTGGCGACCTCGCCGACCCCGGCCTTGCGGGCCCGTTCCGCGGCGTCCTCGACGATGCGGTCGCCGATCGCGGAGAGGACCCGTGCCGTCTCCTCGTTGTTCCGGGACGCCCGGAACAGGTCCGTCATCGATCCCGGCACGTTTTCCAGGTCCGGCAGGGCGCTTGCCGATGCATGGCGCACGAGATGTTCGGCTTCCGCCATCCTGCTGGCTTCCTCGGCGCGGCTGCCATGCAGCATCACGTGCAGAACCGTCAGCCGCGCGCCGAATTTCAGGGCGATCCCGGCCGCCGTGTCGACGGCCCGGATCGAACTGTCGGATCCGTCTGTTGCAACAAGTACATGATTGATCATCTGAACCTCCCTTGCCCCCGGTTTCCGGTGTTGCTGAAGGAGCCTCCCTGGCCGGCCTTTGTGCCCTGGCACCGGCGGCTCCCGTCCACCTGAAGCGGTGGTCTCACAGGGTATGTACCCTAGCGCATTTGCGCGTGCCCCACGTTGACCTTGCTCAATTCCGGGGCGCCGGGTCGGGAGGAGCCGGCCCCGGGGCGGCCATTCGGCCAATGCCCGGTTTGTTGCCCGGTTTGTGTCAGCAATAACGCTCGGGTCCGACCGATTGTGCCTCCGAGTAGCGGTCGCCATGCGCCCAGCCGACGGGCAGCACGGCCTCGATTCGCTCCAGATCCGCAGCCGTCAGGGTCAGGGCCGCGCCCGAGACGCATTCACGCAGGTGATCCACCGACCGTGTTCCCGGGATCGGGATCACATGCGGTCCGCGGGTCAGCAGCCAGGCATTCGCCAGCCCCGCCGCGCTCGTGCCCATCTCTGCCGCGAGTTTTTTAAAGCCTTCCATGATGCGCAGGTTTTCGGTCAGGTTCGGCTCCATGAACCGCGGGTTCGTGGCAAGGAACGGCAGGTCGGGGATCCGCTCGCGCGGGATCGGGTGGTCCGTCAGCAGCGAGCGGCCCACGGGCGAGAAGGCCACCATGGCGACGCCAAGCTCGGCGCAGGCCTGCACCAGCCCGAGATCGGGCGCGCGCGTCGAAAGCGAATATTCCGATTGAACGGCGGCGACGGGGAAGACCTTGATGGCACGGCGCAGGGTGGACGGTGCGACTTCCGACAGGCCGATCGCGCGGGTCTTGCCCTTTTCGACCAGCCGGCCGAGATTGGCCGCCGTTTCTTCTGGGGTGAAGCGCGGATCGCGGCGATGGGCGTAGAAGAGATCCACGCAGTCCAGGCCGAGCCGCAGCAAGGACTTGTCCAGCTCGGCTTCAAGGTGCTCCGCCGAATTGTCGAAGCTGCGGTTGCCGTCCGCGTCGCGGGTGATCGTTGCCTTTGTCGCGATGACGAACGCGTCCCGCGCGCCCGGGTTGGCTTTCAGATAGGTGCCGATGGCACTTTCCGATTTGCCCATGCCGTAGACATTGGCCGTATCCAGATGCGTGACGCCCAGATCCCGGCAGGCATTCAGGACGGCGTGGCTTTCGGTTTCGTTCGTCGGCCCGTACATGTCGGAAAAGGACATCGCGCCATAGCCGATGGCGCCCACTTCCGGACCGCCGGCCCCCAATCTGCGTTTTTCCATGTGACCCCTCTACGCGCAGGAAAAGCTCAAGGGGTCATTCTTAAGGCATTGTCCTGGGTGCTGAAAGTCTGATGTGCCGGAGCCACTCAACCTCTTCCGGGGCGTTTTTTAGAAGGCGGGGAGTACCTGGCAAAGCCCGGATGACATATATTCGTTTGGAAGACCGAGTGACCAAACAGAGACCGGAGACTGATGTGTCACCAAGCAAGGGGCGCGTTGAAAGACTGATCGATGCAATAGGCGCAGAGTTTCAGGCGCATCTTATCGACTTGTGGAACACCTCCACGGTCTTTGATATTCAGGACGGCGCCGTCGAAAAGATGATCTCTCGCGAAGCGCCATTCGGCGTCATCGGGATCAAGATCCTCATGCGCAATCCGGGAGACGTAAATCGTCTTTTTGAGCACCAATGGAATTTCAGCATCGGGATCACCGGATGTGAATTCAAGCTTTTGGATGTCGATTACCAGAACGACGTCTGGATCGGTGATGTGAATTCCGCCGAATTCGCTGGGCACGAACACATTGCCTACAAGTCCGTCGAACACATGATTGCCTTTCATGGAGATGATTTCGGCATCGGAAAGGTCTTCATCGAAAAAATTGGCGCTCTCTGCCCCAGCTTGCTTGAAAAGCCAACATTGTTCTTTCGACTGCCGCGCAGGGCGCCACCTGCCTACAGATACACAGCAGCCCCCCAGGCCATTCGTAAAGAGGTGGGCCTATCGCTTGATGACGGCATGGTTCTGATCGAGGCAATAATCAAGGAACACGGGATTGCCCCCTATACGATCCTTCTGTCCTGCCGTTCCGATGAAAACTTCTGGCTGGTCGATCTCCCTAAAGCGCTTGTCGATCGTTACCAGCATGGCCTGATTGATCCGAGCCTCGGTGAACACCATTCGAACCTTGAGGTTGGCGTCTCTATTACCGCAGAGGCTCTGAGGAACAGGGTCCGGCAGAAGCCGAACAGCGCTGAGCGCGACAACGGCGTCTTTTTCTCCATGTCCGGAAGCGGTTCTGCGTCAGGTTATTGGAACGGATTGAATTGACGTGCGCTGGCTGGGGTCCTTTTTAAGGACATCGCCCCATAGCCGGCCGCACTGGCCTCCGGCCTCCTGCTAGGGTCTGTGGACAATTAGGTTTCGGCCTTGGCGCGTGTCGGATTTCGGTCCCGGGGAGGAGGAAAGTCCGCAGTGGTGCCTCCCACCACAAGGACTTTCCGACGCTCCCTAGACCGAAATCCGCCGCGTCCCGAAGGGATTTGGCGCAAATTGCCCCCTTCGGCGTCGCAAAGGCTTGAAAGGGGTCACCCTTCCCGTGCCTTCGCTTCTTGAAGCGGAGCAATTTGCGCTCAAACCAAGGCCAAATCCTAAATGTCCACAGACCCTAGAGACCGAGCTCAAGCGTCCGGAGCAGGCGGAACCGGGTCTTACCCGTGTTGCCTTTGAGCGAGATCACGAAGGGCACCAGGCCGTGGTTTGAGGTTTTGACGTATCCCGCCAGGGCCTTCACGCCCGGGATCGTGCCCGTCTTGTAGCGTGATCCGGCCCGGGTCTTGGGGAGCAGGTCAGCGTGCGGCGCAAACTGCTGCAGCACCCTGGCGAGGCTTTGGGGGGAGAACCGGTTGTCGGGGCTGATGCCCGAGCCTTCCCTGAGCTCGATGCCCTCGGTAATGCCGTGCGCGGCCAGGATCTCCTTTGCGACTTGCTGCGACTTTTCAAGGCTGACCGGCCCGCCGAGACGGTGGGCGCCAATCTCCAGAAAGATCTGGTTGGCAATGTAGTTGTTCGAGCCGATCATCAACTGGGTCAGGATCTCCGAAAGGGGGCGGGACTGGCGGTGCACATGGACAGGCTCCAGGCCCGCCGGCACGGATCCGGTCGAGATGTCGCCGTCAACGCTGCCTCCGGCCCGCTCGATAAAGGCGGCGAGAAGCTCGCCGGCATAGCGCACGCCCACTTCAGGGTCTTCCTGGGCCAGGCTGATGCGGCCGCGCCCGTTGGGACCGCGCTTGCGGAACTGGCTCACCGCCAGGGGGGTGATCGGGGTCTGCTCTTCCGCGGAGCGGACGGTGTTTCCCTTTCTGACGGCATGGATCGTGTTGAAATTGACCGCAAGCGCCGCGTTCAGGGCGTCATAGGCCGCACCGGTGTCTTCGATACCGGGGATACGAAGACTTGCCGGGTAATAGCTTGCGTCCAGAACAAGGCCCGCGAACGGCTCCTTGCCGATCGCGGCGACAAGCTCGGGCGCGAGCAGCGCGAGCTCCTCGGAGACAAGGAAGGGATCGCCGCCGCCGCGCACATAAAGCACCCTGTCGCTGTCCAGGTAAAAGTTTGTCTTGAACCGGTAATCGCCCCCCAGAACCTCCAGCGCCAACCAGGCGGTGACGAGTTTGGCGACGGACGCCGGGACGAAGGACCGGCTGGCGTTTTGCGCCACCAGCTCGTTGCCCGCGCCATCCAGCACGAGCACGACCCCCGACGGCGCCGTGGCCGCGACCTTGTCTTCCACACCGGCCAGAGCCGGGCCGCAAACAAGAAACAGGGCAAGGGTGAAAGCAAGCAGGCGCATGGTGGCTCCAGTCAGCCGCGGTTCCTGCGGCTGGTGAATTTGGGGTTTGCCGAGGAGACCATGAGATCTGCTCCGATGGTACAAATCAACTGGAACTTCGGTTGAGGGTGGGTGCGGATTGGCAGTTTCAGGCTGGGGTGGACATTCACTTGCTGAAATACTGCTGCGGTGCAGTCCGTCGAGGCCACCTTTCGTTCCGCCGTCGAAGACCATTGTCGTAAGACGGCGACTGTGCGGACGAGGCTGTCATTCGGAGTTTACCCAGTCACACGGGCTGATCGAATCATCATCCCCAAACCTTCGCCGTGCCAACATCAAAAAAGTGGATTTTGAGCTTGTTCCGCCTTCCAGTTTCAGCCCGGAAGTCGACGAAGCTGAATGCCTTTGCGATAATCCGCTTGTTGTTGTCCGAGTTGGGATCTCCATATAGACCGACGAAAAGATCGGTAACCTTTCCTTCGGGGATCTTCTTCAGGACGTGATCGTCGTTGTCATCGAACGAGTGTCCGAAAATAAACAACGATCCACTTATGCTGGAAAAGCTACGAAGCGCCTTGTGCAGGTAGGCGCTGTGCATGATCTTGTCGAGCTTGTCATGACTATGTCCTTCCGCGACGAAAAGGGGATACTTCTCTTCGTCGAGGGCAGAACGAACCTGCTCGACAATCGGGATGTCCGTCTTCGACCACGTATATTTCGTGATCTCATGCCCGGCATCGAAGATATGCAAAGCTCCGTGAAGGAAATGCACGGTTGGTGAATTGCTGTCCTGCCAGGAAACATAGGGGGCGTCCTCATTTCCCTCCGGGTGGCGGAAACCATCATCGCACCTGATGCGCAGTTCATCGACCTCGTCATGCATGAGCGCCCAGTAGAGTAGCACGTCGTAGTTCAGTGTGTAGATATGCCCAAAGTTGAATAGAAATGCACGACATGCAGCATATTGCGCGTTCGTAATGTCATAGGGCCGGTCTGGGTGATTTCGCGCGATGGCCTCGGCGAGGATTGTCTTGATCGTGGCAGCATCCACTTCGATCTGAGCAACCAGTTCCGGTGAGGAGGCCTTATAGCATTTCAAGACTTTCACCATGTCCACGAGCAGGCGGATTACGGCTTCGAAGTCCTGCGTTTCTAGGGCCTCAAACACCTCTGCAGCATGTGGGACGGTGGAGAAATCAGCTTTGCCGTAGAGCGAACCGTAACTGAAGATGTCTGGCTTCAAAGCAATGCTAAAACCGTTGCCAAGAAGGATGTGTTTCCTGGCTCCGGCCATCTTCAGGCAGTCTTCAAAACTGTGTATTGGAAAATCAGCCACTGACCTTCACCTTTGGACCACAACGATTACGTGTATTCGAGTTTGTATAGAAAAACAAAATAATAAGTACTGCAATCATATCAACTTGGCAGTGACGTCCACATTGGGCTCTAAGCCGCCCCGCGGCAGCGCGGTGTGCCAACCCTGCCCCTGACTGATGCCTGTTTGGCACAAATCTGCCCAGGGCGGACGTTTCCGCTCATCCTCGCACTGCGGTGCAGCTTTCGCGTTCCTGCCTTTTGTCAAACGGTCAGCATTTTCGCAGAGCAGAGGCGGCAGTGCCGAAGAAAGCTGCCATCCAAGGCTTGGAGTTCAACGTCAGTCCACAAAGAATCTCGGTCAAGCTAAGCCCCCCTGACGCTGCACGGGTGTCCGAAAAGCCGGATCGATGATCCTCCTGCCATGGAACTTAACATCGTCAAGAAAAAACTTGTGGGCCGCAGACACCGATTACGAAAAGTCTGCCACCTAAAGCGAAAAGAAAAATGGTGAAAATAGGTCAATTTTGTTGACCTATCGATTATTCTTATTTTACGGATTACACTCAAGATTCATTTTATAAGCTTTGTGGAGATTGCAAATGAGGGATCGCGATGTGCGTGACGTGGTCGTTCGTGACCTACAGGCCGCGCATTTGCACGATCCTACTACGCGCATTGTCCAAGAAATGGGCATTTGGTCCGGAACCGTCCGGATCGACGTTGCAACGATAAATGGTGAACTATCTGGTTTTGAGCTGAAAAGTGACCGCGACACGTTAGAGCGGCTACCAACACAAGCTAAGTATTACGGCCTTGTTTTTGATAGATTGACTCTGGTTTGTGGAAGTAAACATATTGAAAAAGCAAAAAAAATAGTTCCGAAATGGTGGGGAATTATTTCCGCAAGAGAAAATAACGGGCAAATAATTCTCGAAAATCTACAGGAACCCGAACTTAATAAAGAGATAGACCCGTTTCTCGTGGCGCAGCTTTTGTGGAAAGAAGAGGCTATCGCCGTCTTGGATCGCTACAATTTGGCGAAGGGTTTTCGAAGTAAGGCAGCGCGCGTTATACACCAGCGAATGGCTCACGAATTGCCACTTGAAACACTGACATTTGAAGTGCGCGCGGCTCTGAAATCCCGAGATGGGTGGTTAGGGCAGCCTATCGGCTACCAGCGAAATGTGCCTATTCAATAGTATTGCTGCCCATTGAGGTCGCCCTCCAGCACTTCCGCCCGCTGGCGCTGCGGCATATGCTCTAATTCGGTCATCTCCCCAACAGTTGGGAATTTGATTAAAATCTTGATCCGCAATCAGCGTTTGTGCGTGTCCACGGTATTGGGTGCCCATGTCAATGCCGTTTGGTCCGGTGGTTGCAACGCCCTTATGAATGATCCATGCATCGTCGATTGTATATCTAACGCTAACGGTCGCATTGGCCATCGCGTAACCGGGCACTTCTTCAAGTGAGGGGTGCACGTGTCCTGAATCCGAAAAATCTAGATCGAAGGGAACATTGGGGTAGACCCCTTGCCAAGTGAGCCAGTCTTTGCGCTGAACCATATTCCTGCCATAGCTTAAAGAGCCATGATCCCTCGGTGCACTCCACAAATGCAGGGCGACAGATCGCCAAGGGTGGTTTGCCAAGTTGGCTTGGTTGATAGTGTGTGAGATGTAGTTGGCGTATTGTGCAGGGTTGTGTTCGCCAACGCCGCCCACGTCAATGATGAGGTCGACTTCGCCCAGATTCCAGCCTTGAGTGTGCGATGCCCAATTTTGAATGCCAGGCAAGTCGGCTAGCGAGCATTGCAGAACCAATCCTGGCGCAAAAGAGCCGAGCAGTCCGGACGCGGCGGCGATGTATGCTTGATCGGCTCCAAAAGGAATTGCCGGGATTACTGGTAGACCGCCGGTTCCGAGGCCATTAAAGAGCGCAACGAATGCACCGACGCTGCCGGTAGCATCAAAGTTGTTAGCGCCGTCCAGTGCGAATGGCATATTGACCACCTGCTGAACCATTTTTGCCTGAAAAGTAGCTGGAACAGCATTAGTCATTCTGATGACTGGAAAAACGCGCGCTTTTGCTGCGGCACTTAGATTTCCGAGTGCATCTGCTTCACCTGCTTTTGTGCGCACAATTGGAACGTACCGATAAACCATTAATACACCCCCCATTCTCAACTGATGAGAGTATATCACACTTATGAGGTGTCATGCTTATTCAGGTTTCAGATTGCAGCATCCATGAGGGCGCGAACTGCGACTGCCGTGAGCTAGATCCGACAGCATACCCGAATATCGGTTGTTCAAGGTTGTTGCTGTCGCTGCGCCGTACTGCCAAAAGCCCACTCCCCGCCCCTTACCCCCTCTAGTGAAAATCCCGACTCGGAAACAGCCGCTTGGCCTGGCTCGCGCGGGTGCATCGCCCGGGTCTTCTGCGCGTCCGATTTCAGATGCACCGGCACGTCGTCGGTCTTGGGGCCCATCTGGCCGAGCACGTCGTCGCTCGGGTGGCCGAGCAGGGAGAGGTCGCGGGAGCGGTCCTCGATGTGGTCGGCGATGAGGTGCACCACCTGGCCCTCGCGCTCCAGCCGGCCGGTGACCTTAAGCTGAAGCCCGCGGATGCACGCTCATGTAGCGCTGAAGGCGATCAGATTTCTGGCTGGGTTAGGGTGAGGAGGAAACGACTTCCAGCGGCCCTTTGCCGGCATTCCTTCGACGGGCAGCACAGAGCCGAACGGGGCCCTGTATTCTCGTTCGTCAACCCGTCACGTTTGCCCGGTCGTCTTGCGGTTCACCCCGGATGTGGCATGCTCCTTGCCGACCAAATGGGGGGCTGCGCACGTGGACCATCCGCAACTCACGATTACGCTTGCTGCCGAGATGATGCGCACCGGCAAACTCTCGTGCGAAGAATATGTGGGGGCATTGATTGAGCGGGCAGAGCATCATGCCGATCTTAATGCATTCACCCATTTCGAACCCGGGAGCGTCCACGCAGCCGCACGGCACGCTGACCAGAACCTTGCGGCTGGCGGCGCCCTCGGACCGTTGCACGGCATCCCGCTGGCGATCAAGGATTGTATCGACGTGGCCGGACTGGCCACGACCGGCGGGACACCGGCTCTACAAGGCCATGTGGTCAACCGAACGGCACCTCTGGTCCAGAAACTGGAGGATGCGGGCGCTATCGTTTTCGGCAAGACCAATATGTACGAGTTGGCCTTCGGGATCACGAGCAACAACGCATTTGCCGGGCCGGTGAAAAACCCGCACGATCTCACACGGTCGGCAGGGGGAAGCAGCAGCGGATCAGCCGCGGCGGTTGCAGCCGGGTTTGTTCCCGGCGCGATCGGGACAGATACGGCGGGCTCGGTTCGGATTCCCGCGTCCAACTGCGGCATATTCGGTTTTCGTTCGTCCAGCGGACGGTATGACAGTACCGGAGTGATGCCCCTGTTCCCGACGCGTGACGTTCCCGGACTCATGACCCGATCCGTGGGGGACCTTCAACTATTGGACGCCGTTCTGAGTGGTGACGGCAGCGCACCTTCCATCGATCTGCCAAGTCTGAGGCTTGGGTTGCCGGGGCCGTATTTCCTGGACGAGCTCGAAACCGGCGTCACTGCAGCGTTCGAGGACATGTTGGCACAACTGAAATCTTGTGGCGTAACCATCGTGGACGCCTACTTGCCCGATCTGGCGCGATCCCTCCACGAGTTGTCGGGCCCTATCCGCGCCTGGGAACTTCCTCGAAGCCTTGCGGACTATCTTGAGACTTCCGGTGCCGGGATTGGTTTTGATGCCCTGATCGCCGGTATCGCTGGTCCCTACGTTCGCGAGGAATTCGCAGCGGCGCTGCGAGAAGCAAATGCCGAGGACCTCGCCGAACGATATAGGCATGTGGTGTGCGTTGCATTGCCCAGGTTCCGTCAGAAGTACCTCGATCATTTCAAAGAGTTCGAACTCGACGCGATTATCTTTCCGACGACGCCGATCGTAGCGACAGCATTGGGAGAGGAGGGCGATGTCCTGGTGGATAATCAGGCTGTTTCTGTCTGGCGGACAATGAGGAACACGGTGCCCGCTTCGTTCTATGGCGCCCCAGGTTTGACGTTCCCGGCGGCCAACAGCGTCCAGGGCGTACCGGTGGGAGTGGAGATTGACGGACTGCCGGGCAAAGACAGAAAGGTCCTAGCTATGGCGGCTGCGATGGAAGCGATGCATCTGCGATGAAACTGGCCGTCAGATTTGTCCCATCTCCTGCCAATTCCACTTCCGCAAGACCGAAAATGGACCTGGTGTCCGACATTGAGCTTCCTCAAGGCGGCCAGGGCACGTTTTTCCAGCTACCGGACATGCATTGAAAATCGGCCCTTGACGAAAGGTCACTTCCTCCACAATTTTGCCGCTGGCCCGAAACGCAGCCAATGCCCGCTACCCGCGCGCTCTAACCCATTCCCCCTTCCCCCCTCAATGAAAATCCCTACTCGGGAACAGCCGCTTCGCCTGCTCTCTCGGATGCATCGCCCGTGTCTTCCGGGCGTCCGATTTCAGGTGCACCGGCACGTCGTCGGTCTTGGGGGCCATCTGGCCGAGCACATTGTCGCTCGGGTGGCCGAGGAGGGAGAGGTCGCGGGAGCGGTCCTCGATGTGGTCGGCGATGAGGTGCACCACCATGCCTTCGCGCTCCAGCCGGCCGGTGACCTTCAGGAGCCGGCCGCCGAGAACGGCGGGGCGGAATTTTTCGTCGATTTTCGGCCAGACGGCCAAGCCGGATTTCGGCTCGGACCGTCTGCCGACCGGGGGGCTCAGACCTGGTTCATGCCGCCATCGACGAACAGTTCGATCCCGTTGACGAAGCTCGAATCCCCGGAGGCGAGGAAGAGCACCGCGTTACCGATGTCCTCGGGCTGACCGATCCGGCCCGAGGGAATATTGCCAAGGACATGTTCCTTGACACCTTCGGCCTGTTCGCCGCCACCGAAGAGATCGTTCAGGCCGGCGGTCTCGGTCAATCCGGGGCTGATGGCATTGACCCGGATATTGCGGTCCTTCAGATCGAGGATCCAGCTGCGGGCGAAATTGCGCACTGCGGCCTTGGTCGCCGAATAGACGCTGAAGTTCGGCGTCCCCGCGGTACCTGTTGTCGAAGAGGTCAGGATGATCGAGGCCCCGTCCCGCAGCAGCGGCAGCGCCTTTTGCACGGTGAAGAGGACACCTTTCACATTGGTATCGAATGTCTGCTGATAGTGCTCTTCGCTGATCTCGCCGAGCGGGGCAAAGCTGCCTCCGCCGGCATTGGCGAAGAGCACGTCGATCTGGCCGTGCTGCTGCTGGACCGCGTCATACAGCCGATCGATATCTGCCAGCACGGACATGTCCCCCCGCACGCCGGTCACACGCCCGCCAATGGACTTGACCGCTTCGTCAAGCGCCGCCTGGCGGCGGCCGGTGACGAAGACGGACGCCCCCGCGGACGCGAATGCCTTTGCCGTTGCGAGACCGATGCCACTGGTTCCACCGGTGATGACTACGACCTTGTTCTCGAAATTTTGTGTCATTTCATTCTCCTGTCTGACGGCACGATTGCCGTTGACATGAAGATGCATATGGAACGATCTTTCCTGTAGTAGGCAATTTCGACACTCAGCGTTCCATGAAAGGAACGATCGATGCAGCAAGATCTGAATGACCTGGCCTATTTCGCAGAGGTGGTGGCCTATCGTGGATTTGCACCGGCCGGCCGGGCGATCGGCGTTCCCAAGTCAAAGCTCAGCCGGCGTATCGCGGCTCTGGAAGACCGTCTGGGCGTGCGGCTGATCGAGCGGTCGAGCCGGCGATTTCGGGTCACCGACATCGGGCAGCAATTCTATGAGCGGTGCCGTAGCATGCAGTCGGAAGCCGAGCAGGCCCACGCCCTGGTCGCGGAAGCCAGGGCCGAGCCGCACGGGCTGATCCGCTTCGGATGCCCGACCGGCCTCGTCGAGGTCGTGGCGCCGCTGATAACCGAGTTCCTGTCTCGTCATCCCAAGGTGAGGCTGCAGCTCATAGCTGCCGATCGGGCGCTCGACCTGATCCCGGAACGAATTGACCTCGCCTTGCGCGTACGTGCAGCATTGAACAGCGATGCTTCGCTGACCATGCGTACGATCGGCACCTCAATCAGAATTCTGGTCGCGAATCCAAGGCTTGCGCAGACCGTTCTTGAGGTCGACGACCTGGACCAAATCCCCTTGCTGTCGACCAGCGACAGCGCGGATGAAGTCGAATGGCACATCGAGACCGACAAGGGAGTAACCCGCACATTTCGAAAACAGGCCCGGATGGGCTGCGCCGACTTTTCGGCAGTGCGAACGGCAGCGAAAAGCGGGCTTGGTGTCGCGTTGTTGCCCGATCATGTCTGCGGCGCGGAACTCGCAGCCGGGGATCTCGTGCGCATCCTCCCGGAGTGGCGTGGTCAGAAAGGGATCGTTCATCTCGTCTTCACGACGCGGCGTGGGCTCCCGCCAGCTGTGCGATTGTTCATCGACCATCTTGCCCGCCGATTTCCGCAGGACGTGCTGAGCGACGCATAGTAATCGACTTGAAAAACAAGCACCCCCGGTCTGCGTCCACTCTGTCGCCAGGGAATTTCTGATCCTGGATGCGATATGGGGCTGACGTTCAGGTTTCTTTCCCGCCCACGGTTGCGGTTGAAAATAGGCGAGTCTCCGCCCGCTCCGCCCCCCTCAATGAAAATCCCTACTTGGGAACAGCCGCTTGGCCTGCTCGCGCGGATGCATCGCCCGTGTCTTCCGGGCGTCCGATTTCAGGTGCACCGGCACGTCGTCGGTTTTCGGCCCCATCTGGCCGAGCACATCGTCGCTCGGGTGGCCGAGCAGGGAGAGGTCGCGGGAGCGGTCCTCGATGTGGTCGGCGATGAGATGCACCACCTGGCCCTCGCGCTCCAGCCGGCCGGTGACCTTCAGGAGCCGGCCGCCGAGCACGGCGGGGCGGAATTTTTCGTAGATTTTCGGCCAGACGACCACGTTGGAGACCCCGGTCTCGTCTTCCAGCGTCAGGAAGATGACGCCGGAGGCGGTGCCCGGGCGCTGGCGGGTGATGACGAGGCCGCAGACGGAGACCCGGCGGGCTTCGCGCGGGGTGAGCGCGGCGAGGCGGTCGTGCGGCGTCAGCTGCGGGATATGCGGGCGGAGCAGCTCCATCGGGTGGGCGCGCAGGGTGAGGCGGGTGGCGAGGTAATCCTCGACCACCTCCTGGCCGAGATGCATTGCCGGCAGCATGACATCCGGCTCGAAGATCGCCTCGCCGTCGATCGGGTCGTTGAAAAGCGGCAGGGGCTTGGGGCTGCGGATGGTCTTGACCTGCCAGAGCGCGGCGCGGCGGCTCAGCCCCATGCCGGCAAAGGCATCGGCCTCGGCGAGCCGCTCCAGGGTCGCCGGCGGCACGCCGGTCCTGAGCCAGAGGGTCTCGGTGTCCGGATAGCCGTTGCCGCGGGCAGCTTGGATCCAGGCGGCATCCTCCTCGCGCAGGCCCTTGATCTGGCGGAAGCCGAGCCGGAGCGCCAGCGCACCGTCGCTGCGCCGCTCCAGGATATTGTCCCATTCGCTGGTGTTGACGCAGACCGGGCGGACCTCGACCTGGTGCTCGCGCGCATCACGCACGATCTGCGCCGGGGCATAGAAGCCCATCGGCTGGGCGTTCAAAAGCGCGCAGGCGAATTCGGCCGGGTAATGGCATTTGAGGTAGGCCGAGACATAGGCGAGCATGGCAAAGGCGGCGGCGTGGCTTTCCGGAAAGCCGTATTCGCCGAAGCCCTCGATCTGGCCGAAACAGTTCTGGGCAAACTCCAGCTCGTAGCCGCGCGCCAGCATGCCGGAGATGAATTTCTCCTTGAGCTGGCCGATCGTGCCCATGCGCCGGAAGGTCGCCATGGAGCGGCGGAGTTTATCCGCCTCCGAGGGGGAAAAGCCGGCGGCCACGACGGCGATCTGCATTGCCTGTTCCTGGAAGAGCGGCACGCCGAGCGTCTTGCCGAGCACCTCCTCCAGTTCCCTTGAGGGGAAGGTGACCTTCTCCTTGCCCTGGCGGCGGTTGATATAAGGATGCACCATGCCGCCCTGGATCGGGCCGGGGCGCACGATCGCCACCTCGATGACGAGATCGTAGAATTCGCGCGGGCGCATGCGCGGCAGGAAGTTCATCTGCGCCCGGCTTTCCACCTGGAAGACGCCGATGGCATCGGCCACGCACAGCATGTCATAGGTCTTTTTATCCGCCTGGGGCACCGTGCCGAGCGTCAGCTGCTGCCCATGATGCTGGTCGATCAGGCCGAAACACTTGCGGATGCAGGTGAGCATGCCGAGGCTGAGCAGATCGACTTTCAGAATACCCAGCGCGTCGATGTCGTCCTTGTCCCATTCGATGACCGTGCGGTTTTCCATGGCCGCGTTCTCGATCGGGCAGAGCGCGTCGAGCCGTCCTTGCGTGATGACAAAGCCGCCGACATGCTGGCTCAGGTGCCGCGGGAAACCGATGATCTCCTGGATCAGCTCGATGGTCTGCTGCACGCGCGGATTGGAGAGGTCGAGGCCGAGTTCCCGGACCCGCGTTTCCTCCGGCCCCTTGTTGGAGCTGCCCCAGATCTGGCCGGCGAGCGCGGCGGTGACATCGGCGTTCAGGCCCATCACCTTGCCGACCTCGCGGATCGCGGCGCGGGTGCGGAAATGGATCACCGTGGCGCAGAGCCCGGCGCGGTGGCGGCCGTATTTTTCATAGACATACTGGATCACCTCCTCGCGCCGCTCATGCTCGAAATCGACATCGATGTCGGGCGGCTCGCCGCGATGTTCGGAGATGAAGCGCTCGGAGACCATGGTGATGGTTTCCGGCCCGACATCCGTGATGCCGAGCGCGTAACAGATGATCGAATTGGCCGCCGAGCCGCGTCCCTGGCACAGGATGTTGCGGCTGCGGGCAAAGCCGATGATGTCATGCACGGTCAGAAAATAGGCGGCGAATTTCAGCTTGGCGATCAGCTTCAGTTCCTTTTCCGCCAGCTTCAGCGCGTGCTCCGGCACGCCCGCCGGATAGCGGTTTTCGAGGCCCTCGTAGGTGAGCCGTTCCAGCCGCTCCTGGGGCGGCACGCCGCCCATGATCTCGTCCGGATATTCGTAAGACAGCTCGGAGAGATCGAAGCTGCAGCGGGTGGCGATTTCCAGCGTGCGGCGGAACGCGGCCGGGTGATGGCGGTAGAGCCGCGCCATGTCGTCGGGCGCCTTCAGCCGGCGCTCGCCATTGGGCAGGGCCCGTGTGCCGATTGCGTCGATGGTGCAGCCCTCGCGCAGGCAGGTCAGCACATCGGCGAGCCGGCGCCGGCCGGCGTGATGCATCATCACGTCGCCGACCGCGACCATCGGCGCGGCCAGGGAGTGCGCCGCCTGGGCGCAGGTGCGGAACCAGGCCTGGTCGGTGCCGTCATAGCGCGGCGCTGCGCCCAAAAAAACATGGCCGGGCATCTCCTGGCGCAGTCGGCGGATGTGATCTTTAGCCACCTCACAAAGTCCGGTTTCCGTGTTCACGTCCTGCGGCAGGGCGATCAGGATCAGGCCCTTCGCCGCCTTCAGGAGATCGTCGAAGGTGAGCTGGCAGTCGCCCTTTTCCGCCCGGCGCTTGCCGAGGGTCAGGAGCTGGCTGAGCCGCTCATAGGCGGCGCGGTCGGTGGGCAGCGCGATCCAGTCGACCGGACTGTCAATAAGCACCAGCCGCGCGCCGA
This sequence comes from Roseibium sp. Sym1, assembly GCF_027359675.1. Taxonomy (NCBI): domain Bacteria; kingdom Pseudomonadati; phylum Pseudomonadota; class Alphaproteobacteria; order Hyphomicrobiales; family Stappiaceae; genus Roseibium; species Roseibium sp. Sym1. Next base: position 890,104 of record NZ_CP114786.1, read on the forward strand.
CGATCAGCCGCGGCAGTTTCAAGGTGTCCGGCAGGACCAGCGGCGGACTGGTGTTGGTCTCCCGGCGCGAGGATGAGTCGATCTGCGAATGGGAGCGGATCTGCACGCCTTCCTCAGTGGCGGCGCGTTTGATCTCCTTCAGCGCCGAATAGGCCCTGACCACGCCGGCGAGCGAATTGCGGTCGGTGATCGCGATCGCATCGAGCCCGAGCGCGGCGGCGCGCGTCACCAGCTCCTCCGGATGGGACGCGCCGGTGAGAAACGAGAAATTCGAGGTCACCGCCAGCTCCGCATAGCGGGCGGGCTCCAGGCGGAAACTGTCGGAGGATGGCTCACGGCTCATGGGCGGAGCTCCCGGCTTTTTCTTGCCGCGATCCCGTATCCCCCGGTGTCATCCCGGGCGGAGCGGATGCGCAGACCCGGGACCCACTCGCCTCGCCGCTTGCCGAAGCGAATGTGATGCCCATGACCGCACCGCTCTGGAAACGAGTAGGCCCCGGATCTCGCTGCGCTCGTCCGGGGTGACACGGAGAGGAGGAAAGACCGTCCCTCCCCGGTCAGATCGGGTAGGTGCTGAGAAACCAACTCCCGGAACCGGCACGACCCACCCCCTTGCGCCCCTCTCCCCCCTGGAGGGCAGGGCAATCGCATTTGGCAGAGTATGGCTCCCTCTCCCTGTGGGAGAGGGTTGGGGTGAGGGAACAAACGCCTGAGACCTGCAGAAAAGTCTGCCCCCTCACCCGGACCTTCGGTCCGACCTCTCCCGGTGGGAGAGGTCAATTTGGCGACTGCGGACAGGACGTCAGTCAAATGCGATTGCCCTGCCCGCAAGAGGGAGAGGGGGAACAAGCGGCAAGGCTCAGATCCATCAGAGAAACAAGAGCCAGACGCATCTTCCGGGGTCATCCCGGCCAAGCGCCAGCGCAGACCCGGGACCCACTCGCCTCGCCGCTTGCCGAAGCGAACGCGATGGCCATGACCGCACAGCTCTGGAAACGCGTGGGCCCCGGATCTCGCAAGGCTCGTCCGGGGTGACACGGGGAGGAGGAGAGGCCTTCCCTCCACGGTCAGATCAGTTAGGTGCTGAGAAACTAACTCCTGGAACCGGCACAGCGCTTCCCCTTGCGCCCCTCTCCCCCCTGGAGGGGGAGATGTCCGGGAACCGGACAGAGGGGGGGCTGGGCGGTGCCGCGAAGAACGGAGGGGGCGGTTCCTGCCGAGAGACCGCGCCCCCCCTCTGTCTCCTGACGGAGACATCTCCCCCGCAAGGGGGGAGAGGGGGCGCAAGGGGAAAGGTTCAGAACACTTGCAGACGTGAGAAGCGCGCGCTCGCCCCTCCAGCGTCATCCCGGACGCAGCGCAGCAGAGATACGGGACCGGGAAGGCGACGAAGAGGATGGGGGGCGGTGGGCAAAACCAACAAACCATCAGCCGAACTCCCCTTGCACGAACCAGGCCGGGTGCTGCGGCGTGTGGAACAGCCACAGGCGCTGGCCTTCGCCGGTGCCGATGCGCCAGTAGTCGCGCAGGCCCTTGGCCCAGCTGTCGTCCTGTTCCCACCAGGCCGGCGTGATCCGCTCCGGTCCCTCGGCCTCCAGCACGGTGAGCATGCGGCCGCGCCAGCGGAAGCGGCGCGGCGGCTCGAAGCCGCTGCCCGGGATCGGTTCGGGAGCGAACAGGCGGATCGGACGCGGGCGGCGGCACGGCCAGTCGGGCACAGCCCGGCTGTAGGCGGCCGGCACCAGCTTGAAGCTGCGCTCGGGGATATGGCTGTCGACCGGCTGGAAGCGCTGGATGTTGTCGAGGCCAACCCGGTTGCCGAGCTGGGTGATGAGGTCGTCGAGACTGTCCTTGGCCAGCCCCTCGGAACGGTCCAGCTGGCGCAGGCCGAGCGGTTCCACCTCCAGCGCCTCCAGGCGGATCATGTCGATGCCGTAGCCGGCATCGACCGAGCTGACGCCGCGCTCGAACAGCACCACGATGCGTTCGCCGTCGCGCATCGGCCGGGCGAGCTTCAGTTCCACCGCCTGGCTTTCCTGGTCGACCCGGCGGAACGTCAGTTTCAGCGCGCGCGCGCCCTTCTGCGCCTGGTCGAGCCGGCGGCACAGATGCGAGGTAAGGCGGCGGGCGGCGGCCATGACATCGTCGACGAGCCCGATCGGCTCGGGCAGGGTCATGCGCACGGCGAAACTCTGCTCCTCGCCGAGCGGCGAGATCTGTTCGGGCAGGTCTCCCAGCGCCTGGTCGAGGCGGGCCAGCACCTCGCGGTCATAGCGCCGGGCGACGGTGGCCCGGGGCAGGTTGTGGAGCTGGGAGACGGTGGCGATGCCGAGCCGCTCCAGGCTGGTGCAGGTCTGGTCGGCCAGGCGCAGGGCGCTGAGCGGCAGGGCGCCGATCTTTGCCAGCGTCTCGCCGGGCGCGGCAATGCCCTCGGAAAAGCGGGCGAGCGCCCAGGCGGTGCCGGGCGTGTCGGCAAGGCCCAGCCGGGCGGTGAGACCGGCCCGGGCGAGACGCGCGCGGATGTCGTCGATGAGCGGTTCCTCTCCGCCCATCAGATGGGCCGACCCGGTGATGTCGAGAAAGAGGCCGTCGCTGCCGTCGAGACCGACCCAGGGGCAGTAGCGGGTCGCCCAGCGGGCCAGCAGGCGCAGGAAGCGCTGGTCGGCGGTGGGATCCGCCGGACGGGTCAGAAGACCGGGGCAGAAACTGCGCGCGTGGACCAGGGTCATGCCCCGGTTGAGGCCGAAGCCCTCGGCCCGCGGGCACAGGTCGTAAAGGCGTTCGGAATTGCGGTCGAACAGGCTCAGGGCGAAAGGCGCGTCGACGGGCCGGGCGCGCAAGGAGCGCTCAGCTGCCAGCCTCGGAAACCACAATGACACGATGCGACGCTGCATCCCAACGGACGATCCATTCCGATAATGTTCCTATTTTGTTCTTTATAAGCGACCAGCGCCAGTGAGTCGAGTCATGGCTGTTTTGACGAGGCCCGGAAGACGGGGCCGGAGCGCCGGAACAGCGCCAGCGGGTTTCGGCCGCGTTGCTGCCCGCGCCTTCCGGAATCAGCAGCAGCGCGGTGGTGCCGCCGGCCTCGGCGGCGAGCTGCAGGCGGCGCCCCTCCGTCAGCCCGATCGCGCCGGAGACCTCGGCCACCACCAGCCCGGCCGCACCGGACCTGAGGGCGGTTTCCGCACTGGCCAGAACGGTGAGCTGGTCGCCGGCGCGGGTCAGGAGCAAACGTCCGGGATCGCAATAGGGCGCAAGGCCCTCCGGGTTGACCGTCGGCTTCCAGCTTTCGGAGATCCAGACAACGGCGCCTTTCGCAGCCCCCGCCGCAATCGCGGCAAAGGCCAGCGCGCCGTCGCCGCAGATCTCGTGGGCGCGGGCGTCTTTCAGCGGATAGACGGACGAGAAGGTCAGGGACATGCACGGGATCGCTGGCTGCATTCGATTCTGAAAAGAAGCCTAGCTGATGAAGGACGCTTGCGGAACCGGGGTTGGCTCCCGCCCCGAAATGAGCAGACCCTTACCACTTGCGCGCCTCTCCAGTGTGGGGAGGGCGATCGGATATGGCAGAGCTTGGCTCCCTCTCCCAGTGGGAGAGGGTTGGGGTGAGGGATCAGACGCCGGAGGGATACGGAAAAGTCTGCCCCCTCACCCGGACCTCCGGTCCGACCTCTCCCAATGGGAGAGGTAACTTTGGCGATTGCGGACAGGTCTCGGTCAAATGCGATTGCACTCCCCATAGAGGAGGAGACTGGAACACGCGGCAAAGCCCTGCTTGCAGCAACGTCACGGCATGGATTGCCGGATCAAGTCCGGCAATGACGATGAGGTGGGTTTCAAGGCCTCTCCTCCGGTTTTCTTCTGAAGGGATTAGAGCCTCCCTCCCCCAAACAGCCGTTGCCGGAGACCGGCCGGGTTGCTATACGCCCGGCACAACAGGTGGGACAACAAAATGACGAGCAGCCTTTTCGGCGGTCGCGAGATCAAGACCATCGCCATTGTCGGCAACGGCCCCGTGTCGGCCGCCGATGCGCCTGAGATCGACAGGTGCGACCTGGTGCTGCGTTTCAACAGCGCGCCGGCGCTGGGAGCCGCCGGCCAGCGGGTCGACATCCTGATGCTCAACCGGGCGCGGGTCTACATGGCCAAGCGAATCAATCCGCTGGCGCTGCACCGCGCGCCGGAGGTCTGGGTCAACGACATCAGGGAGAACGGCCAGGTCGACTGGCTGTTCACGCGGGAATGCAAACCGCGTTACCTGGGTTTCGGTCCCAAGGACAAGGCGCGGAAACACCTCAAGCAATACGATCCGTTCGATACCAGCCAGCCGACCTCCGGCGCCTCGATCATCGCCGAGCTGCTGGACGTGGCACCAGAGGTGAAGATCCACCTGTTCGGTTTCACCCATCAGGGCAAGCAGCATACCCATGACTGGAGCGCGGAAAAGGAATGGGTCCAGCAACTCGTTGAAGACGGCCGCATTGTCCGTCACCTGACCCCCGGCGAGAAACCGCGCCGCAGCCTTGCGGGCAAGCTGGAATACGGGCTGCGCTTTCTGGAAAAGCGCGCCAAGCACTATCTTCACAACAAGCTGCTGCATTCGGATGCCAGCACCAAGCGCCGGATCTTCGGCCAGGACGCCTGAACGACCGCACAGCCAATTCGGGCCGCGCCGGCGCAGGCCGGCCAAAGCCTTGACCTTCCCCGAAATTTTGCAGGCACCACCGCAACCGGTTCAGGTTCATTTGAACGATTCCGAAGCCTGACGAAAGTCGGCTAACCGTCTTCGAGGCGACCGGCGGCCGGCCGCGCGCCCGTAAAAGGCATGGCCGGAGACACGCGCCTGCGGACATTCGAGGCGCGCGGCCTTGCGGAAAACGTCCATCTTTGTGCGACAGCCGGCCAACACACTGCAATTTTATTCCATTCCCCCTTGCAGACGCGGGCAAGGCGTCTTTTAATGTTCATATGAGCGTCATATAACGTTCATATGAAAACAATACGAAACGCAGGCGTTATCGTTTCTGGTGCCGATGAAGCCATTTCGGCACCGCGAAGGACCAACTGCTGACCGGGGCGCTCAAGCCCCGCTAGATGGGAGCAAATGAACATGGCTTATCGCAAGACTGTCGCCAGCCTCGTGGCTGCGGCGGCCCTTCTGGGCACATCCTCCGCGTCCTATGCGGCAACCGACATCAGCTGGTGGCACGCAATGGGCGGCCGACTGGGCGAAGTCGTCGTCGACATTGCCAACGGCTACAATGAATCCCAGGACGCCTGCCAGATCACCCCGGTGTTCAAGGGTACGTATGAAGAGACCCTGACCGCCGGTATCGCGGCGTTCCGTGCCGGCGAACAGCCGAACATCCTGCAGGTGTTCGATGCCGGTGCCGCCACCATCATCGGTGCCAAGGGCGCCGTCATCCCGGCCCAGGACATCCTGGAAGGCGCCGGCGTCGCGTTCAACATCGAAGACTATATCGACGGTGTCCGCTACTTCTACGCCGACAGCGACGGCAAGATGATCGGCATGCCGTTCAACTCTTCCACGCCGATCCTCTACACCAACGAGGAAGCCCTGGAAAAAGCCGGTGTCGAAGCGCCGAAGACCTGGGAAGAGTTCCAGGAAATCGCGCCGAAGCTGAAGGACGCCGGTTACGTGCCGCTGGCACAGTCCCACCTGCCGTGGATCTTCACCGAGAACTTCAAGTCCCGCCATAACCTGCAGTTCGCCACCAACAACAACGGCTATGACGGCGCGAAAGACACCAAGCTGGTGTTCGGCGAGCCGATCAAGAACCACTTCACCGCCGTCAAGGGCTGGCTGGACGATGGCCTGTTCGGCTACTACGGCACCGGCTGGGGCGACAACCAGACCCCGTTCAACGAAGGCAAGGTTGCCATGTGGCTCGGATCCTCGGGCTCCTTCGGCGGCATTTCCAAGACCGTCGAATTCCCGTTCTCCGCAACCTACCTGCCTTACTGGGATGCGGTTGACGGCGCAGGCACCGGCACCTTCATCGGTGGCGCGGCCCTGTTCGCAATGTCCGGCAAGCCGGACGAGGAGAACAAGTGCTCCGCGTCCTTCTTCCAGTACCTGACCTCCCCGGAAGTCCAGTACATGTGGCACAAGGAAACCGGTTACGTGCCGATCACCAATGCCGCCTACGAACTGGCCAAGAAGGACGGTCACTATGACCGCAACCCGGCCGCCGAAATCGGCATCAAGCAGCTGACCCTGCCGGGCGGCGAATGGACCAAGGGCTACCGCATGGGGTTCTACGTCCAGATCCGCGACGTCATGAACCGCGAATACGGCAAGCTGCTGACCGGTGAAACCTCCGTCGAAGACGCCTTCAACACGATTGAAGAAGAAGGCAACAAGCTCCTGGAGCGTTTCGCAAAGACCGCCGGCAACTGAGCCGGGCTCTGACCTGACACGGATGGGGGCGTCCTGCGCCCCTGTCCTTTGCAAGGAAAGCGGGCCTGCCGGTAAACTGGCGGCTCGCTTTGCCCGTTCCCGGTGGTCGAGAAACATCATATGAAAAAAGTCCAGTTCCAGTCTCCGTGGCTGCCCTACCTGCTGCTTCTGCCGCAGCTGGCCATTGTCACGATCTTCTTTCTCTGGCCGGCAGCCGAGGCGGTGCGGTCGTCCTTTTACCTGGAAGACCCGTTTGGTTTCGGTTCGACCTTTGTCGGCCTCGACAATTTCAAGGACACGCTGACCTCGTCCGACTATGGCCGCGTGGCGCGTTTCACTACCGTCTTCACCGTGTTCGTGACGTTCCTGTCGCTCGGCATCGCGCTGCTTCTGGCGGTCAAGGCTGACAAGGTCCTGCGCGGCGCGTCGACCTACAAGACCCTGCTGATGTGGGTCTACGCGGTTGCCCCTCCTGTTGCCGGCCTGATCGGCGTTCTCCTGTTCGACCAGCATGTCGGCCCGATGGTCGATTTCTTCGCCCTGTTCGGCTGGCAGATGCAGATCGGCGTGGACTATTTCGACACCAGTTTCGCGATGATCACGACCGCCGTGTGGAAGCAGATTCCGGTCAATTTCATCTTCTTCCTGTCAGGCCTGCAGGGGATTTCCAAGTCGGTTCAGGAAGCGGCCAGCATCGACTGCCGCTCAGGCCTGCGCCGGTTCTGGACCGTGACCTTCCCGCTGCTGGCGCCGACGGGGTTCTTCCTCCTGATCATCAACATCACCTACGCCTTCTTCGACACGTTCGGCATCATCGATGTCATCGTGAAGAACGAGCCCGGAAACAACCCTGTGACCCTGGTCTACAAGGTCTACCTGGACGGTTTCCGCGGCAACGATCTCGGCGGCTCCTCCGCCCAGTCGGTGATCCTGATGGCCATGGTGTTCGTCCTGACAATCATCCAGTTCCGCCTGATCGAGCGGCGCGTGCATTACACGTAAGGAGGCGGTGATGAGAAAAACACAGATCTGGGATCACGTGATCCTGCTTCTCGGCGTCTTCTTCATGGTCACGCCCGTGGTCCTGGCCTTCCTGACCAGTACCCATGACGCGATCACGATCTACAAGGAAGGCATCCAGTTCACTCCGGGCGGCCAGTTCCTCGAAAACTACGAAACGGTGCTGTTCCAGGCGGGCGGCTTCACCAAGGAAGTCGACGGCTTCGTGATGCTGAAGAACTCGCTGATCCTCGGCCTCGGCTTTGCGATCGGCAAGATCATCATCTCGATGCTGGCGGCCTACGCGATTGTCTATTTCCGGTTCCCGATGGCCACGCTCTGCTTCTGGGTGATCTTCGCCACGCTGCTGCTGCCGCTCGAGGTGCGCATCCTGCCCTCCTACGAGATCGTGCAGTCGCTTGGCATGGTGAACACCTATTCCGGCCTGATCGTGCCGCTGATTGCCTCGGCAACGGGCACCTTCTTCTTCCGGCAGTTCTTCATGTCCGTACCGGACGAACTACTGGAAGCCGCCCGCATCGATGGCGCAGGCCCCTGGAAATTCTTCAAGGACATCCTGGTGCCGCTGTCGCAGACAATGATCGCGGCGATCTTCATCATCATGTTCGTCTATGGATGGAACCAGTATCTCTGGCCGACACTGATCACCACCGACGAAAGCCTGTTCACCCTGGTGCGCGGCATCAAGCAGATCCTCCAGGTCTGGGTGGGCGCACAGATCCCGGACTTCAACCAGGCCATGGCGCTGGCGATCCTCGCCATCGTGCCCCCGGTGCTGATCGTGGTGGTCTTCCAGAGCTGGTTCGTCAAAGGGCTCGTCGAGAGCGATAAGTGAGGTATTGAATGTCAACGATTACTCTCGACACGGTCCGAAAGGTCTATGCGGGCAAGGTGGAGGCGGTCAAAGGCGTTTCCATCGACATCTCGGACGGTGAATTCATCGTCCTGGTGGGGCCGTCGGGCTGCGGCAAGTCCACGCTGCTGCGCATGATTGCGGGCCTGGAGGAAATCACCACCGGCGAGATCAGGATCGGCGAACGGGTGGTCAACAATGTCGACCCGGCCGACCGCGACATCGCCATGGTGTTCCAGAACTATGCGCTTTACCCGCATATGTCGGTCTACAACAACCTGGCCTACGGCCTGAAGAACCGCGGCATGGACAAGGCCGAGATCGACCGCCGCGTGAAGGAAGCCGCGCGCATCCTGGAAATCGGCGATTATCTCGACCGCAAGCCGCGCCAGCTCTCGGGCGGCCAGCGCCAGCGAGTCGCCATGGGCCGTGCCATCGTGCGCGAACCGGCCGCCTTCCTGTTCGACGAACCGCTGTCGAACCTGGACGCCAAGCTGCGCGTGCAGATGCGCGTCGAGATCAAGCGCCTGCAACGCGCGCTCGGCACGACAAGCGTCTATGTCACCCACGACCAGCTCGAGGCCATGACCCTGGCCGACCGGCTCGTGGTGCTGAACGGCGGCAATATCGAGCAGATCGGCGCGCCGATCGATGTCTACGACAAGCCGGCCTCGACCTTCGTCGCCAGTTTCATCGGATCGCCGGCCATGAACCTCCTGGACGTGAAGGCCGACGGCAACGGACTTTCCCTGGCGAGCGGTGCCGGACTTTCCGGCGCCAATGCGAAAGGCAAGGACCGCTACACGCTCGGGATCCGTCCGGAACACATGGAAGAGGTCGCCGGCCCGCTGGACGGCGACGGCGTTCACCTGGAAGCTGTCGTGAATGTCCTGGAGCCGGTCGGCGCGGAAAGCTACATCTATGCCAGCCTCGTGGATGGCGGCCCGGAAATCGTCGTGCGCGTTTCCAGCCACGCCCGCCACGAGCCGGGTGAAAAGCTGTTCCTGAGGGTGGCCCCGGAAAATGCGCATTATTTCGATGCGGACACCGGCCGCCGGGTCGACTGAGCCAAGCCATTCAGGCGAGGCGGTCGTAACGAGGGGCCGCCGGACCCGAACAGCCACCCCGGGCAACCGGGGTGGCCTTTTTGTTTGGGGGAAACACACCTTCCTAACCACAACCACAGCGTCATCCTGAGGAGGGCCGGAAGGCCCGTCTCGAAGGACCGGCTGCAAATTCCTCGAACAAGTGGCTGATCCTTCGAGACGCCGCTGTCGCGGCTCCTCAGGATGACGCTCTGGAATTGGCAGGTTACTAATACCAACCGCACTTAATAGGAACTGATCTGATGTCGTTGTTCCGGTTTGCCGGCAAGGCGCGTTGCGCAGGACGGCCTGGTTGGCCGTTCAAGCGGCGCAACGCCGTCCGGCGGGCCGGAACAGGCCACCGAAGGCCGCGTTTGGAGGCTGTTCTGCCGCGTCGCAGATTTTGGACGATACCCCGTATCGCCCTGCAATCTGCTCCTTGCCGAACAGCCTCCAAACGCGGTCAGATGGGTTCCTATTAATTGCGGTTGGTATAAGGCAGCCTCTCCTGACGGTGCTTGTCAGGAACCTGTCAGCAGGGCTCTGGATAAGCGCTCCCGCCTCTGGCACACCGCTTTGAAAGCCGAAACAGGAGCACCGCGTGGAGCCGTTCAAGAACAACATTTCGCCCGACCTCGTGCGTTGCATCGGCTTCCATGTCGACAGGCACCTGGACGGGTTCGACCGCACCGCGTTCGAGGCGGAGATCCTGGCCGGGCTGGACGCCCTGGAGCTGAAACAACGGGCGACGCTGATTGCCGATGGTCTGGACCGGCACCTGCCGCAGGAACTGCCTCACCGCTTCGCCATTCTTGAAAAGATGCTGCACCCGGTGACGGAAGTGGCCTTCGACCGGGGCAGCGATGCGGACGGCATCCGCGGCTGGGGCATGATGGCGCTCGGCATGGTGGTTTCCAGAAGCGGTCTTGAGGATTTCGAGGCGTCCTTCGCACTGTTGAAGGAGATGACCAGACGGGCCACCGCCGAGTTCGACGTGCGGCCGTTTCTGGACACCGACCAGGACAAGGCCCTTGCCATCATGGCGCCCTGGGTGAAGGACGACAGCGTCCATGTGCGCCGGCTGGTCTCGGAAGGCACGCGGCCGCGCCTGCCCTGGGGACTGCGGCTGAAAAAGCTGGTGGCCGACCCCTCGCCGACCCTGCCGCTTCTGGAAGCGCTGAAGGACGACAGGTCAGACTATGTCCGCCGCTCGGTCGCCAATCACCTGAATGACATTGCCAAGGACCATCCGAACCTCGTCGCGGAGATCGCCGCGCGCTGGCTGAAAGATGCGGACAGGAACCGGGAGAAGCTCGTCCGCCATGCCTGCCGCTCGCTGATCAAGCAGGGTCATCCGGCAACGCTTGCCGCCTTCGGGCTGAACCCGCCGGAGATCAATGTCGAGGGGCCCGTCGTCACGACCGAAAGGGTCGAGTATGGCTCGGCACTCGGCTTCCGGATCGACCTGACCTCCACCGGCAAGGCCCCCCAGGAGCTGGTGCTCGACTATCTGGTGCATTTCAGGAAGGCCAACGGGTCGCTAGCGCCGAAAGTGTTCAAATGGACCAAGCTGACAGTAGAGCCGGGGGAAACGGTGTCGCTCACCCGAGACCACGCCATACGGCCGATCACGACCCGGGTCTACTATGGCGGCACGCAGGCAGTCAGCCTCAGGATCAACGGGAAGGATTTCGGATTTTCGGAGTTTGAGCTGGTGATTGCATAAGGCCCTCCGCTGTTGCGTCCGCATTTGCGTCTGGTGAACCGGAAGCACATTATCGCGCGTATATCGGTGAAAACATGGAGCCGTTGTCATGATCCGGATTGCAGCCGTCCTTCTCTTGCTGGCAGGCGCGTTTGGCGCGGAACAGGCGGTGGCGGATGATGCCGCCACAACGTCGGCCCATGACTTCACCTTCGACATGCCGTATGGCGATCCGCTGGCGCTGAAGGATTTCAGCGGCAAGGCCGTGCTGATCGTCAACACCGCGACGGAATGCGGCTTCAGCGGCCAGCTTGCCGGACTGCAGCAACTGCACGAGACCTATGCCGGCCGGGGCCTTGTCGTGCTCGGTGTGCCGTCGAACGATTTCGGTGGCCAGGAACCGCGGCAGGACGGTGACATCGCCAAATTCTGCGAAGCCAAATACGGCGCGACCTTTCCCCTTGTCGCCAAGACCTCCGTTCGCGGCAAGGCCGCGCACCCGTTCTACCGATGGGCCGCCGACACGCTCGGAACCGCGGCCCGCCCCTACTGGAACTTTCACAAGTACCTGATCGGTCCGGACGGGCGGATCGAAGCCTGGTTCGCAACCTCGACGTCGCCGACCTCGAAAAAGGTCACCGGGGCAATCGAGCAGATTCTGGACGGCCTGCCCGGAAGCTGAACCGCCCGTTTTGAGCCACGTCAACGCCGCCCCCCGCGCGGCGGATTACGCTCCTGCGATCATTGCCTCAATTGCAAGGAGCCGTGAGCATGGCCGTATCCGACTGGGAAGATTTCGTGGCGCAGACCGACCAGCGCATGGCCGCGGTCCGCAAGGGCATTCCGGATGTCGCCAAGGGCTTTGGTGCCCTGGCCAAGGCGGCAACCGCCCCCGGGGCACTCGACGCCAAGACCAAGGAACTGATTGCGCTCGCCATCGGCATCACCGCGCGCTGCGACGGTTGCCTTGCCTATCACGCCCGCGCCGCGGCAAAACTCGGTGCCAGCCGGGACGAGATCCTCGAGGTGATCGGTGTCTCGGTCTATATGGGCGGCGGCCCGTCGATGATCTACGGCGCCGAGGCCCTGGCAGCCTATGACGGTCTTGGCGGCGAGGACTGAAACACGGTACCGCTATGCGCGGCGTCCGGATTTCTCCTGGGACATGAGCCGACTGATCTCCGCATCGGGAACCGCGTCGGTGGCATAGCTGAACGTTCCCGTCGCCCGGACTTCCCGGGCCGCGCGCAGCAGGCCGCCAAGCGCAGCGCGGGCGAAAGAACCGCCGACGCTGATGCGGCGCACACCGGCCTTGGACAACGCCTCCACCGAGACCTGCAGGCCCGTCAGGCCCATGACCACATTCACGGGCTTGTCGACCGAAGCGCACACGGTCCGGACGGCGTCCAGATCCGGCAGGCCCGGCGCGTAAAGCACGTCCGCGCCGGCTTCAGAGAAAGCCTGCAGCCGCCGGATCGTGTCCTCGAGATCGGGACGCTGCCAGAGGAAGTTTTCAGCTCTTGCCGTCAACAGAAACGGCAGACCACGCGCGGCTTCGGCCGCCGCCTGGACACGTTCCACGGCCAGGTCGAAGTCATGGATCGGCGCTTGCGGATCGCCGGTGGCATCCTCGATGGATCCGCCGACCAGACCGGTCTCAGATGCCAGACGAATGGTGTCGGCGCAGACCTCAGGTGCCGTGCCGAAACCATCCTCCAGATCCGCAATCACCGGAAGTTCCGTTGCCGCGACGATCTCGGCGGCATTCTCCAGGATTTCCTGCCGCGAAAGCCCGGCGAAGGAATCCCGCTTGCCCTTGGAAAAGGCATACCCGGCGCTCGTGGTGGCAAGCGCCTCGAAACCGAGATTGGCCAGCAGCCGCGCCGAGCCCGCGTCCCAGGGATTGGCGATGACAAAGGCCCGGTCACGCTGGTGAAGCGCGCGCAGGTGCTCAAATTTGCTTTGCTGATCCGGCATGTCGTCCTCCCGAAGAACCCTTCCTTCGTAGATAAGGACGCGGACCGCCACAAAAAACCCGTTCCCGGAGCGTCCGCGCGGAAAACGAACTGCCTACGATCCCCCCGCATCCTCCAGCAGCGCCTCTGCCAACGCCTCGCACGGCGTGCTTGTCGCAGCCTTGCTGCGCACCAGGATGATGTCCAGGGGCTCGACCTGCGGCAGGCCCTGATCGCTGCCGACACGGTCAACGCTCGGCGGCACAGCCATCCGGGCGACCGCGGCGACCGCAAGGCCCGCCTCGACCAGTGTAACCAGGGCGGAGTGGCTGAAGCTGGAATAGGCCGAGCGATAGGCAAGACCGCTGCGATGAAGCGCGGCCAGCGCCACGGTGCGTGCCTGGCTGCCGGGCTCGTAAAGCGCGACCGGCAGCGGATTGCGCTCCAGGGCCCTGCCGTCCTTCGAACGGATCCAGACCATCGGCTCGCGCCGGATCAGCCGTCCCTCCGTTCCGCCGGTGCGGGTGACGATGGCCAGATCGATATCGCCCGCCCCGACCTGCGGCAGAAGCACCGTTGTCTGGGCACAGACCACGTTGAGTTCCACCCTGGGAAACAGGTCGCCGAAGCGCCGGAGCACGTCGGGCAGCATGGCGGCAATGTAGTCGTCCGGCGCGCCGATCGTGACGGTTCCTTCCATCTCCGGCCGGCGGAACGCCGCAACCGCCTCGTCATGCAGCCGCAGGATCCGCCGGGCATAGCCCTCCAACTCCTCGCCCGCATTCGTGAGGGCCAGATTGCGCGTGTCGCGCAGGAACAGGGGCTTGCCGATACGCTCTTCCAGGCGCTGGATCTGCATCGACACCGTCGCCGGAGACTTGTGCACGCGCGTCGCCGCGCGGCTGAAACTCATTGCATCGACGCAGGCGAGGAATGTTCGAAGGAGCGTATGGTCGAGCTGCATTATTCTTCAATTTTCCTGAACAGTTTCTTCAAACTATATCGTTTGACCGAACAAAGAAACCCGCCTCATCCTGTCCCCGCACCAGCCCGTGCACGGCACCCCTTCGAGGACGTAAGATGACCAGACAGATGGAAGGCATGATCGGCGTGATCGCCGCGCAGACCCTGCTCGGCACAATCGGGCTCTGCGCCCTGGAAAGCGGGGCGGATCCGGTCAGCGTCGCCTTCTACCGCTGTCTGATCGGCGGCATCGCGCTGGGGCTCTACTGTCTCTGGCGCCGGGACCTCACCGGCATTTTCAGATTGCCGGGCAGGGTGTTTCTGCTTGCCGCGAGCAGCGGCGTTCTGATGGCTGGCAACTGGGTGCTTTTCTTCGAGGGCATCCGGCAGACGGGGATCGCCGTTGCCACGATCACCTTTCATATCCAGCCTTTCCTCGTGGTGCTGCTGGGCGCTGTCGTTTTCCGCGAGCGCCTCCATGGCGTCACGCTGATGTGGATCGCGCTGGCGCTGATCGGCCTAGCCCTGTCGACCGGGCTGACAGGCGCGCAGCTGTCCGCCGACCGGTCCTATCTGCTCGGGCTCGGCGCGACGCTCGCGGCCGCGTTTCTCTATGCAGGCGTGACCGTGATCGCCAAGGGCCTGACCGGACTCACGGCACCGCAACTGGCAACGATCCAGTTCCTGACCGGTTCGCTGCTGCTGGCCGCGTTCTCGCCGATCAGTCCCCTCGCCGTTACCGGAGCGCAATGGGGCTGGCTGGGCATCATCGGGCTTGTCCATACCGCAGGCGTTTACGTTGTCCTCTACAAGGCCCTGCCAAAACTGACCACACCGGTGATCGCCGTGCTGCTGTTTCTCTACCCTGCCAGCGCCGTCGTCGTCGATGCCCTCGCCTATGGTCACCTGATCGGACCGGGCCAGGTAGCAGGGCTCGTCCTGATCATTCTCGCCAGCCTGGCCGTGACGCTGAAGTGGGGCGCACAAGCAACCTGTTCGGCCTGAAACGCGGCTCAGCCGGCCGCGATGTCAGGCGGCCTCTCAACCCGGCCTTCGGAAGATCTCCCCGCGGTGATGAAAACCGGCGAATATCGTCAGATTTGACATATGTCTTGCAATTCAAGGTGGAAAAATGTAAGATCAATACAAGAATTGATAATTCTAAATTTAAGTCAAAACTCTAAATATTCTCTTTTTTTCTCTGAAACATATTCCCGGTAGCCTCGGCAAGACTTCAGTCACCTTGAGGCGCAATCAAAATGAAAAAGACGCTTTTCCAGGCGTTTGCCAATTGCCGGAATGGAACCATTGCTGTGTTCACCGCGCTGCTCATGCCGATCGCCATCGGCGGGTTCGGGCTGGGAGCGGAGGCCTCCTACTGGTATTTCGAGCAACGCAAGCTGCAGAATGCGGCCGATGTCGCCGCCTATGCCGCCGCGGCCCAGCTGAGAACCAACCGGGACGAAACCAGCGTAACGGACGCCGCCACGGCGGCAGCGGTGAAGACCGGATACAGCACGTCACTCGGCACGCTGACGGTCAGCTGGCCCCCTTCGGCCGGCAGCTTTGCCGGTGACACCAACGCGGTGGAAATCGCCCTGAGGGAAGACCACCCAAGACTGTTCACGGCCATATTCTCGTCCGGCGACGTGGCGCTTGCCGGACGGGCCGTGGCCCAGCTCCGGCAGGGTTTCCCCACCTGCATCCTTGCGCTTGACCAGAGCAGTCCGGGTGCGGTCACCTTCACCGGCTCCTCCGACGCGACGCTGGAGGGCTGCAACGTTCATGCAAACTCCGCAGCCGATGACGCCGTTGTGGTCACCGGCAGTGGAAAGGTGTCCACACCCTGCGTCTCCTCCGTCGGCGAAGTGGATGCCACGAGCGGACTGGACATGAGCGAATGCGCCTCGCCGATCGAATATGCCGAAGCGATCGGAGACCCCTTTGCGAACGTTCCCGAGCCCTCCACAAGTGCCCCTTGTGAACCCCAGAACGTCTTCGACGGCCCGCCGTCCACGACCTACACGATCTCAGAAGGCCGGTATTGCGGAGGACTTTCCATCAAGCGGACGGTCATAATGAACCCGGGGGTCTACGTCATTGACGGCGGCACGCTCGAACTGAGTTCAACCAGCATCGTCGACGGTGCGGGCGTGACGTTCTATCTGACGGACGGGGCAACCATCAGCATTGCCGGGACTGCGGACGTGACCCTGAGCGCCCCGACATCCGGCGACTACCAGGGCATCCTGATCTTTGTCGACCGGAGCGACCCCAACGCGACGCATATTTTCAACGGCTCTTCCACGTCGTCGCTGAACGGCGCCATCTATGCGGCGTCCGGACATGTCGAATTTGCGGGCACCAGTTCCGTTGGGGGCGGCTGCACCCAGATCGTCGCCAACACCGTGGAGATCACGGGGGAGGCCGGGATCGGCAGCGACTGCACTGACCTCGGCTTCAACGACATTCTCAACTCACAGCTGGTGCAGCTCGTTGAATAGGGTGCGTGCCATGATCCGCTTCGGCCGAAATTGCCTCATACGCCTGAACACGGATCAACACGGCGTGGCCGCCGTGGAGATGACCCTGATTTCTCCCTTCCTGATCCTCGGATTGCTGCTGATGCTGGATGTCGGTGTCGCCGTGAAGGAACGGCTCAACCTCGACCACAGCACCCGGGTCGGTGCTCAGGCCGTCATGGCAAATATCAACGAGACTTCCGAGATCTCCAACGTCGTCCTGGCATCGGCGAGCGAACCCGAGAACGTGACCATCTCGGTTGAAAAGACATGCAGTTGCGGCAGCACGCAGGTGGATTGCTCCAACTGGTGCTCGGCAAATGTGCCGCCCTCGGTGTTCTTGAACATCAGCGCCATCAAGCAGCACACGGGCTTCCTGTTGCCTCCCTTCAATCTGGAATCGCAGACACATGTTCAAATCCGGTAGGCTGGCACGACGCGTCAGAAGGAAGCCCGGCCTGGTCCGGGACGAAGCAGGCGCATCGGCCGTGGAGCTGGCGCTGGTCTTCCCCGTCTTCATCATGATCGTTCTCGGAATCGTCGAAATCGGGCAGGCCCTTCGGACCTGGAACGAGGTACATAACGCCCTCGGACGCGCCGTCCGGCTGATGAACCTCGACGCGAGCACGACGCCGGACCAGATCACAACGGCCATGCGCGGCTACCTGACGGATGTCGATGCGGCAACGCTCACGGTCACGGCCACGCCGGTCACGGTGTCCGGCATAGAACACATCCGGATTTCCGTCGGAATTCCCTTCGAGATCATTCTGCCTTTTGCAGACATCTCGACAATGCAAATCAACGTGGACAGGACCGCACCGGTCCTCAGCGCAACAAAATAGTGCGCCCTCCCAACCTGGCTCAAGGAGACACGCATGCTGAAACAGGCTGAAACAGACGAGACCGTGGCATTCTGGAACGATGTCGACCCGTCGGTCGTCACGGACCTCAACACGCACCAGAAGGATGCCATCCTGGACGCCATCAGGCGGCGCGGAAACCAACGGCATGCGGCGGACATCCGGCTCAGCCTGTTCGGATATTTTCTGGTGGTCCTGTTCGGACGCGAACGCCGCAGCCCGGACCGGCTCAAAAGCGAACGGGCGCGCCGCCCGGTGATCACATTCAACAACCTGTTGCTGATCACCGTGCTCTGGGGATCGCTGATCTATACGCTCTATTCGCTGTTGCCGCACGCCATCGAGTTTCTGCTGAACCTGTTTCTCTGACGTCCCGGGGCCGTTTTCGAACACAGGCGACTTCGCTCTGACGGCTCTATTTGGCTCCGGCGGAATCGGCCGCCGCGAGCGCCGCGGACATGGACCCCATCTCCTTGGCATTCGTTTCCCGGAACCGGATCTGGTTGACGGAAACCGCCATCTCCGTCGTCGACTTCCTTGGGACGGAGACTGTCCCCGGACTCCGTCGAGATGATCCCCGGCTTTACGCAACCTTGAGAATTTTTGGCTATTGGCTTCTGTCTCAGAGATCTTTTCCGGCCTGCCTCCGCAGTGTCCGGGCGACCGGGGAGTTGAGCCGATAAAACGCCTTGTTATCGATTTGGACGGAACGCTGACCCTTGCAGACACGTCCGATTACCGGAACGTGAGCCCGAACTGGCCGCTGGTCGAAAAGCTCAGGGAGTACAAAGCGCAAGGATTCGAGATCATCATCCAGACGGCGCGCAACATGCGCACTCATGAAAACAACGTCGGCAAGATAACCGCTCACACGGTGCCGATCATCATCGAATGGCTACAGAAGCACGACATTCCCTATGACGAGATCTTCGTCGGCAAACCCTGGTGCGGCCACGAAGGGTTCTATGTCGATGATCGCGCGATCCGGCCCGACGAGTTTGTTCGCATGTCCAAGCCGGAAATCGACGCGTTGCTGGCCCAGGGTACGGACCCATAAAGTTGTCCGTTCAGGTCGCTCGGGGAAGGACCGTATCCAAGGCGGGAAAGTGAAGGAAACCTGGCTGGTTTCCAAGCTTTCTCAACGTAGGAGGCGGTTCTTCCCCGAGTGATCCGAAGGACGCCAATCGGGCTTAGAACAGCCACGTCAAAACCTTTGCACCATGCACCGGCATGGTTCTGCAGGCTTTTCCTTGCTTTTCTGCGCCCGACAGGCGCCTGAATGCACAATTTTATGGATCCGTACCCTAGGCCCCCAAGAGCTGATCCTGGCGTCCGTCAGGGCGTTTTGCGGTAAAGGGTCCAGTAGGGGGTTTCCGCAAGCTTCGAATAGGTCTCGCTCACATAGGGACCGTAGATGTCCCAGAGATCCTCGCCTGCCGGATCGCCGTGCGCGCGCATCACGTAATCGGCGTCGGAAAACAGGACCTCCGCCGGCTGGTGCACGTCTTCGGAGAAGATCCGGCCCTTCTGGAACCAGATCGGGGCCTGTGCCGGCGACGGCCTTTTCAACAGCGCCGGAAACGGATTTGCGAAGTTCAGGGCCAGCACCGGCCCGGCCTCCGGTTGGCCTGCACCCTCGCGGCGCAACAGGTCCAGGCCGTCCAGCATGCGGTTGTAATCGACGACCACCTTGCTGTCCGGTTCGGAAAACCACCTGGGATACACTTGGAATCCGGCCTGCCCCGTGTCGGCTAGGTCGGCATTTGCCGGATATTGCAGACCACGCGCGACCTGCGCGATCAGCGTACCACCGTCCCTCGCGGGATAGATCAACGCCAGCAGCACGGCCAGGCCGGCTAGGATCCTTCCGCTCACCGTGGTCGAGCGGGCAGACACCCCGTCCGAAAGGTCCTGCCGCCGGAACAGTCCAGCCCATTCCGCCGCCGCGACGGGCAGGATGGCATAGACCGGGCTCTCGGACACCCAGTGGTTCTGCATCAGGATCACGCAGGCCATCGCGGCGGCCGTTGCCATCAGCAGAATTGGCGTGACCCGTTTTCCGGAGCCCAGCTGCTCGCACAGCAGCAGGTAGAGCGCCGAGGCGCCGACCGCCCAGAGCACCGCCTCGCCCATCTGGCTGAGAAGCTTGATCAGGCGCCAGCCTTCGCCGGCAAAGCCCGCAACCGTGGCGATGTCCGCCAGGTTGGCGCTGACCTGACCGGTCACCAGTTCCGCCGCGGCCAGAACCGCAACGGTGCTCACACCCGCAAGGGCTGCCTGTTTCCAGGACACGTTCCGGAACACCACGGCCGCGACAAGCAAACCTATCAGTGCCGCTCCGAACGTCACTTTGGTCAGCAGGACAAGAGCAATGCAGACGCCCAGCAACACCGCTTCCGGCATCCCCCTGCGGCCGGGAGGACAGCAGAGAGCGACAGTCACGACGGCTGCGAGTCCCGCGGCCCAGCGATTGTAGGGCGCAAGCCAGCTCATGGTTGTCTGTGCGAAGATCATGTCCGGCTCGCGCGGGGAAACGATCGTTGCAACGGCGATCAGTGCGACCAGGCCGAGGGCGCCCAAACTCAGTTGCCGCCCGAGCAGTGCCACCGACAGCAGGAGTACGGCAAGCGCGAAGATCGCACTTGCAAGGGGTACCGTCGTTGCGCTCAGCGGCCTGACCGCCACCGCGATCCGGAAGATCCAGTCATAGACCGGGCCGATGGGACTGAAATAGTCGGTGCTCGAAGCCAGTCCCGACGCCGCCTTGTTCGCCGTTTCGAACGCGGTCCACAAGTCATGGAGATACCGCTCGTGGTCGAATATGAGCTGCGGCAAGACAGCGCTCAGCACAATCAGGGCGATGGCTGCGAGGAGGCTGAAGACACCAATGGTCCTGGAGGACAGCGGCGTTTTCAGAAAGAGCGCGGCGAAGAGTATCGGGCTGAGCGCCGCGGCCATGACATAGGTTGACAGCACCGTCATGGTTTCGGCATCCACTCCAGGGCCGAAGGCGGCGGCGACGCGACAAAGCTGTCCAGTTGTTCCGGCGTGCCCAGCATGCCGACATCCTCGAAGGCCAGCTGACTGATACTGACCCGGTCCCCGTCCGCGATGATCTGGTTGTACATGGGCGCGATGTAGCGCTCGCCCTTCTCCTCTCCGGCGCTGCGGAAATAGGTTTCATAAACCTGCCGGTATCGGGCGACGCTGTCGAACCAGTAGAGCCCGACCGTGGCGTGATCCGATATCCGTTCCTTTTCGCGCAGTTCGACGACGCGGCCGTCCGCATCCGTGCGCGCAAAGGACCAGCCGTTGCCCGGTCCGGGAAAACACGGCACATGACCGGCGCAGGTAGCGGGATCGGGCGGGCGCATGGCCCCGGGTGCGACATAGGTGTCGATGTTGAAGATCGCGACCGGCAGGTCTTCCCGGGCCGAAGCGATCAGTTGCAGCGCCGTCGTCGCCTGCCCGTCGGTCAAGCCCTCGAGTTCGACGATTTCATCGACCTGAATGCCGAGCGCCTTGCAGCGCGCCGTCAGGTAGCCGGGCGCGTTCAGGCCGCTGCGCACCGCGAACCGGAAGGACCATCCGGCAAGACGATACGCCTCCATGGACAGCATCGACCAGTCGAACAGCGGGCGGCCCAGAGCCTCGATTTCATATTTCGGCCTGTCGTAGCCGGCCTTGGCGAACCGGCTGCCGAGACCGGCCATCGTAATCGCAACCACACCGCTCATCCCGCACGCTTCCTTCCTGGTCCGTTTTCGAGATCGTCGAGGATCGCCGCCGCGATCAGGGCAAATCCGACCAGCTTGTCGGGATGGTCGGTATGCAGTGGCAGCATCGACAGGAACAGGGACAGTTCGACGGCGCGGACATGCGCGATCTCGTAGCCCGCCGCTTCCAGCCTGTCACGGAAGAGGCGCGCGGCCCAGTCCGCGGGCGGCGCGATGGTCCAGTCCAGTTCCAGGCTCAGCTCCCTGCCCAGGCAGACACGGAACAGACCGTTGTTGACGTAGTCGTAACCGCCGAGAATGGAGTGGCTGATCTTGGCGGCATCGTAGAGCGGATGCATCATGGCCTCGTCCGCGGCCAGGGCGCCGCGCGGATCGACCAGCCGCATCATGCCGATCCGTCTGTCGAACAGGATGTTGGAAAAACACGGATCGCCATGGGAGAACACCAGCCGGTCCGAACTGGCAACGGCCTGCCGGACATGCGGTTTCGCCTGCTCCAGCATCGCCGGAAGCCCGCCGCGCGGACCGGCATCTTCGAGGATCCTGTTCGTCTGCCGGCCGACATCCGTTTCAAGGAATGCCTTTACCCGCGCCTCAAGCTTTCCGAGAATCTGTTCCTCGGCGCGTGTGCTGTTTCCCGGTCCCGCGGGCCGGGCCTTCAGGTAACTGAAAATCTGGTCGAGCAGAACCTTGAAATCGCTCTCCGTGAAGGCGTGGTGCACCCATTGCAGCGCTGCATCCGGCACCGCCAGGTGTTCCATCTGGTAGCCGGCCGTCTTGCCGTCCTCCCAGAAGCCGAAAGTCGGCAGCAGGAACCGCTGCAGTTCCGCCGGCGCTGCATGGAAGAAACCGTGCTCGGCGCGCATCTTCCCGACGTCCCGCGACTGCTTGTGGAAGACGTTGCCCTCCGCATGCGCGGAATTGAAGTGGCGCAGTTCCGTGGCCCCGGACAGGAACAGCATCAGGTTGCGGGGATGGCGGATGTCCACGAAGCGGGCGTGATCGGTGATGATCTCGGTCCGGTCGCGCAGCGCCAGCAGGATCAGGCGGCGGGCTTCCGGCGTTTCGGCGCATAACAGGGACGCCGCGTCATCATGATACAGCACCGCGACGGCCTCGTCGTCGATGACCGGACTGGCCAGCATCGTCTTCAGCGCAAAGCCGGCCTTCCGCACCAGAACCGCAAATCCTTCCGGATCGAGCGGCGGCAGACAGAGCGGCAGCCGCAGATAGATCGCGGCATCGCCGCGGTCGCGGATCCGGTCGGCAAGGTCCAGGCCGCTTTCCGGTGTTGTCAGGTGCTCGACGGCGTCGGCACCCGCGGCACGCGACATCTCGGCAAGTTCCGTTGCCAGCGTCCGCCGCCGCCGCATGATGTTCGAGAACCTGACTTCACCCAGCGCCGCCCGGACGCTTTCAGCGGGCGGATCGCGGTCGTCGAGGATAACGGAAAGGGTTTTTGTCATAAGACACCTGTCCTGTTCTGGGCGCGAAGAGGTTCGTTCTTCACGCGCGGCAGGTAGATCCACATGGCGACCGGCCAGGCGAGAGCGAGGGACAGCAGGCACAGGCTGCTCCAGGCGCCGACGGCCCCCTGAAGGGCACCGACCGGTCCCTCGAAGACACGCTCCGCCAGAACAACGATCCCGCTCGTTTCGGTGAACCCCGCATAGGTGAACGCAAGGACGGTCGCGGCGAGCGCTTCCAGTCCCCAGATGACCAGCGACATGACCAGCAGCACGGCCCCCTGGGCGCGGAACAGATCGGCGCCGCGCGTGGTGACCTGGCGCAGGCCGTCGAGCTGGCCGAGATGGCGCAGGGATTTCGGATTGCGATGGTTCAAAACCACATACTGCTGAACGGCCCTGAGGATCCCCGGCCCCAGCACGAACACGACCAGGCCCGCCAGCACGGCAAGGCTGGTGACGGCCAGCAACAGCATCGGGCCCAGGCCGAGCGGGCCATGATAGGCATAGACGACGCCCAAGAGGATCAGGATCATCAGGCCGTCAAAGAACCGTTCCAGGAGGATGATGATCAGGGCGCCGGCAAAGCTCCGGCCGAGATACCACAACTGGTGCAGACGCAGCACTTCGCCGAGCTTGAACGGGATGATCATGGCGCTTGAAGCGGTCACCATGTGCAGCAGCGCGCTTGACCGGGCCGAAATACCGAGCAGTCGGGATGCCATCACCGCCAGGCGCACGGCCCTGACACAGTGGGACGCGAGATAAACGACGCCGGCCAGGGCCAGCGCGATCAAGGGCCTGTCCGCAAGCTCCTCAAGGCCGCCCGACGCCAGCCACCAGACCACGAAAGCAAACGGCACGAAAAGAACCGCGTAATGCAGTCCCAGCGCGGCGGCGGCTGTGGCCTGTCTGACCTTGAGGGGGGACAAGAACTGCTGCATGTCATGCAATCCGCGTCGAAGGGTAACTTTGACGCGGGGTCCGCCGGTGATCGGCGGCAAAGAACTGCCCCGGCAGGAACAGGCGAAAACCGATGATGCGCAGCAACTGGAAGCCCATGCGGCCCAGCTTGGCGTTGGAGACCTGATCGTCCTCCCGCCAGGTCAGCGGAAAGAAGTCCAGCCGGAAGCGTTTTCGAACGATGCCCAGGATCAGGTAGTAGTTGAAGGTCAGATCGTCGGCATATTTCAGATGAAACCCATCCTCGAAGGCAGCTGTCCGGAACAGGTTCAGGCCCGATCCCAGGTCATGGAGACGCTGGCCGCTGATCGCTGAAAAGATCAGGTTGAAGACATGGTTGGCGGCTGTCCGCAACAGGGAATAGCCTTCGAGCCTCGACCCGGACATGAAACGCGCGCCCATGAGAAAGTCGAGGGTCTTGTGACGCCCTTCCCGGAGATGCGGAACAAGATCCGTTATCGACCCCTGGTCGTCGCCATGCAGTACCACCAGATAGTCGTAACCGTTGTCACGCGCGAAATCGATGGCGACCTTGTGCGAGCCCCCGAGGCCGTAATTGTCGTCATTGTGCAGCAGCGCCGTTTCGGCATAGTCCAACTGGTTCAGACCTGCCTTTGCCGCATCGCGGGTGCCGTCGGTCGACCGGTTGTCGACGCACAGAACACCGTCGATCACGGCTCGAACCTCGTCCGTTTCCAGCTGCCTGAGCACGCGGGAAATCTGTGCCTCGCAATTATAGGCGGGTATGAACACAAGAACGCGGCCGTCCATGAGGCTCCTCATTCCGACTTTGGGGTTTCAAGCAGAAACCGCATGAAAAAGAAATTGGCGATCAGCGTGAACGGCGTCACGAGCATCTTCGCCGTGACACCGCACAGGGTAACGATATCGGCCCCGGCATCCATGAGGATCTGCGTGCCGCCCGACTGCTCCAGCAGGACAATCAGCAGCCAGCTCACACCGGCGGTCAGGGCGGATGCTGCGGTCACCGCCACGAGCTGCCAGATCCAGTAAAGCAGGAGCAGGGTTGCCATGGACCGGTTGTGCGCCTTGCGGAAAATGCGTTTTCCGGCCACGAAAAACACGAAGGTCACGCCACAGAAGGCGCCGATGAAATTGGCCCAGAAAACCGGAATGCCGCTATAGGTCAGCGTCGCCATGGTCATGAAATCGAGACACCAGCCGATCCCGGAGATGACCGCAAATCCCGAGAAGCGCCTTGCCAGTGCGTGATGCTGTTTCAAAAGGGTTGCCCCCGGCTTCGGGCCGTCACGGCGCATGAGCGTATCGGCTGGATCTCCAGACATCTTCATCCCGGCCCGTTCAAGACTTCCGGGCAACAGGATGAACGTTGTCGATCCAACGTGTCTGCAGTGCCGGCATTGGAAGATCCCGTTTGCATCTTGAGAATATCAGGAAGATTTCGACAGCGGCCCGCGCCCAATACAACTTACGGGCTTACCCTAGTTCTCAAGTGTTGCAATGCAGTTAATCGGCGAATCTGACAATAGTTTCCCGGGTACGCGCCGGTCTGTACGGTAACAGCACCGGACCGGCCAGAAACGCGGGCTAGCCCGCCTCAGGCGTGCAGCGTCTCACCCGGCCTCGTTACCATCCCCACCAACAGACCATGGTCTGACCGCACGAGACCGGCATAGTCCGATGCACACGCAACCAGCTCCGCGCCGCACCTGTCCACGGCAGCCGCCATGACCTTTTCGAACCGGACAGAGCGGCGATCACCCCGGGCGTGGGTCCGCGCCAGCGCTGTGCCGCAGGCCTTGGCATAATCCTTCAGCGCCCTTGCAGGGTCCGTCTCCTCAAGGAACTCTTCCGGATCGATGGTCAGCCAGGTGTGATGGCGTGAACGGACCAGCCAGGTCGTGCCCTTCCAGGCGACCTCGTCCAGGACCAGGTCCGGCCGGCGCATCATGCGGCGCTGGCAATCTACGGTCAGGTGGGCCGAGGTCATCCGGTTGACCGGCGACAGCTTCGGGAAATGGTATGTCAGGGCAGCGGGGCGTTGCTGCTTGACCTCCACCACGTGGGTTTCCCGGAAACTTTCCGCCGTCGGCGCCTCGTCGGGACCGACGAGAAAAAAGAAGCGATCGACACCGAGCGAGCCGGTGCCCGCGCCGACACGGCGGGCGACATCCAGAATGCTGTCATCCAGATGCGGACGGAAGATGTCTTCAAGTTCGTCTGCCAGCGCCAGGTCGACCGGATCGAGCTTGTCCGCCGCCGGATCGAAGCGGAACCCGGATCTGGTGCGTTCCGTCAGTTTGGCCACCGAGGATTTTTTCTCGAATTTCCGCCCCCCCGGCGCGCGTGCCCGGGCTTTCTCGAGCGGTTTCTTCAGAAAATGGCCCTTGTCAAAACCCTTGAGCGCACCGTCGCGTTCTTCCGGGTCACGGGCGATCCGCACCAGGGTCTTTCGGTAGGCCTTGAGAAAGCTTCTGGCGGCCTTGGCAGCATCCTTGCCGTCCGGCGGCGTGTTGGTCCTGAAGCCCTCTTCGCTGCTGTAACGGCCGGCGACAAGACCTTCCAGATAGTCGGCTGCAAGAAACAGCGAGATGCAAAATCGGGCAAGGTCGAAACCCGCGGGACCTTCGGCGGCATCGTCGTAATCGTTGGGTGCCCAGATCACCGTGTCGCCATAACTGCCTTGCTCGGAAAAGAACCCGAAGTTGGCGAGATGACAATCGCCGACGATCCGCGTCAGCGGCGCCTTCAACAGCGGTTCTGGCAGAGAAAGGACCCCGGACGCCAGGTCGGCATAGAAAATCTGCGCGGCACCGCGCAGGAACCGGAACGGCGACAAGACCATCTTGGCGTGTTTGTCGAGCACCGGGCGCACCTGCGGAGAGGCGCCGTCAACGCGTTTCAGTTCCGCCGATATCAGGTCCCGCCGTGTCTGGTCCGCGCTCATGCCTCGCCCCGGATATGGTCTCCAACGCGATAATGTCACAGACCGGGTCGGGCTCCGAAACCGTCTTCTGCCGTTCACACATATGTGAGTGAGGGACGTGCTACAGGCTGACCGTTACACTTGACGGCAACCGGCGCCGCGCCGGGCACGGAAGTGTTCTCGGAACAACACACGATTTTCGGGAGGAGAAGGAATGGTGGACCCGAGGGGAGAAGAATTGAACCGCTTCTTTCAGATATTGGAAGATTGGGAATCCCATCTCGCACAACATGATCTTAATGATCTGGGGTGCGAAAATGAAAAAATACGAAAGCAATAACAATAAGTTAGATAATACCAAGAAAAGTAAGAAAGACCCACCTTTTTCACTCCGTCTGACGTTTGAAGAACGGGCAAGGCTTGAAGAACTTGCTGGAGATGAGCCGCTTGGCTCCTACATCAAGCGCAAAGTCTTCGACGGCAAGGGAACCGGCAGAAAACGGGCACGCTCGCGGGTGCGCCGCCCTATCGAAGACGAAAAAAAGCTCGCCTATGTGCTGGCACAGTTAGGCCAGTCGCGTCTTGCGAATAATCTCAATCAACTCGCCAAATCTGCGCATATGGGCACATTGCCCGTCATGCCCGATACGGAGCGCGATATTCGCCGCGCTTGTGCAGATATCGCATTGATGCGACGGGAATTGTTGCGCGCGCTCGGTCATCGTACGGACTCGGAGCCGTCATGATCCTCAAGGCAAAACCTCGCGGCGATGGACGTCAACTCGGTCGATATCTTCTCACTATGGGAGAAAACGAGCATATCGAAGTTCATGAAGTCCGAGGCTTTATATCTGATGATGTCGCGGGTGCGCTTTCCGAAGTGGATGCAATCGCCAAAGGCACGAAATGCAGACAGAGCATGTTTTCCGTCTCTCTCAATCCACCACAGAACGAAACGGTGCGTATTGGTGCATTCGAGAAAGCTATCGAGGCTATCGAAGAAAAGAACGGTCTGAGTGGTCAGCCGCGTGTCGTCGTCTTTCATGAAAAGGAAGGGCGTCGGCATTGCCATGCTGTATGGAGCCGCATTGACGCCGAGACGATGACGGCGAAACCGCTTCCCTTCTTCAAGAACAAGCTTCAGGAAGTCTCCAAGCAGCTCTATCTCGAAAACGGCTGGCAAATGCCACGTGGGCTGATCGACAAACAAAACCGCGATCCGCGCAACTTCAAGCTCGCCGAATGGCAACAAGCCAAACGCGCCGGACGCCATGCGGGTGAGGTCAAGGGGCTGATACAGGAAGCCTGGGCGATCTCTGACACGAAGCAATCCTTCTCTCATGCATTGGAAGAGCGAGGTTTTTATCTCGCTCGTGGTGATCGACGCGCTTACACCGCCGTAACCTTCGAGGGCGAAGTCATCGCGATTCCCCGCGCCATCGGGAAAAAGACAAAGGATGTTCGGGAACGTCTGGGAAAAGCTGAGGAGTTGCGCAGCATCGAAGAAACCAGGCAGCGGATTGCGGAAGACATCCTGCCACGCATGAAATCCCACCTCGATGAAGCGCGCGGCAAAGCTCGCCTTGAAACAGGTGCTTTGAACTCTCGGCGCAGTGTGATGACTGAAAAGCACGCTGAAGAGCGTGCCAAACTTGATGCCGGACAGAAACAGCGCTTCGAAGAGGAATCGCGTAGCCGTGCTGATCGCCTCCGTAACGGCGTGCTGGGGTTATGGGATAAGCTGACGGGCAAGCGTGCCAAGCTTGAAAAGCAAAACGAGATGGAAGCCCTATGGGCTTTGCAGCGTGATCGTGAGCAGCGACATGCGGTTATCGCCTCCCAGATGCAAGAACGGCAAAACCTGCAAGCTGAAATCACGGCCACCCGCAGCAGGCATGCGCAAGCCCTGCTCGGTCTGCATTCCGATACGGCCAATTACCGCTTGATGAAGCGCGGCGAAGCGCCAAAACCCAAAGCGAAACCTTCATTCGAACGGCTCGAAGCCTTGCGGGAAAAGACGCAACAACAAAGACCACAGGAAGTGCAAAAACCGGAAGTCCGGCGAAAGCCCGTGCAAACCCGCAAACCGCAAACGCCTGAAGAGCGTCTCAAAGCTCTACGCGAAGGCCGCTCCCTGCGCATCCGTGATCGCGGTCCCGAGTTGGAGCCATAATTGCGTGGTCTTCCGCTATCGCCCGCATCACATGAGCAATCTGCCCCACCAATGTGATGCAGTATAAATAGTTTATTAACTAGTTCCGGCTATCAACGAGGGCGTCCTAGAATCAGGAGGCTCGTATGAAGACGATCATATTTGGTGGCGCTATTTTGATGCTGCTCACGGTGGCAAAGGCAGTGTTTCCCCTAGAGTTGCATTTCTTGCCACTAGGAGGTAGCGCTATTGCCGAAATGGGCGTCGTTCTTGGGATTTCTGTTGCGATTACCACAATCGCAGGGCTGATGAGAGATCGTGATGACAAAAACTAGAATTACGATCACACTTGATGATGATATTCAGGAATGGGTTTCCGTTGCAGCAAAGGATATCAACAGGTCCCAATCCGAAATCGTGCGTATCTGCCTTAGAGAATTCAAAGAGGCTAACGAATACAGGTTTTCTCGGCATGACAAAGCACGCTCACCGTCTGAAAACGCTTGGAAAACACCAGAAAACAAGTGAATTGCGGGGTCCGCTATGATCCTGCAAGCCGGACAAATTATTCAACATCCTTCGGCAAACGCGCCGCGATATTCATACGGTGGGCATAAAGGGTTTCAAGAATGATGGTGTCATCGCCCTCAAGCCGGAAGAAAATTGAAACAGGAAAATCCTGCACGCCCCATTTTCGGAATTCTTTACCCTCAAGCCGCGTATAAACCGCGCAGGCCAAGGGTTTAGCTCCAATAAAGCGAACACTTTCCTCGATTTGGTCGACAAATCTTAGAGCAATCTCCGATCCCGCGCGGTTGCGGTAACCGGTCGCAATTTCAATAAGCTGGCGTTTGAACAGTGCGCTGCGAATAATCCTGGACATAGGCGCCTATTCGGTCGCTGCTTTGCGTGCATCGGCAAAGTCGTCATCTGTCAGATCGGAATAGTCGTTCTCACGCAAGGATTGAGCGAGCAATGTGCGAATATCGCCGCGTTCCTGCTCTAGCGTTTTTTCCATGTGCCTGCGCACCAGATCGCGGATGAACTCGCTCGGTGTCTCGTACAATGAGCCCTTGCCGGTGATTTCGCCAACGTACAGCGCCAGCGGGTCAGGCAGCGTGGTATTCAGCCGTTTGATCATTTTCGTGTCGTGCATATTCGCCATGGCGCTTCTCCTATCTCACATGTCCATTTTCTCACATTTGCGCGTACAACGTCAACTAAACGCGCACTCAGCGCGCAAGTATGCGTTTACAGCGTTTCTCCTTCTCGTTGATCGGGCGTCACCCCGCGAACCATCAGGCCTTTGCTGAGCCAATGATGCTGGGAACGGGCCGAAAGGCCCTGAATGGTTCGGGGCCTCCTTGAAACAAAGGAGGAAACAATGAAACTCATCTCCCGCTTTGAAGCTGCGTCCCGTAACACAGCCGAACTCAACGCTCTCTACCGCGAGGCATTCAATGCATTCGCATCCGCACCGCGCGGATCGGCAGATCGCCGCAATGCTTTGGTTTCAATTGAGAATATCGAGGCTGAATTGGAGATGCGCTCGCCCTTTGGCTAACCATCACGCGGCAGGCCACTTCGGCCTGCTGCCTTTTTAAGCGTATCTCCCGTCGGAAAACCGAAGAAACCTGTCCAACTTATCGAGGTCATGCAGGCTGGCAACATGATGTAGGAATGCCTGATTGGCGGCATTCGAACTATCGATCAGGTCGCGAAGCAATTCGGCATTTTTTAGAGCAGCTCCGGTCAAGGCGGCTCGGTCTCTATCGACCTCTTCCGACGATGGTTGGGACAGATAAGTATGCATCTTGCCAATCACGCCGACAATGATGTCCGAGAGCTGGATGCCCGCTTCTGAGTGTGAATCGGCAAAGCGGTAATTGGTGACAGGTTCTCCCTGACAAGAAAGATGATCATCCTCGAAGGCATCACGGATTTCTGTTTCCATGTCCATGATGTGTTCAGCGTTTTTGAATACGGCAACACGGTTGCGATAAAAGGCGCTGAAATCTTCAATCAGTTTACGCGCGGAAAACTCTTCAATAAACGCAAGCTCGTCCAGCGCCCGGCCTGCTTGCAAGACGCCCTTGAGCATCATTGCATTCATCTCTTCATGAAGAAGGCCCTCGTTTCGCTCAACAAGATCAATCAGCTCGTTCAGAAACGGCTCGCGGTCCTGTGGTGCAAGGTCGGGATAGTCGTACCTGCGGAACAGATCGACCACAAACGGCAGTTCGTGCCTGACGATTGCCGCGAAATCGCTTTTCAAGAGCTCGCGATACTGATTCAGCATCGGGTTCCCGAGTTCCGGTAGGATGGAGTCGATCACATCGACAACCGACCAGTACAAGGGATCAAGCTCGTGATAGTGCAGCATCAGGTCGTTGTCTGCGATCCACTGCAAAAAAGTGGTCAGCTTGCTTGATTTAAGGATGTCGAGAAATTCACCCTTCGCGACATGTTTAAGCTTGATCTCATTTGCGGAAGGCTGAATGCGCATAGCCTGGCGAAGCGATGAAAGATCCAATGGGCGCTGCGGTCCTTCATGAACAACGCCGCCGAGAACAAATGTTTTCAGCTCGGGGACGTTTAGCCCCTGCTCATCGATATGAAGCTTTCGGATGTTGTTCGTCTCATCATGGTAAAACGTGTAAACGGCATCTGCCCCCGTCAGTCCGAACATCCGAATTTGGGGATCACGTATTTCATCGATATCAATCATCATGGCCCACTAATGCTGTTTTAAAAGTTCCAATTATGGATTCCACTCCGGGTTTTCATAAATTTCTTCGTAGCTCTCAGTTTCAATCAAGTTGATGCCTAATGCCTTGAAAAATGGGGCTCTATCGCTGTTTCCGCTCTGCTTGTTTGTTACATACCAAGCCTTTTGCTTCCAATCAGGTTTCATCTTGTGCAGTCTTGCACGCTCCAGAAATAACCAACGTAAAAAAGTCTCGTCCTTTCCAAAACCAAACCCCAGAATTATCAGCGGCGAGAAAAGAATAGGTTCCAACCAGGTGTTAGAACCAGGCCAGTCCGTCCGCATTTCTTTCGCATTCATCCGGATGCCGCGTTTCCCGTAGACCCAACTACGCGCGCGCTGCACAGCTCCCATATAGTGGGTGAGGCCGAGGCGTATGCTGCGCGAATATCGCCTCATTCCATGGGCGTGATAAATCGCGAAACTTGTTCTCGGATTTCCGATTGGTTCGTCTGAAAAATAGGAACTCCAAGGATAGTAATCGGTAAACCCCTTTCTGGTTCCAGGGCCAAAATATTTGGCACCAACAGATTTGGAGAGGTTTTCATCGAAATTAACAGTCACGACAGGTGCAGAGCGATTGCGCGCCCAGCCTATAATTTTAGCGTGATGGCTTTGCGGCTCCCATCCGCTCATCAACTCGCAGAATTTTTGTTGTAAATTTCTTCTATCTTCTTCGGGTTGAGCAAGGTCGAGAATGTCAAAAAACTCGGTGTTTGACATCTCTTGTAGTTGTTGTTTGGTGAAACGCAGGCTTTGTGCACTGGCGATTTGCTGAAGTAAGCTTTCCCATGACGAGGATTGAGTGTTGTTTTGATAGCGGTTTATTCCGTTACCAATCAAAAGTGCCTTGGTATTTTTTTGTTTCAAAATTTGCCCCAGCGTCTCCAATCAAGATCTCCTATCAAATAGTCAACACCTCGGAAATCTACTTTAACGTTTAATACTTACGCATGACAATCTCTCACCGATATGTAGTCGTGGCAGGCTCTTCCAGAAAAGTCATGCTGGCCTCTGGGGTCGCGATCACGCGCAATGATAAATGATATTTAGACAAAGCCGCCGATCCGCACCGGCGGACGGCGACGATCAAGAGGACGGGAGTACCGTCAAACAGAGCGCCCCAAAGTCCTGTCGCTTGCGACGCCAAAGGCGATCTCGGCAACATGGGAGATACGACGCAGCCGTATCGAATGGAGCGGGCAGACGCAGATCAGGGCTATTGGATCAGGCGGGATGGGACGGTTTAAGCTGGAATACGGGTTCCAAGAGCGTGTGACACACGCGGGATAAAGCCGGCGCCTGGCGCCGCCATGCCCCACAACAAATCAGTCGAAGACCGTCAAATTCTAACTGTCTGATGTCACAAAAACATTTGCCAGCTTTGAGCGACGATAAACTGCATGATGAGGAAGACTCCCAAAACAAGAACAACTGACAATGCCAAGAAAGTTAGCGGAAAATTCTGAACTCGCTCTGACTTGAAGCACAAGTAGGCAAAATCTCGCAGTCTATACGCAACGACTCCCAAGGCCTCGGCACTCAACAAAATCCATAGAATAAATGTTGCTCCAAGCGAGGAAGCA
Source organism: Roseibium sp. Sym1 (assembly GCF_027359675.1). Classification (NCBI taxonomy): domain Bacteria; kingdom Pseudomonadati; phylum Pseudomonadota; class Alphaproteobacteria; order Hyphomicrobiales; family Stappiaceae; genus Roseibium; species Roseibium sp. Sym1. The sequence continues at coordinate 923,073 of NZ_CP114786.1, forward strand.
GCAAATGAGGTAAACGGCAAGGGAACGCTGGCCGTGCCAACGTACCAACTCCCTTGGGCTAGACTGCTTGCGACCGATAAAGAGGCTCGGTCTGCAGGGTGCGTTCCCAAGAAATTCACCGCATGAAAAACCCATGCATTTGAAAGGACGCGAGGTAATTCAGCTAGTGCGTCGGTGATAATGAACAAACCAAACTTGTTGATTGCGGAATCCGTGACTCCGCCGAATGTTGTCGCGAAAGCACTAGCATAGATATCAAGCGGCGTGAGCCACTTACGCATCTTCGTCAGGTCGTAGCTCTCGAAAAGCGCTAAAAGGCGTATGGTACAGTCCGGCGGCCCTGATGTAACACGTTTATGTATAGAATTGTGAAGTGCAGCAAGAATTGAGCGGACATCACCGCTTTCAAGTTCGTTTTTCTTTTCTATGAATTTCGAAGCTTCGACTTCTTTCGACAGGTCATCGTAGTAGTCTATGAAAAATTTAGCGCCATATGAGAAATAATCATTTTGAAGAAACTTCTTTACATCTTGAGGTTCAAGTTCTTCTAAGCATATATTTTTGTAACTAATTTCAAAAAAATCCCATTTTTTGTACAAGTTCTTTTCGTTAAAATACGCGGAAGCCAATTCTTTTGAAGCGTCATCTTCATTTTGACTGTAGTTGTTAATTTCACGTAGCAGTCGAAGTCTTCGACTCGTTTCGTTGTCCCCACTGACAACTTCAGGAACGGCTATCCCGAGCTCCCTTGCTGCCCCAGACATTATGTTGGGGGCCATTAGGAATGCGCCACCAACCGGCTGGGCCATCGTACTCATAAGAGCAACGTAAATAATTGTTCGTGCAACTGCGAATATTAAACTGAATATTAGTATTGTCGAAAATAGATCTGATAACAAAAGTATGACTGTCACCCCGAAATTTTTATATGTATTCATGGCGCCAAGCAAAATTCTGGTTTTTGTATACGAAACAAAGTCGGCGACATAAGTTCCCAGCAATGCGATTGCTATACAAATGAAACCTAATGGACCAACCGATGAAAGCTGATCAAAATAATCAGAAAATAGGTTCCGACTAGTCGCAATGGCAGTGATTGAAGCTAAGGTCACAAAGACTGTCGTCAGAAAAATAGAAAATATTATTGCCCGAAGTCCGAAAAATCGGTGGCCGAACAATGCGTTGAATATGTCTAATGCCCTTGCCGTGCTGCCCGTTGGTCTTAATAGAGAAGAAATATAGTTAAAAAAGCGGCTCGTATCACTCTTTGGCAGCAGCTTGCCACCTGCCTCGGCTAAAAAGGAAAATAAGGTAATTAAGCCCAAGAGAGCCGCAAAATTAAACATTGAAAACCTCGGCGCCTGAGTTAATCCGCACTTTCCATCTCAACAAGCTGGACTTCTTACACCGAGAGACCGTCCTTGCTCATCTTCTTCACCCAACGCGTCAAATACTTGCTTTCCGGGTTGGCGAAGGGTAGCTCTATCTACGCACGCACGCATGTCGTCTACATTTTCTTTCAACGCCAAGCACAAATTCAATTCGCGCCCCATTTTAACGGACGCAACGTATCGTTGGAAGTTCGAGCTTAACCGCCTTTCTTCACCAACTTCGCCGTTCGTGATGATAAGCAATGGCATTTCCGGTGGAGTGGAATTCAACTTTGAACGTAGTTCTTCGTCTCGCAAATCTTGCGCCAAATGGTGAGCCGACAGGTTAAAGCAAGCAACAACTCTCGACTCAACAATGCCAATGTCCTGCGTATCTTTGGCAATTTGTCCATTTTGAAAGTAGGAGAAAAGACCCAGGGCGCCTCCAACAAGGCCGAAGATGACCGCCAAGGTGGACAGCCAAAATGGTGTACTCGATCTGCCGTCAGCATTTCGCAGCCATTGCCAGAACTGCACGACAGGGGCACCCCAAGCGGTTGGAACTTGCCCCCGCGCATTGTCTTCTTCGGTTGGCGTGGAACTTTCAAGCTCCATTGCTCCGCCCCTTCGTAATTCGCCCTACGGTTCGCAAGTGTAGATTCAAAATTGAAAAAGTAAAATCTTAAATAGTAGAGTTGTTGGTGCACACGTTTTGTACAGCACCCCAATTCACAGCGTGTGCGTCCGATTGTGTGCAGTTATGTCCTGCAATCAAATATTGCATGACAGCTATTTCACCCTATGTAACAATAACTTCTGCAATCTAAAAACTTTATTGTATGAGCAATCGAAACGAGAATGTGATGATTTTTGAGGTCAGCGCCGACCAGATTGAACGGCTGGATGAAAATCAAGTTGTAGACCTGCTTCGCCGTCTTATCAGCGCGGAACTTAATAAGAATTCCATTCCTTTGCGATCCGGAACTGCTCCCGCACAAATCACCATTGCTGACGGCGGCGACGATGCCAGGGTTTCATGGTCAGGTAGCCCGAATGAAACAGATTGGCTTCCCAGCCGTTTCACGATTTTTCAGAGCAAAAAGGGAGCAACCTCTCCGGCAGGACTGAAGGCTGAAACCCAGACCAAATCCACACAAGGCACAAATGCCCCGAAACTGAACGAGGCTCTTGAGGAGGCTATTTCGCAAAGTGGCGCATATGTCATCGTTACGCCCACGCCGGTTGTCGGAACAAACGTCGATCGCCGCATTTCCGGTATTAAGGAAGGGATCACCGATACCGGCAACGATCCATCCCTGCTGACCTCGATCCAGATTTACGATTGCAATAGGCTTGCTGCTTGGACGAATACGCATCCGTCCGTGGCGCTCTGGCTCAACGCATTACTGCGAGATGTCTATCTCGGCGGCTTTCAAACCTTTGAAGACTGGGGGCGGTCATCGGAAATTTCTGAGGTCGAATTTCAACAAAATGGCGATACGCGATTTGTCGTCAAAGGATCGGAAATACAGACTTGGCAAAACGAAGATGCCTCGATTTTGCAAGAAAAGTCCTTTGATGAAATTCGAGAGATTATATCCGCCTTTCTTGCCACAAGAGGCAATGCCGTTCGTGTAATCGGTCCCTCGGGATACGGTAAAACACGTCTCGTCCATCAACTAATCGCGAGTCGGACCGCATTACCTCAAGATATCTTGAGCGAGAGCCAGATTATCTACTGTCTCTACGAGGACGTTAAAGACCGGCTTTTGAACATTGCGCGGGAAATTGCCGACACCGGTTCACGTGCATTGCTGATCGTTGATGATTGCCCAGACCCTGTTCACACAAAGCTGAGCGAAACCGTCCATCGGGCCGGTTCCCGCTGCCATCTCGTAACGATAGGCGTGGAAACAAAAGCGCATGGTATGCGCCGCAACCTGATCGTTGAACTCAATGCCGCGTCAAATGAATTGATCGGCCATATTGCCGAGGCGACCAACAAAAAAGTCAGTGAGCGAAACGCATCCCTCATCCAAGATTTGTCGCAAGGTTTCCCGAGAATGGCAGTCTTCGCCTCGAGAGCGTTGGAAGGCGGAGACGAAGAACTTAGCTCTGTCGAGACCCTTATTTCGCGGATCGTTTGGGGCGAGCATGAAATCGACCAATCGGCGTTTGAAAGCCTGCAACTTTTAAGCCTTTTTACAATCGTTGGAATGGAAAACGAGCCTGCGAAAGAACTCGAAGAAATAGCGGCTTATTGCGGCAAAACCGGACGCCAAATGTTCGGTGAATTAAGACGCTTTGCCGAGCGTGGTGTTCTGTTCCGTCAGGGAGATTTTGGCGAGGCGCAACCGCTTCCGCTTGCGATGCGCTTGTCAAACCAATGGCTCGAAAGCAACCCTGCGGGGACGTTGGCGGACTTGTTCCGTTCTCTTAGCGAAGAGATGAAGCTGAGAATGGTTGGGCGCCTTCGCTGGGTGTCGTGGTCAGATAAGGTTTCAAGTTTCGGTAGAGCCCTGCTAGCAGAAGCCTTGCCTGATGAGGCCGCGCTCGACAGCGAATTCGGTTCAAAATTGTTGGACCGCTTCGTTCACCTCGCCCCCGATGCAACGATGGAGCACCTAGACAGACTGCTTTCAGGGAAAACAGTCGATGAACTGGCGTCCTTTGATACAGGCAGACGCTATACCATTTGGGCTTTGGAAAAGCTGGTGTTCCGTCGTCAGACCTTTGATGCGGCAGCCAGGTTGCTCCTGAAGCTTGGCGCAGCAGAAAACGAAGACTGGTCGAATAATGCATCCGGTCAATTCACCGGCCTCTACCAGCTTTATCTGTCAGGAACGGAAGCCACGCCGGAAGAAAAGCTCGTTGTGCTGGATGATGGCTTGGCCGATCCCGACGAGCGGGTGCGTAAGCTTTGCGTCGAAGCCTTAAATCGCATGCTCGAAAATTGGCATTTCTCCAGATCCGGCGGCTCGGAACATATAGGTGCCGGAGAAGCGTTGGAGGACTGGCGGCCCGAAACCTACGGTCAGATTTTCGATTTTTATCGCGCAGCCTTGTCACGTCTTGAGAAAATCGCCCTCGATCCCGGTGATCCGAACTGTCGGACCGCGCTCAATACTATCGGCTCGCACCTCAGAAGCCTCTTTGCCAATGTCAATTTGCTCGAAGAAATTCAGGCCATGATAGCGCGCCTGCGCGACGCCCATCCGGGATGGCACAAGGCTGCACTCGGGGTCAATGACTGGCTGTATTTTGATCGAAAGGAAGCGGATGAAGCTTACCAGCAAAAGCTTCGTGCATATTACGATGAACTAATACCCACCGATCCGCTGGAGCAGATCCACTACTACAGTAGCGGTTGGGCCACGGATATTCATGATCCGGACGTATGCTATGACCGCGAGGGTGATAACGATCATCACTATGCCGAAAACAAGATATACGAGCTGGTCGATGCCTCGCCTAAAGAATCCGCGTATTTCCTGCCGTTTTTGGACATGCTTTTGGAAAAAGCGACAAACTCGGGGTGGATTGCTGTCGTCCGTATTGCAAAGCATGTCGGTGATCCCGAACATCTGCTGCAGCATCTTTTAGACAACATGACTGCGAACAGCGAAATCCCCGCCGTGTCGAGTCTTGTACGCAATGTCATTTCCGGCGCAGCGCAAACCGACAAAAACAAGGGCCTGGAATGCCTTGAGCTCGCACTTGGCGTTCCCAGCCTGAGCGCATCGTCAATCGAATTTCTTACTGCAGCCGGGCTAGATAACGCGCTCATGCAACGCGCAATCGAGTTTGTACAAAACGATACGGTCGAACCGCGTCAGGTCTCAGCTATTGCCTTCAGTGATATATTTCAGACCGTTGATGAGGATTTAATTGAACTGCTGGTCAACACATTGCTGACTAAGCAAGAGCGCGGGGCGTGGGCGGCTGTCGATTTCCTAGCACATGTCTTGTATCGCTCTGACCCGAAAGAAGGACGGTTGTTGCAAGCTTTGAAAGTATCGGTAACCAATGGTGCCTTATTTGACAAACAGCAATATTCAAACATGGACTGGTATCATTGGTGCGAGCTTGTCGAAAAGCTCTTCAATGGCGGCCATGTCGATGATCACTTCAGTAGTGAATTGGTAGATTTCATCATAAGTGTGACCTCTGTTGAAGAATACCGTGTTCAACTCGCATTTGATGATTACGCGCAAAAAATACTTCGGCGCATAATAGCCAACTCTCCAAGCCTGGTTTGGGAGAAGTACCACGAGGCGCGAGCTGCCGCAGATGGTCGAGCTGTATACCGACTTCCAAGCTTATTCGATGCGAATATTGGAGAGCCATCAAACCCCGGCGTTCTCAATGACATTCCGGCTGAAATATATGTACCGTGGATGCTGACAGACAAAGAAGAGCGAATGCCGTTCATTCTGGATTGGATTCAGCTCTTTGACGGGGCGAAGAGCGCGCGCAAATGGAGTCCGGCATTTATATCATTTGCTGATGCCCATGTGGATCGACCGGAGAGGTTAGATACACTTCGTTCCAGATTGACCTCAGGTATGTGGGCAGGCTCGTTCGCCAATAAGCTTGAAGCTGAACGCGATTTGTTGCTGGAACTTCGGAGCATTTCAACAAATCCGCATGTCCATCGATGGGTTGATAGAACGACGACACGGATGGAACAACAGATCACAGAAGAGCGCAGGCGGGATGCAAATAGGGAAGCGTCATATCGTGCTTGAGAGAACTTGGGCGTTGCGGCCTCTCTTTACCACGACCGAATTCCCCTCTCTGTGGAACGGAAAAACTGACGGCATTGGCGAATAGATACAAACAAGAAGACTGAGAATGGCTGCTTCCCTTCAAACTCAAATCGACAAACTGAAAACATCTCTAAACGAGCTGAAGGCGACAGGGAAAAATGGTTTCGAGGGTCTAATTGCCGTCACTCTCGAAACGATCACAGGCATTCCCTTTCGGCTAGCCAATAGTGGTTACCAGCGCGGAGTGGATGGCAAATCCACATTTGAAGGCGCGGTCGTGTTTGAAGCAAAGCTTTACACGAATGACCTGCCTAGAGCTGATGTTCTCTCGAAGATTCCAGACTTTGTGCGCCACAACGAATACGCAGATCTTGTTTGGGTTCTTGGCGCAACTTGTACAGTTCCGAGCCAGTTGGCAGACGATCTGAACGACGATGCAGAGAAAGAAGGTATCACCGCGTTAGTTTTGGACTGGGTGCCATCTGATTTTCCGCGCCTGTCTGTCGCACTGGCAATGGGCGGTGACAATGTTGATGATTTTCTCAAGACCAATCTGAAAACACCTAAAGCCAAAAAGGAAGCATCGGCAGCACTTGACGCAATCCGCGCTAGTGCTCGTTTTGACCTTGCCGCAGACATCATCCGCAAAAGTCTGGATGCGCCGGGTGTTGCCACAGCCAAAGCCGAAAAAGCCAACGCAAGGTGGTTTAAAGATGCTTCCTCCAGCAAAGCCCTAGCGCGCAGTGAACTTGGCCAGCCGCTTGCTCCCAATGACAATGCCATCACGGTTTTGGATCGGCCCAACCTTATCAAAGCACTCGACCCGTATTTCAAGGGATTCCCGGGAGAGAGCGTTGTTTGCATTCATGGCGAAGAAGGCTGCGGCAAATCATGGACAGTAATCCAATCCTGGCTGGCGCAGACCGACAAACCTCTCTTGGCATTTGCCACACCGGATGAATTTTCAGACACGGCCACGCAAGATGAGATTCAAAAGCTCCTGATCGCAAAGCTTCAGACCCAAACCGGCGACGACAAAGTTGATGCAAGCGCGACCAGATGGGGCCAACGGTTCAAGGGTTGGAAAAACGCTGATAAGCCTGCTCGGCCACGCTTCGTGCTCGTTATCGACGGAATAAATCAACGCCCCAAACGGTTATGGGGCAGAATTATCGACAGCGTCGCCACCTATGCAAACTTGCACGGCGGGTGCGTTATGTTCACGACACGCACGCACTACTTAGAAAGCCGAGTCAGGAAAGCGCTGACCAGCGTGTTCAAGGGTATTCTGGTTCCCAAATGGAGTGCATCCGAGCGGGACGACATACTCAAGCAAAACAACGTCCCGATAAATACGCTTAGCCCATCTGTTGCCGAGTTTCTTAGAAACCCCCGCATCTTGTCGATCGCACTCGATGTGTTCGGCAAAGATGTTACGGCTTTTGAGGAGTTGAGTATCGAAAGGCTTCTTCTTGAACACATTATGGCGGGCGTGAAGCTGGACTTCGGGAACGATCCTGTCGAGTTCTTTGAGCATTTGCGAGCCCACGCGAAAACCCTGATGGAGCGGGTAAAAAGTCAGATCAGGGATGACCTTCACATTTTTGAATCTCATGTTCCTGCGGTCGCTGATGGTCGCTTCTTCAGTCCAGTGAAAGGCGAGCCAAGAAAGTATGAGCTAAGCGAAAATGGCCTGACGCTGGCCCTCGGGCTTTCGATCATCGAAAATCTGCGGCGGGCGGAACGTAACAACCGAGATCTGCATGATGCTCTAAAAGAGATTCTTGAACCTATCGAGGCTCTGGACAAGACCGCCGCTGCGGTTGCTGCTGCGATCACAGTGTGCGCGGCAGACGATGACGAATACTCGCCTGAGATTGCAAAAGCTCTCATTCAAGGCTTCTCGGAGTTGCAAAACCCTCCTTCGGAAACGCTGGCAGCCCTTGTCAGTTTTGCCAAGGCAAGACCTTTGACGTTTGCCGAGACAACGCGGGATCTTTGTTTGCAAGGCGGACATCAATCCAACTTCGATTGGATACAAGCTTCCTTGGTTGAAGCAGCAAAATCTGACGACGTTTTTGTCCTGGTTGCGGACGAAGTTCGGCGGTGGCTGCGGATGTATTCGCGCGATCCGGAACGCCGAATGCACGCTCATCCCAGTCGCGATCCAGCCGAAAAAGTTGCGCAAGAAAGGGAAAAACGTCAGGCAGAAATCGAAGGTGCGATTGCGTCATTTACACCCGCGGAGCAAAAACGCTTCGAGCGCCTAGTAGAGTCGGCGGGAGATTTAGACACGCTGTCCCAGACGGCGTTTCTCGTTTTGGCAGGCAAAAAACTGGCACAGTTCGCTGACGCCCTTTCCGATTGGAGCTTTGCCAACGCAATCAACAGTTCCTATCAGGTACCCACAAAAGACTTTCTCGCCCTTGTCGGATTTAACCGTTGCGATTGGTCCGAGACGCGCGCCGAACTGCTGAAAGCGAGTGAAGATTTGGCCGGCGATGGCGCCTCAAAAGCAGGAAAATGGGCACGGCTCAAGATTTTGCGTTCAACAGGCGCTTCCGATGATGACCAATTGGCTGAAGAGCTTTGGAAAGAGCTTCGAAAAGACTGGTCGCACCATTTTGTTTTTGAAAACTCCGATGACATCGCTGAGCCCTGCGATCCAGGTGCACATGCACCCGCAAAACTTGATGAAGTTGTGCAGCGCTATCAAGACCTGGATGTAGCACTGCTGCGCCAACAGATGGGACAAACGGCACAGGACCACACACTGGTCGATGACAGGCCGGTTGTCGCCCGCTTTGCGCTGGATGCTGCCATCGAAAAACATAGAGAATTGGCAGACGATGTTCTTGGTCGGACTGGATTTCCGTTGCGACAAGGTTTGTTGGAGCTGCGCAAGCACAACGTAATCCTCAAGCCCGAGCAAGCGCGCAAGCTAATTGCCAAATGGAAAGAAGCTCAAACACATGGCGAAACGCAGGGATTGTCGAAGGACGATGCAATCCTAGTTCAGTATGAATTGCTTGTCGCGTTCCCCTTTCTTGAAGCTGCCGAGCAACTGGAAATCCTACTGGATACGCGAGAGGATCAGCCACTACTTTTGGACGTTCTTGATGAAATCAAGTCCCTGGATACCGACACTATCGACTCTCAATTGACTGAAGCCCGTGCGTCTGGCTCGGCACACAAGCAGCACCTCCTTCTGGAAATCGTTGCAGCTACTGGCACAGAAATCTCGAATGAGATGTGCAGTTTTGCGTGTTCCCTAATCTCTTCAAAGAACGATCGACTTCGGGCTAGCGCAATTGGCCTCGCTGCCCGCTCTGAAAATTCCGATCTTCTCAATGCTGTCGCAAAGAGCGATTGGACGAGCGGTCCTTCTGAGGAAAAGGACAATTTCGAAGCTTGGTATGGTTCTCTCGCCTTACTCAAGGCGGCAGAAGCAGGTTTGATCGACAGCACTGAGATTCTAGACCGGATATCGCCCAGATTGTATGGACGTGCAGCGATCATTCTGAAGGGACAAGTCGCGCAAGAAATTGTCCGTCTCGTTGATGCTTCTATCCGTTGTGCGGCGGGTCTGCCCGAGGCGCTGATTGCTCCCGAAATAGAACTTGAGGCTGAAGAATCCAGGCGCGAGGAACCAGTGCGTTTTTCTATTTCAGAGAAAGAGCACCCCTCGGCAACCCCGCAGGACTTTTTCAAGAGAGTTTCTGAAAGCAATGAGGAATTTCGCGAGCGGCAAAATAGAAATTATGATGCCTTTATCGCCTTCAGAGAGGAACTCACGGCGGCCAAAGCCCATATTGTCCTTGATCGCCTCACACCCGAAGAGTTCGCAGCGATTATTGAAGCTGATCCCACCGTTGCCCAGCGGTGGTTCAACCTATTTATGGATCTGAACGATGCCAAGTTACCGGCGGTACACAACCTGATTTTGCTGCTGGCCGGAGCAATCGGCAATTCCGATCCCGAAAAAGGCGCAGCGCTGCTAGAGCGAATAGCTCATAGTCGTCCGTTGGTAAGATTCACCTACGGCAAGAACGGCGTCGATCTGGGTTCAAAAAGCGCATGGTCGTGTGACAGTTCCCCAGCCCTTGACGCAATGCGCCGAAAGCGGCTCGACAGCGCAGCTACTGATCAGGCCATCGCAGTGGAGGCTTTGTCTGCCTTGCAATGCGGACAAGGTAACTTTCTGGAGAAGTATGTTGATGAACAGCTCGCACGCGCCGAACCGGCAGAAATTGCGCGGGCGATTATGATTGTCGGATACAGTGATCAAAGCCATCGCAATGATCAGATACTAGCCAAGTTTGAAGACAGCGCCGGGCTCCCTGGCAGGGCATATGCAGTGGCTGGTGCCGCGTATCGCCGCAATGTCTGGGCGCGTCACTGGTTCGAAGCCATGTGCAAGACTGACGATCCAGCCGATTTTTGGCAGGCTGGCGTCCTGTTCACGCAATGTGCTGATGGTAGATTTGGAGTGTGGAGAGACGAGTTTGAACAATCTGGTAAGATGATTTCATTGTTCAGTGCCGGCGTTGGCAGCGACTTGAAGCATCGATATGAAAAAAGAAGCAAGGAACGTGAAAAAAAGCTTTTTGGACAAGATGCACCTGCGCCGATTTTCGTCCAACAGGATTGATCTAATTTATTCCGCTATCATTGATTTGCACGGTTCGGCGCAAGTGGAGAGACATATCTCCAAGCCCTGTGAGTGGTTTCAAGGGGCGCGATAGCCCTTTGATCGGGTTCAGCGTCGATACGCTGACGGCATCCAATCTGCGGAAGGTTGGTCAGGTTTCCAAAGGGCACGAAGGCTCATTGGTCGATGGGACGGTTCCAAGGAAGGGCAGCACGAATGCTCCCTTCCTGGTCAGGATTGCATAAGGGCAGGAACGCCCTTTGCTCTCGATGAAATCGTCTCCATGAAATGGTCTGGGGTCTTGGGTACAGGAACGCCGCCCAAGTCGATGGGTGCAGGGAAAGCGAAGTTTCCCGCGAGTGGCTCAATCCGGCGATACGGGTTGGATGGCTCTGAAACGGGTTCAATACCCTGGAAGAGCCAAGGCTAGAGGGTCCACGGGAGAGCGCAGCGTCTCCCTGGCAAGATCGGCGGGGTACTACCCCGCACATCTTGCGACTGAGAGATAACGGAATTTCCCGCGAAAACAGACCATAAAGGACAAGTACACCCTATTCTACGGCATTAGCACCGATTCGGTGTATGCTGCGCCGCAAGGTACTGGCTGACACTCCGAAACGCGCCGCAGCTTCATCCGGCGATTTGCCTCTCTCCTGCATATAGGATTGCGCTTCAAGAACCTGCTCATCCGTCAAGCATCTTGGCCTTCCGATTTGAGCACCCCGTTCACGTGCCGCCATTAAGCCAGCACGGGTGTTTTCCCGGATGAGATTGCGGGAGAATTCGGCAACGGCAGCGAAGACATGAAAGACGAGCTTTCCTCCGGATGTTGTCGTATCGATCCCTTCCGTCAGGGAGCAAAACTGGACCCCGTTCGCGTCAAGCCGCGTGATAAGATCGGCAAGGTGCAACACCGAACGCCCCAATCGATCCAGCTTATAGACGACCAGGGTATCCCCTGCCGCTAATGCGTGCAGCGCCTTATCGAGACCGGGCCTCTCGGCCAATGCTCCCGAAAGGCCGCGATCCTGAAATATGCTTTTGCAACCTGCCTGTTTCAGCGCGTTGAGCTGAATATCCAGCTTTTGCTCGTAGGTCGAAACGCGCGCATAGCCGATCAACCTGCCACTTTGCGCATTTGGCAATGTCGATGGGTGCCAGTGTTTCATGGAAATTTCCTTTCGGGCCTAGCAAAACCGATCGGTTTTGCAGGTCCGTCATGGTGATGTCTCCGGAGGCCGCAACGGCGGATAAAAAGCCCGAAAAACAGGGCTCTTTCTAAAGTGTTTCTTTTCCAAAATTTACATAAATGCAGCATAGTCAAAATCCATCAGTTTTGACTACACCTATTACTGCGACAGATAAAGCATTACCTCTCGATAGGACAAGTAATAAAATTGCTAAAAGTTTGCATTTTGTTGTTAAATGCTCTAATGTTCTGGCAAATAATAAACAAAAAAGAAATGTCGAGGGTGTGTCTGACGCAATTATTGATGCGAGGACACAAATGGCACAAGCCAAAGAAAATAGAATAGCTGGAAAATTGCTGGGCGCTGGTCTTGCGCTCTCGGCTGCGTTTTCACCTATGGCCGCAACTGCGCAGGACGCTACGCCGGTCAATAGTCTCGAAACCGTCGACACGGTTCTGTGCCACGATGACAGGACATATCTCGCGAAAGACGGCTGGAACTCCGAAACTGCCGATTTGTCATGCGCTACACATGCCGCGAGCGAATATGCCGAAAGCCACCACGGCGTTGGCATTCTTATTCATGTCGGCCAGGATCTTCCGTATGGCGACCTTACTGCTGATAAATTAGGTCAAATCCTAGTCAGCAAATTCAAAAAGGAATACGGCACTGACGCCCAATATTTCCTCAGACAGAACGATGCCCGCGCAACCGCCATCAACTATCATCTCGGCGAGTTTATGTATGGCGCGGTTGAAAGCAGGGTCGATATGGACCTCAAAGAAGCTCTCGCCGCCATGCCTGAAGCGGCAGGTTTGTTGAATCTAATCTGGGAAGAAAAAGTCGCTAGTAACGAGCAAGCGCTTGACCTTGGTACCGCGCCACAACCGGGCGGATAATTATCCCGCCATTTCCGGTTTAATCACCGGGCTTTGTTCCGGCTGTGGTGTCGGTTGTTCGGATGGCGGTGCGGCGGCAGTCTGGAATTGATCCACAGCCTCTCCCTCCAGTTCTCCGAGAAGTCCGCTTAATGCATCTTCACTTCGAGTTACTCTGCTATCGCTGTCGAAGTCATTGTCTTGTAGATCATCCCGTCCGCCTGAACCTAGCTGATCAACTTGCATTACATCCTTCGACTCTCGAATGAGGGCGATTGCGCCCTCAACCGAGGCGGTGGCAGCTTCGCGGGTAGACGCGCTTATTGCACCTGTTTCCGCAAATTCTGACTTCGCAACATTAGCTTGCTCAACCAAACGCTCTTTTTGGTCTTCTAATTCACCTTTTATGTGCTCCAATGTTGCAACGTCATTACCGAATTGATCAACACGCTCTTCCATGATCGCGGTCAAGATTTCTTCCGCGTCGTCGTCTTTCGGGTCAAATTTACGGCCTGTTTTCGCTTCCCACGCCTTGATCGCGTCAACCACTTCAGGGTTTTCAAGAAGGTCATCGACGCTGGCTGTGCCATTTTGCAAGGCATCAATGGCATCACTCAGAACATCAATCTTCGCTTCCAGGGCTTTGATTTGGTCGTTGGTGCGATCAATCTCTTTGTTTAATGCATCAATTTGCTGTTGTAGCAGCGCGAGGAACATCTGATCCTCAGCCCGCTCTTTCGCTTCTTTTTCGGCTTTTTCCTGTGCGGAGCCCTGCGCCTTTTTCGATGCGGCAGCAGTCCCTAGCTGAACGCTTTCGATGGAGCCGCTTTTCTGACCGTGCTGGATGTCATCAGCTTCCTTGCGCGTTCGGGCAGCTTGAATAAGGGCGTGCGCCACGTCTTCGGCTATGACCGAACCAAAGCGCTCTGTGAGCGAACCTTGTTCCCCTAATTCCTTCATAATATTTCCCCACACATCCCCGCAACCTCGTTAAAATGGGCGCGCTTGGTGTGCTGATAGTAAATATAGAAGGAAATAGTTAATATTTATTATGGAAAAGATAAAATTTTATCTATTTTTAACCATATATTACATTATGGGTACTATGATTACCTTGTGCGGTGGCAATCCCCTTCGCACAATATACACGAAAAAACTAAAGGCAGCTCCCACCAGAGAGCTGTCTTTTTTCTAGCATTACGTTATGTTCATATTCATATTTTTACTTTGAGAAGACAGAATTATCTATGCATAAGGAAGTTCTTTCACAAATTTCTTCTAATTTTATTATGAAATATATTATAATAATAATGTGGAAGATTACGTAAGCCCGCTTAGTGTATTCAATGGAGATCTAGATAATCAATCGTTATCTGATGCAAAGAAGCTCATCGATAGTTTGAGCCAAGCTGAAAAAGTTGAAATTGCCGACTATTTGGCAGGCCAAATTCAGAGATCCGATTTAGATTATTTATTGCAGCTCCCTATTGAGAATTTATCTCCTGACGAGAAGCAAATCATATTAGATGCTTGGAAACCTTCAATCTCTGCCCCACTTCCCAATGAAGAACAAACGCCTCGGGAAAGGCTCATTCAGCTACGCGCTGAGGAAGTCAGAGAAAGCATTTGCGATGAATATGCGAGAGAACATTACCGCGTAGAGCCGGATTAGGCTCTAGACTTTCCTGTATTTTGAAGCGGCTCAAGAAATAGAGCCTTTGCAGTTGCGGTGATTATGGCGTTTTCCAACTCCTGCATAGTTTCACGAAACTCTTTAATCCAACTCTTATTATATTGTTTCAGGTCTTCACTCGTTGCTTCCACATCGAGATATCTACAGGTTCGATGCATTAAGGTGAAAAGATCGAAGTAAGCGGGTGCGATTAGGGCTTGAAAATAGTAGCCCATAGCCACATCCGCCGGCATTGTATTGTTCCGGTAGAAATCGCAGTAGTTTGAGAACAGTAACCAATCCATTGTCGAAAGCGCCGAAAGTACTTTTGCCGGACATGTATCACAAGTCTTGAATCTGGTCTCTATGCGACTATCCAGCCCTTCCATGGGACGCTTGATGTATTTTGTAATAACCTCATCGTGAATCCATGGTCTATAGGGTTCTATGTACATGGTTTCATAATTGTCTTTTTTAAATGCACGATTGAGCGCCAGCACATCTACGGAGCCGTATTCTCTCTTCGTCTCACGTACTGAGGGGCCGATAGGGCATCGCGTCAAACAAGCATGGATAAGATCAAAATTGTAGGAAAGTCTCTGCGCAGACTCTGTCTGCTGATTTTCAAGTCTAATATCGCGACTGAAATTTTTCTGCTTTTTCCTCAGGTCGGGCGTGGAAATGTGAGCGACCCAATAGCTATTATATATTGTGTGTATGACATTGGCGACATGTAGAGCGCCTGGTTGTCTCACATTGGCGTCTTTTTTTCTCAGCAAAACAAAACGCTCATGCAACAGCGTGTAGATATGCTGCATCCAAATTGAATCATTGACGAACCGCATGCGCAGGGAATGGGCAATTGTACGAATTCGATATTCGGACAGTCCTGTTTCTTCTGCGATAGACGCGTATGACGCTCCCATCAAAATCGGAAAAATGAGTTTGAGAAACTGCGCTTCGGACAGTTTCGAGCCTTTGTAGTAGCGATTGCGAATTCGGTAATTGCGAACCATGTGCACTGACCAAGTTTATCAGCATCCCCCATATCAGAGAATTTCGGGGAAAGACAGTGCGAGAATTTATCACTGGGGCATTATTAGTTTCAGAAATTGGGGCAATCTGAGTGATTTTGGGGCAAGAAAAACGTGTTTGGGGCAGAATTTCGTAAGCGAATAAGCATACGATACATCTTTAGTGATATCGGGGGAATATTAGTGCGACGGTGATTGCGGGAGCCGTATTCCTAAGGTTTTCTCAAACTCATGATCCGTCGTTGTAACGGTGATGGCTGCGACAGGCCAACCAACTAACAAAGTTACAGACTTCCCTAACGGGACATCAATGTCGCTCGCGCTATCGCGGCGGTCAACGGGAGACGTGTATGCAAGACTACCTCAACATACTTGCTAGCATTACTCCTCATATTTCCATGAGCAAGGACGGCTGATATGGCGCAGTTCGTCCAGCAAGTCATCGATATCGGCGTCCCCGTTGCCGAAACCATTGTAATTGGCGGAACCGCAAATATTGCCCTGCGCACGGTGGTTTTCACTACACTGCGAATTTTTGGCGCATTCGATCCGCGATGGGACAAAAAGTGGCCCCGCCTGCCTTGGAGATGGCCATACCTGCGCCTCTGGATTCGTTTCCAGGAATGGAAAGAAGAGAATTTCAAGCAAGGCAAAGCCAGCGCTGGAAAATCCGGAGCATTAACTCAACTCGCCTTGCGATACGAGGAAGGCAACAGCCTGATTGGGCGCGTACGCTTGCCGCTTGGCATTCCCCATTACAGCCTAATCGGCGAGAAATCGGAACGGCATAAGCTCTATATCGCGTCTTCGCGGTCGGGGAAATCGTTGCAGGTTCAAACTGAACTTGCCCATATGCCGCAAGACGCATGCGCACTGATCGTTGACCCGACTGCCAACCATACAAATCAAGTCCTTATCCCACTTGAACGGCGCGGACATGAGCTCTGTGCACTAGACCCGTTGGGATTACTGGACCGCCCATCTCAATCCATCAATTTCATCGCCCAAATCGATCTGATCAACGCACGGCTTGGCCAAGACCGGACAACGATATTGTGCGACCGTATTGCAAACCTGTCCTTCCCTGAAAGTAGCAACGAGAAGCCATTCTTTCGCGATATGGGACGCGAGGGATGGGCGCGAATTATCCTTTTCGCGAAAATCACCAACAAAAATGCAGCCATGCTGGATGCACGCCGTCTGGTCTTGGTCGGCTTCATTGAGGATGCTGACGGTGATCCCGTGCTTGCAATGGCATTGCTCTGGGAGGCGATGCTGGCTTGCGATGCCTATGACGGTCACGTGTCGTCTTTTGCTGCGCAGATGATTGCGATGGACGAACGTACACGTGAGAATGTCCTCGCGACGATCCGCAGTAAAACGGCGTTTTGGGACCACGAACAGGTCAAATCGGTTTCCCGATCCAATGATGTCAATCTTTGCGACCTCAAAGACCCCGACAAAAATCTCATAGTTTCCCTGCCTGTCACTGTCGGGGAAATGCGCACGACCCTGAGGCCCTGGGTGGGCGGCATCATTTCTTTGTCGCTCGCGGTCATGGAATGGATTCCCGGTGACCTAAAAACCAAGACACGGTTTGTGATTGAAGAGATTCAGGCTCTTGGTGAAGACGCGTTGCAGGGCGTGGGCGAAGCCTTTCCTCTCATGGCTGGCCAAGGCGTCTCTTTGACAGCCGTAGGTCAAGACTTGCCAGGTCTGCGGAAAGCCTTCCCAAAAGACTACAAATCCATGATCGGGAACGCGCAGCACGTGATTTTCATGGCGACGAATGACCATGAAACTTACGAGTACATCGCCAACCACGTCTTTGGGCAGAAGACCGTCAAACGGAAGAAATGGAGAATCCCATTTCTTTGGACGGTTAGCAGCAAAGAAATCCCCGTCATCACTCCGGATCAGGTTCGGCGGTTTCTAGAGGCGGGACGGAACAACGCCATTGTTCTTCGCAATGGCAAGCGCTCCATGATGGTTAAAACAGCCCTCAGCTACAGAGTGTTACCGGTCTGGATGATCGACCCCAGCCGCGACCATCGTGAAACACGTGCCCGTGCTTGGTTTCGAAAGGTCTGGGAAGACTTCACGGCGCGGTGTGCTGAACGCCCTGAACCTATCACCGACATTCCACTTCCGCTCACCGGGACGGCCAAGCTCGAAGCGCTTGCTCG
Organism: Roseibium sp. Sym1; assembly: GCF_027359675.1. Lineage (NCBI taxonomy): Bacteria > Pseudomonadati > Pseudomonadota > Alphaproteobacteria > Hyphomicrobiales > Stappiaceae > Roseibium > Roseibium sp. Sym1. The sequence continues at coordinate 940,823 of NZ_CP114786.1, forward strand.
CTCGGTAGCGGCAAGCCGCCACCCTGAAACTTGAAAGGAGAAATAAAATGAAACTTAATTCTGGTCGCTATATTCCGCCGACAGTTGCCTATGATCTTTTGGCACATCTATCGCTGTTCAGATCGATAGCAGAGAACCCAAACATCAAAGGACCTGCGATATTAATCATGCAAGGGCCGGCCGGCTCCGGCAAGACGTCCACAATCCGGCATCTTTGTAACCATATCTGTGCGCCCCTGTACGAACTTCACGGCAAGGACATGGTTTCGCAATGGGAGGGCCAAGGCACCAAAGCACTTGAACGAAAAATCATAGAAGCCGCCAACGACCCAAGCCCGTTTCAGCCTGTTGTCCTGCTGGACGATGCCGAAATGGGTGGCCTTCGCGTCGATGAGCGCTTTACCGGCACAGTGAACAACAACGCCTCGTCCGGTTGGCTCATGCAATTTGCGAACAACCCCAGAGAGTTGCTTGTCGAATCCGATACGGGGACAAGGCGAACGATCAGGCTTAAGCGCCCTCCTGCTCTTATTATGATCGTTAACAACATCTCGGCACTTCATTCCCCACTGGTACGTGAGGGACGTGCCGCGCTATGCACCCTTGATCCAAGAGGTGCCGATCTACAAAGAGTGATTGCCGGTATGTTTCCCAAGCTGTCCGTTCGTCAGGCCGGACAATTGGTGAACAAGTTTCCTGATAAATCGGTCGCGTTCTTTGCCGAATTGGTCAACGACCTCGCAAAACAGGCGGCAATGAACTGCGCTCGTGATGCGAGCTTTGATTTCCTCAGCGTTGATTGGAAGCACGCAGCAGCTTCGATTGTTGATGCCTCAAACGGTGCCACGTATCCGCAGCTAGTGGCTGCCGGTGAAAAGCTGGCTGCGCAATCACGGAACACCAACTTTGTGAACCAGGCGAAGCCGGTTCAAGAGGACGCCAATTCGCTCATCGGGCAGGAAGGCTTCCACAACTACGGCAACGGCGCGCTTCATCCTGCAAATGAGGAACTGCCGCAGCCGCACATCCCTCCCGTGAAAATTTAACTGAAAGGAGAAGCCCCATGGCAATGGTGCAAACAAAAGCGCGAGTATGGAACCTAACAAGAAATCAGTTACTGCAGGGCGTGGCGCGGCGATTTTTCGAGATCGCGGCGGATCACGGCAAGGATTGCGATTGGTATCTTGAACGCATCGACGTGATGCTCCGCATGGAACTTATCGAGTTCTACTATCTGGTCGTATTCAAGGCTGATGAACCCATCGCGGGTGCAAAGCTCTGTTTTGATTGGAAGCGCCACACCGCCCTCGTTGAATCGATGGGTGAGTTTTTCGATCCTGAAAAAATCAACCAGTTCGGAACAACGGACTCCATCGCCGACACGATGCAGGCTGTTCGTGCCTATGTAGATGGGCTGTTCGAGCACTGCGGCGCAACCCGCGTCGAGGTCTGGTACAGCGTGCGCGATGATCAGATTAAAACACTCGGCTCCGAACGGGTCGATCAGTTGCTGGACGTTAGCAGGTCTGATGAGGCTAAGAAAAAGTCCTCTGAGAGATGGGCAAAAATCATGAAAGCCAAAGCGGACAAGGGCGCGAAACGCGTCTCCACGCTCGGCGATCTTCCCGAAGCTTCATTCGACATCTGGTAAGGAGAGATAATCATGGACGACATGATGAAGAGACTGTTTGACGACCTGGATACGTCGTTGAGCGTTATCGAAGCCCGCTTCACGGGCGGAATGGACTCGCCGGTTCTGCCCGACGATTTGACAGATCAGCTCGGTAATTCCGTCTCAAATGATGAGGCAGGATCGGAAAGTGGAAACGATCAAACAGGGGATGTATCCGGCAAGATCTCAGCCCTGAATGACCGTTTCCGTCAGAACCAGTCAACCGCCGATGACGAAATCAAAGGTCGATGGATCTTAGGAGATGATATAGAGGAACTTCCCGGTCCGACAAAGGCTGCGATCAAGAAAAAGGTCCGCGAATATGCGGACTTTGAGGAGTTCCCGCTCCATGATCGCGGTACATTTGAATATCGGAGCAAGGACAAGTCCTTCCCCATCATCTGGATGATCAAAGCCTATGAGGATGAAACCCTCGCCAAAGAGGTCGAGCATCCTGAAGACCCCGCTCAGAGCTATCGGGTTTTGCTGCTCGATCTTTCCGATGAAACAGGCGAGGAGGATTAATCCATGACCAACAGACCGATTGCAAAGTTTCAGGAGTTCCCTGCGGAAATCTCGCTGTTCGAACAGGAGAGCGAGAACGGCCCCTGGCTGAACGCTCAAGTCAGCAAGATCTACAAAGAGGGTGAGGACTACAAGCGAGCGAATAACTTCAACCGCAATGATCTGCTGAAACTGCACACCCTCGTTCCGCAAGCCATTGAACGGATGCAGTCATGGGAGCTGGAGCAAAGGCAGGCGCGGTCCCAATCAGACAGCCGAGACATCGATAGTCTGAAAGAACGCGCCCGAACGCGAAGGACCGCACGCGGACAGTCGCAAAACCACGAGGAAACCCCGTGATGACTTTAGTGCGTGCTCCGCAGTGAGCCTATATGCTGCCCTGCAGTAGTAAGCGATTGAAATTGATCATGAATTTGCGCTCCTGATCAATTTCGGGATATACTATACTTATGGTTGTATTTTACATAGTGAAATCAGCCTAAGCCGGGACGCAAAACGTCTTTGGGGGCACGTCTCAATTGAAAAATTGAAGTAGCTGGTCAGCACGCACCGCGTAGCTGAGACAGGTGGAGTTTGCCTGAAGCAATTCACGGCTAGGCAGTCCACATCAACAATGAGGAGAGCTAGAGGTGAGCGATATACAAGCCCCAACCATTCCTGAGCTTGATGGAGCAATAGAGAAGAACCGAGAAAGGCTGCCGACACTTCGCACCATCGAAATCGATTTCGACCGATACGCAGCTATCCTTGATGACCCGGAGCTAACTGAGGATCAGTCGGAACAAATCATTTTGGCGCTTTGGTCTATTGTTACCAGTTTTCTCCGGCTAGGATTCAATATTGATCCTGTTCAGCAGGCATGTGGACAAGTTGAAAATGAGCTTGATTTGGCGCGAATTCTTGATTCGCCTGAGCTAAAATCAGTTAATGCAAAAAGAAATGTAGAGGGTCCCAGCCGAAGAGGATCGGCAAAGACCGGAAAGAGTGAGACATGCAGAAAGTAGCGCTTCAGAAAAATGAGGGAAAACCCGCTCTAATTTACTGCCGTGTATCTTCGACTAAGCAAAAAACTGATGGCTCCGGCCTAGAGAGCCAGGAACACCGCTGCCGACAATATGCTGAAAGCAAGGGCTACAACGTCGAAATGGTCTTCCCTGATGACGTGTCAGGTGGTGGCAATTTCATGCAGCGCCCCGGTATGCGGGCGATGCTCGCCTATCTCGACGCGCAGGAAGACAAGTCCTATGTCGTGATCTTCGATGATCTGAAACGCTTTGCCCGCGACACCGAGTTTCATATCCGGCTTCGCCGTGAGTTTGATGAGCGGGATGCCGCAATCGAATGTTTGAATTTCAATTTTGAGAACACCCCTGAAGGTCGTTTCATTGAGACTGTCATAGCCGCCCAAGGACAGTTAGAACGCGAACAGAACCGGCGTCAGGTTCTTCAAAAAATGAAAGCACGTGTCGAGAAGGGCTATTACGTTTTCTGCCCTCCTGTCGGCTACAAATACGGCAAAGACAGAGTTCACGGAAAAATTCTTGTACCCGATGAACCGGTTGCTTCAATCGTCGCCGAAGCCCTCGAAGGGTATGCGAGTGGGCGCTTTAGTTCTCAAACCGAGATCAAACGTTTTCTTGAATCCAAGCCCGACTTTCCGAAAAGCACAGTCACAGGCATTGTTCGGATCACAAAAATCACCGAGATGCTTCAGAGGCCAACTTACGCAGGTTATGTAGAATCGCCGAATTGGGCGATCGCGCTGCGCAAAGGGCATCATGAGCCCCTTATTAGCTTCCAGACCTATGAGCGTATTCAGGCGCGACTCAAAAGCATCGCTGTCGCTCCTGCGCGCAAAGACATCAACATGGATTTCCCTCTGCGCGGTTTCGTTCTATGCGATGATTGCGGGGAGCCAATGACGTCTTGTTGGAGTAAGGGGCGAAAGAAGCATTACGCATATTACTTGTGTGATACGCCGGATTGCCCTTCAAAACGCAAATCCATTCCCCGCGCTAAGATCGAGGAAGGCGCAGAAGAAATTCTCCGCCAGCTACAGCCCACAAGAAGGCTGTTTAAGCTCGCCAGAACGATGTTTGAGGATGGCCGCAAGATACTCTTGGCTGAAGCCGAACGCGGGCGTGAGGCGCTTAGAACTCAAATTATCGACACAGAGCGCGAAATTGAAACCGTACTGGAGCGGATTGTCGATACATCGAGTAAGACGATGATCAAAGCGTACGAAGCACGAATTGAGAAGCTGGAGCGTCAGAAAATCCGGCTGACTGAACAGGCCGAAAACTGCATCCCGTCGAAGGGACACCTGAACGAATTTATCGAACACGCCCTGACATTTCTGGCAAGCCCTTGGACTATATACGAAAAAGGCGAGTTTGCGCTGAAAAGAACGGTGCTGAAATTAGCTTTTGCGGAGCCGCTACGATATAGCCGAGAAAAGGGTTATCGAACCGTAGAAACCGCCTTTCCATTCAAGGTGTTAGCGGAATTTAGTTTAATAAAGTGCGGAATGGTGGAGCCAAGGGGAATCGAACCCCTGACCTCTACAATGCCATTGTAGCGCTCTCCCAACTGAGCTATGGCCCCACGTTCCGTATGAGCGCCGGTTTGGGTCCCCGGCGTCGATGGAGGCGGAACATAGTCACACCTCCTCACAAGATCAAGCAGAAAATCTCACCAAATTCCGCGCGCCTTGTGGAAAACGCCGGACAGGGAAAAACCCCTGCCCGATCAATATCTTACTGATCCGAGTCCTCGTCGATTTCAACGCGGATGCCCGGAACCTTGTCTTCATCCTCATCGTCTTCGTCGATAAAGACGTCGTCGTCCGAGCTGTCGTCGTCATCCTCGAGCTCGACGTCGTCATCTTCCAGGTCCGGCACGTCGTCGCCGCCTTCGGCTTCCGCGTCGGCCTCTTCCAGGGTGACGATTTCCGGAGCAGCGGCGTCGTCCTCTTCTTCATCTTCCTCGGGGGCCTCTTCCACCTTGGCCGCCTTGGCCGCGCGGGAGGTCATGACCGCCTCGAACACGGTGCCGCATTTCGGGCAGGTGATCGGTTCGCGGTTGAGATCGTAGTATTTGGCGCCGCAGCTCGGGCACAGCCGCTTTGTGCCAAGTTCAGGTTTTGCCACTGTGCTCACCCTTCGTAGTTGTTGGACGACTTGAATTCGTGGGCAGCCCCATAGCCTCAAGAGGTTTCCCTGTCAAAGGCAAATCAGGGCAAATTCGTTGCTTGCCCCATTGTTCTGCATGTTGCGGGTTAAATTTCAAGCACCAGACAGGTTTATCCCAAAAGACCCGACGGGCGCTCCGGATCTCCCGGGGGCGAGAAATGCACCCGGAGCAGATGACGAAGCCGGATCAGCGTGATAGGACGTGACACCTTTTGACAACCGACGAGGGTCAGGTCCTGACCCTGAACTTGCGGACATTCGACAATGTCACACGAAACTGCGCCCACTCCCCTGACCGCGAGCCTGGGCAGCCCCCTGACCGGCACCATCCGGGTCCCGGGCGACAAGTCCATTTCCCACCGGTCGCTGATGTTCGGCGCGCTGGCCATCGGCCGCAGCACCGTCAAGGGCCTGCTCGAGTCCGAAGATGTCCTGGCCACCGCCGACGCCATGCGGGCGGTCGGTGCCACGATCGAGAAGCAGGCCGACGGCAGCTACACCGTCGACGGCATCGGTCTCGGCAGCCTGCTTGAGCCAGAGCATGTCATCGATTTCGGCAATGCCGGCACCGGCGTGCGCCTGACCATGGGTATATTCGGCAGCCACAACATCGCCGCGACCTTTGTCGGCGACGCATCGCTGTCCAAACGGCCGATGGGCCGTGTGCTGAACCCGCTGCGTGACATGGGCACCAACGTGATCGCCCGGGAAGGCGACCGCCTGCCCGCCTCGATCCGCGGGCCCGAACAGGCCCTGCCGCTGACCTATCGCGTGCCGATGCCCTCGGCCCAGGTGAAGTCCGCCGTGCTGCTGGCGGGGCTCAACGCGCCGGGCGAAACCACCGTGATCGAGCCGATCCCGACCCGCGATCATACCGAAAAGATGCTCAAGGGTTTCGGCGCGGACATTTCCGTCTCGCTGAACGAAGCCGGCGAACGTGTCATCAGACTGCAGGGCCAGCCGGAACTGAAACCGCAGGACATCGACGTGCCGGGCGATCCGTCGTCGGCCGGTTTCCCGCTGGTGGCGGCCCTGATCGTTCCGGGCTCCGATGTCACCATCGAGAACGTGCTCCTCAATGAACACCGCACCGGCCTGATCACCACCTTGATCGAAATGGGCGGCGACATCGAGATCGTTAACCGCCGCGAAACCGGCGGCGAAGAGGTTGGCGACCTGCGCGTCAGGGCCAGCAAGCTCAAGGGCATTACCGTGCCTGCAAGCCGCGCTCCTTCGATGATCGACGAATACCCCGTCCTGGCGATCGCCGCGGCCTTTGCGGAAGGCGACACCTTCATGCCCGGCCTGGACGAGCTCCGGGTCAAGGAAAGCGACCGTCTGGCCGCCGTCGCCCGGGGACTGGAAGCCAACGGCATTCCGTGCGTGGAAACCGAGGACACGCTGACCGTCACCGGCGGCGCCAACAATATCGGTGGCGGCACCGTGGTGACACATCTGGATCACCGCATCGCCATGGCGTTCCTGGTGCTCGGCATGGCGGCGGCGAACCCGGTGACTGTCGACGACGGTGCCGTGATCGCCACCAGTTTCCCGAGCTTCACGCCCTTGTTCGCCGGTCTCGGTGCAACGCTTACCGCCAAACCGAGCGAGGCCGCATGATCATCGCAATCGACGGCCCGGCCGCGTCCGGAAAAGGCACCTTGTCACGGCGGCTGGCGGACCATTTCGGCCTGCGCCACCTGGACACCGGCCTGACCTATCGCGCGGTGGCAGCCTCCCTGCTGGCCAACGGCAAGCCGCTCGGCGACGAGACGGTCGCCATCGAGGTGGCCCACAATCTCGATCTGGCGCAGATGGACAAGTCCGTTCTGTCGGCCCACGAGATCGGCGAGGCTGCCTCGCGCATCGCGGTGCTCGGCGGCCTGCGCAAGGAACTTGTCGAGCTGCAGCGGCGCTTTGCCGAAACGCCTCCCGGCGCCGTTCTGGATGGCCGGGACATCGGCACGGTGGTCTGCCCGCACGCCACCGTCAAGCTGTTCGTGACGGCGTCTCCGGAAGCCCGGGCACGGCGCCGCACAGACGAGATGATCTCCAAGGGACAGGAGGCCGTTTACGCCTCCGTTCTGGAGGATCTGAAGCGCCGGGACGAGCGCGACAGCCAAAGAACCGTGGCTCCGATGAAACAAGCGGACGATGCGGTCTTGCTTGATACGACAGAAATGGATATAGAAACCGCGTTCCAGACGGCCGTGGACATCGTTTCCCGCGCCGGGGATAGCTGAAGGACGTGGGGCTCACCCCTGGTGTGCCCCTGTTCGCGCATCCGGAGCAATACCGGCCGAGGCCGGCAGTTCTTGTTCAAGAACGAAACCGAATTTCGGCAGGACGCACCACAACTTGCGCCCTGTGACGAGACCGGATTTTCCGGCTCCCGCCCCGCCGGCCCGCTTTTTGAGCGGAAGGATCAGCGAGAACGCGATCCCGGGAGACTGAACAATCCGGAGTGCAACACCAACCCGCCGGCGGCGCGCCTGAAGGCGCCAGGAGAAAGACTTGACTGATTTTAATCCCTCCACCGAGGATTTTGCGGCTCTTCTCGAAGAGTCCTTCGTCCAGAACGACCTTTACGAAGGTGCTGTTGTCAAAGGCACCGTCGTTGCCATCGAAAAAGACCTCGCCGTCATCGACGTCGGCCTGAAGGTCGAAGGCCGCGTGCCGCTGAAGGAATTCGGCGCCAAGGGCCGCGACGGCGAAATGGGTGTCGGCGACGAAGTTGAAGTTTACCTGGAGCGTGTCGAAAACGCTCTCGGCGAAGCTGTTCTGTCGCGCGAAAAAGCACGCCGCGAAGAAAGCTGGGTTCGCCTCGAAGTTGCTTTCGAAGCCAACGAAAAAGTCAACGGCCAGATCTTCAACCAGGTCAAGGGCGGCTTCACCGTCGATCTGGACGGCGCCGTGGCCTTCCTGCCGCGTTCCCAGGTGGACATCCGCCCGGTGCGCGACGTGACCCCGCTGATGCACACCCCGCAGCCGTTCCAGATCCTGAAGATGGACAAGCGCCGCGGCAACATCGTCGTGTCCCGCCGTGTCGTTCTGGAAGAAACCCGCGCCGAACAGCGTTCGGAACTGGTCCAGAGCCTGGAAGAAGGTCATACCGTGGAAGGTGTGGTCAAGAACATCACCGATTACGGTGCGTTCGTCGACCTCGGCGGCATCGATGGCCTGCTGCACGTCACCGACATCGCGTGGCGCCGCATCAACCATCCGTCGGAAGTTCTCACCATCGGCCAGACCGTCAAGGTGCAGATCATCCGCGTCAACCAGGAAACCCACCGTATCAGCCTCGGCATGAAGCAGCTTGAGACCGATCCGTGGGATGGCATCGAAGCCAAGTACCCGATCGAAGCCAAGTTCACCGGCCGCGTGACCAACATCACCGACTACGGTGCGTTTGTCGAGCTGGAGCCGGGCATCGAAGGCCTGATCCACGTTTCCGAAATGTCCTGGACCAAGAAGAACGTCCATCCGGGCAAGATCGTGTCCACCTCCCAGGAAGTCGAAGTGATGATCCTGGAAGTCGACCCGGTCAAGCGCCGCATTTCGCTGGGCCTCAAGCAGACCCTGCAGAATCCGTGGGATGCGTTCGCAGAACAGTTCCCGATCGGCACCGAAGTCGAAGGCGAAGTCAAGAACAAGACCGAATTCGGCCTGTTCATCGGCCTCGACGGCGACGTGGACGGCATGGTCCACCTGTCCGACCTCGACTGGAACCGTCCGGGCGAGCAGGTCATCGAAGAGTTCAAGAAGGGCGACATGGTCAAGGCCGTCGTTCTGGACGTTGACGTCGACAAGGAGCGTATCTCCCTCGGCATCAAGCAGCTCTCCGGCGACCCGATGGATTCCGGCGCTGCCGGCGAACTGCGCAAGAACGCCGTCGTGACCTGCGAAGTCATCGAAGTCAAGGACAGCGGCCTGGACGTCAAGATCGCGGACAGCGACCTGACCGCGTTCATCCGCCGTGCAGACCTTTCCCGCGACCGCGAAGAACAGCGTCCGGAGCGGTACTCGGTCGGCGACAAGTTCGACGCCCGCATCACCCAGTTCGACAAGAAGACCCGCCGGGTCACCGTGTCGATCAAGGCCCTGGAAATTGCCGAAGAGAAGGAAGCTGTCGCACAGTACGGCTCTTCCGACAGCGGCGCTTCCCTTGGCGACATCCTGGGTGCCGCGCTGAACAAGCAGGGTGGCGACGAGTAAGATTTCGGCCTCTCTTCAAGAGAGCTGAAACGAGAAAGCCCGGCGGGAACGCCGGGCTTTTTTTGTGCCGGCACCTGCCGGCAGCGCCATGGAAAGCACAGCCGCTTCTAAGCGGTCTTGAGGCCGTAATTTTTCACCGCGCCGAGCACGTCACTGATCTCGCCGTCCGACAGAATGTGCGGCTTGCCGATGGTGCGGCTGAGGATATAGGCGCGCGCAAGCACCTCCAGCTCCTCCAGACGCCAGAGGCCCTTTTCAAGGGTCTCTCCGGTGACGACCGCCCCGTGGTTGGCCATCAGGCAACCGCTGCGCTGCGCCATCGCGGCCACCACTTCCGCGGCAAGCTCCTCGCTGCCGAACAGCGAATAGCCCGCCAGCGGCACGGTGTTTCCGCCGAACAGCGCGATCATGTAGTGACAGGCCGGGATTTCTTCCCGGTTGATCGACAGCGCCGTGCAATGAACCGGATGCGCATGGACCACGACATGCATCTCCGGCTTGGCCCGCAGCAGGGCCAGGTGGAACTGCCACTCGGTCGAGGGGGGATAAGGTCCTTCCGGGTCTCCGTCTCCGTCGAGCGGCAGGGACGCGAGCATGTCCGGCGTCATCCGGTCATAGGGGATGCCGGAGGGCGTGATCACCATGCGGTCGCCGGCACGGGCCGAAACATTTCCGGACGTGCCCTGGTTGATGCCACGGCGGTTCATGTCCAGGCAGGTGTCGATGATCGCCTGACGGAGGTCGGGCGTGTCGCGGTAGGGCGGTTTGAGCATTGTTGTCACGCGAGGTTGAGCATTTCAGCGGCGGTTTCGGAACAGGTGGCGACATGGGTGGCGTAGCCGCCGCGGATGGCGGCCAGCATCGGCCTGGCCCGGTTTTCACCGGATCCGACCAGAAGGCCCATGTCCTTGCCGCGCATCTGGTCCAGGGTGACGGCGATCATGCGGTCCTCGATCTCGCGGTTGAGACCGTTGCCGTCCTGATCGATCAGGCGGCCGCAGATGACGCCGGTGGCGCCCCGTTCCGCGCAGGCGCCGACTTCCGAGGGGTCGAGCAGCCCGGTATGGACCACATGGCTGTCCTCGGTGCAGGTGCCGCAGGCAAACAGGGTCTTGTTGCAGTCGGCAACGGCCTCGAGCTGCATGCGGATCACCGGCTCCTGCTTGAGACGGTCGACGAGATCCCGGTCCGACAGCAGCAGGGGCACATGCAGGTTGACGCAGTGCGCCCCGTAGCGGCGCGCAAGGGTCGCGGAGCAGGTCTCCGCCGCGAAGCCGAGCGCGGCGGGCCGCGACCCGACAAGCTGCACGACGGTCAGGTCGTCAACCGTGATCCTCGGGGCCGCTTCCGCGACCCTGTAGACGGTCTCCCCCCAGGCAACCCCGAGACGGTCGCCGGGTTCGAGCAGGCTGGGCAGCCAGTCGGCCACCACGCGGGTCACCCGGTCGAGCGAGGGGTCCGATCCGCCCGGCGCGGACGGAACGACGATGGCATCCTGCAGTCCGAAACGTTCGACAAGCCGCCGGGCCAGATCCTGGTTGCGGAAGATGTCGCTGTCCAGGCTGATGCGCACGTAGTCGCGCCGGCGCGCCTCGGAGAGGTAGTTGACGACCGTCGCCCGCGAAATGCCGAGACGCTCGGCAATCTCGTTCTGGTTCATGCCTTCCTGGTAGTAGCACCAGGTGACTTCGATGATCGCCTCGTCCTGCGAGCGGGCGCGCATGGCCGCCTTGCCTTCCGGCGGCCGGAACTTGCCGGAGCCGCCCGTCATGCGCTCTCGGCAAGCTTGCTGAGGTCCGGGAAAAGACCGGCCAGACCGTCGGCGCTCGCCTCGCAGACGCCGCGTTCCGTGATCAGGCCGGTGACCAGGTGATTGGGCGTCACGTCGAAGGCCGGGTTGCCGCCGGGCGTTCCGGCGGGCGTCACCTGCACCTGGCCGATGGCGCCGGTTTCCGTCAGGCCCTGAATGTGGGTCACTTCCCGTTCAAGCCGTTCCTCGATCGGGATTTCGGCGACACCGTTGTCGACCGCCCAGTCGATGGTCGGCGACGGCAGCGCGACATAGAAGGGCACGTTGTTGGCGTGCGCCGCCAGGGCCTTCAGATAGGTGCCGATCTTGTTGCAGACATCGCCGCGGCGGGTGGTGCGGTCGGTTCCGACGATCACCAGGTCGACCTGGCCGTGCTGCATCAGGTGGCCGCCGGCATTGTCGGTGATGTAGGTGTGCGGGATGCCGTGGCTGCCCAGCTCCCAGGATGTCAGGGCCCCCTGGTTCCGGGGCCGGGTCTCGTCCACCCAGACATGGATCGGGATTCCGGCATCATGGGCCTGGTACATCGGGCTGGTGGCCGTGCCCCAGTCGACCGTCGCGATCCAGCCCGCGTTGCAATGGGTCAGGATGCGCACCGGTTCGCCGTCCTTCTTCCCGGCTGCAATTTCACGAATGATCTCCAGGCCGTTCCGGCCGATGCTGCGATTGATCTCGACATCCTCGTCCGAGATTTCGTGGGCAAGCTTCAGGGCCGCCGCGGCACGGTCGGATTCGGACAATGCCTTCAGGTGGGCCCGGCAGCGGCTGAGTGCCCAACGCAGGTTGATGGCCGTCGGGCGGGTCTTGTCGAGAAAGGCAAACGCTTCATCAAGATGGGCGTCCGACGGATCGAGCCGGGCGGCCAGGGCCATGCCGTAAGCGGCCGTCGCGCCGATCAGCGGTGCGCCGCGCACACGCATCTCGACGATCGCGTCGGCGAAATCCTGCAACGTGTCCACCTGCTGGACGCGGAAGTCGTGCGGGAGCCAGCGCTGATCGATGATCTGCAACGCCTTTTTGCCGTCATCCCACCAGAGGGAGCGGTAATGCGTGCCGTTGACCTTCATGGGATGTCCTTTGCGTTAAAGCGGCGGGCAAGATCGAGAAGTCTTTCGGGACTGCCGAGCGCTTCCGACGTGTGAACGAGTTCGGCGCCCATCGCGAGATTGCGCGCTTCCAGGCGGCGTTTCAGATCCGTGTCCCGGATGTCCTCGAAATCGGCATTGTGGGCGAGCGACAGGGTGCGCCGGTGCATCTCGATGCCGCAAAAGCCGTAGGCTTCGGCCCGGATTTCGGCAAGAAGGGCCAGGCATGCCGCTTCCGACGACTGTCCCTGGTCCTCGAACAGGGCCGCCGGGTAGAGCATGCCGGTGCGCTCCGTTGCCCACAGGTGCCGGAACTCGGCCTCGAACGTGGCGAACACCTCGTCGATCACCGACAGGATCCAATCCTGGTATCCGGCAAGCTCCGCCGCGCTCCGGTGCGCCGGCTGGCTGAAATAGGCCATCAGGAAATTGGCCACCAGCATGCCGAGATCGAACCCCATCGGGCCGTATTGCACGAATTCCGGGTCGATGACCTTGCTCTCTCTGTCCGTCGACATGATCGAGCCGCTGTGAAGGTCGCCGTGGACCATGGTTTCCGTGTTCGAGGCGAATTTCATCAGCAGGTGCTGGACGCGCGCCTTGAGCTTTGCATCACCGCGCAGCCCGTCCACCACCGGATCGAGCCCCTCGGTGTGATGGTTCATCTCCGCATCGTAATAGGGATCGGTGAAGACCAGGGCCTCGGTGATCGCCGGGATCTCGACATTGCCGGAAAACAGGCCGACATCCTTTTTCTTGTCCGCGCTTTTCATGGACAGTTCGGAGCCGCGAAAGGCGGTGCGGGCGCAGAACCGGCCGAGGAAACTCCCAAGCCCGTCCACACGCTCGCCATCGATCAGCTTGCGGCGCAGGATCCTGTGGGGCGACAGGAACTCCATCACGATCAGCGCCTGCGCCTCATCGAAATGATGGACCTCCGGCACGGCACCCGGGTCGCGCTGCGCCTGGCGCACCAGCGCGTTGTTCTCGTAGAAGGCCCGGTAGAGCGGCAAGGGCCAGCTGTCGCCGACCAGCCGGACATAGGGCAGGGCCTGCTTGACGATGACCGCGCCCTTCGGCCCCTCGACGATAAACACCAGGTTCAGGTTGCCGTCGCCGACTTCCCTCACCTGCCACTGCGAAGGGTCGGATCCGATGCGTTCGGCAATGGCGGGAACCGTTGAAAGACGTCCGCCGAGTTCCTCCGGCGTCAACGGCCGGTACTGGTCTGGATTATCCATCCTGTTGTTCTTTCCTCCCGATTTGCCCCGAATAAAATGCAACCTTATTCAAAAGTCAACACTGTTGACAAATGACTATTTTGCATGTTGTAACGGATTTCAAGCGAGAGAAAAACTCGTCCGGAACTGGGAGGAAAGGTGGTAGAGGTCACCTGCAAACTGAGCGGGCTGGAGAAGTCCTTCGGGCGGAATCACGTTCTGCGCGGCATCGATCTGGAGCTGCGTGCGGGCGAGGTTACGGCACTGATGGGCGCCAACGGCGCTGGCAAGTCGACGCTGGTGAAGATCCTGTGCGGCTACCATTTCGCCGATGCCGGAGCGCTCACGCTTGGCGGTGCGCCCTATGAGCCGGCCGATGCCGCCGATGCCATTTCCAAGGGTGTCGTCACCGTGCACCAGTCCATCGACGACGGCGTCATTCCCGACCTGGACGTGGCCACCAACCTGACGCTGGACAGGCTGACCGAACCCGGCGCCGGTCTCTTCGTGAACGACCGCAAGCTGCGCCGGCAGGCCAGCGAGGTGGCGCAGGGCATGGGCCTGACCATGGACGTGCGCACACGGGTTGCGGATCTCGACGTCGCCGACCGCCAGATGATCGCGATCGCACGGGCCATGGCGCGCGCACCAAAGCTGCTCATTCTGGACGAACCGACCTCTTCCCTGTCCGCCTCCGAGGCCGAGCGCCTGTTCGCGCTGATCGACCGGCTCAGGGCGGAAGGCGTCGCCATTCTCTACATTTCCCACCGCATGTCCGACATCCGCCGGGTTGCGGACCGGATCGTCTCCATGCGCGACGGCGCGATCTCCGGTCTCTTCGAGACGGAACCGCTCGACTATGTCGGCGCGGTCAATGCCATGCTCGGCCACCAGATGACCGAGGTCGATATCGACCCGGTGAGCGGCGGCAAGGCCGTCCTGGAACTGGACGGCCTGCGACTGTTCGAGGACAGCCCGGCCATCAGTCTGGCTGCCCGCGAGGGTGAGGTGATCGCGGTGACCGGGCTTCTGGGCAGCGGCACCACCGAACTTGCCGAGATCATTTTCGGCCTCGCCGCGCCCGCCGGCGGCAGCATGCGGCTCGACGGCACGCCCTACAGTCCCTCCGGTGCATCCGATGCCGTTGCCAGGGGCGTCTTCATGTCGCCAAAGGACCGCGCGGTGAACGCGGTGGTGGCGGATTTCGACATCGCCAACAACATGACCCTGCCCTTCCTGAAGGCCTTCAGCCGGTTCTCCTTCCTGAGCGAGCGCGCGCAACGGCAGGCGGCCAGCGACATGATCGACAGGATCGGGGTTGTCTGCCAGAGCGACCGGGACGGCATCGGCACCCTGTCCGGCGGCAACCAGCAGAAGGTGATGATCGGCCGGTGGCTGCTCAAGGCCTCGCGTGTGCTGCTGCTGGACGAGCCCTTCCAGGGGGTCGATATCGGCGCGCGCCGCGACATCGGCCAGTACATTCGCCAGAGCGCCGCGGGGCGCACCACGCTCGTCTTCGTCGCGGAAATCGACGAAGCGCTCGAAATCGCCGACCGGATCATCGTCCTGAACGAGGCCGAGATTGCCGGCGAATACATCAACCGAAATGTCGACCTGAACAGCCTTGTCGCCGATGTCTCCGGTCCCGGCCGGCCCCAGACCAACGGCGCGGACCCGGATCAGGCACAAACGCAGGTCATGGCGGGATAACAGCACCAGATGAACAAGAACGCACTCGAACTCGCCATCCGATACGGTTTCCTCGTCCTGCTGTTCGGGCTGGCCGTCTTCTTCAGCCTCTATGCCAGCGGCTTTGCCAGCCCGCGCTCGGCCGTCTTCATCTTCCAGTCGGTCGCCATCACCGGCATCCTGGCGCTCGGCGTCACCTGCACGCTGGTGGTCGGCGGTTTCGACCTGTCGATCGGCTCCGTGGCGACCTCCGCCCTGATGCTGTCCGCCTATTCCATGGTGATCCTGGAGCAGTCCGCCTTCGTCGCGGTGGTTCTGTGCCTGGCGATGGGGGCGTTTGTCGGCCTCGTCAACGGGCTGCTTATCGTGAAGATGCGCGTGCCCGATCTCCTGGCAACGCTCGGCATGATGTTCCTGCTGATCGGTCTGCAGCGTATCCCGACCCAGGGCAATTCCATTGCCACCGGCATGAGCCTGCCCGACGGCTCCGTTGCCGAAGGCACGTTCTCGGCGGCCTTTCTCTGGCTCGGACGGCACCGGTTCGACCTGTTCCTGGACCGGCTTCTCCCGGTCCCGGTCGTGGTCTTCCTGCTGATCGCCCTGATCGTCTGGCTGTTCCTGGGCTACACCCGCCACGGCCGGTTGATGTATGCCATCGGGTCCAACGAACGCGCGGCGGGCCTCGTCGGCACCAATGTCCAGCGCTACAAGATCATTGCCTACATGATCTCAGGCATGCTCGCCTCCGTCGGCGGCATCCTGCTGGCCGCGCGGCTCGGCCGGGGCGACATTGCCTCCGGCAACAACCTGCTGCTCGACAGCGTCGCTGCTGCCCTGATCGGCTTTGCCGTTCTGGGCGCTGCCCGCCCGAACGCGTTCGGCACGGCAGCGGGCGCGCTGTTCGTCGGCATTCTTCTCCAGGGGCTCACGATGATGAATGCCCCTTACTACATGCAGGATTTCGTCAAGGGCGCCGTGCTCGTCGCCGCCCTCGTTTTCACATTTTACCTGTCTTCGCGCCGCGGCGGCAGGCGAACAGCGTGACGCCGAAAGAGCGCCACTCAGAATGGGAGGAAGCAACATGTTGAGACGTGAATTCATGAAGCTCGCGGTCGCCGCCGGGCTGGGACTGTCCGGGGGCAACGTCGCGCTCGCGGCCGACATGCCGGCACCGTTCGACAAGCCGGAAGACGTCAAGATCGCGCTGGTGCGCTACCTGTCGACCGGCGATTTCTTCCAGTCCTATCTTTCCGGCGTCGAACGCCAGGCGGAGGCCCTCGGGGTCGACCTGCGCGTTCTGGACAGCCGCCAGGATGCCGCGCTGCAGGCCGACATGGTCGACCAGGCGATCGCGCTCGGGGTCGACGGGATCATCATCCAGCACGGCCTGACGGAATCCATGAAAGCCGCGGCCCAGCGCGCTGTCGATGCCGGCATCAAGGTCGTCGCCTTCGACGTCAATGTCGAGAACGAAGCGGTTCCACAGGTCGAGCAGTCCGACTACCTGCTCGGCAAGCTGGCCCTGGAACAGGCCATCAAGGACAATGGCGACAGCTTCACCGCCGGCTATGTCTACGTGCCGGGGATTGCGCCGCTCGACCGCCGCGACGTCGCCTGGAAGGAAGTCAAGGAAGCCAATTCGGGCATCACCGAAGCGGCCATGTTCGGCACGCTCGACAACCCGATCGCCAACTCGGTCGCCAACCAGGCCCGGTCCGTCCTGCAGGCTAACCCGACCATCAATGTCGTGTTCGCGCCTTATGACGAATTCGCCAAGGGCGTGAAAATCGCCGTCGACGAGGCCGGCCTCAACCAGGACATCTCGATCTATTCCGCGGATGTGTCGACCGCCGATATCTCCGCGATGCGCGAACCCGATTCCGCCTGGAAGGCCACGGTCGCGACCAACCCGGCAGTTGTCGGCGAGGTCTGCGTGCGCACGCTCGCCCTGATGCTGGCCGGCGGCGACCCGGGCAAGCAGGTGGTGGTGCCGCCGACCCTGATCACGCAGGCGTTCCTGAACGAGCAGGATGTCAGGAACATGGACGACCTCGGCAAGAAGATGCCTCAGTTCCAGCACGCGGACGTTTCCGTCGCCGAATGGATCCCGCTGCCCGCGCGCTGATCCCGCAACCGCAGTTGGGCGACGCGCCACGCGCTCGTCAATCCCGCAACCAGCAAGCCCGGCATTTCTGCCGGGCTTTTGTTGATTGCGCCCGAACGCGCGGGCCTGCGCACATGAGCCGGCCGAAATTCCTGGAACGGCGGCCCGGCATGCTCCGGGGCTCACTTGACGACCTGGGTCGTCCAGGTCCCGTCGGCGTTCAATGTCACATCGATAACCGAATACCCGCTCGAGAAATCACACAAAGCGGCGGCGACGCTGGAGCTGGCAAATTCCAGCACCGAGCCGGGAAGCGTGTTCCCCGTTGCCACATAGTATTTGTGCAAAGGCTGACACTCGGTGACGCTGTTCGGCATTGCGTGGACGAAGTTCGAGAGCGTGACGCCTCCGTTGACATTGACCGCGGTGCCGATGTTGTAGATCTTGGGCGGTGCGAAGGCGGGCATCGTGATCCGGAAGGCGCCTCGCTGCACATCGAACCCGGCGGTTGGCAGAGACAGTCCGAGCGGCGTCACGCTCGCTTTCGTTGTGTCCAGGGAAGACCCCGAGCCGCCCGAAAGTTCGATCGGCCGGCTTGCCGAGGCGAATCCCGAGGCAGCCCCGATAACGGGTGAGCTGGTTGCTTCCTGGAGCCCGGCATAAAACTGCGCATCGATCTGGAAGGTCAGAATCGACCCGGTCTCTGCATAGCTTCCCAAGGCCTGACTGTAGAGGCTGTTGCTGTAAACCACAGGGCTTCCAGAGAAAACAGGCGGCTGTTGGAAGATCGTAAAATAATTTGTCCGAGCCTCGTTGTTTTTGACATTAATCGTGTAAACACTGCCCATTATTGCACCTCCCCGGAAAACCAGATCCTGGACGGACAGTGCTCGTCACGAGGGTCGCACCTCTCCAGCCCGGGGAAGCCTAATGTACACGCCTGGGAAATTCGACCTGTAATTGTCTGGTCGGAAAAATCTACTTTAGCGCGGCAGCGGGGACAGGTCGCTGCAGGCCCGGACCGGGCGGTGGTCGCCTCGGCTTCGCGGGCGCCGCCCCGATGCAGGTTCAGGTCTGAGGCAAAAGGATCGGCTCGAAGAAGTCCGCAAGTTCTCCATGGGCGTCAAGCGGCAGCACGTCGGCGACATACTGGTCCGGCCGCACGATCACCAGGCAGCCGGCCTGGCGGTCGATGCAGCGCAGGTCGAAGATGTCGGGGCCGTTTTTGAGGTCCGGGCAGAACATCTTCTCGTAGTCGCGCAGACCGTAGCGGCCCTTGGCCGGCAAGAGGGCCGGATGCATGTCCTCAGGGGAGAGATCGCGAAAGCCCTGCTGGAAGACTGCGCGCAGATCGATGATCGAATCCGGGTCCTCTCCCGGCTTTGTGTGTCTGAGGACCGGTGACGCCGGCGCGGTTTGCAGAAAGTCGCACAGACCGTGGATTGCCGAGCTCTTGTCCGCCGGATCTCCGGCACCGGCAAAGGCATAGAGGCGCCAGCGGCCATCAGCACTGACTGTGTGGCCGAGCTGCAGCGGCTTGCCGTCGGCGAGGCGGACCACCGGTGCCGACTGGAACCGCATGCCGATGGGGAAACCCGTGGCAAGGTGCTGGTATGTTCCTGTTCCGGTCAGCAGCGACGGCTGGTAGCGCGTGGCGGTGCCCGCGGTGTAGCGGCCGTGCTGGACGAAATATTCCTGCACTTGTGCCGGCTCGACTCCGTCCGGATGCTCGGCGGATTTCACCGGGGCGCTGACCATGCGCGACCAGTCCCGGTCGAAATCGATCAGGTTCTGTGCAATCGCCTGGCGCTCGGCAGAATAGCTTGCCAGCAGCTGCGGCGCGCTGCGCCCGGTCAGGACATGGGCCAGCTTCCAGCCGAGATTGAACGTGTCCTGCATGGAGACATTCATGCCCTGCCCGGCCTTGGGACTGTGGGTGTGGCAGGCATCGCCCGCGATGAAGACCCGCGGCAGGCGCGTGCCGGTCTCCCCGTCCGAAACGTCGTCGAACTTGTCGCAAATCCGTTGGCCGATCTCATAGACCGACCACCAGGCAACTTCCTTCACATCGAGCGAGTGCGGATGGAGGATCCGCCTTGCGGCATCGATCAGATGGTCAACGGTGATGTTGCGGCTGGAAACCCGCTCGTCCGGGTTGAGCTTGTCCAGTTCCACGTAGATGCGCACGAGATAACCACCCTCGCGCGGGATGATCAGGATGCTGCCCTCGCCTGACGACTGCACCAGCGACTTGAACCGGATATCGGGAAAGTCGGTGACGGCGAGCACGTCCATCACACCCCAGGCCTGGTTGGCGCTGTCGCCCTTGAGCTCCCGGCCGAGAGACTTGCGCACCGTGCTGCGTGCGCCGTCGCAGCCGACGACATATCTTGCCCGGACGGTTTCCACTTCACCCTCATGACCGGCATCGGTGCGCTCGAGCCGGACCGTGACGGCGGTGTCGCCCACGGGCGCGGCCGCGTCGATTTCCAGCCCTGCAAGACGGCGGGAATAGTTGGGTTCCAGCCGGTTGGGCGAATTGCGCATGATCTCCAGGTAGAAATCGTGCACCCGGGCCTGGTTCAGGATCACATGCGGGCATTCGGACAGCCCGTCCTCGACATCCTGGACCCGGCCGCTGCGGGCAATCACCTGCGGATTGTCCGGGTCCGGCTTCCAGAAGGTGACCTCGTTGACCTGGTAGGCTTCCTTTTCCAGCCTGTCCGCGAATCCGAAGGCATGGAACATTTCCATGGTGCGGCAGGCGACCCCGTCCGCCTGGCCCAGTTCCAGCGGGCCGGGTTTCTGTTCGACGATCCGCGTGCGGATGTCCGGAAAGGCCGAGAGCTGCGCCGCAAGGGTCAGCCCGGCCGGGCCGCAACCGACGATCAGAACGTCCACCTCCTCCGGGAGCGTGTCCGTATCGGCACGCGCGGCCGGGTTCCGGGTTTCCTCGAAGATCACCGGATCGCCGGTCTGAAAGCCGTTGAGGTGGAATTGCATCGCGCCGTCTCCTCGCCCGGTCCCACGGACCGCCCGCCTGCCGGGCAGGCGGTCCGTCAGCCGTTTCATGTGGTTGGTGGCCGTACGTCCGCCTCGGAACGACGACCCGTTTTCTTGATGGGGCCACGCGAAAAGGTGCCGGTCTTTGCCGCCGGTATCGGCTTCCCGCTTTCGGCTTTCCGCCTTCGATGCACGAACAGGCATCGACAGCGGATAATTATGCAGTATACTGATGATCAGTATGCTGTCAAATATAATCAGCATACTTCCTTTTTAATTGCCGGGAGCGCACAGTGACAGACCTCAAGGACATGCCGGGCCACTTGATCCGCCGGATGCAGCAGATTGCCGTCGCCGTGTTTCATGCGGAAGTGGAAGAGACCGGCATCGATATCACGCCGGTGCAATATGCGGCTCTCGTGAGGGTCGCGGGGAATCCGGGCATCGACCAGGTGACCCTTGCGGGCCTGATCGCCTATGATCGAACCACCATTGCCGGCGTGGTCGACAGGCTGGTGCAGAAAGGCTTCCTGACACGAGAAGTCAGTGCGAAGGACCGCCGGGCCAAGGTCCTGCACCTGACGGGCGCGGGCGAACACGCCCTGAACGTGCTGACCCCGGCCGTGAAAAAAGCGCAGTCGGTAATGCTGCGTGGTCTTGACGACACCGAGGCCGGCGAATTCATGCGACTGCTGCGAAAGGCCATGGAAGCCGTGAACGACCTCAGCAGGGCGCCGCTGCGCGGGCTGCCGCCGAAAGACTGAGCGCCTCCACACGCTGGTCGGGGCCTTGCCCGCCGCCCTTTGACATTTGCGGCCACTTCTTTAGGCTGGACGGCACGACGAGCACCTGCATAGACGCGGCCTCAAAACTCACCCACAAGACAGAATTGCGATAGGCACCATGACCGAAGCCAAAGCCGGCGACACGGTTCAACTTCATTACAAGGGCACGCTGGACGACGGCTCCGTCTTTGACAGTTCCGAAGGACGGGACCCGCTTGAATTCACAGTCGGCTCCGGACAGATCATTCCGGGTCTCGACAAGGCCATTCCGGGCATGAAGGTCGGCGACGAAAAGACCGTCCGGATCGAGGCGGACGAAGCCTACGGGGCCCACAACCCGGCAGCACGCCAGGCCGTGCCGCGGTCGAACATTCCGGACAACGTACCGCTCGAAGTCGGCATGCAGCTCCAGGCCCAGACCGAAAACGGCCAGATGATGACCGTCGTTGTCGCCGAAATCGCCGAAAACGAAGTGGTCCTGGACGCCAATCACCCGCTGGCCGGCAAGGCCCTGACCTTCGCCATTCAGCTGACCGGGATCAGCTGATCCGGTTGGAGCGCAATGACAAAGGCCCCGCATTCACCTGCGGGGCCTTTTTTCTTGCATGCACGGCAAGCAGGTTCAGCCCTGGCCGCGGCGGGCGTCAGTCCATGTAGATGCTGCCATTGGCCTTCTCGACTTCCGCCTTGAAGCTTGCCAGCAGTTCGTTGGCCTTCGGGTCGAGATTTTCCGCGACATGGGTCTCGAAGGCCGGCTGGGCAGCGGCGGCCATTGCAGCGCGCTGGTCGGCGGAGAGCGCCGTCACTTCCATCTTGTCCATCAGCCCGGCAAGGCCGCGGTCGGACGCTTCAATGATGCGCGACAGGCCGCGGCTTGCCGAGACGCAGCTCTCGGCCGCGTAGCGCAGGGTCTTCTGCTGGTCTTCGGTGAGGCCTTCATAAAAGTCCCGGTTGACCATGAAAGTGTAGGGCGAGAACAGGTGGTTGGTCAGCGTCAGGTATTTCTGCACTTCCGAAAACTTGGCGAAGGAGATGATCGGCACCGGGTTCATCTGGCCGTCGATCACGCCGGTCTGCAGGCCGGAATAGACCTCGCCCCAGGAGAGCGGGTAGGCCTGGGCGCCGAGCGCCTGGACGATGGTCTGGTGAGACGGCAGTGTCATGGTACGGATGCGAATGCCGTCGAAATCCTCGACCGAAGCGATCGGCTGCTTGGAGTTGGTCACCGCGAAGAAGCCACCCGTGTCCGGAAAGCCGAGCACGACGACATCTTCGAGCGTCGCCTCGATGTCTGCAGCAAGCGCCTTGCCGAAGGCGCCGTCGAAGACTTCATAGGTCGCCGCGTTGTCTGCGAAGGCGAAGGGCAGGTTGAGAACGTCGATGCGCGGGTAATAGCTGGCCAACGCGCCGGTCGAGGTCAGCGTGGCCTGAAGCACGCCGTCGCGGACATGCTGGACGTGTTCGGCGGCGGAGCCGAGCTGGTTGGACCCGAACACTTCCACGTCGACGGCGCCATTGGTGTCGGCCTCGACGATGTTGGAGAACACGGCCGTACAGGCGTGAGCCGGATTCTCGAACGGATCGGTCTTGTTGTCGTGCCCGAACTTGAGCACCTTGCCGTCGGCAAGCGCGCTTCCGGCCATCAGCGATGCGACGAGGCCCGCGGCCAGTCCCTTGGCGATGGTTTTCATGTCTCTCTCCACTTCCTCTGTCAGGTTTTTGGTTTTGAGGTGTTACGGGACGAACCCGAAGGCGCGCGGCAGAAACAGTGCCGCGCTTTCCCAGAAGGCAAACAGGAACAGAACGGCCACTTCCGCGGCCAGGAACGGCCCCAGCTTGATGGCGATCCGTTCCAGCTTTTCTCCGGTGACCGATGAAAGAACGAACAGGCAGGCGCCGACCGGCGGTGTCATCAGGGAGATGTTGAGGGCCAGCACGAAGATGATGCCCGCGTGAATAGGCTCCAGCCCGACCTGCGCGGTGAGCGGCACCAGCACCGGGGCAAGGATGATCAGGATGGCGGTGATATCCATGACCATGCCGACAATCAGCAGGAAGCCGATGATGATCGCGATCACCAGGTAGCGGTTGTCGGCCATCCCCAGGATGGTCTCGGCCAGCATCTGCGGGATGCGCTCGAAACTCATCCACCAGCCGAGAATGCCGGCAAAGGCGATGATGACGAAGATCACGCCGGTGATCCGGGCCGTGCGCACCAGCATGCTGTAAAGCGCCTTCATGGTCAGCGTCCGGTAGACGAAGGCGCCGATGAAGAGCGCATAGGCAACGGCAATCGAGGCCGCTTCGGTCGGCGTCACGACACCGCCCAGAATGCCGCCGAGGATGATCACCGGCATCAGGAGGGCGGTGAGCGAGGACACGAAAACCTGGCGGATTTCTCTCAGGTTCGCCCGGCGCTCTGCCTTGGGCAGGCTGTTGCGCGTGGCGCCGAGGGCAATCACCGCCATGCAGACGCCGCAGATGATCAGGCCCGGCAGGATGCCCGCCGCGAACAACCCGCCGATCGAGACCCCCATCAGCGAGCCGTAGACAACCATCAGCCCGGAGGGTGGAATGGTCGGGCCGATGATCGAGCCGGCGGCGGTCACCGCGCAGGCATAGTCGCGGCGATAGCCTTCCTTGACCATGGCGGGCACCAGGGTGCGCCCGAAGGCGGCGGCATCCGCGGTCGCCGAGCCGGTCAGGCCGGCGAAAAACACCGAGGCCAGCATGTTGGTATGCGCAAGACCGCCCCGGAAATGACCCACCAGCACCTGGGCGAGACGCACCAGGCGGTCGGTGATGCCGGTCTGGTTCATGATCTCGCCGGCCAGGATAAAGAACGGCATCGCCAGGAACGGGAAGATATTGAGCCCGTTGAAAATCCGGCTCGGACCGATCGCGAGGAACTGGCCGCCCCCCATGTCGATCAGACCGATCACCCCGGCCGCACCGATGGCAAAGCCGATGGGCATGCCCAGAAGAACAAAGCCGATGAAAACAGCTGCGACGATCATGCGGAGGCCTCCCCGAACGGAGGTGTGTCGAGATGTGTGCCCGCGTCGCGGATCATGGCGAGCACGGTCTGGATGCTGGCCAGTGCCGCTGCCACCGGGATGGCCGCGTAGAAAGGCTGCAGGCTGACGCCGAAGATCATCGCCTGGCGCCTGGCACCACTTTCGGCAAAGCCCAGGCCAAACCAGAAGACATAGAGAAACAGGGCCAGGATACAGAGATCGATCGCAATCAGGACCGGTCTGCGCAGCCCAAGCGGCACGCGCATGATCGCGGCGGTCAGCCCGATATGGTCGCGGCGGGCGATGCCCGAGGAGACCGCCAGCATCGCCGCCCAGATCATCAGATACCGCGCGATGATTTCCGGCCAGGGCAATTGCCAGTGAAAGAAATAGCGATCAACGACGCCCAGCCAGACATCTAGCACCAGCAAAGCCATCAGCACGGCCACAACGGCTTCAACGCCCCTGTTCAGTTTCATGCTGGAATTGGCGGCCCAGTCGCGCATGTATCCCCCACCTGCAAAATGTATCTTAATTACATTTTCAGAGGAGAAATCGCTTTTCGTCAAGCCATTTTTGTTTTTAAGTTACATTTCAACCGTGGTTTGAGCTATTTTCAGACCTGCGTTGACGAAAATCTGTAATCAAATTACAAATGCCGCAATCAGGGAGACCCGCGTGCAGGCGAAAATCAGAACGCCATCCGGCGACAGTTCGAGCGGCCAGGCCGCCATAGACCTCATCTCGGCTCTCCGCGACCATGACGGCCGCTTCCCGGCCCGGGAACAGAAGGTGGCGGACTACGTCCAGGAACACCTGTCCGACATCTCCGACATGACCATCGCCCAACTGGCCAAGGCCGCCGGCGTCAGCACGCCGACCGTGGTCCGCTTCTGCCGCACGCTCGGCTGCGACGGGTTTCGCGAGTTCAAACTGCGCCTGGCACAGAATCTCGCCGTCAGCCTGCAATATATTTCCGCCCCGACGAACAGCGAACAGGTGGCAAGCGACACCGCCATCGACCGGGTTCTGGGCGCGCTTTACGCCACGGCCAACGTGATGCGCGGCCAGGTGGACCCCGGCGTTCTCGAACAGGCCGTTGCCGGGATTTCCGAGTGCAGGCAGCTGGTGGCGGCCGGCATCGGCGGCGGATCGTCGATGGTTGCGAACGAGGCGGCCAACCGGTTCTTCCGGCTCGGCATTCCCTCCGTCGCCCTGGAGGACAGCTACCTGCTGCAGATGCGGGCGGCGACGCTCGGCCCGGACGACGTGCTGCTGTGCGTCTCGGCGAGTGGCGAGGCGGAGGAACTTGTCAGCGCCGCCGAGATCGCCGGCGGCTATGGTGCGACGACCATCGCCATCGCTCCCAAGGGATCCAGGCTCGCGCAGATCTGCAGGACCGCGATCCTGGTCGACCTGCCCGAGGACCCGGACATCTACAAGCCGACGGCGTCGCGTTACGCCCATCTGATCATCGTCGACGCCATCGCCATGTCCGTCGCCCAGGCACGCACCGCCACAACCACCGAAAACCTGCGCCGCATCCGGGCCTCCCTCACCGCCTTTCACGGCCGGACAGGTCCGCAACCGCTCGGCGACTAGGGTACAGCCCAAAATTTGCGCTTTCTGTCACCGATCGGGCCCGGCTTGCCTGAAACTGCCGTATTCTGATGCGAAAGTTTCACATGCCGATTGCATTTCCGGCAATGGTCACCCTATGTAGGTTGTTGGTTTTCAATGCTCTTGTCCGGGGACACGTAATTCATGTCTGTAGATATCGATGCGCTCGTGGATAGACGGCGGCTGAGGCGCAAGGTGACTTTCTGGCGGATCGCCACCTTTGTTGTCATCGCCATCGCGCTTGTCGCCGGCATCCTTTATGCGTCCGGCGCATCGGAATTGTCCAAGCGCACGGCCCATGTGGCCCGCATCCCGGTCGAGGGTGTCATCATCGAGGACCGCAAGGCGCTCAAGATGATCGAGAAGATCGCCAAGTCCGACGCGGTCAAGGGCGTCGTCATCTCGATCAATTCCCCCGGCGGCAGCACCACGGGCGGTGAAGCGCTCTACGAGGCGCTGCGCGGCCTGTCGGAGAAAAAGCCGGTCGTGGCGGAAATCCGCACCGTCGGCACGTCCGCCGGCTACATGGTCGCCCTTGCCGCCGACCACATTGTCGCCCGCTACAACTCGATCACCGGGTCGATCGGTGTCCTGTTCCAGTTCGGCAACATCCAGAAACTGCTGGACACCGTCGGTGTCGAGATGGAAGCCGTCAAGAGCGCTCCGCTCAAGGCCGAACCCGACTTCTATTCCCAGACGAGCCCGGAGGCACGGGCAATGCTCCAGAGCCTGGTCGAGGACTCCTATGACTGGTTCGTCGGCCTTGTCGCGGAGCGCCGCGCTCTCGAGCCGGCGAAGGCCCGTGAACTGGCCAACGGCCGCATCCTGACCGGGCACGACGCCCTGTCGGAAAAGCTCGTCGACGGCATCGGCGGTGAGGAGGCCGCGATCGCCTGGCTCGAGAGCGAGCGGGGCGTGGCCAAGGACCTTCCCGTCGTGACCTGGTCGACAAACGAGAACCTCGAGGAGCTTCCATTCTCCTCCCGTGTCTCCCGAGAATTCGGAAAAGGTATCGGATCTGTCCTTCTGGACCCGATTAATGACGCTAAGGGGCTGATTCCACGAGGTCTTACGCTTGACGGGCTCGTATCCGTTTGGCAGGCTTCTGACGCGGCAGACAATAATCACTAGGCGAGGGGGCTCTTCATGATCAAATCTGAGCTTGTTCAGCATATTGCCGAACAAAATCCGCATCTCTATCAGCGGGACGTTGAAAACATCGTCAACGCCATCTTGGATGAGATCACTGAGGCGCTCATGCGCGGCGACCGTGTCGAACTTCGAGGCTTCGGCGCGTTCTCCGTAAAGAACCGCCCCGCCCGTATCGGACGCAATCCGCGCACCGGTCAGAAGGTGGAAGTGGATGAGAAATTCGTGCCGTTCTTCAAGACCGGCAAGGAAATGCGCATCCGTTTGAACGATGGTGTGGATCACGGCGACGACTGATTGCACCTGCCGAGCGATCCCATCTAGAATGACGCCGTGATCTGACAAGTTCCGGGAGAATGCAGTGACCCGTTTCATCAAGAGCATGATTTTGTTCGCAGTCGCGGTGGTCCTGGTCCCTCTGTCCGTGGCCAACCGGCACACGGTGTCGTTGTCCCTGAACCCGTTTGATCCGGCCGATCCGCGCCTGACCGTTACCGACATCCCGTTGTTCTGGATCATTTTCGCCAGTCTTGGCGTCGGCATCGTCGTCGGTGGACTGGGAGCCTGGGCCAGGCAGGGCCGCTGGCGCAAGGAAGCCCGCGTGAAACGCCGTGAAGCCGCCAAGTGGCACAAGGAAGCCGACCAGCTGCGCGAGATGCAGACGTCCGCCCAGCCGGCGGGCGGCGTCAAGGGACTGACAGGGCCAGGCAACCGCTCGGCTGCCTGACCGGCCGATACCATGCGGATTATCTCCAGCGATGAGATCGATGCCTGCCTCGACGACAGGTCCGTGCTCGAGACCCTGCGCCGGGCGTACCGGTCCAACACCGTCGTGCCCCGGACCGCACCCATGCCGCTCACCCGGCTCGGTGGCCTTAGCGGAGCCCTGTCGCTGCAACCGGCCTGGACCGATTTCGCCGCCCAGGGAGATGTCAGCCGTGGCTATATCGGTTGCGCACTGGCGCTCGACCTTCCGGAAAGACCGGGTCCGGCGGCCAGTCTCTATGTTCTTTTTTCCGGCTCCACCGGCCAGCCGATCGCCCTTCTTGACGGCATGCGTCTGACGGTCTGGCGAACCTCGGCTCTGCACGCGCTCGCGGCAAGTTACCTGTCGCGGGAAGACACTGCCCGGCTGCTGGTCATCGGCGACGACCCGCGCCTGCCGCGCCTCGTCTCCGCCTATGCCGATGTCCGGAACCTGACCTCGATCCTGCTCGCCGGGACAGCCCCGGAAACCCAGAAACGCATTGCCGGCCTGCCCGGGCTCAAGGATGTTCATGTCGGCGTGACGAGCGAGATCCACGCCGCGCAGGAAGGAGCCGACCTCATCTGCATCGCCGGGCCGGAAAGCGGGTCCGGAACCCACCACGCACTGACCTATCTCGACCCGCCCGCAGGCTGTCACGTCGATGTGATCGATCCGACGGCACAGCTGCCGACAGACCTCCTGGAAGAGGCTCGCCTGTTCACCTCGGATCTCTCGGCACCGCCGCGGAGCGAGCTCGAATGGGCGGCAGACCTGAGGGAACTGACCCATGGCAACAAGGCAGGCCGCCGGTATTACGGCCAGAGAACATTGTTTCTCCCCGGCCCCGGCACGGGCCTTGCCGACCACGCCCTTGCCGCACACATTTTTTTGAGAACCTGACCTCTGGAACTTGCTGCGCAAGACACCACATAGCGGCGACAGGGGGTTGCGCCGAAAACGCGCACGTCGAACAAGGGCCATACACCGGCACCGGAGTGACGCGCCTGTTTTCGAAAAAAGCCGTTTTGCAAAGGAAAACGTCATGCTGACGACACTTGCTTACTCGGCAAGCCTTCCGGCGATCGCGATCGGGCTGATCTACTGCGTGTCGGCGACCACCGGGCTTGTCTATTAACGTGCCACGCCAGGGTGCCTCTTCGGAGACCTCCGCGGCTCCACGGGAAACGAAAACGCCGGCTACCATGAGCCGGCGTTTTTCATTCCGGCAGCTGTTCGACGGGCCTCCGCACGCCTGAATCCGGCCCCGGACCCGCCCGCGCCGGGAGGCCCGTAGCGTGAAGGGGCACCGTACCTCCAATGTTGACGCAGCCGCTCATGTTGCTGTCGCAAAATCATACCCGTCAGCGCAGACTTGGTCCCATATTCGATCCTTGAGCTTCGGGAGTTGGCAAGTCTACGATGGCATCGCTTTTCTGACAGGGAGCTAGGCACGGTCCAATGAGAATTCGAACTGGTCTCGATGCGACGGATATCCGCATCCTCGGCGCGGTCCAGAAATACGGGCAGCTGAGCAAGACGAAGCTGGCCGAAATCGTGAACCTGTCAGCGACACCGTGCTGGGCACGGTTGACCCGCCTGCGCGCAGAAGGTTTTATCCGCGGCTACCATGCCGACATCGCCCTCGAGCGCGTTGTCGACGTGACACGGGTTGTCGTGACCGTGTCCCTGGAACATCACCGAAAATCAGATTTCGACCGGTTTGAAAACCATATCAGGACTGTCGACGCGATCATCAATTGCGTCGCGACCGGCGGCGGCACCGACTATGTCATGACGGTTGTCACCCCCAACCTGGCCAGCTTCCAGGAGCTCATGGATGATCTTCTTGCAGCGGATCTGGGCATCGACAGATACGTGACCTATTTCGCCACGCGCCTGATCAAGGCCGTGCAGCCCAACCTTGGCAAGCTCGTATCACCGCCCAAACGCTAGGTGACGGACATGCGGAGCATATTCGACGACATGCGACGCGGAAATGACCCGATTTTCGGGCGGCGCTGCCAGTCGTTTATTTGTCACGATAGCCTAGAGCATGTCTGATTGGGCTGAGATCAGCCCTGAAAACAGTCTGCTCGGTCTGACAAAACGCCAATTTTCAGGCCACACGTTCAGACCAAAAGCCCTATTTCCTAGTGCATCAGCAACACCGCTGCGGGCCATGCCCAATGATCAAATGGGTGGAGGAAAATGATGCAAGCTCGTGAGTTCGGCTTTGGAACCCAAGTCCGGAAATCTCCCTATTTCGACGCGACCATACGTTGGGGCGCACAGGGATTTTCGGTCTATAATCATATGTATATCCCGCGGGATTTCGGCAATCCGGAGCAGAATTTCTGGAACCTGGTGAACGACGCCATCCTGTGCGATGTCGCGGTGGAGCGCCAGGTCGAGATCACCGGGCCCGATGCCGCCAAGTTCACGCAGCTGCTGACCCCGCGCGATCTGTCGACCATGGCCGTCGGACAGTGCAAATACGTGCTGATCACCAACGCCTATGGCGGCATCCTCAACGACCCGATCCTGCTGCGCCTCGGCGAGAACCATTTCTGGCTGTCGCTCGCCGACAGCGACATCCTGCTGTGGGCGCAGGGCGTTGCCGTGCATTCCGGCCTTGATGTCACCATCACCGAGCCGGATGTCTCGCCCCTGCAATTGCAGGGCCCTAAATCGGGTGAAATCATGCGCGCCCTGTTCGGCGACGCGATCATGGACCTGCGCTATTACTGGCTGCGCGAGCTGGACCTGGACGGCATCCCGCTGATCGTGTCGCGCACGGGCTGGTCCAGCGAACTCGGCTATGAAATCTACCTGCGCGACAGCGCCTATGGCGACATTCTCTGGGAACGGATCATGGCGGTCGGCGGCCCGCTCGGCCTGAAGCCGGGACATACCTCGACCATTCGCCGCATTGAAGGCGGCATGCTTTCCTATCACGCGGACGCCGATATCAACACCAACCCATTCGAACTGGGATTGGACCGGCTCGTCAATCTGGACACTGATGCGGAGTTCATCGGCAAATTCGCGCTGCAGCGCATCCGGGACAACGGCGTGACCCGCAGGCAGGTCGGCCTGATTATGGACGGCGCACCACTGCCAGGTCCGAACACCGCCTTCTGGGTCATTCATCGGGACGGGCAATGTGTCGGCAAGGTGACCTCGGCCGTCTACTCGCCGCGCCTGGAGAAAAACATCGCTCTGGCCATGGTGTCGGTCGACTGCGCCGATATCGGCACACCGCTCGAGGTTGAAATGCCTTTCGGCGTGACAGGTGCCACTGTGGCAGAGCGGCCATTCTTCGACCCCAGAAAAAAGCTCGCAGCCGCCTGAACTTGTGAAACCGGGCAGGACCCAGCAAGGAGGCTGAGAACGTGTCAGATCTTTCGATCGCGCTGCATTGGCAGCGCACCGAGGCCAATCTAAAGGCCGGCGAATACTCCAATGCACATCTGGTGCAGTACAATGCCGGTCATGAAGTCCAGGTGGACGCCGCCCCCGATTGGGGCGGCGATCCCGAGCACACCAATCCCGAACAGGCGCTCGCAGCAGCCCTGTCCAGTTGCCACATGATGACGTTTCTGGCCCTGTCGGCAAAGGCGGGCTGGCCGGTCGCGAGCTATCACGACCGCGCGGTTGCCCATCTCGGCAAGAACGAAAAGGGGCAGATGTCCGTGACGCGGATCGACCTGAATCCCGTTGTGCACTTCGACACCGGCTTTGCAGTCGACACCGAGAAGCTGGACCAGATGCAGGAGCGCGCGCATCGCTACTGCTTCATCGCCAACACGCTTGCCGACAGTGTCGAGATCAACGTTCTTTGACCGTTGGGCCCGGAAGGCTCAACAACGAATAAAATGATAAAAGCCGGTTCTCTCGAACCGGCTTTTTGCTTGCCAAAAGCAGCGAGCGTTTCCGGCTCAGCCCGCTTCCGCGGCCGGGGTCATCCACCCCTGAACGGCGCCGCCGACATCCTTCAGGATCGCAATCCGGCCGATGCCCGGCACGTCAAAGGGCGGGCGGATCACCTCGCCGCCATGGGCCTTGGCCAGATCAAGGCGCTCGTCGACATTGTCGACGGCGATATAGGATATCCAGTGCTCGGGAACGCCTTCGAATTGCGGGCCGGCCATGGGGAAGAGGCCTCCCACCGGCTTGTCGCCCAGATTGGCCACCACATAGGTGCCCTCTTCCATCGGCATTTCGGTAAAGGACCAGCCAAGCGTCTTGCCGTAGAAGTCACGCGCCTTCTGCGTGTCCCGGGTCATCAATTCGTTCCAGTAGAAAATCCCGTGTTCGGCCATTTCCATCTCCCTGCCGATTTTTTTTCGAGCAACAGTATCTTAGCGCCGCCCGCGGGACAGACCTGTGACAAATATCAAGGGTTCAGTCCGGTTCAGGATTTGCGGCCCCGATAGCCCGGCAGCGTCCAGCCGCGCTGGATCGCCCCGCCGCGCAGCACCAGCGCCACGCCACCGGCCGCGACCATGCACAGGATCTGCGGCAGCCCAAGCTGTACCAGCAGCACGTAGCTGCCCGCGCCGGCAAAGGCCGCGCTGACATAGATCTCGGATTTGACAATGGAGGTCGGTTCACCGGCGATCGTATCCCTAAGGACTCCGCCGAAAGTCGCCGTCGATACGCCCATCAGGACCGCAACCAGGATGGTGTCGCCGACCGTCAAGGCCTTGGCCGCGCCCATGACCGAATAGGCGGCAATGCCGATTGCATCAGCCCAGCGGAGCGGTTTGCTCAAGGTCTCGATCCAGTCGGCAAAGAACCAGACCAGGACGCTGACGACCAGACAGACCTGAAGGTAGGCCTCGTTGGCGACCCAGAACACCGGCACGCCGAGCAGCAGATCCCGGAGCGTTCCGCCGCCAATGCCTGTCAGGGTGGCAAAAAACAGAAAGGCGATGATATCCAGCTGCTTGCGCGAGGCCACGATGCCGCCGGTTACTGCAAAGATGGCCACGCCAAGATAGTCCAGCATCTGCAGCAGCATGGTGCCCCCGTTTTTTTCCGCCCTTTAGCCGGAATAACCTGCCTCACCGATTGTCATCCCGGTTTGACGCGTCAGCGTCAAGACCGGGACGACAAATCGAGATGGCTTTGGCGTCCAACGGTTGTCGGGTCAGTACAAATAAAAAGGCCACCCCCGCATCTGACGAGAGTGGCTTTTTCAAAATATGTGGCTGGTCAGCCGTCAGGCGCTTTTGTCGACCGTCTGGCCGGCGTCGCCTGCCGGAGCCGCCTGGGCGACGTCCTTCGGGCCGCCCTTGGAAACGCCGACCATGGCCGGACGCAGCACGCGCTCGCCGATCACGTAACCGGCCTGCACCACCTGGACCACCGTGTTGTTCGGCACCTCGGTGTTGGGAACCTCGAACATGGCCTGGTGGAAATTCGGGTCGAACTTATGGCCCTCAGGGTCCAGTTTCTTGACGCCGTTCTTTTCCAGCTGGTTGAGGAGATCGCGCTCGATCATCTCAACGCCCTCGATCAGGGAGGCAACACCGGCGTCGGCGTTCTTGCGGTCGTCTTCCGGCAGGGCTTCCAGTGCCCGGCGCAGGTTGTCCGACACCGTCAGCATGTCGCGCGCAAAGCTGGACACCGCGTACTGGCGGGCGTCCTTGATTTCCTTCTCGGTGCGGCGGCGTAGGTTTTCCATCTCCGCCATGGTGCGCAGGGCGCGATCCTTCAGATCGGCATTCTCGGCCTGCAGCGCCTCAACCGGATCGACGGCAGCTTCGCCAGCATCGCCCTGGCCGTCAGCCGCTTCGGTTTCCGGCGTCACATCCGCCGGCTGTTCTTCCGGGGTTTTGTTGTCGTCACTCATGAATGTTCCGTTTGGCTCAATCTCTTTGCGGCTGCTTTATACCAATTGCAGGCCTTTTCAAAGCGGATCGGCGGACAGGCTTTCGCTTATCCGCCGGACGCGCTCATATGGTCTGCCACCGGTCGGCCGCAGGCAGACATGCGATCAGAGGGCGCTCTTGATCCAGTCGGACAGCTTGCCTTTCGGTGCGGCACCGATCTGGGTGGCCATCGGCTCGCCGTCCTTGAACAGGATCAGCATCGGGATCGACCGGACGCCGTATTTCATGGCCATGTCCTGATTCTCGTCGATGTTGAGCTTGGTGATTTTCACCTGGCTGCCCATCTCCTCGGAGATTTCTTCAAGCGCCGGCGCAATCATCTTACAGGGACCGCACCATTCGGCCCAGAAGTCGACGACGACCGGGCTGTCGGATTTCAGGACTTCCGCTTCAAAGGAAGCGTCGGTGACTTGCGTGGTTGCCATAACAGGATCTCGTAGTTTTTGTGTGCGCGCCTACCCGATGCAAGCGCGTCAGTTGGCACGAACGTAGGAAGCGAGAGGCGCCCCGTCAAGCGGCTGTGCCGTCAGGCCGCAACCCTGCGAAGGTCTCGTCGAGCAGTTCCGCCGGGATTTCCATCAGCGAAGGTCCCGCGGTCCACAGAAGGGCCGCGCAAATCTCCCTGCCCGGGTAAATCCGCTTCAGCATTTCCCTGTAGACACAAAGCTGCGCGCGGTATTCCAGCGGCACGCCCTCGACCTCGGCCGGCGGTTGAAGATTGGTCTTGTAGTCCACGATCACAACCCGGTCATCCTCCACAAGAAGACGGTCGACCTGACCGGAAATCTCCACCTCGGTGCCGTCATTTGCCCGAATCGTCCCGACCAGCGGCACTTCGGCACGGGCCCTTGCGGAAAACAGGGCGGCGAAGTCGGGCCTTTCCAGAATCGCGGTTACCTCGTCCAGAAGCCGCGAACGGCGGTCTTGAAATTCAGGCTTCAGCGCCTGGACAAGAAAGGCTTCGGAAGCAGTCCTCCTGTCCGCTGCAGGCCGGTCCGGCAGGAGCTCAAGCAGGCGGTGGACCAGCCGTCCGCGTTCGAGCGGCCAGGAAGCCGCGTCCCTGCCGGCCTGCAGGCGCGACACGGCCGGAACAGGTTCGATCCCGTCTTTTTCCTCCATGGCCTCGAAGGCCCTTGATGGCTGCAATCGCTTTTTCTTCGGCAGCGAACGCACGGGTTCCGTCAGCCATGCCGGCAGCGGCCCGGCGCTGTCCGGCACGACCGGCGCCGCATGACCACCTTCCGCCGCCCCGCTGTCAGCATGTTCGGGATCCTTGTGCCAGCGCCAGGCGGTGACCTCGCCATCCGGTCCGGTGAGTTCGCGCGCTTCCGGTTTCAGCGCGCGGGAAACCATCGAGTACCAGCAGTC
This sequence comes from Roseibium sp. Sym1, assembly GCF_027359675.1. Taxonomy (NCBI): domain Bacteria; kingdom Pseudomonadati; phylum Pseudomonadota; class Alphaproteobacteria; order Hyphomicrobiales; family Stappiaceae; genus Roseibium; species Roseibium sp. Sym1. The sequence goes on from NZ_CP114786.1 coordinate 975,921, forward strand.
TTCATGGGCGCCGCGCTTCGGCTCCCAGCCGCAGACCACAAGGCGATCCTCGGCGCGCGTCAGCGCCACGTAGAGCAGCCGCCTGTACTCCTCCTGCTGGGTGGTGCGCAGCCCGTCGACCGCGTCGTCATGCCAGGGCAAGCGGTCGGTCTTGGGCGGCAGCCAGACCAGCGCGGGCGGCAGCAGATCGTTGTCAAGGCGCTGGCGCGGCAGAAACGCCGGATCGTGGATGGCACTCACCGGCGGCGCGCCCGGGTCGACCAGGATCACGATCCGCGCTTCCAGCCCCTTCGAGCCGTGCACAGTCATGATCCGGACCATGCCCTTGGTGTTGGTCAGTTCGCGCTTGATCTCGGTGGGCGCCGCCGCCATCCAGGCGAGGAACCCTTCCAGGCCCGGCGTGCCCGCCTGCTCATAGGCGATCGTCAGCGCAAGAAATTCGTCGAGCACGTCGTCGACCTCGACCCCGAGCCTTGCCCGGAAGGCCCGGCGGCCGCCATCTGCACCAAGCAGCCTGGCATAGAATTCATAAGGCGGCACGAAGTCGGCGCGGGAACGCCAGTCTTCCAGTGTCGATCTGACACCGCGCCACAGGCCGGATGTCTCGGAGCGCCTGACCAGCATCTGCCAGAGCGTGCCCGGCCGGATCTTGTCCGGTGTCTCGCGCGCAATGTCGAAGAGGTCGTCATCGTTCAGGCCGAAGAGCGGGCTCTTCAGGACGCAGGCGAGCGACAGGTCGTCTTCGGGCAGCAGCAGGAACCGGCCGAGCGCCGCCAGGTCCTTGACGGCAACATGGTCGGTCAGCACCAGCCGGTCGCTGCCGGCGGCCGGAATGTCCAGCTCCTTGAGTTCCCGGTTGAGCGCCTCGACAAAGGGGCCGCGCTTGCGCACCAGGATCATGACATCACCCGGGTCCGCCGTGCCCTCCCGCATCCACTGCCCGATCTCGGAGGCAATCCGCTTCGCGACCTTGAGCATCGGGCTGCCCGTGCCGACGTGATCGATCGGCTCGCGCCAGTCATCCGGCTCCTCGATTTCGGCTTCCGCCTCCAGCGGCCACAGGTCGACGATGCCGGCGTCCCGGCGGATCGCCTCGTGCACCGGCGCCCGCACGTCCTGGGAAAGGCCCGTGTGGGCACTGGCATCCTCGAACACCTTGTCGACGGCGCCGAGCACGTCCGGTGTCGAACGGAAGGACAGCTGCAGGTTGACGGAATGGAATTCCCGCTTCGCCTCGCCCGCCTTCTGCTCGAACTCCCGGCGCATGGCATCGAAATAGGCCGGAACGGCACCCTGGAATGAATAGATCGACTGTTTCTCGTCACCGACCGCAAACAGGGTGCGCACCCGCTGGTGCGCACCCTCGCCGGTGAAGAATTCGGCGGCCAGAGCAGTCACCACGTCCCATTGGCGCGGGCTGGTGTCCTGGGCTTCGTCCACCAGGATGTGGTCGAGCCCCTGGTCCAGCTTGTACTGCACCCACAGCGCGGCATCGGATTTCTGCAGGAGTGTCGCGGTCTTGACCACCAGGTCTTCGAAGTCGAGATAACCGCGGGCGGTCTTGGCCCGCTCGTAATGGCGGATGACCGCGTCGGCAAGGCGCAGCAGCGACGCAGTGCCTTCATAGGTGACGACCTTGCGGCGCGCGTCCAGAAGGGTGAGCAGACGCCCCTGCTCGGCTTCCAGCGCCTCGACCATCTGCGGAAAATCGGCGGCAAGTTTCTTGGTGGCCAGCGCCTTGCGCGGCTCCAGCTTGGCGGTCAGGAAAATCGCCAGCCAGGCTTCCCGGAACGCGGTGGGGTCCGACAGGGCAGCTGCATCCACCAGCGCCTGGCCCCGCGCCTGATCCGTCTTCGTTCCCAGGTTCAGCGCTTCCGCATAGGCGCGGCAGATGCCCATGTCCAGCGGGCAGTCGTCCTTGAAACGCCGATCGAATTCCGAAAGCCGGAGCGACGGATCCACCTCCAGCAGACCGGCCAGTTCATCGAGCGCAGCCTCCAGCCCGTCGGCATCATTGGTCCAGCGGCGGAAGGCGTCCCGGCTCTGGATCAGTTCGTCCAGCGCCTTCTGGGCACCGCCGTCGCTCATCAGCTCGATCACCGAGGCCAGCCCGCGGCCATAGGCACTGTCCGGATCCGTTTCCGCGGCGTGCAGAACCGTGGCGCGGGATTCTGCCATCAGTTCCGCGGCCACCCGGTCGTCCAGCACCGCAAAATGGCCTGCGACATTCGCCTCCAGCGGAAACTGGTGCAGCAGGGCTTCACAGAAGCCGTGGATGGTCTGGATCTTCAGGCCGCCCGGCGTTTCCAGCGCCCGGGCAAACAGGCGCCTTGCCATGGCGAGACGGGCCGCGTCCGGCCTCAGTCCCTCGATGTCCTCAAGCTCTTTCGACAGGGCCTCATCGTCCCTGGTCACCCAGTCGCCGAGAATGCGAAAGACGCGGGTCGCCATTTCCGCCGCGGCGGCCTTGGTGAATGTGAGGGCGAGAATGCGGCTCGGATCGGTGCCGTCGAGCAGGAGCCGCACGACCCGGCGCGACAATACGAAGGTCTTGCCGGATCCGGCATTGGCGCTCACCCAGGCGGAGGCCCGCGGACGCGAGGCGAGGTCCTGGCGCTCGCGGGTCAGCTGCGGGATCTGGAAGCCGCTCATGCACCTTCCTCCGAACCGAGAGCCCATTCCTGGGTCCGCGCCAGGTGATCGTAGTCGCCGTCCATCTGCCGCTCGCGCATGACACGGGCGCGGGACAGGTAGCCGGTCTCCTCCCTGGCATAGTGCGCGATCAGCTGCTCCAGCCGGGCCCAGGCATCCTCGATCAGGTCTTCCAACGCCGTTTCCTTGGGGTTGCGTGCAACCTCGATGACCGGCTCGACACCGCCCTTGAGCTGCAGATACAGGAGTTCGGTGACGGCGATGTCCGCGGGCACGTCCTTGAAACCGAAGCGCTTGACCATGGCCGCTTCCAGCGACAGCTGGGGCGACAGCAGCGCATCGACCTGCTTCTGCGACGGCACCTGGCCGGTCTTGTAGTCGATCACCGACAGGCCGCCGTCGTTCAGCAGGTCGATTCGGTCGGCCCGGCCGCGCAGGCGGAAGTCGAAGCCGGGCAAGGCAAGCGCGACGCCGCCACCGATCTCGAGATACCTCTCGGCAACCGCTTTCGACCGCCTCGCCTCATAGGCGACGAACCCGGCGGCGATCTTCTGGAACCGGGGCCACCACAGGGCACGGATCGCGGGAAACGCGTCCAGGGGCACGAACAGCTCTTCGCCGATCCCGATCAACGCCTGGACAGCGCTGTCGTCGAAAGGGCCTGTCCAGGTCATCAGGAACCTGGCCAGCGCCTCATGGATGAGGTTGCCCTTGTCTGCGGCGCCGGGTTCACCGCCAATCGGATCCACCGGCTGCAACTCGAGCACGTGGCGGGCATAGATCGCATAAGGGTCACGGATCAGCCGCTCGATCTCGGTGATCGACAGAGAGTGCGGGCGGGCGGCCAGCGGCGGGCGGGGGGCCGGTCTCACGGCGGGACGGACCGGTCCCTCGGCGCGGTCGAGCTGCGCCGCAAGCCGCGTATAGACCGCGCCGCGCCGTTCCAGCTCCCCGGTCAGTTCGGGTCCGGCCAGTGTTGTCAGACGCTGCAGCCAGCGCGAGGCAACGGTTGGTGCGCCATCCGCGCGCGCCGTGCGCGACAGCAGCACCCGCTTCGCGCCAAGTCCCTGTGCGAAATCGTGGGCGGCCGCACCAAGCCGGCGCTCCGGAGGCTCCAGGCCCATGTCCCGTTTCATCGGCCGGTTCAGCCAGGGGTCGTTGCGCGTGCGCTGCGGCCAGACCCCTTCATTGAGACCGCCCAGGATCATGAAGTCGAAATTCTGGAGCCGCGCTTCCATCGGTCCGAGGATCTGGACCCTGGTGTCGCCCGGCAGCCGGCGGCGTACCGCCTGGCCGGCCATCAGGGCGGGCAGCACGGACGGCCACTCGCCGGGCGGAATTTCCAGACCGCTTTCCCCGGCCTCCAGAAGCCCGGTCAGGAATTGCGCCAGCGCCTCCCCGGCCTCGGCCGCGTAAAGTTCCGCCGAGGATCCGGTCTCATCGACCGTGACCGCTTCAACCACCTCGACAAGACGGCGGCTCAGCTCCGACAGGTCGACCGGCTCGTTGTCCGCGGCCAGCTCTTCCAGCGGCGACAGCGCCGCCGCAAGGCGCTCGACAAGCTCCGAAATCACGTCCCAGTCGGCCTCGTGGATCTTCTTCCAGCGCGGGGTGTGCGCCGTTTCGGCGCTCTCGCGGCTGGCCGCCACGGCCTGTTTCAACCCGCCGGTTCCGGACCGGGCACGCGGTCCGCGAATGACACCGCGCTCCAGCGCCCGGGCCGCGGAGCGGATGTCCTTGACCGGCAGCCCGAGCCGCGTCAACGGGTGTTTCAGCAAGGAAAGAAGATCGATCGGCTCACAGCCGTTCAGCGCCAGCTTGGCGCTCAGGATGGCCAGGATCGCGGGAGCCGTCTGGTCAAGCGGCCGGCCGGCGCTGTCGTCGACCTGGATGGTCCAGCGGGCAAGCTCGGCGGCAACGCGGCGGGTCAGCATCCGGTCCGCCGACACGAGCGCGGCCGCTTCGCCCAATTCGATCGCCTCGCGCAGGGCGATGGCAATGCTCAGGGCTTCGTCCGCCTCGTTGCGCGCCGTCATGATCGAGACGCCTTCAAGAGCCTTGGCACGCTCGTCCTGCGGCCGCCGGTCCAGAAATCCGGTCCAGCCGTCCGAAGTCTCTGCCGGACGGAGCGCCTCCGAAACCAGCTCCTCACGCAGCAGCAGGGCGGTGTCCGGCGCGGGTCCGAGCACACCGACCGCTTCCCTTGCGGCGCCCAGCCGGGCCAGAAGCTGCTTCATTGAATATTGCGGATGGGACGGCAGGGTGAGCTCGGCGGGGGCACCGGTTCCACGGGTGGACCGGGCCTTTTCGCCACGCTGCCCGAGCACTGTCCAGGAACGGGTATCCATGAACCTGTCCAGCCCGGGAAGGACGATGGCACCGTGCGGCAGCGCGGCAACCACCTTCAGAAGCTCCGCCGTCGCGGGCACGGAACCGGTGACACCGGCGACGATCACGGGTCCGCGCTGCGGTGTTTCGCCCAGGCGCCGTGCCTCGCGCCGGATCAGCGCCGAGCGTCGGGCCTTCGGGTCCATCTGGCCGCGTTCGGCCAGATGCGCCGGCCAGGCCTCTCGCACGATCTGCAGGAAGTCGAGGGTGATCTGCCAATAGCGGGCGTAGTCGTCGGGCACCAGACCGGCCAGGTCGGTCCAGTCGGCTTCTTCGGTCTCGACTTCGTCCATCAGGGCCAGGAGGTCCCCGGCCAGCCACGCGGCATCCGCCGTGGAGGCGGGCAGCCCCAGCGGTTCGTCGGATCGCAGGCTGAGAGCCTCCCGGCGCAGCATGCCCTTCCACGCCTTGACCAGCCGTGTCATGGCCAGGTGCCGTTCCAGCAGCGGCATCGCCGGCGGCAGGGGTTCCAGGTCGGCATCGCCGGTCAGGCCCTGCAGGTCCTCGTCCGCATCGCCAACCGGGCGGATTGCCGGCAGGAGCACGGGACGGCCGCCAAAGCGCTGCTGGAACAGCTCCGGCAACAGGCGCGCTGCCCGGCGGGTCGGCAGGTAGAGCGTAGCATCCGCCAGAAGCAGCGGGTCGTCAAGCGGCCGGAAACCCGGCACCAGGGTACCATCGACCAGCGTGTCGACGAGGGTTTTCAGAAAGGGAACCGAGGGCGGGACGGACCAGAGACGCGTTGCATCCGCCATTCTCAGGCAGCACTCTCGCGCACGGCGTATTCCGCCGCCCGAATGGCATCAGGGGTTCCGATATGCAGCCAGAGGCCTTCCATCTGGACGCCGAACAGACGGCCGTTCTCGATCGCCTTGTCGAACAGCCCGTTCATGGAGAAGGGTCCGTCCGGTGCGCCGTCGAACAGGCGTGGATGAAGGATGGCCGCACCGGCATAGGCAAAGGGCGTGACCCCTTTTTCCGGTCTGCGGGTGAGCCCCCCGTCCCGAGCCATGTCGAAATCGCCCCGTCCGGAATAGCCTATCGACTTCACCGTCTCGGCAATCAGCAGCAAGGCATCCATGCGGGTATCGTCCCAGGCATCGATCATGTGTTCCAGGTTCGGCTTGACGCCCTCGATCCAATAGCAGGTATCGGCGTTGAGCTGGAAGAACGGCTGGTCGCCCAGCAACGGCAGTGCCTTCTTGATTCCGCCCCCGGTATCAAGCAACTCGTCCCGTTCGTCCGAAACCACGATGTCCATATCCTTCCGGTGCCGGACATGGACCTCCACGAGATCGGCCAGGTAATGCACGTTGACGACGCAGGATGTCACGCCAGCGGCTGCCAGCCGGTCCATGCCATGGTCGATCAGGGCCTGGCCGTTGACCTCGATAAGCGGCTTCGGCGTGGTCGCCGTCAGCGGGCGCATGCGCTTGCCGAAGCCGGCAGCCAGAATCATGGCTTTGGAAGGACGGAACCGCGAATGTGTCATCGTTTTTCTCAAATGTGGGGCCGTCGGCTGACTGAGCAGGGTTCAGGGCCGGAAGCGTGCGTACCAGTCTTTCAAATCCGACAGGACCGGCCTGTCAAGCACCCGGTCGAGATAGCCTAGCATGCGCGGCAAATGGCTCAAATATGCCGGCTTGCCATCACGCATTGCCAAGCGGACGAAGATCCCGAGGATCTTGGTGATCCGTTGCGCGGCCATCACCGCATAGGCCTCAGAAAACCGCTCCTGATCGAAATCGGAAGACTGCCTTTTCCTCGCCGAGACATAGGCATCGAAGAGGTCCGATTCCAGATCCTTCGGGATGTCGGTGCGGGCATCCAGAAGCAGAGAAGCAACATCATAGGCGACAGGTCCGATCACCGTATCCTGGAAATCGATCAGGCCGATCCGGCCGGTGCCGGACGCGCCGTCCTGCCAGAGCAGGTTGGGCGAGTGGAAGTCGCGCAGCACCCAGCCGGTCTGGGCGGAGCCAATCACGGCGAGCGCAGCCCGCCACAACAGTTCGAAATCGCGCCTGGCGGCGTCTTCCGCCGCCTTGCCGGTCACATGCGGCACATACCAGTCCAGAAACAGCGATGCCTCGGCGATCAACGCATCATGGGAATAGGCGGGAACCGTATAGGAACTTCCGTCCGCAAGCGGCACCGCTTGCGGCCAGTCCTGTGCATGCAGGCCGGCCAGAAGGTCCACGGCGGCATGATAGCGCCCGGGCACCGGCTTGCCGTCCTCCACGATGGTTTCACGGCCCAGGTCCTGCGACAGGATGAAGCCCGCCTCCAGGTCCGCGGCATAGATCTCCGGCGCGAGGAAACCGCGGCGGCGCAGCTCGGAACCGATCGCGACCACCGCCCGGCAGTCCTGCGCCAGGTGAACCTTGCGCATATAGGCGCGCACCGGCTCCGGCACGGACGTCCCCTTGAAGGGCCAGCGCATGAGCACAGCCCCCTGCGCGCCCGTGTCGACCGTCTCGAAGGTGCGCAGGGACGCGTCCCCCGCCAGAAACCGGCGACCGGCCCCGCCATGGCCTGCGGAACGCAGGAAGGCCCGGGTCGCAAGGGTCTCGCCGACGCGGTCCTGCCAGTCCGACCGATCCGAGAAGAAACGGAAGACCCGGCTGTCGGCCTCGTCCGACGGTTGGGAAATCTGGATCCAGAGCGCATCGGCCGGCAGCAGGTCCGCCGCCTTTTCCGGCCATTCGATCAGTGCCGCCCCGGTCTCCAGAAGATCGTCCAGCCCGAGCTCCTCGATCTCCTCCGGCTCTTCCAGGCGATAGAGATCGAAATGCGACAGGTCGAACCGGTCGAACGCATAGGTCTGAACAAGTGTGAAGGTCGGGCTGGGGACCTCGAGGTCCGGTTCTCCGGAAAAGGCGCGTAACAGAGCCCGCGTGAAGGTCGACTTGCCCGCACCGAGATCTCCGGACAGGCAGATGACGTCGCCGGGCCGCAGGATCAGCGCCACATCGTTGGCAAGGAGACGTGTTTCCGCCTCGTCGGAAATGTTCAGGGTCAGGAATGCCGCCGGCAAGGGCCTCAGGTCGTGGTCTGCCATCCGGCACCTTATTCCGCGGCGGCGGTGTCCGCCAGCTCGGGCCGCGCGGGAAATGCGCAGGTCACCGTCGTGCCTTTTCCTTCGGCGGACTGAATGTCGACCGTGCCGCCATGGAGTTCGACAAAGCTCTTGACGATGGCAAGGCCGAGGCCGGCGCCCTGGCGCCGCGCGCCGGTATCATGACCGACAAAGCGGTTGAAGACCTGGGTCAGGATCTCGGCCGGAATACCGTAGCCGTGATCCTTGACGACGAAGGTCACGTTGCCGTCCTCGCGGCTGCAGCTGACATCGACGACGCCGTCGGCTTCCGAATAGCGCACCGCATTGGCAATCAGGTTGAACAGGACCTGGCGCAGGCGTTTTTCGTCGGCAACCATCACGCCGATATCGTCGGGCACGTGGGTGCGCAGGTTGATCCGGGTCTCGGCGATCCGGTCCTTCAGCCCTTCGACCGCGGCCTCGACCGTGGCGGCTACGTCGACCTCGCCGAGGTCGAGCTCCATGATGCCGGCATCCAGCGTCGCAAGGTCCAGGATATCGTTGATAATGGCCAGCAGCGCCGAGGACGAGGACTGGATATAGTCCGCATATTCGCTCTGTTTGTCCGACAGCTCGCCGAATTTCGGATCCGCCAGCAATTGCGCGAAGCCGATGATGTTGGTCAGCGGCGAACGCAGCTCGTAGGAGACATGCTGGATGAAGGCGTTCTTGATCTGGTCGGCCTGTTCCAGTGCCTCGTTCTTTTCCAGAAGGGCCCGTTCCACGTTGACGCTGTCGGACACGTCGACAAAGGTCACCAGCGTGCCGCCATCCGGCAGCGGGACAGTGGCATAGTCCAGGACATCGCCATTGTGGCGTTCCAGGCGATTCACATTCTGGGTGCGGTTGTCGAGCAGACCGGTGACATTGCCGGCGAGCCGTTCCCAGGCCTCGCGCTCCGTTTCGCTGAGCGTGCAGGCGGAAACCACTTCCTTGACATGCGGCAGCTCAGCAAGCCGGTCCTCTTCCAGGTCCCAGATCCGGCCAAAGGCGGGATTCCACAGGCGCAACCGCCCGTCGGAGCCGAACACGGCAACGGCTTCGGACAGATTGTCGAGCGTTTCGCCCTGGACCCGTGTCAGCGCATTGTAGCGGCTTTCGAGGTCGAGCTGTTCGGTGACGTTCTCGTAGATATAGGTGACGCCGCCCTGCGGATGCGGGTTGGCAATGACACGCAGGGTGCGGCCGTCCGGCAGGTGCCACCAGCTTTCCCGCGCCTCGACCGACTGGTAGCTGTCCAGCATCTTGTTGCGCCAGACCCGGTAGTCGGCCTGCTCGGGCAGCTTGCGCGCCGCCCTGAGCGCGTCGAGCACGGCTCCGTCTTCCGGACGGCTTTCCAGGAAGGCCGGGTCCAGATCCCAGAGCTGCTTGAAGGCCGCATTGTAGAATTGCAGCTTGCGGTCGGAACTGTAGATGGCAACCGCCGCAGCCAGCTGGTCGAGCGTACGGCCATGGAAATCCTCGGCCCTGCCGAGTTCCTTCTTCGCCTGTTCCAGTTCGCTGATGTCCACGGCAAGGCCGGCACCGCCGACATTGGCGTTGACATCGGTGACCTCGAACACGCAGCGCTCGCCGGACGCGACGATCGGGATACGGGCGTTGAAACAGCCGTCCTCGTCGCGCTGCACGGCCATCGCCGTACGGGCCGCCGCATCGAGGAACGTCGCACCCTCCTTGATCGCGGTTTCGGCATCCGGCATTTCGACAGCTTCGGCATAGGCCTGGTTCGCCCAGATCAGGTTGCCTTCCGCGTCCCTTTGCCAGGCGGGCGCGGGCATGGCGTCAAGCAGAGCATGCAGCATGTGCAACTCGCCGGAAATCTTGGCGTTGCGGGCGGCGAGTTCCGCCTGCATCTGCCGTTCACCGGTCAGGTCCCGCAGGCGCAGCACCACGGCGCCGCCCGTGGTGCGGCCAAGCGCTTCCACATAGCTGCCGGTGCGGGTCTTCAAGGTGGTGGTAAAGGTTTCGCCGGTACGGAACAGCGTGTCCAGATACCGCTCCAGGTCACCGGCGCATTTGGCCGTCAACCAGCTGCCGAAGGCCAGCAGTTGTGCCGGCGGACGCGGAACGCCCGACTTTTCCGGGAGCACGCCCCAGATCTGCGGCATGGCGCCATTGCCCGTCCATACGATCACGCGCTGCTCATCGGTGTTGAGCATCGCTTCCAGCCGGTCAACGCGGAATTTCAGGTCGCCCTTTTCCTTTTCCAGGGCGCCGGTCTGCTGTGCAGAGTGATTGCGCAGCCGGACCAGGGCGACAGCCGCCGTGACGGCAAAGGCGCACATACCGCCTAACGAACCGAAAAGAATCATGGTATCGGGAGAGATGGCAGCGGTTGTATCGGCAAGCATATCGGCTGCCGCCGGTCCGGCGAACAGACTCGCGCCTGCCAGCGCGGTGCCGCTCAGCTTGACCGATTTCAGACTCCATTCTCGCCACGTCGCGCGTGGCCGCGCGCCGTCCGTGCTGCCTTTCGGCATATTGTGATCCCCTTACGCCGCTTTCCCCGCTTTCGCGGGCTGCAGCCCCCGGTTTCTGGGAGCAAATCAAAGACATCCGCCTCCTGGCCTTTGATTCGTCTAAACCATAACCTTTTTGAGAATCACGCAGAAGAGTCCGTAACTGAAAAGTTAACAGGACCCTTAAAATTCAAGGGTCCTGCATTTTTTTGTTCACATACCCGAATCGGGGCGCTTACCACATCTAGTAGCACCCCTCTTCAAAATCAGTATTTGTAGTGTTCCGGCTTGAACGGACCGGTCTTGTTAATCCCCAGATATTGAGATTGTGCGTCCGTCAATTCGGTTAACGTCACGCCCAGCTTCTCCAGATGCAGGCGGGCAACCTTCTCATCAAGATGCTTCGGCAGCACGTAGACCTCGTTCTTGTACTGGTCGCCCTTGGTGAAGAGTTCGATCTGCGCCAGAACCTGGTTGGTGAAGCTGGCGGACATCACGAAGCTCGGGTGGCCGGTGGCGTTGCCGAGGTTCACGAGGCGGCCCTGGGACAAGAGGATCATGCGCTTGCCGTCCGGGAACTCGTACATGTCGACCTGGTCCTTGACCGGGCGCAACTTGGTGTTCTTCAGGGCGGCAACCTGGATCTCGTTGTCGAAGTGGCCAATGTTGCAGACGATCGCCATATCCTTCATGCCACGCATGTGGTCGAAGGTGATGATGTCCTTGTTGCCCGTCGCGGTGACATAGATGTCGCCCTCGGGCAGGACCTGTTCCATGGTCTTGACCTCGAAGCCGTCCATGGAGGCCTGCAGGGCACAGATCGGATCGATTTCCGTCACGATCACGCGGGCGCCGGCACCGGCCAGCGACTGGGCGGAGCCCTTGCCGACATCGCCGTAACCGCAGACGACGGCGACCTTGCCCGACATCATCACGTCGGTGCCGCGGCGGATGCCGTCGACCAGCGATTCACGGCAACCGTAGCGGTTGTCGAACTTGGACTTGGTGACACTGTCGTTGACGTTGATCGCCGGGAACGGCAGCGCGCCCTTCTTCTGCATTTCATAAAGACGCAGAACGCCGGTGGTGGTTTCTTCCGAAACACCCTGGATCAGCTCTTTCTGCTTGGTGAACCAGCCCGGGTTGGCGGCCATGCGCTTCTTGATCTGCGCGAACAGGCACTCTTCTTCCTCGGAGGCCGGGTTCTCGATGATGTCGGTTTCACCGGCTTCCACGCGCGCACCCATGAGGATGTACAGCGTCGCGTCGCCGCCGTCGTCGAGGATCATGTTGGCGCCGTCCGGGAAATCGAAGATCTTGTCGGCGTAGTCCCAGTACTCCTCCAGGGTCTCGCCCTTGACGGCGAAGACCGGAACGCCGGAAGCCGCGATGGCCGCGGCGGCCTGGTCCTGGGTGGAATAGATGTTGCACGATGCCCAGCGGACTTCCGCGCCCAGCGCAACCAGGGTCTCGATCAGCACGGCCGTCTGGATGGTCATGTGCAGGGAGCCGGCGATGCGGGCGCCCTTGAGCGGCTTGGATGCACCGAATTCTTCGCGGCAGGCCATCAGACCCGGCATTTCATGCTCGGCAATCTCGATTTCGGTACGGCCCCAGTCTGCGAGCCCGATGTCTTTGATAATGTAGTCGGTCATGAAAGTGTCCTGCTGTTTGAACCAGCCTTGAATGCCAGATCATGAGAGGTGGCCGCCCGGGCGATGCGCCTCCCGAATGGGGCGTCCCGGCGGCCGCAAGCCGATTTCCGAAGACTGCTCCGGAAATCCTGTGGCGCGTTATAACGCCGCCGGGCACATGACGCAATAAAGATATAAAGAATTCTTTATATCATTTGAACGTCGATACCTATCAGGGTTAAGGAAGCTCTTCCAGCAACTCCCATGTCACGGAAAGATCGCCCTCCGCCTGTGCGGACAGATAGACCACCGTAACGGCCTGCTCCGGCAAATAGCGGATGTCGGCCGAGAATCCGGTATCGCTGCCCGAGTGACCCAGGACCTCGCCAAGACCGGCGAGTGTCCCGATTTCGATGCCCATGCCGTAGCCTTCGCCTGAAGGATCCTCAAGGAGCCGGTCGAGGCTGTCGTCGTCCAGGAGAGCACCGTCCACGAAGAGCGCCTTGTAGAAGCCGGCAACTTCCGCGGCCGTCGTCACGAGCCCGCCATCGCCGAAGCCGTAGCCCGTCAGATAAGCATCCACCGGCTCCGGTCCCTTGCCGAAATCCTCAAAGCCCTGCACGAAGTCACGGGGACCGACGCCATAGCCCAGGAGCCCGGTGCGGTTCAGCCCTGCCGGTTCAAGGAGCCGTTCAGTGAACACCTGGAGCATCGGGGCTGCCGCCGCTTTTTCAAGAACGAGCTGCGCAAGCAGGTAGTTGGTGTTGGAATAGTCGAATCCGGTGCCCGGTTCGAACAGGCGCGGCGCGTCAGCGACGCTGAGAATGGCCTTTGTCAGAATGTCCCGGGCGGCAACACCCGCATGTGCATCGGCGATGCTCGAAAGGAAGTAGGCATCATCGAGATAGTCCGGTATGCCGCTCGTCATGGTCAGCAGCATCGCAATGGAAATGCCCTCAAGTCCCTTGAGGCCGGTCACGACCTCGGGCGGAAGCCAGTTCGGCGCCGGGTCATCAATGTCGAGACGGCCCGCCTCGTCCAGCTGCATGAGGGCAACCGCCAGATAGAGTTTCGAGACGGACGCGATCAGGAAGCGGTCTTCCACATTGGCCACCGGGCCGCCCATGCGCGCCCGTCCGCAGGCAAGTCCCGCGGTTTCTCCGGCGATATCCAGAAAGAGAACCTTGGCGGGTCCGTCGGCGGGACAGTCAGCGGAGGCGAAATCATTGAGAAATTCGCCGACCTCCCCCGCCCGCGGCGCGGCCGGCAGGACCACCGCCGCCATGACCGCCAACCACACCATCAGGAGGGGAGCAAGCAACGGCGGCATCAGGCATTCCTTTCCCGTTGGTCCGGCCCGGTCAGGCAAGCAGGCGGAAAGGCAGGTCTCGCGCCCCGGGATCCCGCCCGGTCAGCTGTACAGATCCGCGCGGGACGGCGGCATGCTGGACGGCCCCTTGGTGCGCCGGGTCGCCACTGTCTGGAAAATGCCGATCGAGCCGCGCTCGAACCCGAGCGAGACGCCGATCAGATAGGCGAGCCAGAGGCGGTACTTGTGTTCGCCGATCTCGGCGACGGCCTCGTCCTTCACCGCCATCAGGTTCTCCGCCCACAGCCGGGTGGTGCGGGCGTAGTGCTCGCGCCAGGCCTCGACATCATGGACCTCGAAGCCGTGCGCTTCCAGGTTGGTCAGGGTCCAGCCGATATGATCGACCTCGCCGCCGGGGAAGATGTAGCGGACCAGTGCCTGGTATTCCGGCTTCTTGCGGCGGAAGGCTTTCAGGTCCTTCTTGCCCCGCCGGGTGATGGCATGGTGGAGATAGATGCCGCGCGGCTTGAGCAGGCGGTTCACGCTCTGGAAGTAATTGTCGTAATTGTCGAGACCGACCGCCTCGAACATGCCGATCGACGAGATCTTGTCGAACTTGCCCTTCATGTCGCGGTAGTCGATCAGTTCCACGGAAACCTTGTCCTCAAGGCCGCGCTCCGCAATCCGTTCCCTTGCCAGCTTCAGCTGTTCCTCGGCCAGCGTCACACCGACGGCGGTGACGCCGTAATGCTCGGCGGCATGGCAGATCAGTGCGCCCCAGCCGCAGCCGATATCGAGCATGCGCTCGCCGGGCTTGAGGCGCAGCTTGCGGCAGATCATGTCCAGCTTGTCTTTCTGGGCCGTCGCCAGGTCGTTCGACCAGTCGGAGAAATAGGCGCAGGTATAGACCATCTCCGGGTCGAGAAAGCGCCGGTAGAACTCGTTGGAGACATCGTAGTGAAAGGCGATGTCGTCCTTGCGGCTGCCCGAGCTGCGGTCGGCCGCCTCGCCCGCGTCAAGTCCCTCGGCCGCCCGGTTGGCGGGTTTGCCCTTGCCGCCCCACAGCAGCGGCAGGGCGCTCTTCAGGAGCAGGCCCTTGTTCAGACGCCTGCGAATTTCCCGCCCCTTGATGGCCGGGCGCTTTTCCGCAAAGTCGAAGATGCTGCCACCGCGCGGGTCGAGATCGCCGGCCGCGTAGAGATCGATCACGGTCTTGATCTTGGGGCGCCGCAACAGCCGGGTCAGGGCGGTCTCCGACAAGGCCAGTCTCAATCCGTCCACGGGCGCGTCCGCCGGAACACGCGACCCGTCCCACAGTTCGAACGCGAATTCGAGTTCAAGAGCCTCGTGGATATGCGCCAGCGCCTGGCGCGCAGCGGAAATCAGTCGGTCCTCGGGATGGCTCGGCATCAGATCACGGCCTCATGACAAAATGGTATCGACGGCAAGGAGAAACGCCGGCCGCAGGCGGCATTCGATGAGCGCCGCATCGTGGCGATGAGGTTCATCAAAATCAATCTTCTTCGCCAAAGCCGTTTTCGACCAGAGCCGCAATCGCGGCCAGCGCCGCGTCGGCTTCGGAACCGCTGACGCTAACCCTGATGCAGCAGCCGGGACTGGCCGCCAGCATCATCAGGCCCATGATCGAGGTTCCGCCAACGGTCTGACCGTCCTTCGACACCTGAACATCGGCCTGGAAGGTCTCGACAAGCTTGACGAGTTTCGCGGATGCCCTGGCATGCAGTCCGCGCCGGTTGACGATGGTGAGGTCTTTTTCGAAAACGGTCTGGGCTGTCATTCTTCTTGTTAGTTCTGTCCCGACAGCACCTGGCTGGCCACGGAGATGTATTTCTGCCCCGCCTGCCGGGCTTCATCGACCGCGTCCGCCAGATCGCGGTCGGAACGGACGCTTGCCAGTTTGATCAGCATGGGCAGGTTGACGCCCGCGACCACTTCCACCGACTTGCTGTCCATGACCGAGATCGCGAGGTTGGAAGGCGTGCCACCGAACATGTCCGTCAGCAGCACGACGCCCTTGCCGGAATTCGCGGCTTCCACGGCCGCCAGGATATCCTGGCGCCGCTGCTCCATGTCGTCATCCGGACCGATGGAAATGGTTTCGACCTGTTCCTGGGGACCGACAACATGTTCCAGCGCCGCCTTGAATTCTTCAGCGAGGCGTCCGTGGGTCACAAGTACAAGTCCGATCATGCGTCGTTTAGCCTGATTATCGAGTGCGGTGAGCTCTGGACCCCGAGGGGGATCCGGACGGAGCCGGGCGTTTATCAGTCTGATGCACTCTCTTCAACCGTTTCCTCAGTTGCAAGCAAAAAACACCCGACATGCTCTAAATATAATCCGGTCCTTCCGGCCGCAGGCAGCGCAAAGCCCAGCGGATGAGCCGAAGCGCCCCGCCGGTGTCATTTTTCAGGCAGTGCAGGCGGGGCACCTGCACACCTTCAAGGCAGACCTCGTCGAGAGGTGTGTCCGGCAACCGCTCGAGCCGGTCCGGGTCTGTCAGATCAACAACAACACAGATGTCAGCCACCGGTGTGAAAGAGGTGGTCACGACGCCGAACCCGCGCACTTCCATCCTGCCGCGGATCGCGTCCGGGACCTCGGCCAGCAACCGCCCGTCCCGGTTTTCGACGTGGACATAGTCGTCACCGACGAGCAGGCCAAGATTGCCCCTGCGCCCGGCGGCATGGATAAGCTCATCCGAAAGCGAGGACTTGCCGCTGCCGGCATCGCCGCGGATCAGAAGACCAACGGTTCCAAGCAACACGCAATTGGCATGAACGGCCGGCCGGGTCACTTGGCCGCCCCGACGGGCAGGTGGATGGTGAAGCGCGCGCCGGCCACTTTCTCCGTGCCGTCAGCTTGCGTCTCGAGCCGGTTGGTGGCTGTGATCGTGCCGCCATGCGCCTCGATGATCTGACGGGAGATCGACAGGCCCAGACCGGAATTGTTGCCGAAGCCTTCGCCGTCCGGCCGGTCCGTGTAAAAACGTTCGAAGATACGTTCGGTGTTCTCCGCGCGGATCCCCGGGCCGCTGTCGTCGACGGTGATCTTGATCGACCGGCCTTCCCGGCTGAGGTCGACCCTGACGGTGCCGTGGGGCGGCGAGAAGGAACGGGCATTGTCCAGAAGGTTGCTGATCACCTGGCCAAGGCGAATGTCATGCCCGGGCATCACGTAGGGTTTTGTCCCTTGCGCGTCGGCAACGGTCAGCTTGACATCGGCCTCCTTCGTACCCGAGCGCTGGTTGGCGGCCACGGCCATGTTGCGCAGCAATTCGGCGAGATCGATCGGTTCGGCCTGGATGCGCGCCAGTTCCGCGTCGAGCCGCGACGCATCGGAAATGTCGCTGATCAGGCGATCCAGCCTTCGGACGTCGTGCTGGATCACTTCCATGAGCCGGTCCTGGGACTCCTTGGACCGCGCCAGCGGCAGGGTTTCGACCGCGCTGCGCAAGGAGGTCAGCGGGTTTTTCAGTTCATGCGCAACGTCGGCGGCGAACTGCTCGATGGCGTCGATCTTGTTGTAGAGCGCATGGGTCATTTCGCGGAACGAACGGGCCAGATGGCCGATCTCGTCCTGACGATCGGAGAAGTCCGGAATTTCCTCGCGCGAGGTCGATCCCCGGCGAACCCGGTCGGCCGCGGCGGCCAGCCTTCTGACGGGCCCGGCAATCGCACCGGCAAGGAGGATCGACAACAGGATGGTCACCGTCGCGGCGAACAGGAAGACCCGGATAATCGCGATGCGTTCGGCGCGCACGATGGCGTCGATGTCCCCGCCCTGGGTGGAGAGCAGCAAGGACCCCAACACCGCGCGAAACCGCTGGATCGGCACGGCAACGGAGACGATCAGCTCACCGCGCTGGGAGATGCGGGTGACGCTGGCAGGCGACCCCGCCAGGGCGGCCTCCACTTCCGGATAGGCGCGGCCGTCACCACCTCCGACTTCCTGATAGACCGGCAGGTCGCCCTGGCGCAGCCAGCGCTTGGTCCATTGCCACAGGCTTCCCCAGAAGCCCTCTTCCTCCGCATTGGGCGGCGGCAGGTCGAAACGCAGGATCTGGGCACTGGTGTAAAGATGGCGGCTGTCCAGGATCAGGATGCCCTCCGGATCGTAGATCCTGGCGCGTGTCTTGGTCGGCGAGATCAGACGGCGCAGCACAGGTCCGACACGCTCCGGATTGATCGGGAAGTCGAGGCTGTCGAGGTCTTCCTGGGTCGGGGTGATGCTCTCGCCCGCCTGCAGCTGCAGCAGGCGTTCCGGGTCAACGGTAATCGTGCCCGTATCGACGGTTGCCGACGCCGCGATCGCGCCGGCGATGATCTCGCCCTGGGTCAGCAGGCTCTGCACACGGGCATCGATCAGTCCGGCGCGGAACTGGTTGAGATAGAGAATGCCGATCACGAGGGCGAGCAGGCCGACCAGGTTGATGGCAATGATCCGGCGTGTCAGCGAGGACAGCACATAGGTGCCGAAGATCCGGCCAAGCTGGCTGAGCAGGCGGCGCCGGATGCGCTTGTTGCCGAGGCGGCGCAACCGGGAGCGCTCCGAACCGTTCTGGGGCTCGGAGGCGGCAACCTCTTCTGCGTGCTCGCTGTCAACCGCCATTTACGGCGCTTCAGACCTCTCGGAACCGGTAACCGACACCATAAAGGGTTTCGATCATGTCGAAGTCGTCGTCAACCACCTTGAACTTCTTGCGCAGCCGCTTGATGTGGCTGTCGATGGTGCGATCGTCGACATAGACCTGGTCGTCATAGGCCGCGTCCATGAGGGCGTTCCGGCTCTTGACCACGCCGGGGCGCTGCGCGAGGGCCGAGAGGATCAGGAATTCGGTCACGGTCAGCGTCACCGGCTTGTTGTTCCAGGTGCAGGTGTGGCGTTCCTGGTCCATTACCAGCTGACCGCGCTCCAGCAGCTTGTCGGCATCGTCGCGCGGCGCCGAAGCGTCCTTTGGCTGCGCCCGGCGCAGCACGGCGCGCACGCGCTCGACCAGAAGGCGCTGGGAAAACGGTTTGCGGATGAAGTCGTCCGCACCCATTTTCAGACCGAACAATTCGTCGATTTCATCGTCCTTCGAAGTCAGGAAAATCACCGGAAGGTCGGAGCCCTGGCGCAGCCGGCGCAACAGTTCCATGCCATCCATGCGCGGCATCTTGATGTCGAAGATCGCCAGTTCCGGCGGATCGCTCTGCAAACCGTCCAGCGCCGAAGTGCCGTCCGTATAGGTCTGGACACGGTATCCTTCCGCTTCCAGGGCGATCGAGACCGAAGTCAGAATATTACGGTCGTCATCGACCAGTGCAATTGTCGGCATGCTTTGTTTTCCATTTCCGGCTACGCACGAACGGCGCGCTTCGGTTTTTCAGCATTAATGTAACACACTGCCTTTGGCCTTCTAAATGCGCATAAATTAAGGCAAACAGCCCGTTCAGACACTTGCGGTGCGCAAAGACCTTCCAGTCGGCAGCATTGATGGGGATCTGCGTGGCCAATTTCAAGAGATCATCTGGGGTCGGGCCGGGGTCGGGCCCCATTCGTCTGGATGAAACGCTGAAAGGCCTGTCCCTGGCGGCGCCGTTTGTTTCGCCGACAAAAGGGGTCCTCGTTGTGAGTCCCTTTCGCATGCGCGAAATAAATGCGTTTTCTTTCGCTTGATCCGACAGAGCGAACATTCCGAAGGTTTCGGTTTTTAGTTTGGTTTCCAAATTAATCATCGAGAATTTAATGAAGATTTTTAATCGATTAAACAAAGACATGGCACCTTTGGTAGTCTTGCTGCCCCATGGTCATTCCACTACGTTCGCAGCCCTTATCGCCGGATTCAGCCTTTCTTAACTTTCTCCGGCGGCAACGGACCATGCCCACATCACAAGGACTGCGGGAAAATGCAAGAAGTAGGTGTCAGGAATTCCTCCATTGGCTGCGAACCCTTCGGCTTCAAGGGCCTGAAGGCGCTCTATTGGAACCAGAACGAGCCTGCGCTGTACGAGTATTCCCTCTCCCGCGGCGAAACCCAGCTGGCAGCAGGCGGTGCGCTGGTCGCGGAGACCGGCGTCCACACGGGCCGCTCCCCGAAGGACAAGTTCGTGGTCCTCGACGACGAGACCCGGGACAGCGTCTGGTGGGACAACAACGCCCAGATGCAGAAGGACAAGTTCGACCTTCTTCTGGCCGATTTCCTCGCCCACACGGAAGGCATGGAGCTTTTCGCCCAGGACCTTTACGGCGGCGCCGACACGACACATCGGCTTCCGGTCCGGGTCTACACCGAGTATGCATGGCATTCCCTGTTCATCCGCAACCTTCTTCTGCGGCCGGAGTTGAGCGAACTCGACAGCTTCGCACCGGACATGACCATCATCGACCTGCCCAGCTTCAAGGCGGACCCGGAAAGGCATGGGTGCCGGACGGAAACCGTGATTGCAGTCGACCTGACGCGCAAGATCGTTCTCATCGGCGGCACCTCCTATGCCGGCGAGATGAAGAAATCCGTCTTCACCATGCTGAACCATCTGCTCCCGGCCAAGGGCGTGATGTCCATGCATTGCTCCGCGAATGTCGGCGACGACGGCGACACCGCCGTCTTCTTCGGTCTGTCCGGCACGGGCAAGACCACGCTGTCCGCCGACCCGGCACGCACCCTGGTCGGTGACGACGAGCATGGCTGGAGCGAAAGCGGCGTATTCAATTTCGAAGGTGGCTGCTACGCAAAGACAATCAAGCTCTCCGCGGAAGCGGAGCCGGAGATCTTTTCGACGACCCAGCGCTTCGGAACCGTTCTGGAAAACGTCGTCCTGGACGACGCCCGCGTTCCGGATTTCGATGACGGCACCAAGACCGAGAACACCCGTGCCGCCTATCCGATCCACTTCATTTCCAATGCCAGCGCCACCGGCTGCGCGCCGATGCCGAAGACGATCATCATGCTGACCGCCGACGCGTTCGGCGTGATGCCGCCGATCGCCCGGCTGACCCCGGCGCAGGCAATGTATCACTTCCTGTCCGGCTACACCGCCAAGGTGGCCGGCACGGAAAAAGGCGTCACCGAGCCGCAGGCGACCTTCTCGACCTGTTTCGGCGCGCCGTTCCTGCCGAGGCACCCGTCCGAATACGGCAACCTGCTGAAGGACCTGATCGCCAAGCACAATGTCGACTGCTGGCTGGTCAACACCGGCTGGACCGGCGGCGCCTACGGCACCGGCAACCGCATGCCGATCAAGGCCACCCGCACGCTGCTCACCGCGGCGCTGACCGGAAGCCTGAAGGATGCCGACTTCCGCACGGACTCCAATTTCGGCTTCGAGGTCCCGGTCTCGGTCGAAGGTGTCGACACCGGGATCCTGACCCCGCGCGACACGTGGGCGGACAAGGATGCCTATGACGTTCAGGCCGCCAAGCTGGTGGACATGTTCGTCAGCAATTTCGAAGCCTTCGAGGACCATGTCGACGTCGCCGTGAAAAGCGCCGCACCGTCCTGCCGGATGGCCGCCGAATAAAAGCCCGATAACATCCCACACA
This sequence comes from Roseibium sp. Sym1, assembly GCF_027359675.1. Taxonomy (NCBI): domain Bacteria; kingdom Pseudomonadati; phylum Pseudomonadota; class Alphaproteobacteria; order Hyphomicrobiales; family Stappiaceae; genus Roseibium; species Roseibium sp. Sym1. The sequence continues at coordinate 997,005 of NZ_CP114786.1, forward strand.
GACTTCAGCGGCATCTGCACCAGGCAGATGCCGTTTCTTTTTCAGTTCTCTTTCATCCTCCGCGGAAAGACTTATATTGAACGCCTGAGTTGAGGGCTTGAGCTGAGGGGATGCACATGCCTGCCACCGAAACGTCTTCCATCGCCGATGTTCTGAAAACCGCCGAGGACTGGCGCGGCTCCGGCCGTGCGGTTGCTCTGGCGACCGTGATCGAAACCTGGGGCTCCGCGCCGCGCCCGGTCGGATCGCATCTGGTGATTGATGCCGACGGCAATTTCGAGGGGTCCGTTTCGGGCGGCTGCGTCGAAGGTGCCGTTGTCGCCGAAGCCGTCGATGTCATTGACACCGGGAAACCCGCCACGCTGGAGTTCGGCGTCGCCGACGAGACCGCGTGGCAGGTGGGCCTGTCCTGCGGCGGCCGCATCCGCGTCTACGTCGAACCCGTCACCTGATCCGGACCGAGCCAAAATGACGACAGAGACCTTCCTCGCCTTTCTCGCCGCGACAGCCCTGTTCGCCTACATGCCGGGCCCCGCGCTGCTTTACACCGCCGCGCAGACCATAGCGCGCGGCCGGCGCGCCGGTTTCATGGCCGCAGCGGGCATTCACCTGGGCTGCTATGTCCATGTACTGGCGGCCGCTTTCGGCCTTTCGGCGCTGTTTTCCGTGGTTCCGACGCTCTATTTCGCACTCAAGCTGGTCGGCGGCGCCTACCTGGTCTTTCTCGGCGTGCAGATGATCCGGACCCGCGTTGCCGCCGGTCCCGCGCCGGACCTGCCGCAGAAGTCCACGCGCAGGGCGTTTATGGACAGCGTCCTGGTCGAGGTGCTCAATCCGAAAGTGGCGATCTTCTTCATTGCCTTCCTGCCGCAATTCGTCAGCCCGGAGGCGGGCCTGCCGATCTGGGCGCAGTTCCTGGTCCTCGGCACGATCGTCAATTGTGCCTTCACCTCGGCGGATCTCGTGACCGTGCTGTTTGCAACGGAAGTCAAGAAGCGGCTGACACGTGCCACGCGTTTCCAGGATCTGACCCGCTGGCTCGGCGGTTCCCTGCTGGTCGGGCTTGGCCTGAAACTCGCAACGGACCGCGCCTGAGCCATGGACCTCGCCCTTCTGAAAGCCCTGAATGCCGACCGCGCCGAGCGTCGTGCGGCCATCCTGGTGACCGAGATGCCGGACGGGCCGCAGCGGCTGATCCGCAAGACCGACGATTATTCCGCCGATCCCCTTTCAGGAGAACTCGAAAAACGGTTCCGCTCCGGCAAGTCCGGCATGGTGTCTCTCGATACCGGCGAAGCGTTCCTGAACGTTTCCCTGCCCGCGCCACGCCTTGTCATCATCGGCGCCGTGCATATCAGCCAGGCGCTTGTGCCCATGGCAGAGATCGCCGGCCTGGACGTCACCGTGATCGATCCGCGCACGGCCTTTGCCACCGAAGACCGGTTTCCGGGCGGCTCACTCAAGGCGGACTGGCCGCAGGATGTCCTGAAAGAGGCTCCGCTGGACGCCTTCACCGCCGTCGCGGCGGTGACGCATGATCCGAAAATCGACGACTATCCGCTTATAGAGGCCCTGAAAACCGGCTGCTTCTATGTCGGTGCGCTCGGCAGCCGCAAGACCCATGGCAAGCGGCTGGAACGCTTTGCCGAAGCCGGTCTTGACCCGGCCCTGTTCGAGCGGATCGACGCCCCCATCGGCCTGGATATCGGCGCCGCTTCCCCGGAAGAAATCGCCGTCGCGGTGCTTGGTGCCGTGATTGCCGCCTTGCGCAAGGCCCCGGGAGCGGGGGGATGAAGTTCGGCGCCTGTCCGACGACGGAAGCGGCCGGCTGCATTCTGGCGCACAAGACCAGATTGCCCGGGCGCGTCCTGAAGAAGGGACACGTGCTCAAGGACGGCGACTGCGCGGACCTGACGGCCCTTGGAATTGACAGTCTTGTTGTGGCCCGGCTCGATCCGGACGATGTCGGTGAGGATGCGGCAGCAAGCCGTCTGGCCCTGTCGGCCATGGGCCCCGGCCTTGGGCACGACGAGGCCTTTACCGGACGCATGAACCTTTACGCGGACGATGACGGCGTCCTGGTCGTCGACGCTGAGGCCGTCACCACCGCCAACCGCATCGACCCGTCGATCACATTTGCCACGCTGCCCAATTTCAAAAAGGTCGCGGCCGGCCGCATGGTGGCGACGGCCAAGATCATTTCCTTCGCCCTCGCCGGAGACCTTGTCGACAAGGCCGAGGCCGCCCTGAAGCAGGCCGTTCGGGTCGCGGCCTTTTCGCCGCGCAAGGTCGGCCTGGTCGCGACCACGCTGCCGCACCTGAAACCGGCCACCATGGACAAGACCCGACGGGTGCTGGAAGACCGGTTGCGGCCGTCGGGCAGCACGCTGCTGGCGGAGCGGCGCGTGGCACACGATGCGGCTGCCGTCGCCGCGGCAATGGCGGAGCTTGTGGGCGAGGGCGCCGATTTCCTGATCCTGTTCGGTGCATCTGCGGTGGTCGACCGGCAGGACGTGCTGCCGGCGGCGCTGGATCTCGCTGGGGGCCAGGTGCACCATCTCGGGATGCCGGTCGACCCGGGCAACCTCCTGATGCTCGGCGATCTCGCGGGTGTGCCGACGCTCGGGGCGCCGGGCTGTGCCCGCAGCCCGCGGGAAAACGGGTTCGACTGGGTTCTTGACCGCCTTCTGGCCGGACTTGACGTCACCCCGGACCATATTACGGCCATGGGCGTCGGAGGTTTGCTGATGGAAATCGGAACGCGGCCACAGCCGCGCGAAACCCGGCGCCAGGGGACCTCCTCGAAGATCGCCGCGCTCATTCTCGGGGCCGGCAGGTCCTCGCGCATGGGCGGTCCGAACAAGCTCCTTGCCACGCTTGACGGCAAAAGCCTGATCCGGCATGTCGCGGAGGCCGCCTGTGCCGCGGACCTCTCCGAAATCGTTCTGGTCACGGGCCACCTTGGCGAGGACGTCTGTGCACAGGTCTCCGACCTGGACATCGCTCTGGTCGACAATCCGGATTTCGCCGACGGCATGGCCGGATCGATCCGCGCCGGCATGAACGCGCTGTCTTCCGATACGGACGCCGTGATCATTCTCCTAGGCGACATGCCCCGGATTGACGCGGCCGTGCTCGGCAAGCTGATCACCGCCTATCGCGGCAACGAGACCAGCCTGATCGTGACGGCAACCGCGGACGGCAAGCGCGGCAACCCGGTTCTTTGGGACCGGCACTTTTTCGACGCCCTGAAAAACCTGAGCGGCGATGTCGGCGCGCGTCATATTATTGCGGAAAATCCCGGTTTCGTGACAGAAGTTGAAATCGGCCCTGTGGCAAGGCTCGATCTGGACACACCGGAAGCACTCAAGGCTGCAGGCGGCAAATTGCCCACTTCGTCAACGTAACCAATTGACTCTCAAAGGTTAGCCCGCCAGACGGCTTGCACGATAACTTTGCATTAACTCGATATGCGTCCAGTGCAGGCCGGAAATGCCAGCTATTCTATTGCATTTTTGTGACATGCCGCTTATGTAATGCCTGCGCTTGCTGCAGAGCACCCTTAGGGTGGACAACGGATGACGTCCCGGGCGCCGCTTACATCCGATTTTGACAAAAGCTGTTCGGATCCTCTCCTCCCGAGGATGCTCGAGCGCTTTTGCCGCTTGGTTAGAAGAATAAAGGAAATGATCATGGCTGACTTGTCTCTTCCGCGTCCGGGCTGCTGCAAATGGGCAGAAGGTGATGCGGGCAACTACATCTTCCCGTGCAACACCCGCGTCGAACCGGGCGTGTCCTACTGCACCGATCATAGCGCCATCGTCTACATTCCGCCGGAAGAGCGCCGTCGCAACCGTTCCGGTGGCGGCATGAGCCTGTCCTTCCGCCGCGCGGCATAAAGATTTCAAGCTGCTATGGGTCAGGACCCACTAATTTGGATGAAATGGTAGGAATGAATTTGATCGGATACGAGGCGCAAAGTTGCTGGAAACCGTCCGGTTTCCAAAACTTTGCAACGACGTTGCCGGGCAAATTCACCCTATCCCGGAGGGACGCAAAAACGGCTTCGATCTGCTTCGTCAAACCGCTCCACCGGGCAGGAAGCCCGCTTGTCGCGCTTTTCCGTGCAGCTCATTGCCGTTTTCTGCGCCATTCCAACCAAATTAATGAGTCCTGACCCAGGAACAAAAGCAGTTCCTCGCGGTCAGTCCGCGTACCTTCAAACCCGGTCAAACGACCGGGTTTTTTGTTGTCCAAATGCAAATTCCAGGCACGTTCCCCGCCAATGGTGCGGCCGCGTACCGAACGGGTGAAGCAGTCCGGGGGAACAAACACTCGCGGCCATTTACTCGCATCGGGGAAACAAATAATCCGTGTTTCTTACGAGAGAAAAATTCTCCCTTAAAAACAGTTACCTTCCCAAAAGGAACAATCTCCCCTTTATAGAAAATTTTCTTCAACTTGTTGATATTAATTATTTGTTTCGGTTCTGGAGATAGGCTCGCCAAGTAAACCGGGGGATTGCCAGGGCGAAGCCCATCCAGGAGACATGGCGCGGCATGGGAAGAGCGCAGGGGAAAAAAGAAAAAGACCGTCTGAAAGCGCTGCATGACCTTCGAATTCTCGAGGCTGAAAGCATGCCCGAAATCGAAGCGCTCGTCACGACGCTCGCGCTCCTGTTTGACGCCCCGATGGCGTTCCTGTCCTTCGTGGACAAGGACGAACTCTGGTTCAAGGCCCGGTACGGCGTCACTGCCGAGAAAACACCGCGCGACGGGTGTTTTTGCGACCAGGCGATCCTAGCGCACGACGTGACCGTTGTCGCCGACGCCCTTAAAGACGACCGCTTTCGGACAAGCCGTCTTGTTGTTACCGGACCGAAAACGCGCTTCTATGCCGGGTATCCCCTGTCACTCGATGGCGAACATGTGCTTGGCACGCTGTGTGTTGTCGATACCCGTCCGAGAGACGTGAGCACCGAACAACTCGACCATCTGCGCCGGCTCGGGACCGTCGTTGTGGGGCTGTTGAAATCCTACCGGGCGCAGCGTCAGACCGAAGCCGCCCTTCAGGAAGCCGACTTACAGCGTCAGATCGCGCAGCGCGAAAGTGCCTTGCTCGAGGAAGTCACCCAGGTTTCCGGCGTTGGCGGCTGGGAATATCACATCGATTCCGACAAGGTCATCTGGGCCGACAAGACCCGGGAGATCCACGAGGTCGATGATGATTTCGAGCCAACTGTCGACATGGCGGTGTCTTTCTACGCGCCCGAATGCCGGCGACAAATTTTCGATGCGGTGGTCAAGGCCATCAAGGATCAGGCCGCCTGGGACCTCGAACTGCCATTCATAACCGCCAAGGGACGCGAGATATGGGTGCGCACCGCGGGCCGGCCGGTCAGCGAGAACGGCAAGACGACACGCCTGGTCGGGGCTTTTCAGGACATCACCGAGCGGAAGCACTCCGAGCAGCTTCTGCGCCAGACCGAAGCCGTTCAACGCACAACCCTTCAGACCCTGCGGGAAGGCATTCTTGTCCTGAATCGGGCGGGCCGCATTCAGTCCTTCAACGCCGCCGCCGCGACCCTGCTCGGCTTTACCCCGGCTGAGCTGAAGGGTAAGTCCGTTCAGGACCTGGCCATCCAGTGTCAGACAGAAAACGGTGCAGCGGACCCGGATCTTTTCCTTCGTGCGACAAACGCGCCGGACAAGGTCAACAACCACGTCGTGAAGCTTTTCAGGCAGGACGAGACACAACCGGTCTGGCTGCGCATTGACGCCAATTCCACAAGCAACTCGGGCCGAACAAGTGTTGATGCCGTGGTGATATCCCTGGCCGACATTTCCGAGACCAAACGGCAGGCAGAGACACTGCAGGTCATTTTCGACAACCTGCCGGGAGGTCTCGTCTACTACAATGGCGAACGCGAACTGACCGTTTGCAACAGGGATTTCAGGGACCTCCTCAATCTTCCGCAGGACTTCTACGACCGAAAGGCCGAATTGCTGGAGGTAGCTACCTTTCTGGCACGGCGCGGAGACTATGGACCGGGAAATCCGGACAAATTGGTGGAGGAGAGGTTCAAGCTCTTCAACGACACCAAGCCGCATGTCTATGAACGCACAACGTCCGACGGCAGGTTCCTTGAAGTTCGCGGTATTCCGCTCCCCAACGGCGGTCTTATTGCAAATTTCTTCGACATTTCGGAGCGCAAGCGGATCGAACAATCCATTCGGCAATCCGAAGCCGTGCACCGTACGACGCTGGAGGCCCTCAGCGAGGGCATCCTTCTGCTCTCGCACTCCGGGGAAATCCTCTCGGCCAACCCTGCCGCAATCACATTGCTCGGCCTTTCGGACTGCAACGCAATCGGCAGCAACGTCGCCGAGATCAATGTTGCCGTTGAATGTGAGATCGAAGGGATTGGCCGCTGCGAAACACCGCTTGAACTTGCGGCGAGAGATCCGCACAGCCTGCGGAATGTCGTGGCGAAGATGACACCGACGGATGGCCGGCGCATGCGCTGGATCAGACTGAGCGCTCAGCCGATCGACGAGGACCGGGAAATCGATCTTGACGGCGTGGTTGTCTCGCTCACGGACATCACCGAAACGAAACAGCAGGCCGATACGCTGCAAACGATTTTCGAAAACTTTCCGGGCGGCATTGTCCACTACGACGAAAACCTCCGCGTCGCATCGGCCAACGAGGAGTTCCGGCGTCTGCTGGATTACCCGGAGGATTTCGTTGCCGGCAAGCCTTACCTTTACGACTTCTTCCGCTTCAATGCCAAGCGCGGCGACTATGGTCCCGGCGACCCGGACGACCTGGCGCAAAAGCGCTACAAGATGTACGACCTCAGCCGGCCTCAGGTTTTCGAGCGCCGCACCGCCGAAGGGCACTACATCGAGACGCGCAGCACGCCGATGCCGTCGGGCGGGGCGATCCATAACTTCTACGACATCACCGAACGCAAGCAGCTGGAAGAGCAGCTTGCCGAAAACGAACGGCAGTCCCGTCTGAAATCCGAAGAACTGGAAGCCATCCTCGCCAACATGCGGCAGGGCGTCAGCGTGTTCGACAAGGATGGACGCCTGGTCCTTTGGAACAAGCAGTATATCGACATTTTCGGCAAGCCCGAGGGTGAGGTCAAAAAGGGAGCGTCACTGATCGAGTTGATCGAGGCGGAAAAGGCACGTGGCGAATTCGAAGGTGATGTGCACGAACATGTCGCCGACCTCGTCCTTCAGCTTTCCGCTGGCGAGGTCGTCCGCTCCAAGTTCAAGCATCCGAACGGCAAGATCATCAGCGCGGTGCACGCACCCCTGCCTGCCGGCGGCTGGATCGGCACGCATGAAGACGTCACATTGCGGGAACAGGCAGCCGAAAAGATAGAATATGCCGCCCTGCACGACACGCTAACGGGACTTGCCAACCGGACACAGTTCAACGCCAAACTCGACGACGTTCTCGAGAAGGCCGCAAGCAGCAACACCTGCGGCGACCTTATGCTGCTCGACCTCGACAAGTTCAAACCCGTCAATGACACATATGGTCACGATATTGGCGACGAGTTGCTCAAGTTGGTCTCGGAGCGGTTGCGCGAATGCGTGCGGTCGTCCGATCTGGTCGCACGTCTCGGCGGTGACGAATTCGGGATTATCCTCGGCGCCACAGGATCGACGAATGCGGGCACCGCCGAAGTTGCGGAACGTATCGTCCGGAAGCTGAAAACCCCCTTCCCGATCCAGGACCACCTGATCACGATTGGTGTCAGCGTCGGCATTTCACCGATCACCGGGGATGTGATCGATCCCGGCTCGATCATCAAGCGTGCCGACCTCGCCCTCTATGCTGTCAAGCACAGCGGCCGAAACGGCTACAAGTTCTACGAGGAAGAGACCTTACCGAAGAAGGCGCAGGCCTAGAGCATGTCGCGTTTATTTGAGTTCATTTGACCGAGACAATTTTGGTCACCGGCGAGGCGGTTTGCGCACCGTGGTGTCGCCCACCACAAGGGCAAGCCAACGACGCAGGTGGCCAAAATTGTCCGGCCCATTCTAGGGCCAACACCAAGAGTTTCGCACCTATCCGGGTGGCGTGAAACGGCCCATCGTCAGCGTTGCGCCGCTTGCCCGATGCATTGCATCGCGCTGCGCGACGCGCCTTGCCGAGTGAACCGTTTTGCGCCATCAAATGAACCCAAATAGTCGCGACATGCTCTAGGCTGCTATTCCGCCGCGGGCAAAAGAAAACGCGGCCCGTTTCCGGACCGCGTTTCAAAATTCGATAAGTCCAGTGCGACCCGGTCAGACCTTGCCGAGAGCCTCTACGACATCCTTCAGCTGAGACAGGGTCATTTCCGCCTTTTGCTTGGTTTCGTCGTCCTTGGCGTCGGCCACGTCTTCCTCGGCATCCTGGATCGCCTGTTGCAGCTGTTCCTGGCTGATCTCGCCAACCGGAACAGCCTGTTCGGCCAGAACCGTCAGACCACCCGATGCGATGTCTGCAAATCCGCCGCGGACGAAATATTCGTCCCAGCTGGAAGCATCCCGGCGCACCTTCAGGATTCCCGGAAGGATCGTGGAGATGAACGGGGCATGGTCTTTCAGAACGCCAAACTCGCCTTCGGCGCCGGGTACAACGACCTCGGAAACCTGTTCGGAGAGCAGCTGGCGCTCCGGCGAGACCAACTCAAACTGGAAAAGTTCAGCCATTTGGCGTCTTCCTTGTCAGTCAAAACTCTGATGGCAGGGCCATCAAACTTGCAGAACACCGGGCGCCTCAAGAAGGCGCCCGGCCTGTTCCGGCAGATCAGGCGGCTTCGGCAGCCAGCTTCTGAGCCTTCTCGATGGCTTCGTCAATGGAGCCGACCATGTAGAAAGCAGCTTCCGGCAGGTGATCGTACTCGCCGTCCACCAGGCCCTTGAAGCCCTTGATGGTGTCTTCGAGAGCGACCAGCTTGCCCGGGGAACCGGTGAAGACCTCGGCCACGAAGAACGGCTGCGACAGGAAGCGCTCGATCTTGCGGGCACGTGCCACGGTCAGCTTGTCTTCTTCGGACAGTTCGTCCATGCCCAGGATGGCGATGATGTCCTGCAGGGCCTTGTAGCGCTGCAGGGTCACCTGAACCGCACGGGCCGTCTCGTAGTGCTCTTCACCGATGATGCGGGCGTCCAGCATGCGCGAGGTGGAGTCCAGCGGATCCACGGCCGGGTAGATGCCCTTCTCGGCGATCGCACGGTTCAGAACCGTGGTCGCGTCCAGGTGGGCAAAGGTCGATGCCGGCGCCGGGTCGGTCAAGTCATCGGCCGGGACGTACACGGCCTGCACGGACGTGATCGAGCCCTTGTTGGTGGTGGTGATGCGCTCCTGCATGCCGCCCATGTCGGTGGCCAGCGTCGGCTGGTAGCCCACAGCGGACGGGATACGGCCGAGAAGTGCGGACACCTCGGAACCGGCCTGGGTGAAGCGGAAGATGTTGTCGACGAAGAACAGAACGTCCTGGCCCTGGTCACGGAAATGTTCCGCAACGGTCAGACCGGTCAGGGCAACACGTGCGCGGGCTCCGGGAGGCTCGTTCATCTGGCCGTAAACCAGGGCTGCCTTGGAGCCTTCGCCGCCGCCTTCCTTGTTCACGCCGGATTCGATCATTTCCCAGTAAAGGTCGTTGCCCTCACGGGTACGCTCGCCGACACCGGCAAACACGGAGTAACCGCCGTGCGCCTTGGCGACGTTGTTGATCAGTTCCATGATGAGAACGGTCTTGCCCACGCCGGCGCCGCCGAACAGGCCGATCTTGCCGCCCTTCGCGTACGGTGCCAGCAGGTCGACGACCTTGATGCCCGTCACGAGGATCTCGGCTTCCGTGGACTGCTCGATGAATTCCGGAGCGTCCTGGTGAATCGCACGCTTGCTTTCGTGCGGAATGTCACCGGCTTCGTCAACCGGCTCGCCGATCACGTTCATGATGCGGCCGAGCGTACCGTCGCCGACCGGCACCACGATCGGAGCGTCGGTGTCGACGACTTCCTGACCGCGAACCAGACCCTCGGTGGAGTCCATGGCGATGGTGCGCACGGTGTTTTCGCCAAGGTGCTGTGCAACCTCGAGCACCAGGCGCGTGCCCTGGTTGTCCACTTCAAGAGCGTTCAGGATCAACGGCAGGTGGTCATCGAACTTGACGTCGACAACGGCGCCGATGACCTGGGTGATCCGTCCGACCTTTTTGTCAGCCATATCCCTAATCCTCGTCTCGATCCCGTTAGATCAACCTGCTTTCGTCCTGAGGAAAGCAGAAAAGTTGATCGACATTAATACTGGTCATGTGACTTGCGCCCTGACGGGCGCAAATCACCCTAGAGCGCTTCAGCGCCAGAGATAATTTCAATCAGTTCCGTCGTAATCTGAGCCTGGCGCTGGCGGTTGTAGTTGATCGTCAGCTTGTCGATCATCTCGCCGGCGTTGCGGGTTGCGTTGTCCATGGCGGACATACGCGCGCCCTGCTCAGATGCAGCATTTTCCAGAAGCGCCCGGAAAATCTGAACGGAGATGTTACGTGGCAGCAGATCCGCAAGGATCTCGGTTTCTTCCGGCTCGTATTCATAGACCGCGTTGGCGCCGGCTCCGGCGTCTTCTTCCGTGGTCTCGAACTGGGCCGGGATCAGCTGCTGCTCGGTCGGCTCCTGTGCGATCACCGACTTGAAGGTCGAATAATACAGCGTGCAGACATCGAACTCGCCATCGTCGAACATCGACATGACCTTGCGCCCGATTTCGTCCGCGTTGTTGAAGCCGACATTCTTGACGCTGCGCAGATCGATCGTCTCGATAATGTGCTGGCCGAGCTCGCGCTTCAGCGCATCATAGCCCTTCTTGCCGACACAGATGATCTTGACCGTCTTGCCCTGCTTGATCAGGCTGCGAGCCTTTTCACGCGCCAGCTTGGCAATGTTTGTGTTGAAGCCCCCGCACAGCCCGCGTTCGGCGGTGGCAACGAGCAGGAGATGTACCTGGTCGTTGCCCGTACCGGACATGAGCTTCGGCGCGTCGTCGCGCCCCTCGAAGGCGACCGCGAGATTGGCCAGCACCGCACCCATGCGTTCCGCATAGGGACGTGCGGCTTCCGCGGCTTCCTGAGCACGACGCAGTTTCGCCGCGGCCACCATCTGCATGGCCTTGGTGATTTTCTGCGTCGCCTTCACGGAAGCGATGCGGTTTCGTAAGTCCTTCAGGCTCGGCATGGCCGCCCCTGCTCCTTATCCCAGCGTGTGGTCTTAAGCGAAGTTCTTGGCGAACGCGTCAACGGCAGCCTTCAGCTTGCCGGAGAGCTCGTCGTCGAGAGCCTTCTTTTCCCAGATCGCATCCAGCAGATCCTGGTGCTCACCACGCAGGAACAGCAGCAGGCCTTCTTCGAAGTCCTTCACCCGGTTGACCGGATGCGCATCCAGATAGCCGTTCACGCCGGCATAGATGACCGCAACCTGTTCTTCGGTCTTCAGCGGCGAGAACTGCGGCTGCTTGAGCAGCTCGGTCAGGCGCGCGCCGCGGTTCAGAAGACGCTGGGTGGTGGCATCGAGGTCGGAGCCGAACTGGGCAAAGGCCGCCATTTCGCGGTACTGGGCCAGTTCACCCTTGATCGGGCCGGCAACCTGCTTCATCGCCTTGATCTGCGCGGAAGAGCCCACGCGGGACACCGACAGGCCGACGTTCACGGCCGGGCGGATACCCTGGTAGAACAGGTCCGTTTCCAGGAAGATCTGACCGTCGGTGATCGAGATCACGTTGGTCGGAATGAAGGCGGACACGTCGTTGCCCTGAGTCTCGATAACCGGCAGAGCGGTCAGGGAGCCACGGCCGTTGTCTTCGTTCAGCTTCGCCGCGCGTTCCAGCAGACGGGAGTGCAGGTAGAAGACGTCGCCCGGGAATGCTTCACGTCCCGGCGGACGGCGCAGAAGCAGGGACATCTGACGGTAGGCCACGGCCTGCTTGGTCAGATCGTCATAGCCGATCACGGCGTGCATGGAATTGTCGCGGAAGAACTCGCCCATGGCGCAGCCGGCAAACGGTGCCAGGAACTGCAGCGGAGCAGCATCGGAAGCCGTCGCGGCGACAACGATGGAATATTCCAGCGCGCCGGCGTCTTCCAGGGTCTTCACGAACTGGGCAACGGTGGAGCGCTTCTGGCCGACCGCAACATAGATGCAGTACAGCTTGGCGTCTTCGTCGTCACCGGAATGCAGCGGCTTCTGGTTCAGGAACGTGTCCAGGATGATCGCGGTCTTGCCGGTCTGGCGGTCGCCGATGACGAGTTCGCGCTGGCCGCGGCCCACCGGGATCAGGGCGTCAATCGCCTTGAGGCCGGTCGACATCGGCTCGTGCACGGACTTGCGCGGCAGAATGCCCGGTGCCTTCACGTCGACGCGGCGCTTTTCGGTGGCCTCGATCGGGCCCTTGCCGTCCAGCGGATTGCCGAGCGGGTCGACAACGCGGCCGAGCAGGCCCTTGCCGACCGGGACTTCCACGATGGCGCCGGTCCGCTTGACGGTGTCGCCCTCTTTGATGTCACGGTCGGAGCCGAAGATAACGACACCGACGTTGTCGGATTCCAGGTTCAGGGCCATGCCCTTGATACCACCCGGGAATTCGACCATTTCACCGGCCTGGACCTTGTCCAGACCATACACACGGGCGATACCGTCACCGACGGAGAGCACCTGACCGACTTCAGAAACTTCGGCTTCCTGGCCAAAGCTCTTGATCTGGTCCTTGAGGATTGCGGAGATTTCCGCGGCCCGAATATCCATCAGCCGACCTCTTTCATCGCGAACTTGAGTGAATTGAGCTTGGTACGCAGCGAGGTGTCGATCATGCGGGACCCGACCTTGACCACGAGGCCACCGATCAGGGCAGGATCGACATTCGCTACGATGTTTACGGATTTGCCCGTGGAAGCGGCAAGCGCTTCTTTCAGGGCGGCGACATGTTCGTCGGACAGGGCGGCTGCGGAGGTTACCTCAGCCGTTTCCTCGCCCCGCTTTTCAGCCAGCAGGGCCCGGAACGCCTTGATCATGCCGGGAAGAACGAAGAGGCGCCGGTTGCGGGCGGCCAGCTTCACGAAATTTGCGGCAAGGCCTTTGATGCCAGCCTTGTCGAGAAGTGCGGAAAGCGCTGCAAGCTGCTCCTCCACACTGAATACCGGGCTTTTCACCAGACGGACGAGATCTTCGCTCTCGGCAAGCATGCCTTCGAAAGCTGTCAGATCCCGTTCCACATCAGCCGTTGCACCTTCGGCCTCTGCGAGGTCGAGAAGGGCGGCCGCATAACGCTGTGCCACGCCGGATACGAGAGATACGTTGTCAGTCACCAGGTCCGTGCTCTCTGACTTTTTTCATGCCCGCAAGACGGCCAGCGTCCGCAAAGCATTGAAAAAATGAATGATTTCAAGGTCAGAAGGTATGACGGTTAAACCGCTGCCCCCAAAGCCGCGCCTCAATTAGCACAGGGTTTCCCAGTGTGCAACTTCACCTAAAGACTGTTCTTGCCGATTCCTCGGTGTTTTTTGCGGGGCGCCCGTAAAAAGCGTTTCCAATCAATGTTTCAGCACCGGTCTTAACCTTTAGACGGTTTTGCCCGAAGCGGCCAAAACGGACCGTATAAGCCGTTTTCGCCCCTTCGCCAGCCGTCAGTATTGTATGAGCGGCTCGAAACCTCCGAAGATCATGCGCTTCAAACTGAAGACCTCGCCGGCATTCGGCATGGCCTCTTGCCAGCGCGGATCGCTCTCCATCGTCGCCATGCATGCGTCCGCCGTCTCCTTGTCCGGCCAGACAATCCAGGAGAAGACCACCGTCTCGTCCGGTTCCTTCCTGACCGCGATGGGAAAAGATGTCACCTCGCCATCCGGCACGTCGGTGCCCCATCCTTCACAGCAGCTGAGTGCGCCATATTCCCTGAACAGGGCCCAGGACCGCTCCGCGATCTCCCTGTAGTCATCCTTTTTCGCCGTCTTCACCGGCGCCAGGAACCCCTGCACATATGTCATCGTCTTCCCCTCCCAGGTGACGGGCACCACGAGCGTGCCACAGGGCAGGGTTGAGGGCAACGCGGCAGCGCAATCGAAATAGTCTGGACGCAAAGCCTTTTCAGGTGCGGTGGGGTTCCGGCTTTTGTGAAAGTTTTCCCTCGTCATTGCTGGGCTTGACCCACTGCTGTCCGGTTTAACTCGGCTCAGTTACAACAGGTCATTGATTCATTGTTGATATTTACGCTTCTCCTCGTCCGGGACACGCAGTGCCTTACCACTTGCACCCCTCTCCCCCCTGGAGGGGAGATGTCCGGGAACCGGACAGAGGGGGGGCGCAGCGGTTCCTCGTATTCGGAAAAGGCCTTGTATGCTGAGAGGTTGAGCCCCCCCTCTGTCTCCTATCGGAGACATCTCCCCCTCCAGGGGGGAGACTGGAACAAGCGGCATAGCCTGATTGTGGTCAGAGGTTCCTGCTTAACCGGACAGCAGTGGGTCAAGCCATGGGATGACGACGCTGTATGGTTCACGCTCTGAAGCAACCGCGGAAAGGACCCTCACAGGAAATGCTGGGGGTCGATGTCGACCTGGAGGCGCAGTCCCTTGGTCGGCTTCGGGCCGGCATTGAGCCAGTTGCGCAAATATGTCTGCAGATCATATTGCCGCGGCGCCATGGCGAGCAGGCGGAACCGGTAGCGGCCGCGCACCATGGCAAGCGCAGCCTCCGCCGGCCCGAGCAGTGTCACCGCCGTGTCCTCGGGTGCGGCGCGCGCGAGCGCGCGGGCATAGCCTTCCGCAAATGCCCTGTCGGGGCCCGACACGATCACCGCGGCCAGCCGGCCGAAGGGTGGCAGGCCCGCGGCCCGGCGGGCGTCGATTTCGGCCTGGTAGAACGCGGTCTTGTCGCTGGCCAGCAGCGCCCGGATCACCGGATGATCGGGATTGTAGCTCTGAAGGATGCCCCGGCCGCCGCCGGTGACGCGGCCGGCGCGGCCCGTTACCTGGGCCAGCAGTTGAAACGTCTTTTCCGCCGCACGCGGATCGCCATGGGCAAGGCCGAGATCGGCATCGACCACGCCGACCAGCTTCATTTTCGGGAAGTTGTGTCCCTTGGCGACCAGCTGGGTACCGATGACGATGTCGGCGCCGCCCTCCTCGACGATCTTCATCTCGCGCTTCAGCCGCTCCGGGCCGCCGGCCATGTCGGAAGACAGCACCAGCACCCGCGCCTGCGGGAACAGGTCCGAGACTTCCTCGGCGATTCGCTCGACCCCCGGCCCGCAGGCGACCAGGCTGTCCGTGCTCTGGCAGGACGGGCAGGCCTGCGGCACCGGCTCGACATGGCCGCAATGATGGCAGACGAGTTTCTTCTGGAACCGGTGCTCCACCAGCCAGGCGCTGCAATGGGCACACTGGAACCGGTGGCCGCAGGTACGGCAGAGGGTCAGCGGGGCGTAGCCGCGCCGGTTCAGGAACAGGAGCGACTGGCCGCCGTCCTCGAACGTGTCCTTGATGGCATGGACCAGTTCGGGCGCCAGCCAGCGGCCGCGCTCAGGCCCGTCCTGGCGCATGTCGACGGCACTGAGGTCCGGAAGGGCGGCGCCGGACGCCCGTTCCGGCAGCTCGAACAGCCGGTAGCGGCCCGTTTCCGCGTTGACCATGCTTTCCACGGACGGGGTCGCGGAGGCAAGCACGACCGGAAAGCCGGACAGGTGCCCGCGCACGACCGCCATGTCGCGGGCGCTGTAGGGCACCCGGTCATCCTGCTTGAAGGCGGCATCATGCTCCTCGTCGACGATGATCAGGCCGAGTTCCTTGAAGGGCAGGAACAGCGACGAGCGCGCGCCAATCACCACACGCACATCGCCGCTGGCAACACCCCGCCAGACGCGGGCGCGGTTCTTGACCGTGATCTGCGAATGCCATTCGGCCGGGTAGACACCGAAGCGCTGCTCGAAGCGGCGCAGGAACTGTTCGGTCAACGCGATTTCGGGCAGCAGCACCAGTGCCTGCCGGCCGCGCCTCAGCGCTTCCGCGATCGCCTCGAAATAGACCTCCGTCTTGCCGGAGCCGGTAACGCCGTCGATCAGCGCGACACTGCCGCCCTTGTCGAAACAGGAAACCAGGCCTTCCGCGGCCGCCTGCTGGGCCGGGGTCAATTGCTTCTGCGCATGGTCGAGCTGCGGTTTGGGCGGTGGCGGTGACGCCGGCAGCATCACTGTCTCCAGGACTTCCTGTTTGAGAAGACCGTCTATCACGGAGGCGGACACGCCCGCCGCATGGGCGAGACCGCTCTTCGTCCAGGCAAAGCCGTCTTCCATCGTCGCCAGCACACGCCCTCTGGCCGGTGTCAACCGGTCTGGTTCCGCGCCCTCGATCCGGCGCACTCCCGGAACAGGGGCCTCCGGCTCAAGAGCTTCCTCGGAGCGCAGCACCATGCGCAGCACCATTCCGGGCGCGCCGAGCGTCCAGCTCGCGACCCAGTCGACGAAACGGCGCAGATCCGCGTCCAGCGGCGGCGTTGCGTCATAGACCCGCGAGATGGTCTTCAGTTTCTTCGGGTTGATCGCCGCGTCAGGCTCGATGTCCCAGACGGCCCCGATCACCTCCCTGGGGCCGAGCGGCACCTTGACGATGGTTCCCGGCACGACGGATTTGCCGGGCGGCACCTTGTAGGTATAAGCGCGGGGCACCGCGACCGGCACCAGCACGCTGGCAATCGTCTCCTGGAAATCTGGGTCGTCAAACAGCACTTCGAATCGGATCCTCACCGTCTCGGCCAATGCCCGACGCGGACACAGGACAGTCCCTCGGGCCGTTGAACGACTTTGCCCGTCCGGCGCACGCGTTCAAGGGCGGCCGGATTTGAGGTACGTACCACAAAAAATTCGTCCACCGGAGAATCAGGGGTTCTTCTTGTCATCATCCTAGGGTAAAGAGGGCGCGGCTGACCATTCAATCGTTTTGCCCCGAACGCGGACATTCACATCCGGCGACCGTCATGAAACGGGAAGCGGGGCGCCCCACAGGGAGTAGGAACTCATGAAATTCTTCGTCGACACAGCCGACACAGCCGAGATCAAGGAACTGGAATCGACCGGCCTGCTGGACGGGGTCACCACCAATCCGTCACTCATCGCCAAGTCCGGACGGGACTTCAAGGACGTGATCGCCGAGATCTGCGCCATCACCGACGGGGATGTCTCTGCCGAAGTCGCCGCAACCGATTTCGACACCATGATCAAGGAAGCCCATATCCTGCGTGCGATTGCCAACAACGTGGTGATCAAGCTGCCGCTGACCTTCGACGGCCTGAAGGCCTGCAAGCAACTGACCGAGGAAGGCACCAAGACCAACGTCACCCTGTGCTTCTCGGCCAACCAGGCCCTGCTCGCCGCCAAGGCCGGCGCCACCTACATTTCCCCGTTCATCGGCCGTCTCGACGACATCCATGCCGACGGCCTTGAGCTGATCCGGGAAATCCGGGTGATCTACGACAATTACGGCTTCGACACGGAAATCCTGGCGGCGTCGATCCGCACGCCGAACCACGTCAAGGACTGCGCCATCATCGGCGCCGATGTCGCCACCGTGCCGCCGGCGACCCTGAAGGCTCTGGTCAAGCATCCGCTGACCGACAAGGGCCTTGACGCGTTCCTGAACGATTGGGCCAAGACCGGCCAGAGCATTCTCTGAAATTTCCGGTTTCGGACATGCGAACGGCCCGGGCTCTCCCGGGCCGTTTTGTTTTGCGCGGCCCTTGCCGCGAGCGCCGGACACAAAAAGAACCGCCCGGTGGTGGGACCGGGCGGTTCCAGCCGTCGGGAGGGGCATCCTTCCGGCTGAGGCCATACCCTCGCAAAATTGGCTGAATTGGCGTGCAAACGGCACTGAGCAGCGAGGCAAATCTTGAAAAGCGGGTTTTGACCCGGTTGAAAGATTTAACGCGGTTGCTCGAAGCCGTTTGCTCGTCCCTGCAGGATAGGATGAATTTGCGCGCCTACATCGTTGCGAAGTTTTGAAAACCAGTTGGTTTCCAGCAACTTCGCGCCTTGAATGCAAACAAATTCATTCCTACCAATTCAGCCAATTTTGTGAGGGTATGGCCTTTGAGCTGCGTTGCAGGACGCAGCCCATAGGCGTTGGTGTGATCAGGTGACCGGAGCGCGGTAGTCGTCGGAAGCGCTGGTGCCGGCCTTTTCGTGGGTCCAGTCGACCTTGCGGTAGGTGAAGGACCACTTGTCGCAATCCCCGCGGGACGCATTGGCTTCGTCATTGACGTCCGGCAGGATCGTCTTGCCTTCGACCATGACCGCGTCGGTGAACTTGACGGTGAAGTAGTGTTCCTGCACGCCGGAGGTCGAGGTGCGCCAGAACTGGACTTCGATTTCCATGGTCTCGCCGGTGGCCAATGCCTGCCACAACAGCGGGGTGGCCTTGTCGACCGGCTTCATGAAGGTGGTCGGCATGTGGCGGCGGGTGGCGATGATGGAGCCGGACTGCGGATCCCGCGGCACGACGGCGTTCTGTTCGAAGGCATAAACCAGGGATTCGCCCTCATGGCCTTCCTGCCACAGGTTGCCGATGCTGTCGGCGGTGGTTGCGTCGGAGGTGATGTCGCCCTGGGTTGCGCCCTTGACGGTGATGTATGCGATGTTGGACATTTGAGTGCTCCTTGAGTCTGGGTTTGTGTCCGTGACTGAGTGCAGTCTGTCTTCCGAATTCCGGGGCGCCGTGATGTCCGGTGCCGATGCCAAGTGAATTGCAACGGCTGTGCCAACTCGCTGAAATTTTCTCAATTCATTGAAATTGCTGATGAAAACAGGATCAACGCGAAAGTGTTAACATGTACAACTGTGCAGAAATCTGCACAGTCTCCCCAGCGGTGCGAACAAACATGCGCAGTGCAAGTGTGACGAACATCACAAAATGCGGTTCCGGCCAGGTCACGGACACCCTGCCGACCTTTTTCAGAGGCCGGAATCCTGTTCACGGAAGGTTTTCGGCACACGGAAATGCACAATCCGCCCCCTGTTAACGGAACCGTTGCAGCTAAGTGTGCAGACTGCCCGCATGTGCGCCGTACCGACCGACACTGATTCCCTGCTTCAAACTGCCCGCCCCGAGCTGAACCAGCGCGTGGATCAATGGCTCGACCACCTGTCGGATGAGCGCCGCCTGTCCGACAAGACGCTGCTGGCCTATGAGCGGGACCTGCACCAGTTCCTGAGATTCCTGACCATGCATCTGGGAGGCGCACCTGGCCTCAAGGAGATCGCCGGTCTCAGGCCCGCCGATTTTCGGGGCTTTCTCGCCAGCCGCCGCCGCCAGGGTGTCCAGAGCCGGTCACTGGCGCGTGGACTTGCCGGCATCCGGTCTTTCCTGAAGTTCCTGGAACGCCGCGGCGAGGTCAATGCGGCGGCGTCTGCCGCCGTCAGGCCGCCACGACAGGCACGATCCCTGCCCAAACCTGTTTCCGCCCGTGACGCCCTGGATATTTCCAGCGGTGACCTGGCCATGGAAACCGAAGCCTGGATCGAGGCGCGCAACGCCGCTGTCCTGACGCTGCTCTATGGTTGCGGCCTGCGGATCTCGGAAGCCCTGTCCCTCACAGGCGCCATGGCGCCAAAGGCCGGCACCAGAACGCTGCGCATCAGGGGCAAGGGCGGCAAGGAAAGGATCGTGCCGATCCTGCCGGCCGTCAGCGAGGCCGTTGAGCTCTATCTGGGCCGGTGCCCCTACGCAATCAGCGCGGACGGCCCGCTGTTTCTGGGCGCGCGGGGCGGGGCGCTGAACCCGCGCATGATCCAGCTGGCCATGGCGAGGCTGCGCGGCGCGCTCGGCCTGCCGGACAGTGCGACACCGCACGCGCTGCGCCATTCCTTCGCCACCCATCTCCTGGCCGGCGGCGGCGACCTCCGCACCATCCAGGAACTGCTCGGCCATGCCAGCCTGGCGTCGACCCAGGTCTACACGGAGGTCGATGCCGCCCACCTTCTGGCCGCCTATGACAAGGCCCACCCGCGGCGCTGAGTCCGGATACGGCAATCGCATTCGGAATTCCTGTCGGGAGTAATACCAACCGCACTTAATAGGAACCGATCTGATGTCGTTGTTCCGGTTTGCCGGCAAGGCGCGTTGCGCAGGACGGCCTAGTTGGCCGTTCAAGCGGCGCAACGCCGTCCGGCGGGCCGGAACAGGCCACCGAAGGCCGCGTTTGGAGGCTGTTCTGCCGCGTCGCAGATTTTGGACGATACCCCGTATCGCCCTGCAATCTGCTCCTTGCCGAACAGTCTCCAAACGCGGTCAGATGGGTTCCTATTAAGTGCGGTTGGTATTAACCTGCAAGCAATGCAAGCGTGGTGTAGTGGGCGAGGAATTCAATCCTGAGCTGCACCTTCCTCTTGCCCCTTACCGTGACCGGTGTCCCATGCGTAATCCCATCACCCTGTTCCTGGCATCCGTGTTTCTTCTGCTTGTCTTCGGATTTGTCGTCTTCAAGACCTATCTCGCCATCATGGCGTGGCTGTCCGTGCCGGACGGTCCGGCTATGGTCGTTTTCGATGGCCGCGACACCAAGCTGATGCTTGTCTGGATCGTATGCCTTCCTGCATTGATTTATTATGCGATCTGGCCTGAAGCTTTCCGCAGGTCGTCAGGTCCGCAGTTTCCAAAGATGGGCTTCAAGGAATGCCTTTTTTTCGGAGCCACCTTAAGCGGTTTGCTGTCGCTGCAGCAGGTCGTTTTCGCCGGCGGGTATCTCGAAAGGGCGGAAGCCTATTCCCGCGAATACGGCTATACGGTCGTCTGCAACGAGATCGGCTACAAGTACGGCGACAAACTGATCATGGCGAAATCGAAATACGCGTGTGACGAGACCTGACGCCGTCTCGACGGCCGGGATCCCTGCAATCCGCGCGATCGGGACCACAACACGATCGACAAGCCTCCGGCCGCATGGAGGAATTCTTGTCCGCAGGATTTGGCAGCGTCATCTCGCGGTAGCCGCCCGAACGCCAATCAGGTAGGTTGTCGCCTGAACCAGGACCTTGCCAGGGTCCGCTTCTCTGGGAGATCGCGAATGCGCCTGATCCTGATCGCAGCCGGTTTTCTGCTCGCTTCCGCGGCCCCCACGCTGGCGCAGCGTGTCTATTGCCCGATCCCGGAAGATGGTGTCTGGGTCAATCCCGGTGCCGCTCCGAAGGAAGTCTCCAGGGTCGAGGTGGAAAGCCGCTGCGTCGACGACCAGGTCCATGTCCGGGTGCGTGCTTTCACGTCCTGCATCCCGCGCGACTGCAAATGGGGCTGGACCAAGGGCGAATTGCGTTCCGACGGCGCAATCCAGGTTTTGCTGATCGGCTTCCTGAGCAGCAAGCAGATCACCCTGAAGGCTTTCGGGGACATGCTCGACACCCATGTCGTGAACATCGTCAATGACTTGTCGGAACCGCGCACCGACCAGACCTACAATCTTCAGCGCAAATAGAGTTGTTCTCTTAACCCTGACAAAATCCAATCGCGCTTTTTCCTTGCCCGTGGACGGAATTGCCTTACCTTACGTGATACTGCGTATGCCGCGCAGCGACACGGACGGAGGGGTACCATGCGTCTTTTGACCAGTGGCGTCACAGCTCTCGCCCTGACCGCATTCGCGGTCGTACCGGCACAGGCCTGTTCCTGGGGCAAGACCGCCAAAGCCGAAGACAAGATGACCGTTGCGGACACGGCAACCGTTCCGCAACTCGACACCGATGTCTCGATCGCGACCAACGATCTGAGCGACGAGGTGCTGAAGGAACAGATCATTCTGCCGGAGCCCGGGGAAACGCCGGCGGAATAATCCAGACCACTGCAATGCTCCAAGTTTTGGCCCGCTGTCCCGCAGCGGGCTCTTTTTTTGCAGGATTGCTGCACAGTTTCTGCTGAAACCCGCCTCTTTCATGCCGCAGCCGTCATCCAGAACTGGAGCGGTTGTCCACGTATCGTATTCGGGTTTTCAGTTTCCATGATTTCCAGACGCCGTTTTCTGCAGGGTATCGGGTGCGCCGCGCTGGGTGTCCTGTCTGCCCCCGCCTATGCCGTGGGCATCGAGCCGTTCCGCCTGCGCATCCAGCGCTACCGCCTGACGCCGCCACGCTGGCCCGCGGACCTGGACCTGCGTGCCGCGCTGATTGCCGATCCGCATATTTGCGATCCCTGGATGGGCCTCGACCGGGTCCGGTCAATCGTCGCCCAGACCAATGCGCTCAAGCCCGATATCATCCTGATGCTCGGCGACTATGTCGCCAGCCACAAGTGGCAGCATGCCCCGATCCCGCCGCAGGCATGGGCCGACATATTCGCAGACCTGTCTGCCCCGCTCGGCACCCACGCCATTCTCGGCAATCACGACTGGTGGGACGATCCGCAAGCCCAGCGCAGTGGCAAGGGCCCGACCCGATACGGACGGGCCCTGATCCGGGCGGGCATCCCGCTCTACCAGAATCGGGCCGTGCGCCTTGAAAAAGCCGGCAGGGCTTTCTGGCTGGCCGGTCTCGACGACCAGATCGCGCTGACGCCCTCCCGGAAACACAAACGCCGCCGCTGGCAGGGCCGGGACGATCTCGCCGGCACGCTCGCCCAGGTGAGCGACGACGCCCCGATCCTCCTGATGGCCCACGAGCCGGACATTATCGGCAAGGTCCCCTCCCGGGTCAGCCTGACGTTAAGCGGGCACACCCATGGCGGCCAGGTCAACTGTTTCGGCTACCTGCCGGCCTTTCCGAAGAAGCATGGCCGCAGCTATGCCTATGGCCACATCGTCGAGACCGAAGGCTCGACCCTGATGCGGCATCTGCGCCTTGCCACCGAGCCGCGGCACCTGATCGTCTCCGGTGGCCTCGGCTGCTCGATCCTGCCGGTACGCTTCGGCGTGCCACCGGAAATAACAATGGTGCATCTGGGGGGGCATCTGGGCGGGACCGGCGAAACACCGACCGCCTGACCCCGTTTCGGCGGGTGACTATTCTCCCGCCACGGCATGGTCCGTCTTGTGGCGGTATTCCCGGATTGCCTGGGTGAGGATCTGCACTGCGGAATTGACAAAGAGCGCCGCCATCAGACCGGCGACGATCAGGTCCGGCCACGCGGTCGCGGTGCCCCAGACACCGAGGGCCGCGAACATCACCGCGACATTGCCGATGGCGTCATTGCGCGAGCACAGCCAGACGGAACGGACATTGGCGTCGCCGTCCTTGTAGCGGACCAGCAGCAGCACGCTCGTCAGGTTGACGGCAAGAGCCAGAAAACCGACCGATCCCATCACCGCGGCTTGCGGAACCCCCAGGACAAAGACCTGATAGAGCGTGGCCGCAGCCACCCAGGTTCCCATTAGGAGCAGGCTGCATCCCTTGGCCAGGGCCGCCAGGGCGCGTGTTTTCAGGGACGCCCCGATCACCGCCAGCGAAATGCCGTAGGTGACGGCATCACCAAAGAAATCCAGCGCATCGGCCTGGAGGGCCCTCGAACCGGCCGCCTGGCCTGCCACCATCTCGACGGCGAACATGCCGGCGTTCAGCGCAATGACCAGCCAGAGCCGGCGGCGGTAGTCCTTTGACATGCCGTCAAAGGCGGAACCGGAATGGCCACAACAGGCACCCATGTAAATCTCCGTGGACCTGGGATCTTGATTTTGTCGGTTAAGTCTCTTGTAATTCCTATAGTGACTAGAGGTTCAAGAGGGTTTCATGGATTTTTCCATCGGCGAATTGTCGAAGCGGACCGGTGTGAAGGTGCCCACCATCCGATACTACGAGAAGGAGAGGCTTCTGAACGCGCCGATCCGGACGGAAGGCAATCAGCGGCGTTATCTTCAGAGCGACCTGGAGCGGCTCGGCTTCATCAAGCATTGCCGCGATCTGGGCTTGCCGATGCCGGCCATCCGCGACCTGATCGAGCTCAGCCTGCACCCGGACCAACCTTGCGAGCAAGCCAACCGGATCGCAGCGGATCAATTGCAGGCGGTGCGCCGGCGCATCCGGCATTTGAAGAAACTGGAAGCGGAACTCAAACGCATCGCCACAAGCTGCCGCGGTGAACACACGGTGACGGAGTGCAACGTTCTGAAAGCCTTCGGCGATCACAGCCTGTGCTGCGAGGATCACTGACGCGCTTCACCCCGGCCCCGGACCCGGCCCTGTCCCGGTCAACCGGCGCCGACGACATCGCGGAAAGGCGAACCATGCTGACATTCAACGCGCGTACGACAAAACTCCTTGAGAACGCCTATCAGGGCGCCGACTTCAGCCGCCGCCGCCGGGCGTCCTTCGACGCCCTCAATCCTCGGCCGGGCGAGACCATCGCCGATATCGGCTGCGGCAACGGCATGCTGACCCTGGAACTTGCGCGCGCACTCGGGGAAGAAGGACGCGTCATCGGCATCGATCCGAGCGAGGACATGCGCACCGCCGCAATCGAGCGCTGCGCGGACTGGTCCAACACAGCCTTTCACGACGGCACGGCCACAACAATGCCCCTTGAAAGCGGCTCGGTCGACAAAGCGGTGTCCCTGCAGGTGTTCGAGTATCTCGACGACCTCCCGGGGGCCGTCGCCGAAGCCCGGCGCATCCTGAAACCCGGTGGCCGGCTGGTCGTCGGCGACATGCACTGGGACACGATCACCTGGTTCAGCGACGATCCGGAACGCATGCGCCGGATGATCGTGGCCTGGGACGGACATCTGGTCGAGCGCTGCATTCCGGCGGTGCTGCCGCCGGTCCTGCGCGACGGCGGCTTTGTCATCGACGACGTCCTGCCCGTTCCCTTCAGCGCCACCGGGCTCCACCCGGACGGTCTCGCCAACATGCTGATCCACCTGATAGAACCCTATGTCGTGAAGAAGGACCAGGTTCCGGCCGAGGAGGCCAGGGCATGGGCCGAGGAACAGCAAGCGCTTTCGGACGCGGGCCGTTTCTTCTTCTCGATCACCCATTTCGTGATTTCGGCACGGAAGGCCTGACCAAGAGCGCATATCAGTGCGTCGGAACGGGCCGTCGAGAATTCTCCGCGCCCAGGTCTTCAACCATCACGTTGTCCCCGTTTCGCTCCAGCCGCAGCATGGTCCAGCGCCTTTGCGGCAGGTTGCAGGACTGGCGGCCGAGTAGGCAGGGGATCTGAGGTACATGGCGGTAGTCCGGTTCCGGCCAGACCCGCTCGGCAATGTCGTGCCGGCCCTTCAGGTAACCGAGAAGCGTGTATTCGCTCACATACCAGACGTCGCCGTCCTTGATGTCGTTGATGCCGGTGGGCCGTCCTTTCGGAAAGGTCCCGCCCCAGGTCCAGGCGAGGGCACCGTCGGTCTGCTGGTCGAGATAGTGCTGCGCCATGACCTCGTCTATGAAGACCCGCCCACCGCTCTCAAGGTCCTGCCGGTAGGTGGACAGGACCGCATCGAGGTTGCCGGCATCTTCGGAGAAGATCCGGAAACTGATGAAATTGACGGAAAGGACAAGCACCAGCAGCAATGCGGCCGCCGCCTTCAGCCTGTTCCAGCGCCTCGCCAGAACAGCATCCATGGCGACCAGGAACACCATCGAGGCGGCCAGGTTCCGGATCAGGGCCTTGTCGTGCAGGAAAGCGCCGATGGCCTGCCCGGCGGCCAGCGCCAGGCACAGTGCGGCGGGAACGCGGGCCTTTCGCCAGACCAGAACGCCGGACACCGCCGCAAAGGCAATCGCCCGGACCAGGGCTTCATCGTTGATGCCACCGCCGGTTGAGCGGCTGGCGTGATACGTGAACTGCTCCAGAAACTCGGTGAATTCAAAATCAGCGGACACCGCGAAGACGGCAAGCGCGATGACGAGCGCTGCCACGCCCTCCGCCATCACCCGGACAAGAGAGGCCTGGCGGGAGGCAAGCCGCCAGATCTCGATCACCGCGATTGTCCCGAGGCTCCAGGCAAACAGGGCGGGGGCCGCCAGAGGCGCAATGCCGAAAAGGGCCTTGCCGAATATGCTGCCGGCGGTCTCCAAAGACGTTCCGAAGCGGACGCCTATGACTGCCCTGATCAAGAGCGGCACCGAGACCAGGAGCGCGACCATGAAGATCAGCGACCCGGTCAGTTCCAGCCGGAAACCTGCGACCGTATACATCGGCGCGAACAGGAGCGGCGTGAACAGGGCCGCCAGGCGCAGGTTCAGCTTGAGGCAGACGAGCACGAAGGCCAGGCTGGTCAACGCGTAACAGAGGAACTCGTAAAGAACGAGTGTTGCCGTCTCCGCCCCCACCCCGGCAAAGAACCAACCGGACAGGATCAGATGCAGACGCGGCTGAAGGTGATAGTTTTCAAGCCCCGGGAACTGCACCGCCAGCAGGGAATTCCAGTGGCGGCCGGTCTCGGCGACTTCCATTGCCCAGGGGACGAAAAAGAGGTCGTCCACATTGGGGATCGTCCCCTCCGGCCAGAAAAAGACCAGTCCGCACAGGACCGGCAGGACGAGACCCGCAACGAGCAACAGCCCTCCTGTTGAAGAGGCCGACATTCCGGTCCGCGTGATGTGTTCCCGTTCCAAGCGACACCTGATCCGAAGAAAAAGAAAAGCCGGAGGCTCTTATCTCCCAAGAGCCTCCGGCTTCCAACCTGTTTTCGTGCAAGCCGCCCGAAACGCACGGCCAGGCCGGTTACGAGTGGATCGACTTCGCGAAGGCGCCGAGCGCGGCCTCCTTCACGGCTTCCGACATGGTCGGATGCGCGTGGCAGGTGCGTGCCAGATCTTCCGAAGAGCCGCCGAACTCCATCAGGACGGCGGCCTCGTGGATCATCTCGCCGGCGCCGAAGCCGACAATGTGCACACCCAGGACCCGATCGGTCTTGGCATCGGCCAGAACCTTGGCGAAGCCGTCGGTCTTGTTCATCGCGCGTGCCCGGCCGTTGGCCGAGAAGACGAACTTGCCGGTCTTGTACTCGACACCGGCCGCCTTCAGCTCTTCCTCCGTCTTGCCGACGGAAGCGACTTCCGGCTGGGTGTAGACCACACCCGGAATGACGTCGTAATTCACGTGACCGGCCTGGCCTGCCAGGATTTCGGCAACGGCAACACCCTCGTCCTCGGCCTTGTGGGCCAGCATCGGACCGGCGACCACGTCGCCGATGGCGTAGATGCCGTCGACATTGGTCTTGTAATGGCCATCGATCTGGACACGGCCCCGGTCGTCCAGCGCAACACCCGCGCCATCGAGGCCAAGCCCCTCGGAATAGGGCCGGCGGCCGATGGCGACCAGCACGATATCCGCGTCAATGGTTTCCGCATCGCCGCCCTTGGCCGGCTCGACCGTGACAGCGAGGCCCTTGCCCTTCTTCTCGACGCCGGTGACCTTGGAGGACAGCTTGAACTCCATGCCCTGCTTTTTCAGCATGCGCTGGAAGTTCTTGGAGACATCGCCGTCCATCGGCCCGAGAATCTTGTCCATGAATTCGACCACGGTGACCTTGGACCCAAGGCGGTTCCAGACGGAACCGAGTTCCAGGCCGATCACGCCGCCTCCGACGACGACGAGCTTGCCCGGCACCTTTTCCAGTTCCAGCGCACCGGTGGAGGACACGACCTGCTTCTCGTCGATCTCCACGCCCGGCAGCGGCATCACGTCGGAGCCGGTGGCAATGACGATGTTCTTCGTTTCAAGGACATTCGCCTTGCCGTCCTCGGCCGTGACCTCAACCTTCCCGGCGGCAAGGATCTTGCCGGTGCCCGCGTGGACGTCGATCTTGTTCTTCTTCATGAGGAAGGAGATGCCGTTCACATTGGCGTCGACCACGTCGGACTTGTGCTTCATCATCGACGGCAGGTCGAGCTTCGGCTTGTTCACCTTGATGCCGATTTTCTCGAAACCGTGCCCGGCTTCCTCGAACATCTCCGAGGCATGCAGCAGCGCCTTGGAGGGAATGCAGCCGATGTTGAGGCAGGTGCCGCCGAGCGTCGCCCGTTTCTCGACAACGGCTGTCTTCAGGCCGAGCTGCGCGGCCTTGATCGCGCAGACATATCCGCCGGGGCCGGTTCCGATGACGACAAGATCATATTGGGACATTTTGGGTCGCCTTTGCCTCTTTCAATTCAGGTTCAACAAGATGGTTAGGGAAGGATAGCCCGCCCGCCGGAGACATCGAGGATGGCCCCGGTCGTGTAGCTGGACTGGTCGGATAAAAGCCACAGGATCGCGTCGGCCACCTCATCGGCGGATCCCGCGCGTTTCATCGGCAGCCTGGACCGGAGCTGGGCAACACGGTCGGGGGCACCGCCGGACGCATGAATTTCCGTGTCGATGATGCCGGGGCGAATGCCATTCACCCTGATGCCCTCGTCGGCCACTTCCAGCGCGAGCCCCACCGTCATCGTGTCGATGGCGCCCTTGGCCGCCGCATAGTCGACATACTGGTTGGGCGCACCGAGCTTGGACGCCGCCGAGCCGAGATTGACGATGACGCCGCCCGCGCCGCCGTGTTTCGTCGACATGCGTTTCACCGCCTCGCGGGCACACAGGAACGCACCGATCACGTTGATGGAGAACATCCGGGTGAGACGTTCGACCGTCATTTCATCAACCCGCTGCGACAGGTCGACGACACCCGCATTGTTGACGAGCGCCACCAGCGTGCCGAGCCTGTCGGCTTCCGCAAACAGGTGCAGCACATCGGCCTCGTTCTGGACATCTCCCTGAATGGCAACGGCCTTGCCGCCGGCCTCGACAATCTCCGCAACAAGCGTGTCCGCCGCAAAGGCGTTCTGCGCATAGTTGACGATCACCGTATGTCCCAGGTCTGCAACTTTCCGGCAGACGGCGGCACCGATCCCGCGGCTTCCGCCCGTTACCAAAACAACTTTGTCAGCCATCAATCGTCACCACGGGTTCCTATTGCCCTTTCATCAGGGTCAGTTCCTCGGCGCCGCGGCCACCGCCCCAAAGGCCTTTCAGCCGGCCGTCGTCCGACAGGGCATAGACAACAGGCGTGTCGTCACCCCAGTCGACCCGGAGCACATTGCCGTCCAGCTCTCCAACACCGCGATAGCCCGATGCACCGACTTTCCAGACCAGCGTGTATTTGCTGCCCTGACGCGACAGTGCCACGGTGCCGGTGTAGGTGGAGCCATTGGGATTGCGGCCGGAGACGGCATAGGTGCCTTCCGCCAGGACCAGGGAACTCTGGGCCGCGCGCGCGTAGAGAGACAGCTGTTCCGTCGCCGACCCGTCGGCCCATTCACCGTCCAGGTTGTCGTTGCCGCTGAACGTGTAGACGACGGGGTGCTTGGCGCCCCAGTTGACCACCAGCATGCGGCCGGCGAATTCACCGACCCCGGTGAAAATGTCCTTGCCGATCCACCAGGTGAAACGGACCTTTCCCGCGTCCGGCCCCTCTTCCGGCGTGATCGCCATCATGCCGTCATAGACCGTGCCGTTCGGATTGGTGCCCTGGACCCGGTAGATGCCCGAGATCCGGCGTGCCGGCCCCGAGCGCGCGAGACTGTCCTGCAGCGCCTTGCCGAGAGAGGAAACGGCCGCCACCTTGGTGGTCGCCGTGGTGTCCCCGGCCTGCGGGACGAAGGTGAAATCGCCGAAGAAGGACGAGGAGATCCACGGCGTCTGCCGGCCGTCCGTTTCCTGGAAGACCCCCTTCAGCGTGCGTTTGAAGGTCTGTTCCAGGTTGAGCGCGGGCGTTTCGATCGCGCTGGCCAGATGCTTGGTATAGGGGCTGTTGTTGCCCTCGCCATCCAGCGCCACGCCGCCGGGCGAGGTCGAATAGGACACAAACAGGCGCGCGGAACTGTCGATGCGGGTCAGGCCCCGGGTGGATCCGGTCAGCGGGTTGTTGCGGCAGGCATCGAGCACGACGATGTTCAAGCCCTCATGGGCCGATGTCATCACGTCGACCGCCTCGCTCACGGCGAAGGCATCGTCGAGCAATGCTTCCCTTTCGGCAATGTTACCACCGACAGGCAGCAGGTAGTTCTCGCCGTCCTTCTGGATGCCGTGACCGGCATAGTAGAACAGGCCTACACCACCTCTTTGCCGGAGCTTGTCGCCAAAGGCCCGGATCGCCTCGTCCATTGCGGGCCTGCCGGCATCGGTCTGCAGAATGACCTCGAAACCGGCGGCCTTGAGCGCCCTCGTAATGGCAACGGCATCGTTCACGGGATTGGCAAGCGGCGCATAGTCGTAGGCGGCATTGCCGATGACAAGCGCCGTGCGCGGCTGCTCGGCCTGCGCGGCTGCGTGTTGAACGACCAGAGTTCCGACCAGGAAAACAATCGCCAGAAGATGACGCAACAACCTGCTCATTCCCGTGCCCTCCCGATGCTTGTGCCCTATCCCGGCGTGGCTGTTGTTACTGTTCCGCCAGGGCCAGCCGCAGGCCGAACCCGGCGAAGGTCGCCGCTACCGTCCGGCGCATCCAGACCATGACACGATCGCTTTTCAGGACTTTCTCGCCGATCAGGGCGGCAAAGAGACCGTAGACGACGAAGACCCCGAAGGTCATCGCCATGAAGACCCCGCCCATCAGCAGCATATCGAGCGTCGGACTGGCGGCGGCGGGGCTGACGAATTGCGGCAGGAATGCCAGAAAGAACACCGTCAGCTTGGGATTGAGAATGTTGATCAGAAAGCCGGTGCGCGCGGTCGCGACAAAGCTCTTGCGCGCGCTCCTGTCGGCTTTCAGCTCCAGCGGACCGCTGTCCTTCAGCGTCTGCCAGGCGAGATAGAGAAGATAGGCAACCCCGGCATACTTGACCGCCTGGAACACCAGCGCGCTGGTATGCATCAGCGCGGCCAGCCCGATCACGGAGGCGAGGATCGCCGGAATGATACCGAGCGTGCAGCCGAAGGCGGCGGCGACCGATGCCTGCCGCCCCTTGCCGAGCCCGACCGCCACCGTGTAGACGACCCCGGTTCCGGGAACCAGCACCACGATCAGGGCTGTGATCAGAAATTCCAGGCTCATGATGCGGGTCCTTCAGGGTCGTTGCGGATGGCGGTTCCGGATCAGAGATCCAGAACCAGGCGCTGCGGGTCTTCCAGGCTTTCCTTGACGCGGACCAGGAAGGTGACGGCTTCCTTGCCGTCGACGATCCGGTGGTCGTAGGAGAGCGCCAGATACATCATCGGGCGGATCACCACCTGGCCGTTCACGGCCATCGGACGTTCCTGGATCTTGTGCATTCCCAGAATGCCCGACTGCGGCGCGTTGAGGATCGGCGACGACATGAGCGAACCATACACCCCGCCATTGGAGATGGTGAAGGTGCCGCCGGACATATCAGCCATGCCCAGCTTGCCGTCCCGGGCCTTGCGGCCGAGATTGCCGATTTCCTTCTCGACCTCGGCGATGGACATCTGGTCGGCGTCCCGCACCACCGGAACCACCAGGCCCTTGTCGGTGCCCACGGCGACGCCGACATGGCAGAAGTTCTTGTAGATGATGTCGGTGCCGTCGATCTCGGCATTGACCGCGGGAACTTCCTTCAGCGCATGGGTCACCGCCTTGGTGAAGAAGCCCATGAAGCCGAGCTTGACGCCGTGTTTCTTCTCGAAGAGGTCCTTGTACTGCTTGCGCAGCTCCATGACCGGGCCCATGTCGACCTCGTTGTAGGTGGTCAGCATGGCTGCCGTGTTCTGGGCATCCTTCAGCCGGCGCGCGATGGTCTGGCGCAGCTTGGTCATGCGCACGCGTTCCTCGCGGGCCTCGTCCGAGGCGTTGACCGGACCGCGGGCAACGGCGGCCGGTGCCGGGGCGGACGCGGAGGTCGCGCTCGAGGACAGCGCGTTGATGACATCTTCCTTCAGCACCTGGCCGCGCTTGCCGGACCCGGAGACCTGATCGGCGGACAGGTTGTTCTCGGCCATCATCTTCTGGGCGGACGGCGCCGGCGGCATGGACGAACCGGTGCTGGCGGCCGGAGCGGACGGCGCCGGGGCGGCAGCGGCCGGTGCGGCGGCAACGCCCTCGCCGGACGGATCGATCTGGCACAGCAGCACGCCCGGCTCGACCGTGGTACCGGTTTCCGCGGCGATCTTGACGACCGTGCCGGCGACCGGAGCCGGAACTTCCTGGGCCGCCTTGTCTGTTTCCAGCTCGACCAGCGTGTCGTCGGCCTTGACCGTGTCACCGACCTTGACGCTCCACTCGCCGACTTCGGCCTCGGTGACCGATTCACCGGCGCTCGGTGTCACGACGTCAACCAGGTCGGCCTTGCCGGACGATTTGCCCTGGGGCTTGTTGTCCTGCTTGGCGGATGCGGCCGGAGCCGCGCCCGCACCTTCGGCGATCTGGCCGAGAAGCGCGCCGACCTCGACGGTGTCGCCTTCCTTGACGACGATGCTTTCCAGGGTCCCTGCCGCCGGGGCCGGAACCTCGACCGTCACCTTGTCGGTTTCAAGCTCCACCAGCGGTTCGTCCTGGGCAATAGCGTCGCCCGGTTTTTTGAACCACTGCGCAATGGTTGCTTCGGAAACGGATTCACCCAGCGTGGGCACGCGAATTTCGGTTGCCATGGTCGCCTTCTCTTAAAATTACCTGGCCAAATTTTGAAAAGAGGGCCCGAAAGCCCTCTCAAGGATTAGTCTCCGAGCGCCTCTTCGAGGAACGCCTGCAGCTGCGCCAGATGCGCGGACATCAGACCGGTCGCGGTCGAGGCCATCGCGTTGCGGCCGGCATAGCGCGGACGCTGGTGCTTGGCGTCGATCTGTCCCAGAACCCATTCGATATAGGGCTCGACAAAGAACCAGCCACCCATGTTCTTGGGCTCTTCCTGGCACCAGACCATCTCGGCCTGCGGGAAGCGCGCCAGTTCCATCATCAGCGCCTTCTTCGGGAACGGATACAGCTGCTCGACGCGCAGGAGGTAGACATCGTTGATGCCGCGTTTCTCGCGCTCCTCGAACAGGTCGTAGTAGACCTTGCCCGAGCACATGACGACCCGCTTGATCTTGTCGTCGGGAACAAGCTTGCTTTCCTCGTTGAGGTTCGGACCCCAGTCGTCCCACAGCAGGCGGTGGAAGGTGGAGTTCGGTCCGAGTTCTGAGAGGGCCGACACCGCCTTCTTGTGGCGCAGAAGCGATTTCGGCGTCATCAGAACCAGCGGCTTGCGGATATCGCGGCGCAGTTGGCGGCGCAGGATGTGGAAGTAGTTGGCCGGTGTCGAGCAGTTCGCCACCTGCATGTTGTCTTCGGCGCAGAGCTGGAGGAAGCGCTCCAGGCGGGCGGAAGAGTGTTCCGGCCCCTGGCCTTCATAGCCATGCGGCAGCAGGCAGACCAGGCCGGACATGCGCAGCCACTTGCGTTCGCCGGAAGAGATGAACTGGTCGAACAGGACCTGCGCACCGTTGGCGAAGTCGCCGAACTGGGCTTCCCACATGGTCAGCGCACGCGGCTCGGTCAGCGAATAGCCGTATTCGAAGCCGAGCACCGCCTCTTCCGACAGCATCGAGTTGATGACCTCGTAGCGCTGCTGGTCGGGCGAAATGTGGTTCAGCGGAATGTAGCGGCTTTCGTCTTCCTGGTCGTACAGCACCGAATGACGCTGGGAGAACGTGCCACGCTCGCAGTCCTGACCGGACAGGCGAACCGGATGCCCCTCCTTCAGAAGCGATGCGAAGGCAAGCGCTTCGGCGGTCGCCCAGTCGATGCCCTCACCGGTCTCGATCATGCGCTCGCGATGTTTCATGAACCGGGCAATGGTCCGGTGGATGTTGAAGCCTTCCGGCACGTGGGTCAGCGCGCGTCCGATGTCCTTCAGTTCCTCCATCGGCAGGCCGGTTTCACCGCGACGCGGATCGTCCTCGTCGTCGGCCCGCTTCATGCCGGCCCATTTGCCGTCCAGCCAGTCGGCCTTGTTCGGCTTGAAGGCCTGGCCCGCGTCGAACTCGTCGTCCAGATGCTTGCGCCAGTCGGCCTTCATCTTGTCGACTTCCTCCTGGCTCAGGACACCTTCCTTGATCAGGCGGTCCGAATAGAGCTGCAGGGTCGTCGCGTGCTTGCGGATCTTGCGGTACATGATCGGCTGCGTGAACGCCGGCTCGTCGCCCTCGTTGTGGCCGAAGCGGCGATAGCAGATCATGTCGATGACGACAGGCCGATGGAAGGTCTGGCGGAACTCGATGGCGATCTTGGCCGCGAACACGACGGCTTCCGGATCATCGGCATTCACGTGGAAGATCGGTGCCTCGATCACCTTCGCCATGTCGGAGGGATACGGCGAGGAGCGCGAGAACCGCGGGTTGGTGGTGAAGCCGATCTGGTTGTTGATGATCACATGGACCGAGCCGCCGGTGCGGTGCCCGCGCAGGGCCGACAGGCCGAAACACTCGGCGACCACGCCCTGGCCGGCAAATGCCGCATCGCCATGGAGCAGGAGCGGCAGCACGGTGCCGCGATCGACTTCCGTGGTCTCGATAAAGTTGCCCTTGTCGTTGGCGGCAAGCTGATCCTGCTTGGCGCGGGCCTTGCCGAGCACCACGGGGTTGACGATTTCCAGGTGCGACGGGTTCGCCGTCAGCGACAGGTGGACGTCGTTGCCGTCGAAGGTCCGGTCCGAAGAGGCTCCGAGGTGATACTTGACGTCGCCCGACCCTTCCACGTCGTCCGGCGCGTAGGAGCCGCCCTTGAATTCGTGAAAGATGGCGCGGTGCGGCTTGGCCATCACCTGGGAAAGCACGTTCAGGCGGCCGCGGTGCGCCATGCCGAACACGATTTCCTTGAGGCCCATCTGGCCGCCGCGCTTGATGATCTGTTCGAGCGCCGGGATCAGCGCTTCACCGCCGTCCAGGCCGAAACGCTTGGTGCCGGTGTATTTGACATCCAGGAACTTCTCGAAGCCTTCGGATTCGATCAGCTTGTTCAGGATCGCCTTCTTGCCTTCGGCCGTGAAGGCCACCTGCTTGTCCGGGCCCTCGATGCGTTCCTGAAGCCAGGCCTTCGCAGCCGGGTCGGAAATATGCATGAACTCGACGCCGAGGGTCGAACAATAGGTCCGCTTCAGGATTTCCAGCATCTCGCGGATGGTGGCGTATTCGAGACCGAGCACGTGATCGATGAAGATCTTGCGGTCCCAGTCGGCTTCGACAAAGCCGTAGGAGGACGGGTGCAGTTCTTCATGGTCGCCCTTGCCGGCAAGGCCGAGCGGGTCGAGATCGGCGTGCAGGTGGCCGCGCATGCGGTAGGCGCGGATCATCATCAGCGCGCGCACGGAGTCGCGGGTCGCCTGGTGCACTTCCGGTTCCGACAGCGGCGTGCCCTTGGCTTCCGCCTTCTTCTTCAGCTTGTCGCCGATCTTCTGCTCGATCGGCCCCCAGTTGCCGTCGAAGGCGTTGACCAGGTCGCCATTGGCCTCGATCGGCCAGTCCTTGCGTTTCCAGGTCGCCCCGCGCGCTTCCTTCAGGACGGCTTCCTTCTCGTCCTGGAAGGCGGCAAAGAAGTCCCGCCACTCGGCATCGACCGAATTCGGATCCGTCTTGTACTGAGCGTAGAGGTCTTCGATATAGGCTGCGTTGGCGCCGTAAAGCAACGACGTCAGTGCGAATACGTTGTTCGCTTCCTGCCGTGCCATGTCCTTTAGCGGAGGGCTGCTCCGCCCTTTATGTTTAGGCGGGCCGAAAATATGACCCGCGGCCGGTTCCCCACAATGGCCGGTGCCAGGGTAACCCCGTCACACCAGCCCCTCGAAAAATGGTTACGGCACGGAAACCGCGCCGGAACCCATCCTTTCACCATGCAGCAGGAAACGTAAACAGTTTCCGTCCCCTGCCGCAAATATTCTTGGCGTTTTAGCCCTTCAGGACCTCAAGAAGGGTCTCGCCGAGCTTCGCAGGCGACGGCGACACCTTGATGCCGGCATCTTCCATGGCGGCGATCTTGTCTTCCGCGCCGCCCTTGCCGCCGGAAATCACGGCACCGGCATGGCCCATGGTGCGGCCCGGAGGCGCCGTGCGGCCGGCAATGAAACCGGCCATCGGCTTCTTGCGGCCCTTCCTGGCTTCGTCCTTGAGGAACTGCGCGGCCTCTTCTTCCGCCGAACCGCCGATCTCGCCGATCATGATGATCGACTCGGTCGCGTCGTCTGCCAGGAACATTTCCAGGACGTCGATGAACTCGGTGCCCTTGACCGGGTCGCCGCCGATGCCGACAGCGGTCGTCTGGCCGAGGCCGGCGACAGTGGTCTGGTAGACCGCTTCATAGGTCAGCGTGCCGGAGCGGGAGACCACGCCGACGGAGCCCTTCTTGAAGATGGAGCCCGGCATGATGCCGATCTTGCACTCTTCCGGGGTCAGGATGCCCGGGCAGTTCGGACCGAGCAGGCGCGACTTGGACTTGTCCAGCTTGGCCTTGACCTTGACCATGTCGGCCACCGGAATGCCCTCGGTGATGCAGACGATGAACGGCACTTCCGCCTCGATCGCCTCGATGATCGCGGCGCCCGCGCCTGCCGGCGGGACGTAGATCACGGACGCGTCCGCGCCTGTGGCTTCCTTGGCCTCGCCGACGGAGGCAAAGATCGGAAGCTGGGCAGCGCTTTCGACGCTGCCCCAGGTCTCGCCACCCTTTTTCGGGTGAACACCGGCGACCATCTTGGTGCCGTAATATTCAAGCGCCTGTTCCGTGTGGAACGTGCCGGTCTTGCCGGTCAGGCCCTGAACGATGATTTTCGTGTCTTTATTGACGAGGATGGACATTTACGCGCCCCCCTTCACGGCTTTCACGATTTTCTGGGCGGCGTCGTCGAGATCATCGGCGGCGATCACGTTGAGACCGCTTTCGTTGATGATCGTCTTGCCGAGTTCCACGTTGGTGCCTTCCAGGCGGACAACGAGCGGAACCTGCAGGCCGACTTCCTTGACGGCCGCGACCACGCCTTCCGCGATCACGTCGCAGCGCATGATGCCGCCGAAGATGTTGACCAGGATGCCCTTCACGTTCGGATCGGAGGTGATGATCTTGAACGCGGCCGTCACCTTCTCCTTGGAAGCGCCGCCGCCCACATCGAGGAAGTTGGCCGGCTCGGCGCCGTAGAGCTTGATGATGTCCATGGTCGCCATGGCAAGGCCCGCGCCGTTGACCATGCAGCCGATGTCACCGTCGAGGGCGACATAGGCGAGATCGTGCTTGGACGCCTCGATTTCCTTGTCGTCTTCCTCGGTGACGTCGCGCAGTTCCATGATGTCCGGATGACGGAACAGCGCGTTGCCGTCGAAGGAGACCTTGGCGTCGAGAACGCGCAGGTGGCCGTCCTTCATGACGATCAGCGGGTTCACTTCCAGGAGGCTCATGTCTTTTTCGACAAAGGCCTTGTGCAGGATCGGGAACAGGGTCATGCCGTCTTCGCGGGCCGCACCGGTCAGTTCCAGGGCGTCGCAGAGCGTGCCGGCATCGGCTGCCGTGACACCGGTCTCCGGGTCGATCGGCAGGGTGATGATTTTCTCGGGGGTCTCTTCGGCAACCGCCTCGATGTCCATGCCGCCCTCGGTGGAAACGACGAAGGCCGGACGTCCGACTGTGCGGTCGACCAGGATGGAGAGATAAAGCTCACGCTCGATGTCGGCGCCGTCTTCGATATAGAGACGGTTGACGGTCTTGCCGGCCGCACCGGTCTGCTTGGTCACCAGCGTGTTGCCGAGCATTTCCTTGGCGTTGGCGACGACTTCCTCGAGGGAGAAAGCGAGGCGGACACCGCCCTTGGCGTCTTCGGACAGTTCCTTGAACTTGCCCTTGCCGCGGCCGCCCGCATGGATCTGGGACTTGACGACCCAGAGCGGTCCGGGAAGTTTCTTGGCTGCCGCTTCGGCTTCGTCGGCCGAGAAAATGGCGACACCTTCTGCGACCGGAGCGCCGAATTCCTTCAGCACTGCCTTGGCCTGGTATTCATGAATGTTCATGTGGTTCCCCCTGGTCGGAGGACCGTCCTTCGAGACGTTTCGAAGGACGGCCGCTTATTCACGGGCAGGCGCTTAAGCCAGCGCCGGCTGGATCTTCTTGCAGGCCTCGACGAGACCGTCGACCGATGCGACCGACTTGTCGAAATTGGTCTTTTCCTCGCCCTGGAGATCGATCTCGATGACGCGTTCGACGCCGTCGGCGCCGATCACGACCGGCACGCCGACATAGGTGTCCTTGAGGCCGTATTGGCCGTCGAGAGCGGCGGCACAGGGCACGACGCGCTTCTTGTCCTTCAGGTAGCTCTCGGCCATGGCGATGGCGGAGGAGGCCGGGGCATAGAACGCGGAGCCGGTCTTCAGGAGGCCGACGATCTCGGCGCCGCCGTCA
The DNA here is from genome assembly GCF_027359675.1 of Roseibium sp. Sym1. Lineage (NCBI taxonomy): Bacteria > Pseudomonadati > Pseudomonadota > Alphaproteobacteria > Hyphomicrobiales > Stappiaceae > Roseibium > Roseibium sp. Sym1. The sequence continues at coordinate 1,035,311 of NZ_CP114786.1, forward strand.
CGGGTGCGCTGGACGATCTCTTCCAGGCGCTCGGCGGTGCACCAGCCCATCTTGACCAGATCCGGCAGCGGGATGCCTGCAACGGTGGAGTAGCGGATCAGCGGCACCATGGTGTCGCCGTGGCCGCCCAGAACGAAGGCGGTGACGTCTTCAACGGAGACGTTGAATTCATCGGCCAGGAAGTAGCGGAAGCGGGCGCTGTCGAGCACGCCGGCCATGCCGACGACCTTGTTCTTCGGCAGGCCGGAGAATTTCTGCAGCGCCCAGACCATAGCGTCGAGCGGGTTGGTGATGCAGATGACAAAGGCGTTCGGGGCGTATTTCGCGATGCCGGCGCCGACCTGCTCCATGACCTTCAGGTTGATTTCCAGAAGGTCGTCGCGGCTCATGCCAGGCTTGCGCGGCACACCGGCGGTGACGATGACAACATCGGAACCTTCGATGGCTTCGTAGCTGTTGGCACCCGCCAGTTTGGCGTCAAAGCCGTCGACCGGGGAGGACTCGGCGAGATCGAGCGCCTTGCCCTGGGGCATGCCTTCCGCGATGTCGAAGAGTACGATGTCTCCCAGTTCCTTCAAACCTGCCAGATGAGCGAGCGTGCCGCCGATCTGACCTGAGCCGATCAAGGCAATCTTGTTCCGCGCCATTTCGAAAGTTTCCCTTTACGTAAGATGGAACTCCATGCCATCCTCTGATGACTGAGGATGGCACTACCCCCTTTGCCGCGGGCGCGCAACCTCGCCAAAAGAATATTGCGCAATACCGGGCAAAATTTCTCATTTCTTCCCGTCTGCATAATTCACCTATAGGGAATGCAGACCTATGCGTGTGCTTGCCGTCTTTCTCCCGCAAGGTACGCCTCCGACCGCATCTCGATCAACCGGGACGCCGTGCGGTCGAACTCGAAGGCTTCGGTGCCGTCCTCGCCGACATAAAGATCCTGCGGCTCGGCCTCGGCCGAGACAACCAGCTTGATGCCGTTATCGTAAAGCGTGTCGATCAGGTTGATGAAGCGCTTGGCTTCGTTGCGCCGCGCCTTCGACAGGACCGGGACATTGTCCAGGAACACGGTTCCGTAGGCATGGGCAATGCGCAGGTAATCGCTCGCCCCCAACGGCTGCATGCACAGATCGTCGAAGGTGAACCGGGCCGCTCCGGAGGCGACCACCGGCACGACGATCTTGCGCCCCTTGTTTTCCAGCTCTTCGGAGTGCGGTTTCATGCCATGGGTCAGCTTGGCAAACAGCCTATCCATCTGGCTGTCGGCCTGGGCACCCAGCGGCGTGACGTAGACCGGCGCACCGGCCAGCTTCTCAAGCCGGTAGTCGGTCGGCGAATCCAGGTGCAGGATCTCGACCTTCGATTTCAGCATGTCGACAAAGGGCAGGAACAGCTGCCTGTTGAGACCGTCCTTGTAGAGCCGGGACGGCTCGACATTGGACGTCGCGACGACGATCACGCCGCGATCGAACAGTTGAGTGAACAGCCGCCCGAGGATCATCGCGTCGGCAATGTCGGTGACGGAAAACTCGTCGAACAGCAGCAGCCTGGTTTCGTCGGCGAGCTGGGCGGCCACCGGCGGGATCGGGTCGTCGCCCTTGACCTCGCCCCGCTTGTGCGCCTGGCGGTGCTGGTGGATGCGCTCGTGCACATCGGTCATGAATTCGTGAAAATGGACCCGTCGTTTGCGGCGGATGACCGTGACCTCGTAGAAGAGGTCCATCAGCATGGTCTTGCCGCGCCCGACACCGCCCCACATGTAGAGCCCCTGCACGGAGGCCCAGAGCTGGTTCTTCTTGTTGGCAAACAGCCAGCCAAGCGAACTCTTCTTCGACGCAAGCCGCGTTTCGGCCAGGCGGGTGTTGAGGAGATCGAGCTGGCGCACCGCCTCCCGTTGAACGGGGTCTTCCGAAATCTCGCCGGAGTCTACAAGGGCATCGTAGCGGGCGTTGAGCGCGCGGTTGACCGGCAGTTCCATCTTCAAAGGTGCTGCTCCCTCCATGAGACTTCATGGGGTCGTGGACGTGATCTTGGCGGGGGCTTAAGGTCAAAACGTCGCAGATGCAAGTCACGATGTGCACGGATTTTGACACACGCCGTCACGGAAATTCATTTTAACCGTTTGAAAAATATGGATTTCAGGAAAATGGCCCTCATACTAATTGCGCATGAGCCCGGCTGGATCCGGCAAGCCGGCGAACTCATCGACACGCTGTCCGAACTGCTCGCGCCGGATGTCCTGCGGCTTGACCATGTCGGCTCCACCGCCGTTCCCGCACTGGCGGCAAAACCCAAGTTGCACATCGACGTTGTCGCAAAGACCGGCATCCCGCCGGAGCGGCTGCGCGCCCGGTTGCAGCCCTTCGGATATGTCGATCACGGCCACCGTTTCAGCAATGACGAGATCCAGATGACCCGGCCGACAGCCTGTCCGCGCGGCGGGCCGTCCGCGCGGTCTCCGTCGGCCATCAGGTCTCACCGGCTGTGCCTGTGCACCGCCACCGCCAAGGCCGCGCCACGCCGCCGCCGGTTCCGTGATGCGCTGCTGGCATCCCCGGAACTCGCTTGGCAATACCAGGAACTGAAACTAAGGCTGGCGGAAGAGGCCGGAACTCCACCGGACTGGGATCACTACACGTCCGGAAAAACGGCTTTCATCGAAGCCGTGCTCGCCGGGGCGCGCTGACAACATGTCTTGCTGATATCAAATCTTGAATGACACCGTATCTTGAACGACACCGGGCCTTTCAAAACCAACACCCGCAGCCTGGTGGAACTGCGGGTGCCGGGCACGGGGGCATGACCCGTGCGGGAGGAACCAGTTGAACAACCGGCCAAGCTCCCTTTTTCGCATCGAAGCAGATGCTGGAAGCCCTAGCGCAGCAGCAAGGTCGCCTTGCGGCCGCTCTGTACCTCCTGAAGATAAAGAAGCTGGGCCACCAGATAACATTCGGACTGGTCGTCCAGGTTCGCCTTGCGGCCACGTCCGTCCGTCAGGAGCCAGGCGTTACCGGATTTGACCACGTCGCACTCGATCGGCGCCTTGGGATCAATGCCGGTCTTTTGGCACAAGTCCCGCCCGACCGGGCTGTCGGTGTCGTTTTCCAGGCCCTTCATTTCCATGCGCAGGCTGCGATAGGCCTTCTGCACGGCCAAGGTCGCAACAATGACGGTGACGACCTCGTCATCATTCAGCGAGGCGAACCTGAGCACTCCGCCTTCCTGGGGAATCGCGGCGTTGGAACAGGGGGTCCGCTGAACATCTCCGAGCGTGGTCCATTCGGAACGCAGCGTCACGGTTGCCGGCTGGCGCAGGGACAGCATTTCCTTGGCGAGCCGTTTCTCGGCGACCTTCTGGGGCGACCGGGCTGTCCGCTCCACCCGGCTGGCGGTACCTGCGACGGTTCCGCCAATCCGCAGCCGGCGGAAGACAATGACGTCGCGCATCAGGTCGGTGCGTTCCACCCGCCACCCGGCATCGAGCCAGGCATTCTGATGCACCAGGCTGCCGCCGGAATTCGCCCACCAGGTCCGGTGCTCCCGGGCACTCTTGGGAAGCGTGGACCCGATGATCTCTTCCACTTCATTCAGCTTGGCAGCCCAGACGACATCGTCGCGCCGGGCCAAGTGTTCGCGTAAAGGTTCATATTTTGACATTCACACAGCCTTTCCGGTAGCTGTGCAAATATACACCTATAACGTGTCGTGTCCAGCAAAAATACGGAGACCGTTTAACGGTAGAGCGAGATCGGCACGCCGGTCGATGTTTGACCGTTAAACTGCCCGGGAGCGCTGGAATAAAGCTGCGCCACGATCACGCCGGAGCCGTCCTTGAGGACCACCTGATTGCCGTTGAGATCCCAGGCGGAGATGCCGGACAGGGTCGGGCTGGCACAACCTCTGGTATTTGCCCGGTAGCCGCCGGACCACGTTGTCAGGGTCATGAAGGCCATGCAGTTGTCCCCGGCCGAAGACACTTTCCAGCCACCCAGAAGATCGGTACGGCCAACTTCCTTGGCGCCGGCAGGCGCGGCAACGGGATTGCTCGCCAGGTCGGCCGGTTGCGCCAACGGATTGTTGGGATCCGAACCCGGAGGTGCATTCGGATCAAGCGGGTTCAACGCTCCGGAATCGACCGGCGTGGTCGGAGTTGCCGGCAACGGCGCCGCATAGTTGGGGCCCCTGGAAAAACGCTGACAGCCAGCGGCCAGAACCAACAGGAGGACAACCGATACCAATTTTCCCGCGCGCATCATGACGAATCAATCCCTCATCTTCGTCCCATTATGGGAGCATCTCTTAGCCTACAATTTGTCGAAAATCCAAAATACAGCCCAATTCAGTCTCCTCTACGGTCCCGAGGCCCCTTGGAGCCGTCTGTCCGGCCCTGGAACAACATGGCGCCGGCAGCCGGTCCAAGGCATTTCAAATCCCGCCGAACTCTTCCGTGCAAGTGCCGAAACCTTGCAAGAATGTCCGATTTCCGGTGCCCTTCCGCCAACATCCGGTCCCGACCGCATCCACCGGGGTCGTGGCCCGGCCTGCACGAGGGCGGGCAGGTGGACCCTCCGACCTGGATTTCCGCAGGCCGTATCAAAAATATGTCAACCGGCCCTGGCACACGTCCCGTCGCCGGACCATTGCCGCCATCCGGCGGCTTGCCCTGATCCCGTAAAGGAAAAACGCTCAGGCAAGGAAGCGCCGCTTTGGAAAATCATGAGGATATCTTCATCTCTCCTGCTAAAACGGCGCAGCATGTCCATCCCGACCTGCCCCTGCCCCGTCAGCGACAAAAGGAGTTATCGATGCCAATTGCCCTCTGGTGTGTTCTCGTGGCCGCAATCCTGCCGATGCTGTCGGCCCTGCCCGCCAAGATGAACCGTTCCTACGACAATTCCCGGCCGCGCGATCCGGACTACTGGCGCGAAGGCTTCCGGGCCCGTGCCCAATGGGCCCAGGCCAACGGCTTCGAGGCGTTTCCCTTGTTTGCGGTCTCGGTGTTCGTGGCCCTGAGCCAGGGAGGCGATCCGGAATGGATCGACAGGCTGGCGATCCTTTTTGTTTTGCTGAGACTGATTTACGTGTTTTGCTACTGGACGGACAGGTCCTCGCCCCGCTCAATCGCCTGGGGTGCCGCATTCCTGACTTGCGTGGCCCTGTTTACCAGTTCCCTGTGGAGCTGACTCCTGCAGCACCGGTCCCGGGGCCGGAAAATTGTTCAACGAGCATTTGCACCAAGCGGCTGATTTCGTTAACGATGCAAGGGAGTATCGCAAGTTCCCGAAGGGCAGAGGTGCATTGTGCGGACAACCGACCAGACGACAGACACCTTGCCGGCGCGCCGTCAGACGGCGTCCCAACGGCAGATTGCCGAACACCATATAGTTGATACCCTGATTGCGGAACGCGGCAAGCTTGTGATGGCGAGCCCCTGGTGGCCGGTCATCAAACCCTTCGCTCACAAGATTCTTCGCTACAGGTCCGCGGTGGACATGGCGGACACGATCGCATCCATGGAAGCGCTGGACGTCTTTGCCCATCTGAGCGACCTCCTGACACTGAACGTCACCACGCTTGGCCTGGAACGGGTGCCGGAAACAGGACCGGTGGTGCTGGTCTCCAACCATCCGACCGGCATCGCCGACGGTGTCGTGCTCTACGACGCCATCAAGCCACGGCGCGACGACCTGTCCATCTTTGCCAATCGCGATGCCATCCGGATCAATCCGCGCCTGGCCGACATGATCGTGCCGGTCGAATGGCGTGCCGACTTCAAGAGCCGGCAGAAGTCCAAGGAAACGCTCAAACTGGCCTCGTCCGCCTTTTCGAAGGAACGTGTGGTGGTGCTGTTCCCTTCCGGACGGCTGGCCTACTGGCATGACGGCAAGCTCACCGAACGTCCCTGGATGAGTTCCGCACTGGCGCTCGCGCGCAAGAACAAGGCTCCGATCATTCCCATGCATATGGGCGGCCGCAATTCCGGCCTGTTCTATTTCCTGGCCCGCGTGTCCACCGAATTGCGTGACATGACGGTGTTCAATGAATTGCTCAACAAGAAGAACGCCAGGTTCAACGTCCATTTCGGCAAGCCGATCCGGCCGGAACGGCTTGAAGGCGACCTGGGCGAGCTGACGGAGCAGATGCGCGTACACTGCGCAGAGACACTGGCGGAGGATCCGGACGCCGAGTTCTGATCCGCGCCACGGACCGCGTCATCCACAGGCGCAAATCCGGCTTCATTGCCCTTCCTCCGCGAATAGGACATGGTGCGGAAGAATCAAAGGAACCGTCTGCCCCATGTCCGTTTCGCCCGCGATTGCCGCGGAAGAGGCCATTCCCGCGCAAGCGCCGCCCGCTCCGACCGTACGTCCGGAGCCGAAACCGCTGGCCGTTCTGCAAAAAGTCTTCGGCTACAGCAACTTCCGCGGCAAGCAGCAGGCGGTGATCGATACGCTGGTCGATGGCGGCGACGCGGTCGTGCTGTTTCCCACCGGCGCCGGCAAGTCGCTGTGCTTCCAGATACCGGCCCTGTGCCGGCGCGGCGTCGGCATCGTCGTGTCACCGCTGATCGCCCTCATGAAGGACCAGGTCGGCGCCCTGAAGGCCGCCGGGGTCAATGCAGCCGCCCTGAACTCGACCCTGTCTCCCGAAGAGCAGGACGCGGTGCGGGCCGCACTGCGCCAGGGAGAGGTCGACCTGCTCTACGTGACGCCCGAGCGGCTTGGCACCGAGAGCTTCCGCCGGTTCCTGGACACGCTCGAGATCGCGCTTTTTGCCATCGACGAAGCCCATTGCGTCAGCCAGTGGGGCCACGATTTCCGGCCCGAATACATGTCGCTGTCATGCCTGCGCGAACGCTATCCCGGCGTGCCCCGGGTCGCGCTGACCGCGACTGCGGACCCGCACACGCAAAAGGACATTCTGGCACGGCTGCAGCTGGAGGACGCCGAGGTCTTCTCCACCAGTTTCGACCGGCCGAACATCCGTTACGAGATCGTCGAGCGCACCAACCAGCGCCAGCAGCTTCTGGATTTCCTGAAGAAACACGAAGGCGAGAGCGGCATCGTCTATTGCCTGTCCCGGGCCAAGGTCGAGGACATCGCCGAATGGCTGACCTCGAAGGGGGTCAGGGCATTGCCCTATCACGCCGGCCTGCCGGCGGACCGGCGCGCTGCCAACCAGGACGCGTTCCTGCTTGAGGAAGGCCTGTGCCTTGTGGCAACGGTCGCCTTCGGAATGGGCATCGACAAGCCGGATGTGCGCTATGTCGCCCATCTGGACCTGCCGTCCTCCGTCGAGGCCTATTACCAGGAAACCGGCCGGGCCGGGCGGGACGGTGCGCCGTCGGAGGCCTTCATGGCCTATGGCATGGCGGACCTGGTCCAGCGGCGGCGCATGATCGCCGAGGGCGATGCGCCGGACGAGGTCAAGCGGGCGGAAAACGCCAAGCTGAACGCGCTTCTCGGGATCTGCGAAACCTCGGGCTGCCGCCGCCAGGCGCTGCTCGCCCATTTCGGCGAGACCTATCCGGAGCCTTGCGGCAATTGCGACACCTGCCTGTCACCGGTCGAGACCTGGGACGGTACGGAAGCCGCCCAGAAGCTGATGTCCGCGATCTACCGGACCGGCCAGCGCTTCGGTTCAGGGCACGTGATCGACGTGCTGCTCGGCAAGTCCAATGAAAAGACCGTCCGCTTTGGTCACGACAACCTGTCCGTCTTCGGCATCGGCCAGGACCTCGCGCTGAAGACCTGGCAATCGATCGCCCGGCAGCTGGTCGCCGCCGGTTACGTCGATGTCGACCACGCCCATTTCGGGGCGCTGGTGCTCACGGAGAAGGCGCGGGGCGTGTTGCGCGGCGACGAAAAGCTGGCCTTGCGCAAGGACCGCAGCGCAGCCGGCCTCAAGAAGACGCGCACCTCGCGGACCGCGTCGATCGCGGACGAACTGGATCACGACGACAAGCTCCTGTTCGAGCGCTTGCGCCGGCTTAGAACGCAGATTGCGCGCGACCAGAACGTGCCGCCCTATGTGGTCTTTCCCGATGCGACCCTTGCCGGCATCGCCGCGGCGCGGCCGGTCACGGCCGATGCGCTGCTGGCGGTTTCGGGTGTCGGCCAGTCGAAGCTTGAGAAATACGGTGAAACCTTCCTCGATCTCGTCGAGGCCTTCGAGGCGGGCGTCTGACGCCCGGCCTCACCCTTCCGGCTTGAGACACAACCGGTAGAGCCCCGCGAGATCGACGAGCGTGTCTTCGTCCGGGTGGGCCAGAAACTGTTCGATGATCTCACCAAGGGCCATGTGCATCTGCCGGTGCTGGCGCAGGCGCCGGTAGGAAGATCCCAGCTTGTAGATCTGGTCGATTTCCTCCCGGGAAAACAGGTCGAGGCCGGCAATCCCGAGAACGACACCCAGGTCGGCGTTGGTTCTGCGGCTGAGTTTGTGCGCCACCAGGAACCCGAACAGACCGGTTACGAACCTGTTCTCGAAGGAAAGCTCCTCGAAGTCCCGGCCGATGGTCTTCAGCACGAGTTTCATGATCGCGACGGTCGCGGACGCGGCGAATTCCGTCGGTGTGTTGGTGTCACAAATCTCCAGGCCGACCGCGTCCAGCATGCCGGCCAGTTTTTTTCGGAGGCGGTCCTCCGTCTCGACAGCTCTCAGTTCGGAAATGAATTCCGGCTCCGTTCGTGCACGACTTCCAAACAAACTTAGCATGGCACCGGCCTCATGAAACGCGAGCCTACACAAAAATGTAGTGCAGAAGTTACGTTTCGGCAATCGTGATCAGGATAATCCTTTCCGAGGCTTCGTTTCGTGATTCAAAACACGTTCTGGCTGGTCTTTCAGGAACCGGCTTTCGGCAGGCCCTTGTAGGCTTCGCTTCCCCACACGGACCGGACCCGTGCGTCCCGGCCACAGCCCTTGCGATACCCCTTGTAGGCATCCGCGCGGCTGACATAGCCGAACCGGGTGAGTGTGCGGACGGGGCTCTTGTAATAGCCTTGGTGATATTCCTCCGCCGGCCAGAACACCGCGGGGCTCTCGACAGGCGTCACCACCTTGCCGTCCAGCAGCTTGTCGGCCTTGGCGATCTCCGCCTTCGCCTGTTTCGCCTGGGCGTCGTCAAGCGGGTAGATGGCCGTCGAATAGGAATAACCGCGGTCGCAGAACTGGCCGCCCGGATCGGTGACATCAATCGTTCTCAGGAAGATGCCAAGCAGCTCGCCGTAGCTGATCCTGCTCTCGTCGAACTCGACCTTGACCACCTCGCGGTGGCCGCCGCGCTCATAGGACTTGTATGTCGGGTTCTGCGTTGTGCCACCGGCATAGCCCGAGACCACGTCCCGGACACCGGGAAGCTGTTCCAGATCCGATTCCACACACCAGAAACAGCCACCTGCCAGGATGGCGGTTTCTGCCTGAACGCCCGTCACAGGAGCAGCAACAGCAAGGATGGCGGCGAAAGTGAGCGGCAACTTGCGCTTCATGATAGGTCCTCCAGTCGTTGCTGACAGAGGTAACGCATCGCGGCGAAGTGGCAATTCAACTCGGGCGCTTCTGCCCGCACAACCCCGTGAGGCGGACGTGACATTTTCCGTGACTGTCAGTCTTCCCAGGTCCTTGCGGCCTCCTCGAACCCGGGCAGCTGCGGAGCGACAACGCAGAAACGGTGCCCGCTGGTGGCTTCCATCACCGTCCAGCGGTCGAACCGCTGTACGATGCGGGCGCCGAGCCCCTGCAGACGGGCAACTTCCTTGTCCGGATCGTCGGTCTCGATATCGAGATGCACACGGGAGGGGTGATCGACCGCCTGAAGCAGAATGCCGATCTCGTCGTCGCGGCCGAACAGGCGGCGATAGCGCGGGCTTTTCGGTTCTGCCTCGACGGTTCGCCCAAGCGCGCCCGCCCAGAAAGCGGCATGCGCATCGATATCACCTCCCTGGCAATCAATGACCAGGTCTCCCAGCCGGCTCTTGTGCATCATTCTCTCCATATAACGCTCAACCAGGAACAAACATCGAACAAAACAAGGCGGACCGCAAGGCCCGCCTTGTCGACAATCGAGATTTCCGTCTGCCTCAGGCGGATGTTCCCTCCGGTTGCCGCACCGGTTCGCCCTGCCCGGACCAGTCGATCTTCTGGGTGACGAACATGGTCACGGCCAATGACAGGAAGGCAATGAGCGAGCCGATCAGGAGCGCATAGTCCTGCTCGCGCATCAGGGCGAACAACACGCCGAAGATCATTGCCAGGACACACAACATCACCAAACCGGCAGACCGGCTTTTCAGCGACGTGCCGACATAGACGGCATTCAGCACCGTCGCGGCGCCCGCCGCCGCAAGATAGGCGAGGCCGTAGCCGACATGTTCGGCAAGGGCCAGCAGCATCACGTAGAAGATGATCAGCGCCAGGCCGACAAGGCCGTACTGGATCCAGTGGAAGCGCCAGCCGGACCGCATTTCCAGAACGAACACCGCCAGGAAGGTCAGGCTGATGAAGCCGACGGCGTATTTCAGGGATCGGGCGATGGTCTGGTAGAAATTCACCGGTTCGACGAATCTCACACCCAGTTGCATGCCCTGCAGGGGAAGCTGGCCGGTCACCAGGCTCTTCGGGATCCCGCGTGCGAGATAGGGGATGCTCCAGGCGGCCCTGAACCCGGCCTCGGTAATTTCGTGGCTGTCCGGCAGAAAGGCCCCGGTAAACCCGGGATGCGGCCAGTTCGAGGTGAGCGCCACCGACGTGCTCTGGCCCGCGGGTGCCACGAAGACGGCTGTCGAGCCGTTGAGGTTCAGCGGAATGCGGAAGGAAAACCCCTTGCGCCATTTCAGCGGTGTGATTGCTGCATTGATGCCGGAGGAACCGGCCGCGCCCACCGCGCCTTGCCCGCCGGCGATGTTCAACGGTCCCGCGCCCGGCTCGAAGGGTATGGCGGTTTCACCGTCAACGGTCAGCACGACTTCGCTTTTCAACGCACGGACGTCGCCAATTCCGACCACCAGATGAGCCTTGTCCGCGGCGATATCGATCGTTCCGCCCATTTCAGGGTCAAACATGTCCCGCGGCGGCACGGCAAACCGGCCTTCCAGGGCGAGATCCCCTGAGTAGACGGGGAGCGAATAGATCGACTTGCGGCGTTCCTCGACCTGGATTTCGCCAGTCACGTCGAGCCTTTCCGGAAACAGGACCGCCGTGCGCCAATAGACTTCGGTCTTGCCTTTTTCTCCCGTTCCCCGCGTCACGGTCTCGCTGAAGGGCACGACCAGATAGGGTCCGTTGACCTGTTGGGTCCCGCCCCAGGAGCCGGCAATGTCGCGCGCCACCTCCCGCGCACGCTCCGCGCGCTCCTCGACCAGGACCCAGACGAACAGGCTGGGCACCACCAGCATCACTGTGAGAATGCCGATCAGAACGAATTTGACGCCTGGAGACATCAGCAAGGCCCGCGGCCTGATTGGCGGCCGGCCCCCCTCGCGCGGCCCCGGTCCAGCGGCGCTGTCGGTCTCGTTTGTCATGCAATCTTTCCTCTGCCAACGGGCGCCGTCACGGCGCCCTCTCGACAGACCTTCCGGAGGAAACACGACCAGAACGGGCCGGTTTTGCGGACCTGCCGAGCAGTGTTTCAGCAAAAACCGTGCAGACGGGCTCCCACCGAATTTTCCGGTGATTTCTCCGACCGATCCTCAACCTGCGCTTGTCTGTGAAGCAAGTTAAATGCAAGAATAGAAATGTCATCGTGAAATATAACAATGAATACATTGCAAGAGCCCCCTTTTCAGACAGCTCCCGGCTTTGCCCGCCGCGCCGATTATTTGCCGGCGCTGGTCCAGCGGCTGAATCTTGGACGGGGCGACGCGCATCGTTACCTGCTGGTGGCCCATCTCTTCGACGACACCATGCGCATGATCGATGCGCTGTCTGGGGTCATGGAGTTCGACGCCGTTATCGGCGTGCCCTATTCCTCGGGCAGCGAGGCCACGCGCCTGAAATGGCAGGCCCGGTATGGCGACAGGGTTCACTGCCCGAAGACGGAAATCGAATTCCGGCAGGTGCTGACGGCCGTGCTGGAAAGGAGTTTCCGGGCCTGCCGCAGCTCCGGCCGGAAACTGGTCGTCCAGGAGGTCGGCGGCTATGTGGTCGAACTGCTGCATGAGCAGTTCCAGGACCAGCTCGACCTTGTCGAAGGCGTGGTCGAGATCACCAAGCAGGGGGTCTGGCGGGCGGCGCGAACGGATCTCAGGTTTCCCGTGCTGCATTGCGCGGACAGCGAGCTGAAGCGCCTGGAGGCGACCCGCTGCGGCGAGACCATTGCCCGCTGTCTGGACGGTCTCATGCGCGACCTCGGCAACAGCCTGGCCGGACGGCGGGCCGCGGTGTTCGGGGCCGGCTGGATCGGCTTCGGTGTGGCGCAGGGTCTGCGGCGGCTGGACATGATCCCCGCGCTGATCGACGTCAATCCGTTGAAAGTGGCCGAGGCCCGCCTCAATGGTTTCGATGCCGGCCTCACACCAGGCGACCTTGGCCGCTGCGACCTTGTTATCGGCGCGGCCGGCGCCCTGTCCATCACCGCCGACGTGCTCGGGCAATTGCGCAGCGGCTGCCTGGTGGCGAGCGCGAGTTCGCGCCGGATCGAGATCGATGTCGGTTATCTGGAAACCGCGCCGTCCCACGAGATCCATCCATCGATCCGGGCCTTTCAACTGCCGGCTTCGGGCACGCAGGACAGCCGCCAGATCTGCCTGGTCAATGACGGCTATCCGGCCAACTTCATTCCGGGCTCGGGCAGCGTCGCCGACGAGATCGTCGAACTGATCCTCGGAGAGCTGATCGTGCTGATGGCCGACCTGACCACCAGCACTTACGAACCCGGCATCCACCGCCTGGAACCGGAAGGAGAGGCAACGTGCACCCAGCTCTGGATCGAACAGAGAGACAGGATGTGACGGACACGCCCTCAGGGCACACCGTTCATTCCGAATACCTTGTCAGGAAACTTTCAAATGCCGAACGCAATCTCTACGGCACGGTGAAGTTCGATGTCGTGTCGCGGCGGATCCGCGCTTGGGCGTGCGACCTCGACCGGCCGCCCCGGATCCTCGACATCGGCTGCTCGACCTCCATCTCCCGGGACTATCTCGCCGATACCGGCCTCGCGTTCGACTATTGCGGCGCCGACTATGAGGCCGCCTTCGAGCCGGACATCGTGCTCGACGCCACCCGATTGTCCGAGCACCGGGACGAGCTGCCCTGGCGCCCGGACGTGATCACGCTGCTCGACGTTCTGGAGCACCTGCCCGGCCAGGGACCGGCGATCGAAGCGGTGATGCGCCAATGCGGCGAGGTCGTCGCGCCGGGCGGCCTGATTCTGGCCGTCGTACCGCAGCTCTACCGGCTCGACCGGCTCAAGCTTCGCCACCTGCACTACCCGGAACACCATGTGCGCATGACGCTCAAGGAATGGTCGGACATCGTCGGCCGGGCGGTCACCATCGAAGCCGTGCACGGCATCGGCTATCTCTCCTGCCTGCCCTACCTGCCGATGCTGAGCCCCTGGTACGAGGAGCACAACCGCCACGGCAGGTTGTTCCATCACCTGCGTGGCAAGACGTTTGAATGGGGACCACTGAAACCCATGGAAAAAGGCCTCACACGAACCCTCGGCCGCCTGCCGGGCTTTCGCGGCTGGTGCAACAGTTCGCTGCTGGTGTGCCGGGCGAAAGGGTGAGGATGGTTATCCACCACCTCTCCATCGCCCTCCCGGACAGAAGACAAAAAGGCTGGCCCCAAGCAGGAATGACAGCATCCATCAACACAAATCGACCTTGATGAATTTCCCGGAAGAATTTGCGTACACGCCTTCGCAGTCGAACTTTTTCTCCTTTCGCTGCCAATTATTCCTGCTTTCTGCTTTTGTTTTTTCGAATTCGATTCTTATCCGCTCGATACAATGCGCGACACCGCTACAAAAATCATTGGAAGAATTTCTTTCACTCCAAATCCCCAATTCCTCTTTAACCAATCCCAGTCCACCCAAGCGCATCAAATCAAAGTAGTCTTGAAGGAAGTTTTCGTCACCTGAACGCCATATTGCGTTTCTAAAGAATGCAATCAGTTCTTCAAGCTCAAGCCCCTGTGGATACGTTTGCGCCTCCCGGAGCTTGTATTTCAAAAAATCGAAGTATTGGTTGTCTGTCTCCAGCCAACAGAATTCTTCGTTTGCATTCAAAAACTCTTCCAAAAAATCGATATAATCATTTTCTTGGAGGTACTCAGCCTCAGTATAGACAAAAGACAATAACAAATGTTGCGCAATAAAACCTTCTCCTTCACGCCACTTTCGACGAATTTTCTCGATGTCGTTAAATAACTCAAATTCCTCTTTTGAGACAAAGTCCTTATACTCAAGAATGGCTTCGCCCAGTTTGCTCACTTCGGCAAATTTCTCGAAAACCTCGTCTTCGGACTTGGACTCTGCTTCGAGCGCTTCAAACTGCGAATAGTCTTTCGTTTCCTCGAACCTCACTGGCTCCGCGCAATCCTGTGCGTGCGTATTACTCTGAACGAACAACAATAGAAGAAACACCAGAACGCTTCTAACAATCATTTTGACTTAATACTCCGGACATTGAAATAGGCAGCAACTGTATCACGCGTGACATTGAAGTTGAAACCTCAAGCAATCGCATGACCAAGTCTTCCTCGACACAGTGCAATGGACATCCCAGACCCGGACATATTTCGCGCGAAAGCGCGTTTCGGCCTGATGACAAACCCTCCAACTGTCATTCCGGACAAGTGCAGCGTCGCTGCACGCCGATCCGGAACCCAGCGTATCAGCGCGAGCGAAAGCGAGCACAATACCAATCAAACATCTGACTTTATTAGGACGCGCCTACGGCGCGAAGTATGCGCTGGGTTCCGGATCAGCACGCAGCTGTGCTGCGCTTGTCCGGAATGACGGACGGAGAAGTCAAACCAAGAAGGCCGCCCCGGGGGACGGCCTTTCAAACGCCCAAACAGAAGAGATCAAACCCGGCGTTCGACCATCATCTTCTTGATCTCGGCGATTGCCTTGGCCCGGTTGAGGCCTTTGGGGAAGTGTGGCGGCAGCCGCTCGACGGTGAGACTAGCCGCCTTTGCCTGTCAGGATCTCATCAACTTTCGTCTTCAATTCGTTGAAGTAGTCGGTCATGCTGTCTTCTTCTCTCCCTTGCTCCTTCACTGCTAGTGGGCGCGTGATCTCGAATCCTTTTATCGCCAGGCCCAACAGATAGTCGTCAGGATACACTTTGGGAACAGCAACCGGTATTTGCTTCAATTGGGAAATCTTTACATAGGTATCGACCAAGCTGAGATAGGCTGCAGACGCGATAGCCCACTCCTCAAGTCGCGCAGCCTCATCGGCCACAGCAATATTCAGTCGGATATGTATTTCTTGAGATGAGAGGGATTTTTTTAAAGCAAGATCCCGCAATTCTTGACTGAAGACGCCCCGTTCCTGCTCACCAGAGTTTTCTATTTCTTGCACCAGCTCTTCTTTTTCTGTCCACAATTCTCGGTCCAGATCCGCATACAAGTCGCACTGGTTCTTGTATCGAGCTTCCTGAAACAATTCAGCGCTCCGCGTGAAGATAAGATTAAAAGAAAGGTCACGAAGATCGGTATAGGGGTACAAGGAGCTACTAACGGTTTCACCTACGTAAGCACCAGGAAAACACTTCAACACATTTTCATTCAGATGAATTCTTACATCTTTAGCGTTTACATTTCTGGAGACGCAGCAGAAAAGCAATGCCAACGCCCAACTGCACCAGTGAGGAATAGATTTCTTATTTCGAGTATACTTCATTTCTAAACCTAACAACGAGTGCAAAGGCATTTTATGCACCTATGCACGCTTCGGTTCAAGAAGACCATTTCCTTCACTTCACATCATGCTGGTCAAAACACAAAGGCCGCCCCGTGGGACGGCCTTTCGGACTGTTCGGCGCTGCGCAGGTTACACCCGGCGTTCGACCATCATCTTCTTGATCTCGGCAATTGCCTTGGCCGGGTTGAGGCCTTTCGGGCAGGCCTGGGAGCAGTTCATGATGGTGTGGCAGCGGTAAAGCCGGAACGGATCTTCCAGGTTGTCCAGGCGCTCGCCGGTGGCCTCGTCGCGGCTGTCGATCAGCCAGCGATAGGCCTGCAGCAGGATGGCCGGGCCGAGGTAGCGGTCGCCATTCCACCAGTAGCTCGGGCAGGAGGTCGAGCAGCAGGCGCACAGGATACACTCGTAGAGGCCGTCCAGCTTGACCCGGTCCTCGTGGGACTGGCGCCATTCCTTTTCCGGGGCCGGCGAGACCGTCTTCAGCCAGGGCTCGATGGAGCGGTGCTGGGCGTAGAAGTTGGTCATGTCCGGCACGAGGTCCTTGACCACGGCCATGTGCGGCAGGGGATAGATCTTGACGACGTCGCCGGCGATCTCGTCGGTGCCCTTGGTGCAGGCCAGCGTGTTTGTACCGTCGATGTTCATGGCGCAGGAGCCGCAGATGCCTTCGCGGCAGGAACGGCGGAAGGTCAGCGTCGGGTCGATCTTGTTCTTGATATAGATGAGACCGTCGAGCACCATCGGCCCGCAATCGTCCGCATCGACGAAATAGGTGTCGACCCGCGGGTTGCGGCCGTCGTCCGGGTTCCAGCGGTAGATCCGGTATTCGCGCAGGTTGGTGGCGCCTTCCGGCTTGTCCCACACCTTGCCCTCGGTCACCGTGGAGTTCCTGGGTAGCGTCAGCTGAACCATTTGTACATGCTCCGCGTTGGGCCCCGTTTTCGCGCCGTTCAAGGCAATAGGGGCCAAAAATGATCGAACTCAGGCAGCGAGCTCGAAAATCATGTTGTCATTCGTCTGGCCGGTGATCCGATAGTCCCGGTTTGCCAGCTCGGGCAGGCAATCCTCGGTCCAATAGGGCCGGCAATTGGTTTCAAGAAGGATCACGCGGGGCCAGAGGTCCCTTTCCGCGTGACGCAGGAAGGGAAGCAGGACCCGGTCCTCGAAGCCTTCCACATCCACTTTCAGAACGTCGATCCGGTTGAGCCCCTGGTCATGGGCGATGCCGGTGAGCGGGCGCACCTTGACGAAGGTCGGCGACCAGTCGCCGGCCCATTCACCCGTGGTCAGGTCCTCGACAAAGGTGGCGAAACCGCAATTGCTGGGCTCCTGCCACAGGGGCAGCGTGTCCTCGCGCGGGCCGACCGCCGAATTGACGATCTTGACGTTTGCGAGGCCGTTGGCCTGGACGTTGAAGCCGAGCTTTGTCGCCGTTTGCGGATTGGCCTCGATGGCAAGCACATCGGCGCCGGACCTGGCTGCAAAGATCGAATAGGAGCCGATATTGGCGCCGACATCGACAAAGACCTTGCCCTCGCCCAGATGCGGTTCGAGCAGCCTGTGCTCTTGCCGTTCCGGCAGGCGGCCCTTGGCCAGGATCTTGCGGTCGTCATAGTTCTCGCCCGGGTAGATCCGGAACTTCAGGCCTTCCGCTTCCAGATCGTACGGCCCCTTGAACAGCCGCGCGACCAGGGCACGGATGCGCTTGCGCAGGCCGCGCGACAGGTCGTGCCGGTCGGCCAGGCGCCAGGCAGCCCGCACCAGCCGCTCGGCAGGATAGGTGCCGAACGGGCTTCTGGTATCGGGAAGGGTTGCCGCCTGACTCACAAGCCGCTCCCTAGTAGACCCGCGCCTTCGGCGCGATCTTTTTCGGGTCGATGCCGCCTTCTTCGAGCGGCGTCAGCGGATCCACGATCACCGGCCGGTAGTCCAGCTTGACGTTGCCGGCCTCGTCCACCCGGGCGAGCGTGTGCTTGCGCCATTCCTCGTCGTTGCGGCCGGAGAGCGGGCCGTCCTTGTAGTCCTCGCGCGCATGGGCACCGCGGCTTTCCTTGCGGGCTTCCGCGCCATAGACCGTGGTAATGGCATTGGCCATCAGGTTTTCCAGTTCCAGTGTTTCCACAAGATCGGAATTCCAGATCATCGAGCGGTCGGTAACCTTCAGATCCTTGAGTTCCCCCCAGACCTCGGTGACGCGCTTGCAGCCCTGCTCGAGGCTTTCCTGGGTGCGGAAAACAGCGGCGTCTTCCTGCATGGCCCGCTGCATCTTCTCGCGCAGCTCCGCGGTAGGGGTCTTGCCATTGGCGTTCCTGAGCCGGTCGAAGCGGTCCATGATGGCCTCGCAGGAGGCTTCGTCGGGCGTCGGAATGGCAGCGTTCCGGTCGATCACCTCGCCGGCCCGGAGCGCGGCGGCGCGGCCGAACACGACAAGGTCGGTCAGGGAGTTCGAACCGAGGCGGTTGGCGCCGTGAACGGAGGCACAGGCCGCTTCGCCGACGGCCATCAGGCCTGGCTGGATACGGGTCGGATTGTCGGCGTCCGCGTTAAGCACCTCGCCCCAGTAGTTGGTCGGAATGCCGCCCATGTTGTAGTGGACGGTCGGCAGGACCGGAATCGGCTCCTTGGTCAGATCGACACCCGCAAAGATGCGCGCGCTTTCCGAAATGCCCGGAAGGCGCTCGGCCAGCAGCGCCGGATCGAGGTGATCCAGGTGCAGATAGATGTGGTCCTTCTTCGGACCGACACCGCGGCCTTCGCGGATCTCGATGGTCATGCAGCGGGAAACCACGTCACGGGAGGCAAGGTCCTTCGCCGACGGTGCGTAGCGCTCCATGAAGCGCTCGCCTTCGGAGTTGGTCAGGTAGCCGCCTTCGCCGCGCGCGCCCTCGGTGATCAGGCAGCCCG
This sequence comes from Roseibium sp. Sym1, assembly GCF_027359675.1. Taxonomy (NCBI): domain Bacteria; kingdom Pseudomonadati; phylum Pseudomonadota; class Alphaproteobacteria; order Hyphomicrobiales; family Stappiaceae; genus Roseibium; species Roseibium sp. Sym1. The sequence goes on from NZ_CP114786.1 coordinate 1,054,092, forward strand.
CACCATAGATGCCGGTCGGGTGGAACTGGACGAATTCCATGTCCTGCAGGGGCAGGCCCGCACGGGCCACCATGCCGCCGCCGTCACCGGTGCAGGTGTGGGCGGAGGTACAGGAGAAAAAGGCCCTGCCGTAACCACCGGTCGCCAGCACGACCGTCTTGGCCGCGAAGCGGTGGATGGTGCCGTCATCGAGGTTCCAGGCAATCACCCCCTGGCAGACGCCGTCCTCGGACATGATCAGGTCCAGCGCGAAATACTCGATGTAGAATTCGGCGTTGTTGCGCAGGGACTGGCCGTAGAGCGTGTGCAGGATGGCATGACCGGTCCGGTCGGCCGCGGCACAGGTGCGCTGCACGGGCGGGCCCTCGCCGAAATTCTGCATGTGGCCGCCGAAGGGGCGCTGGTAGATCTTGCCTTCCTCGGTGCGCGAGAACGGCACACCGTAGTGTTCCAGCTCGTAGATGGCTTTCGGGGCCTCGCGGGCGAGATATTCCATGGCGTCGGTGTCGCCGAGCCAGTCGGACCCCTTGACCGTGTCATACATGTGCCATTGCCAGCTGTCCGGCGTCATGTTGACGAGGGACGCGGCGATGCCGCCCTGGGCGGCCACGGTGTGGGACCTTGTCGGAAACACCTTGGAGATGCAGGCGGTTCGAAGTCCCTGTTCGGCCATGCCGAGGGTGGCGCGCAGACCCGCGCCGCCGGCACCGACCACGACAACATCATAGTGGTGGTCGACAAATTCATACGTCTTGGCCATCCGGGTTAGCCTCCAAAGCCAATCTTGAGCACTGCGAAGACGCAGCCGAAACCGATAAAGGCACAGAAGAAGGTGTTCGCCATCAGCGTGAGGAACTTGAGGCCTTCGCCGTGCACGTAGTCCTCGATGATCACCTGCATGCCGAGCTTCATGTGATAGACGCCGGAGAGGATCACCAGGAGCAGGATGATGGAAACGAGGGGGTTCTTCAGGGTGTCGACCAGTTCGGCGTGGCTGGAACCCTGGATCGCGATGACCAGGATCACGAAGAACGAGATCAGGAAGACGTTGGCAACGGCCGTCAGGCGCTGTTTCCAGAAATGGTCGGTGCCTTCCTTGGCGGAGCCCAGCCCGCGAACCTTGTTGAGGGGTGTGCGCATATCACTCATGACACTCTCCTTCAGCGAACCATGTAGCCGATGATCCAGAGGATCAGCGTCAGGACAACGGAGCCGATGATGGTCGCCTTGGCGAGCCACTCGCGGGCCTCCTTGCCGAAACCGGCGCCCATGTCCCAGATGAAGTGGCGCAGGCCGCCGAGCATGTGATGCACCAGGGCCCAGGTGAAGCCGAACAGGATCAGTCGGCCGATGAAGGAGCCGTAGATGCCGTCGACAAATTCGAAGTAGCCGGGACCGGCGGCCGCGGCGATCAGCCACCAGGCCAGAAGGATGGTGCCGAAATAAAGAGCTGCGCCGGTGATGCGGTGCAGGATGGACATGACCATCGTCAGAATCGGTTTGTAAATCTGAAGATGGGGCGACAGGGGGCGATTGCCCCGCATATCGGCGTTCGACATGGAATTCCTCTCCCGTACGACGCTGGATCGAAAAGAGCAAAAAACGCACCGTTTTCATTGACCTGTCGTGCCTGGCGGCACGGCGGAGAGCCGATTTCAAACGACGCATCCTTAGCGCATTTCGCTCCGGCTTACGTTTACGCAAACGTAAGTAAATCAAAGCGTTGTCTAGAGGGGTTCTAGCGCCAACGCTCGCAAACGTCAAAATATCCTATAGGCCAAAGTGGCCTGCAACCACTTCTATATCGTTTTAAATTCACCTGGTGATGAAAAGTGACCTAAACGGGACGATCCGTAGTGTCTTCGTTGAAAGAGAAACATCGCCAGAAGAAGCGGTTCTTTTCTATTCTCATCCTGCCTTATCGTGAAACCGGCGATAAAGAGCAGCTGCCAGCGGTAGGTCCCAATCTTCGCTTGGCAGATCTCGGTCTTGCGTGTTGCTCAATTCCTTGTCGGTCAACCACACCCCGTCACGGCGACGGCACAGACAGAAGCGTATGAAAGAAGGTTGGTCGGAAAAATGGTTTGAGCTCAGATTGTCCCGAAAGCTCTCACCCATGTCGGCAACAGCTGCCTCGAGTGTTTCATCGGATACCGGTTCGATATCCATCAACGCGGCGCCTCCATGGCAAATTAGCCAAGGAAGAAAGCGCGGCGCCCAACACCAAACTTCTCTGCGAGAGAACTTCTTGTCTTCGTGCTTTTCCATATATCCGCATGCGGACATTGCTTCACAAACACGGCGTAGAGCTGGATCGCTGGAAACAACATTTGTCCCTAAGGGCGCCAAAACATCCACGTATTCCGCGTGACATGCAAAACCATCCAGGAGAGCATCCAAATCCGCCCGACAAACAGTGTCCGGCAGGTTGGGAAGGTCTTCCGGTTGCCTCAAGACGCGCCAATAAGTGTTTTCCCACGTCAACAAGCCCAACCTTGCCAGCGCGTCACAACAAAGTTCGAAATTGCTTTGCCCTTCGTCACACAGCAGGTCAGGTGCAGGCGAAAGAGCTGAGAGACGCGCAACCATATCCTTGAGCATCCAATGGGACAGTTGTTCACAGAGCCGGGCTTCTTCAGGTCGAAGAGATCTTCTTCGGCCGCTGCGATGGCTAGCAGTTTGTGTGACCATTATAGACCCATAGCTTTAGGCAAAGTGATTGCTTCACAACGATTAGAGCGTGATTTCCCCGCCATGGGGCACGCCGAAAACGGACCAGCCGGTCTTGCGGGCGAACAGCTCCATGGCTTCCGTGCCGAGCTTTGAATTTCCGTAGCGGTTCAGCCCCGGCGACCACACGGCAATGGCGGCCCGGCTGGGTGAAATTACCAGGATGCCGCCGCCGACGCCGCTCTTTCCGGGCATGCCGACCCGGAAGGCAAAATCGCCGGAGCCGTCGTAATGGCCGCAGGTCATCATCAGCGCGTTGATCCGGCGGCGGCGCTCGACCGAGACCAGCCCGGGCATGGACGGGGCATCGACCAGGAAGCGCCCGGCCAGCGCCAGCTGGCGGCAGGTCATTTCCACCGCGCATTGGTGGCAGTAAGTGCCGAGCACCTTGTCGACGGTTGCCCGCAGGTTGCCGCAAGAAGCCAGATAGTGCGCCAGCGAGAAATTGCGGTGGCCGGTCGCGATTTCCGACTTGGCCACCTTCTCGTTCATGTGGATGCTGTCGTCATCGGCCGCGGCCCGGATGAAGCGGAGCAGCTCGCCCAGGGCCTCGCGCGGGCTCGATCCCGACAGGTAGGTGTCGGTGGTAACAAGGGCTCCGGCATTGATGAAGGGATTGCGCGGAATGCCGTTTTCGCGCTCCAGAAGCAGGACCGAATCAAACGACAGGCCGGAGGGCTCCCGTCCGACCCGGTTCCAGATCTGGTCGCCGACCCGGCCGAGCGCCAGCGCCAGCGCGAACACCTTGGACACCGACTGGATCGAAAACGGCACATCCGCGTCGCCCGCGGTAAAGACGCGGCCGTCGGCCATGGCGATGGCGATACCGAACTGGTTCGGATTGATGCCGGCCAGCTCCGGAATATAGGTCGCGACATCGCCCTTGTCCGGACTGGCGGCCGCCGCCTCTGCGATCTCGGTCAGCAGGTCCTGCATGCATTCCTCCCTAACGGAGGGGCACTTGGTCAGATTGCGGTCGCCGATGCAAGCGCTTGAAAAGATGTATCGTCAGGATTGTTGAAAAGACGGGGGTGGCAAGATTGAGGACCGGCACGAGCATGAAGCCACTCATGGCCAGTCCGGCAAAGAACACCGGCCAGGCATTTTGGCGGCATAAATCCTCTGCGCGCCCGTCCGAGAGATAGCGGCGCGCCGTTGACAGGAATTGATCGCGGCCGAGCAGCCGTCCCGTAGCAAGCCAATAAAACAACAACCCGCTGAAAAAGCCGCCGAGATTTGTTGCCACCACACTGAACAAACTTATCAGCACCAACAAGATCAGGGTGCGGACCGCGCGCAGAAATGGCTTTGCGCCGATCACCTGCTGCCCCGGAAGATCGTCACGATAGTTGCGGGTCTCCACCGCTTTCGCGACCGTTGACTGGAACGCCAGGCCATAGACCACCGAAGTCGGAGCCAAAATGTAGCTTGAGAAAACAAGCAGCACCAAGGCAGGAAGAGCCTGCAGGGCGAAGGCGATCGCCAACAGGATAAATTCTTCCAGGAACGTGCTGAGGAAATAGGCGCTGGTGAGCGACGAAAGCACCAGAATTCCCAAAAGGCCGGCAATCACCCATCCAAGCGCACGCAAGATGGCGTCCAGGCCGGCAACGGAAAAGGTTTGGAGAAAACTTGTAACAACCAGCTTTGTCATGGCAGCAGCCTTTTTTCAGACGCAGCCGGGTTATCACAGACACCCTTATAAGTTGCTAACTAACCGGTTATACCCTTGCCTGTCTTTGCCGCTCGGCGGCAAGCATCTTGAAGAGATGCAGCATGAAGATTGTCGCGAAGATCGGCGTGACCAGGTTGAGGATCGGCACGGCCAGAAGGCAGGCGATGATCAGGCCGGCCAGAAACACGGTGCCGCCGCGCGCCTTGCGGAAGGCCTTCGCCTCGGCCGGGGGCAGGAAGCGCATGGCCGCGAATTCAAAGAATTCACGTCCGAGCAGATAGCCGTTCACCAGGAAAAACGCGACCAGGTTGATGCCCGGGACCAGCAGCAGGATAAGCGCGAACAGGTTGCCGAGAATGACAACACCGGTGAACTTGATCGTCTGCATTACCGCCTGCGAAAACGGCAGCGCCGTGCCGGGACGGTCGCCCGGATAATCCTTCCGATCGACGATATCCGCGATTTCGTCCTGGAACAGGCCCGCGAACAGCGCCGAAATCGGCGCGATCAGGAAACCGAGGGCGAAGACGGCGCCGATGCCGGTCAGGATCGAGATCGACCACTCGATCCAGCCGACCCAGCCGGCGCCATTGCCATATTCGGTCGCCGCCACACCGAGAAAGTGGGTGACCAGCCATTGCAGCACGATCCAGATCACCACCAGGATGCCGAGCGTGAACCCGAGCATCTTCCAGAAAATCGCGCGGAACGGCGGCTCGAACACCTCGGACATGGCACGGGCAGCGGCTTGGAACATGACACCTTCGTGATTTGGATTGCGACCGCCCCGACATAGGGGGCGGAGTGGATCGGCGCAAGGGTGGGCGTTAGATCTGCCGGGGTGTTGAGCGATCGCCACCTGGACTTTCGACTATCGCGGCTGTCACCCCGGCCAAGCGAAGCGCGAGCCGGGGCCTACTCGCATAACCGCTTGCTGAAGCAATCGGAAGGATTTCCGAGAGCGGAAACGCACCAGCAGCTCTCTGGAAATGAGTGGGCCCCGGGTCTCGCTTCGCTCGCCCGGGGTGACACCGCGGATGAAGCAAGACCCTGGGGAACGTTGAATTGTGAAGTGGAAGGTAAACCGTTATCAACTATTCGTTGTATACGTTCTCGAAGAACACCAGTTTGGTTGTATCTTGTCCTGCCGGTTTCTTTTGCTCTCTTGCCCCGGAGCCCACATGACACAACTTCATACGCATGCCGATGGCACCGCCGCTCCTGCCCACGCCTCAGAAGCGCTCGACATGTTCCAGTATGAATGGGGCATCTACCAGAAGCTGGTGCGCGCCAACGGGATGCATCACCGGGAACTCGGCCAGATCCTGCGCCGGCTGATCGAGACCCGCTTCGACCGGCCATTCACCTTTCTCGACCTCGCCTGCGGCGACGCCAGCCTCGCCCGCTGCGTTCTCAAGGGCAGCAAGGTGACGCGGTATGACGGCATCGACCTGTCCCGGCCGGCACTGGAGTGCGCCGCCGATGTCATGGCGGGTGTTTCCTACGCGGTGACCCTGTCGGAAGAGGACATACACGACGCGGTTCTGCAGAGGCCGCAAAGCTGCGACATCATCTGGTGCGGGTTTTCCATCCACCATCTTCGGCGCGACCGGAAGCGGGAGATGCTGGCGAGCCTTCACGAGGCGCTGAAGCCGGGCGGGATCTTCGTGTGTGCCGAGCCGATCTGCCGGACGGGCGAAACACGTGCAGACTTTACCAAGCGCTGGGAAAGCGAACTGCGCCGCAGGTTCTCAATCCTGACGGACACCGAATACGCCCATCTCTGGAATCACATCCGCACCTGCGACTATCCCGAACCGCCGGAAGACTGGATTGCCATGGGGGAACAGGCAGGCTTCAGCCGCGTCCAGGAGCTGTTCCGCTTTCCCGGGGATCTGTTCTGTTCGGCGTTTCTGTTCGAACGGTAGGAACAAAGTGAAACGCTGAACTTCTCTCCTGTGTCATCCCCGACAAGCGAAGCGCAATCGGGGACCCATTGGTTTCCAGAGGCAATGGAAGAGGCACAGCATTGCCGGCTGACAGCGCTCAAATCCAGACCTCTTTCCGGGAAGCGATGTGGATTGGGTCCCGGCTCAAGGCCGGGATGACCGCCGGGGTGGTTTAGGACGTCAACAAAGCCCCGGTAGGCGCGACTTTTTCAGAAGTAGGGCCCTCAAACCCGCGTGCGCGCTCTCAGCGCTTGCGCCAGCGTGCCTTCGTCCAGGTAATCCAGCTCGCCGCCGACCGGCACGCCATGGGCAAGGCGGGTGACGTTGACATCAAGGTGGGACAGCTGGTCCATGATGTAGTGGGCCGTCGTCTGGCCTTCGACCGTGGCGTTGATCGCCAGGATGACCTCGTTGAGATCCTCGGCGCCGCAGCGCTCGATCAGGGAGGCAAGGTTGAGGTCTTCCGGGCCGACGCCGTCGAGCGGCGACAGGGTGCCGCCGAGCACATGGTAGCGGGCGTTGATCGCCCCGGCCCGTTCCAGCGCCCACAGGTCGGCGACATCCTCGACCACGACCAGCACGCCCGGATCCCGTTTCGGGTCGGCGCAGATGGTGCAGGGGTCGCAGGTGTCGACGGTGCCGCAGGTGGAACAGATGCCGATGTCGCGGACCGCGACACCCATGGCCTCGGCCAGCGGCACCAGCAGCTGATCCTTCTTCTTGATGAGATGCAGCGCGGCGCGGCGGGCCGAGCGCGGCCCGAGCCCCGGCAGCTTAGCCAGGAGCTGGATCAACCGCTCGATTTCCGGTCCCGCAACTTGTTTTTGCGCCATATGTTTCTCTTCAAAAGAGCTTTCACAATCAGGAGGGGTCTATCCCCTCACCCGGGCCTGCGGCCCGACCTCTCCCATTGGGAGAGGCTACATTTTTGCGGATTTGCGGCACGCTCCGGTCCCTTCTCCGCGTCGGGAGAAAGTGGCCAGCTGGGCCGGATGAGGGGCAAAAGCCGGCAATTTCCCGCAGCACCTGACCTCAGAACGGCAGTTTCATGTCGGCGGGAAGGCCGAGGCCGCCCATCAGGTCCTGGGTCTTTTCCTGGATTGCCTGTTCGACCTTGGCGCGTGCTTCCGTGTGCGCGGCAATGATCAGGTCTTCAAGGATTTCCTTTTCGTCCTCTTTCATCAGGGACGGATCGATGGCAAGGCTCTTCATGTCGCCCTTGCCGTTGAGCGTCACGGTGACCAGGCCGGCGCCGGCACTGCCCTCGACTTCGATGTCGACAATCTGTTCCTGAAGCGAGCCCATCTGCTCCTGCATCTGCTTGGCCTGCTTCATCATTTTCAGGAAATCCATCGGATCTCTCCTTTACTCGTCCGCAGCGGCGCCCTGCCGCGCGTCAAACCCCATCTGGGAACTGCATTTAGAAGAACAAGGTGTTCCGATCAATCGTCTTCGTCATCGCCGAGCGCTTCGCTCAGCAGCGGATCACTGACCATGGGATCCACCATCGCCGCCTCGTCCTCTTCCGTGACCTTGACAGTAACATCGACAACCTTCGCCCCGGGGAACGCCGCGAGCAGGGAGGCCACCGTCGGATGCGACTTGGCATCGGAGAGAAGCTGCTGCTGGTTGGCTTCATTCTCCTCGTGGATGGTCGGCCGGCCCTGGGTCCGGGAAACCACGACGAACCAGCGCTGGCCGGTCCACTCGGTGAGCTTGCGGCCGAACTCGCCGGCAATGTCGGCGGGCGCATCCTCTGTCGGCTGGATCTCGATCTTGCCCGGCTCGAATTTCACCAGCCGCATCTGCCGCTGGATCGCCACCTTCATCGGGATGTCGCGCTTTTCCGAAGCCAGCGCGGAGCAGTCATGCAGGTTTTTCAGGTTGTAGGCGGGCGCGGCCGGCGCTTCGGGCTGCGGCGCCGCCTGAGGCGAGGCCTGCGGCGCCGGCAACCCTCCCTGGATGGCGGAGAGCTGCGGACGGGCCGAGGCCTGCATGCTGGGACCGCTGCCGGAACCGCCGGAAGTATGGGACATGCCGACCGCCATGGCCTGGCCGCCACCACCACCGGAGGGCGCCGCACCGCCACCTGAAGGCGCGCCGCCTGCCTGCGGCGTCTGCCCGTTCCGGATCTGCGCCATCAGCTCGCCCGGATCCGGCAGGTCGGCGGCATAGGCGAGGCGTACCAGCACCATGTCGGCGGCGGCCAGCGGCTTCGAGGCAGCATGGACTTCCTGAACGCCTTTCAGCAGGATCTGCCAGGCGCGGGACAGGAGCCGTACGGAAAGCTGATCGGCATATTCGCGCCCACGGGCGCGTTCGGCTTCCGTCACCGACGATTCGTCCGCGGATTTCGGCGCCACTTTCATGCGCGTGACCAGGTGGGTGAAATCGGCCAGGTCCGTCAGCACGATCGCCGGATCGGCACCGACCTCGTATTGCGCCTGCAATTCACCGAGGGCCTCCTCGATGCGGCCGGCCATGACGTGGCCGAAGAGATCGATCACCCGGGCCCGGTCGGCAAGGCCAAGCATCTGGCGCAAATCTTCCGCCCCGATGGCCCCCGAACCATGGGCCATGGCCTGGTCCAGCAGGGACAGCGAATCGCGCGCAGAACCCTCGCCGGCCCGCGCGATCAGCATCAAGGCCTCGTCGGTGATCTGGATGCCTTCCGCGTCCGAGATCCGGCGCAACAGGCCGGTCAGCTTGGCCTGGTCGATCCGGCGCAGGTCGAAACGCTGGCAGCGCGACAGGACCGTGATCGGCACCTTGCGGATTTCGGTGGTGGCGAAGATGAATTTCACATGTTCCGGCGGCTCTTCCAGGGTCTTCAGAAGACCGTTGAAGGCCGCGTTCGACAGCATGTGCACTTCGTCGATGATATAGACCTTGTAGCGCGCCGTCGCCGGACGGTAGCGGGCCGCGTCGATGATCTCGCGAATGTCGTTGATGCCGGTATGGGAGGCGGCGTCCATCTCGATGACATCGACATGGCGGCCTTCCATGATCGCCTTGCAGTGGGTGCCTTCCTCGGTCAGCTTGACCGTGGGCTTGTCGGCACCGCCCGGCACCTCGTAATTGAGGCCGCGGGCAAGAATGCGGGCCGTCGTTGTCTTGCCGACCCCGCGCACACCGGTCAGCATCCAGGCCTGTGCGATGCGGCCGGTGTCGAACGCGTTTTCCAGGGTCTGGACCATCGGCTCCTGGCCGACCAGGTCCTCGAAGGTCTTGGGCCGGTACTTGCGCGCCAGCACACGGTAGGCGCCATCGCTCGGCGCGGGCGCCGCCGCGCCGCCGCCGCTCATCAGTCCGGGCGCCTCGGCGCCGCTCTCATCCGGAAAACCAGTCTCGTCCATGAGCCGCACCATACCCATTTTTTTGCAAAGTGGGACGGTCCTTTGAAAGTTTTTCTGTGGTTGGTTTGCTCACGCGTGCGGACCGGAGAGGATTTCCCGCCTCATGCCTGAAACCGGTCCGGCATCAGGAACTGCTGCCGTGCCCGCGGCGAGGCCATCCGGCTGTCCGAATACCAGGTCGCCATCAGCGATCTCGAGGTCAGATCCGGGTTCTTCTCCAGAAATTCGGCAAAGGTTTCGTGCGCCGTTTCGGCCATGCGTTCCGACAGCAGACCGAGAAAGGCCAGCGTGATCGTGACATTGAACTTGTCCGGTACGCCCGCTCTCGCGGCGACGTCCTGCAACGCGCGGCCGTAGCGCTGCGCCGCATCGAGGAATTCATAGCGCTGCAACATCTGGCAGGCGACACCGATATGATCGACATGGGTGAAGCCCCTTGCCTCGAGCACTCCGGCCTCGAAACGGTCGGTCATTTCCGCATAGTTCCTAAGATCCGTCATCCGTTCCGTCCTTGAGCTTGTGACTGTCCGAAGCGGTCAGGTCGAGGTCATAGACACTCTTCAGCTGTGCGATCTTGCCGAGCGTTTCCTCCGAGAAGGGCCGCTTGTTTTCAAAGGCGTGCAACGCCAGGCCCTCGATAAGATCGCCGAGTGACATGTCGAGATGCTCCGCAAGCCCCTTGAGCACTTTCAGGAGCCGTTTTTCAACACGGACCCCGGTCTGAACACGTTCAATCGTTTTCGTCATTTTGGTATATTGGTACCAAGATAACATGCTGTCAACATGGAAGCGGAAGCACATGCATTGGGCGGCAGAGGCGCTTGCAGGTGTCACCCCGGACAAGCGCAGCGCAGATCCGGGGCCTACTCGCAGATCTGCTTGTCGAAGCGGCTGAAGGGGCCACGGCAGCAAAACGCATGCTTGGAGAATTCAGAACGACTTCTCTGGAAATGAGTGGGCCCCGGATCTCCCTTCGGTCGTCCGGGGTGACGCCGAGGCATTTTGCGGCCGAAAAAACAAAAAAGCACCGCGGTGATCCGGCGGTGCTTCCAGCAAAGCTTCGAGGCTTTTGAATTGGGTGGGAGGCTGGCACGGCGACCCGTGCCGAGGCTCGTTAGGGCTGCTTCCTTCCGGACCTGACCCGGTTGGCGAGTGGCTCGTCCACCACCAACCTCCCGAGCGCCTTATATCAGATGCCCCCGGGGGTTTGGCAAGAGGGCGGCTCTGGTTTTTTGTTTGCCGGAAAAACGCTGTTCCTCAAGGACGCAGGGACGCCAGTTTCAGACCGAAACCCATGAAGACCAGGCCGGTGACGCCCTTCAGCCAGCGCTGGAACGACGGATCCCGGGCCGCCCTGCTGATCCGGGCCAGAAGCACGATCATGGCCGCGAACCAGAGCGCATTGATCAGGGAATGCAGCGCGACCAGCGACATCGCCGACGAGACGGCGCCCTCGCCCGCCGGGATGAACTGCGGAAACGCCGCCAGGTAGAACATCGACACTTTCGGATTGAGGGCATTGGTCAGGAACCCTTCGCCGAAAGCCTTTGCCAAAGTGCGTTTTCGCCGCGCCGGCAAGACATCCGGGGCCAGCGTCTTGCGTGACAGGGCTTCGCGGAGCGCCTTCAGGCCAATCCAGAACAGATAGGCGGCCCCCAGCAACTTGACCACGAAGAAGGCCTCGGCCGAATGCACCAGAATCACGGAAATTCCGAGGATCGACAGCGTGCCATGGAGAATGAAGGCGGTCACGAAGCCACCGATATTGGCAAAGGCGGCCAGCCGGCCGGACGTCGGCACGGTCTTGGCGATCAGAACGCCGTTGGGACCGGGCGACATGACGAGCAGGCTGGCGACAAGCACAAAACTCAATACCGTTTCGAGGGACATGAAAGAGCACCCGGAGTGTGATGTGGCACGTGAAGGCAGGTGTGAATAAAGGTTCACTTCGAGCCGACTCTAGCCATATGGTGGGCAAAAGCAATCCGCGGCCGCGACCGCGCCGCCTCTCACTGTCTGGATGCCGACATGTCGTTTTTCGATCTCAATCCCCGCCTTGAAGGCGACAGCTATTTCGTCGCCGACCTGCCGCTTTGCACCGTCCGGCTGATGAAGGACGCCAACTATCCCTGGCTGCTTCTGGTGCCGCGCAGGTCCGACATGGTGGAGCTGATCGACCTGGACGAGGCCGACCAGCAACAATTGATGCGCGAGATCGCACAGGCAAGCACCTGTCTCAGGCGGGTCACCGACTGCGAGAAGCTGAATGTGGGCGCACTCGGAAACCAGGTCTCGCAGCTTCATGTGCACGTGATCGCCCGCTTCCGCGAGGATGCCGCCTGGCCCGGGCCGGTCTGGGGCGTGGTCCCCCCGCTTGCCTACGACCCGGACAAGGCGGAAAACCTGATCGAACAGCTCCGGGACGGCCTGGCGCAGGAGAGGGATTGACCACCGCTTGTCTCAATTTGCATTCAGAGTTGATCGCACCGGATCATCCCTGGTGCTTTTCCTCCGGGACGGCTTGAACTAGGGTACGGACCCATTAAATTGTACGTTCAAGTCGCTCAGGAAAAGACTGTATACAAGGCGCGAAATCGCAGGAAACCTGGATGGTTTTCAAGGTTTCGCAACGCGGGAGACAGTCATTTCCTGAGCGATCCGAAGGACGCCAATCGGGCATTGAAAAGCAACGTCAAAGCCTTTGACCTATGCGCAAGCATAGCTCTGCAGGCTTTTCCTTGCTTTTCTGTGCCCGAATGACGCCTGAAAGCACAATTTAATGAGTCCGTACCCTAGGGTCCGGTGCCATCACTCTCTCGCCCCGCAGATTCCAAGGATATTTCCCATGCTCGCCACTGCTGCCGATCTCCAGCCCATGGAGATGAGCTTTCTCGGCAACACGCTGGACCGGCAGTCGACGAAACGTGGCGACAAGGCCTATCTCGCCGACTTGCTCAACAGGCCGGACACGGAAATCGTCCTGTCCACGGCACGCACGCTGGTCTTTTCCTCCGGCGACCGCCTCGAACTCGGCCATAGACTGGACGCGGCCAAGGCTCTCGGTGCCGATCCGGTTGAAATGGTCTTTCTGGGGCTTCGCGAGGAAAGCGGCCGGGCCCTGTTTGCGACGACTTTGGCCCAGGACGACGAGGAGCTGGACGCACGCGCCGATCTGCAGTTGATCGACCTGCGAACCCTGGCCTTGCAGAACGCCCTGTCGCCGGAGGACATGGGCGCCCTCGCCCAGGCCCGGGCGCTGATCCACTGGCACCGCACCCACCGGTTCTGCTCACGCTGCGGTGAAAAGACCGTCATGGCGGAGGCCGGCTACCGGCGCGACTGCCCGTCCTGCGAGAGCAACCATTTTCCGCGTACGGACCCATGTGTGATCATGCTGATCACCGACGAGACAGGTGACCGCGCCCTGCTCGGCCGGCCGGCGCGCCTGCCGGAAGGCATCTACACCACCCTGGCCGGGTTCATGGAACCGGGCGAGACCATCGAACAGGCGGTCCGCCGTGAAACGCTGGAGGAGTCGGGCATCACCGTCGGCGAGGTCCGGCTGATTTCCAACCAGCCCTGGCCGTTTCCGGCCAACCTGATGCTCGGCTGTATCGGCACCGCGACTTCGTTCGACATCGAGATCGAGGACGACGAGCTGGAAGCCTGCAAATGGTGCGACCGGGACGAGGTCCGGCAGATGGTGGGCCACAGCCATCCGGAAGGCCACCTGATCCCGCCGTCGATTTCCATTGCCCATGAACTGATCACCGGCTGGCTCGAGGGGCACCTTTGATGTCCTGGTGTGTCTACCTCACCCATCCGGAGGTCAGGGTCGATCCGGACGTCCCCGTTCCCGAATGGGGCTTGTCCGATATTGGCAGGGAACGGGCTGCCAGGGCCGCGACCCTGCCCTTTGCCGGCGACATCCGCCAGGTGATTTCAAGCGCCGAGCGCAAGGCGGTCGAGACCGCGCAGGTGTTTTGCGGCCGCAGGGGCGTGTTTCAACGCGCCCTGCAGTTCCTGCATGAAAACGACCGCAGCGCCACAGGTTTCCTGCCGCCGCCGGAATTCGAGAAAACCGCCGACGCGTTCTTTGCCAACCCGTACGACTCCATCCGGGGCTGGGAACGGGCAATCGATGCCCAGGACAGGGTCGTCACCGGCATCAAGAGTGCCTTGCGTCATATTCCGGAAGAGGCCCCCGTGCTGTTTGCCGGTCATGGTGCCGTTGGCACGCTCCTGATGTGCCACCTCATGGCCGCGCCGATCTCGCGCATTCACGACCAGGCGCGCGGCGGCAGCTGGTACCGGTTCGACAAGGCCTGGCTGACGACGCAGGCCGGCCGCAATCTGGCTTGGACAGAGCTCTGAGCAAATTGTTCAAGGCATGATACCGGCCAGGTACTCCAGTCACCTCTCCCGGTGGGAGAGGTCGGTCCGCAGGACCGGGTGAGGGAGCAAACGTCTCGAGGATGCGAGGAGTTTTGCCCCCTCACCCCAGCCCTCTCCCAATGGGAGAGGGAGCTTGGCCTGACAAATGTTTCAAAGCCCCATAAAACAAAGGAAACAAACCTCAAGGTCGCAAAACTTTCTTGGAGATCTCAAGGAAGCCCGCGCACCGAGGTCCCCTCTCTCATTCGTTCATGCTAGGTTTTGCCCAGAAGATCTGCCTCTGGAGACCGTTGTGATCCGCTGCCTTTCAAGACTTTTTCTGGGAACTCTCACCGCCGCCGCACTGCTCGGCTCTCCCGCCGAGGCCGGGAAATACGACGCCCAGTTCCGCCAGTTCCTGACCTCTGAAATTGCGCCGGCCGCGCGCCGCGCCGGGGTCAGCCAGGCCGTGATCGACCGGGAGCTGAACGGCCTGACGCCGGACACGTCCCTTCCGGGCCTTGTCGGTCCGGGCGGCAAGGGCACGCCGCCGAAGGTCAATTTCCAGGCCGAGTTCCGTTCGCCGGAGCGCTATTTCCGCGCCAGCCAGTTCAACGCGCTGGTGCCGCGCGGACGCAGCCTGATGCAGAAACATGCCGGCACGCTGAAACGGATCGAGGCCCGCTATGGCGTGCCCGGCCGCATCATCCTGGCGATCTGGGCGCGGGAATCGGGCTATGGCGGCGCCAAGATCCCCTACGATGCCCTGCGGGTGGTCGCGACCCAGGCCTTCATGGGCCAGCGGCCGGATTTCTTCAAGGGCGAGGTCGTTGCCGCGCTGCAGATCCTGCAGAACGGCGACGTGTCGCGCCGCGCCATGAAAAGCTCCTGGGGCGGCGCGATGGGACAGCCCCAGTTCCTGCCGTCCTCCTATCTCAAATATGCGATCGATTTCGACGGCGACGGCAAGCGCAATATCTGGACGTCCCAGGCCGATACCATGGCCTCTATCGCGCATTATCTTTCCGAACACGGCTGGCAGAAGGGACGCGACTGGGGGTACGAGGTCTATCTGCCCGACACGGTTTCCTGCACACGTGAAGGCCCGGACAACCGCCAGAAGATCTCGGACTTCGTGCACGAGGGCGTGAAACGCGTCAGCGGAAAACCGTTTCCGGATTACGAGATCAACCGGCCGGGCAATATCCTGCTGCCGGCAGGACGCTACGGCCCGGCCTTCATCGCCACGGAAAATTTCTACGTCATCAAGGAATACAACGAGAGCGACGCCTATGCGCTGTTTGTCGGCCACCTGGCGGACCGCTACGGCAGCAACACAGGCTTTGCCGGCGCGTGGAAACCGATGAAGGAAACCACCCGCGGCGCGGTACGCAATCTGCAGCTGCGCCTGGAAGGCCTCGGCCACGATGTCGGCGGCGCCGACGGCCTGATCGGCTTCAAGACCCGCCGGTCCATCGGCAAGGACCAGGAAAAGAACGGCTTCTTCGCCACCTGCTGGGTGGGGTGACGCGGCATTCGGTCTCGCCACTTTCCCATTGCATCCGGCCGTTCACTGCGAAAGACTGGTTTCTTCCATGTCTCTCCAGTGATGCCTCCATGCGTCTCCCCAAGATTGTCACCACCTTGCAGGACTATTCCCTGCGCCTGTTCTGGGCGGATTTTACCGCCGGGATCACCGTTGCCATGGTGGCGTTGCCACTAAGCCTGGCGATCGCCATTGCATCGGGTGCCGATCCCGCCACGGGCCTCGTGACGGCCATTGTCGGCGGATTTTTCATTTCGCTCCTCGGCGGCAGCCGCGTCCAGATCGGCGGGCCGACCGGCGCCTTCATCGTGGTGGTCTACGGCGTCATCGCCGACTACGGTTACGACGGGCTGGTGCTCGCCACCTTCATGGCGGGGCTGATGCTTCTGGTGGCCGGATATTTCCGGATCGGCAACCTGATCCGTTACGTGCCCGAACCGGTCGTCAACGGTTTCACCATCGGCATCGCCGTCATCATCGCTTCCAGCCAGATCAAGGACTTTTTCGGCCTGCGGCTCGCCGACGTGCCGGCCGACTTCCTCGACAAGCTTCCCGCCCTGTGGGGTGCCCGGGATACCGCCACGCTGGCGGCATTTGGCCTCGGGCTTGCCACGCTGCTGCTGATTGTCCTGCTGCGGCGGCTGTTTCCGAAGTTTCCCGGACTGATCATAGCCGTGGGCGCGGCGTCCCTGACCGTTGTCCTGTTGCAGCTGCCCGTGGAGACCATCTCTTCACGCTTCGGCGCATTGCCGAACAGTCTGCCCGTGCCGTCCCTGCCCGAGATTTCTGTCGACCGGGTCGTCGAACTGTTTCCCTCCGCCCTGGTGATCGCCTTCCTGGCCGGGGTCGAATCCCTGCTGTCGGCCATGGTTGCCGACCGGATCATCGAGGGAAAACACCGGCCGAATGCCGAGATGCTCGCCCAGGGCACGGCCAACCTCGCCTCCTCGCTGTTCGGCGGCCTGCCGGCAACCGGTGCCATCGCCCGCACGGCCACCAATATCCGCGCCGGCGGCAAGACGCCGGTCGCCGGGCTGGTCCATGCCGTCACGATCCTGCTGGTGATGCTGGTGGCGGCCCCGCTGGCCGGATATCTGGCGCTGCCGGCAATGGCGGCGCTGCTGATGCTGACGGCCTGGGCCATGAGCGAGCCGCACAAGTGGAAAGGCTACCTGGCCACATCGATTTCAGACCGGCTGCTGCTCGCAACAACGCTCATCCTGACCGTGCTGGTCGACCTGACGGTAGCCATCGGTGTCGGC
The DNA here is from genome assembly GCF_027359675.1 of Roseibium sp. Sym1. Classification (NCBI taxonomy): domain Bacteria; kingdom Pseudomonadati; phylum Pseudomonadota; class Alphaproteobacteria; order Hyphomicrobiales; family Stappiaceae; genus Roseibium; species Roseibium sp. Sym1. Next base: position 1,070,984 of record NZ_CP114786.1, read on the forward strand.
GTTGCCATCGGCCTTGCGCTGCGCCTGCGCGACCGCGGCAAACCGCCCGAAGACTGGTCGATGCCCGAACGCTGAATCCGAACGCTGAAACGCTCCGCGCAGCGACGTCAGACGTTCACCACGCCCTCCGGCGCCGTCTCGAGCCGGAAAGCCGCTGCCATCAGGGCTTTGGTGTAATCGGTCTGCGGCGCATCGAAGATCTGCTCCGCCGGGCCCTGTTCCACCACCTTGCCCTGGCGCATGACAATGACTTCGTTTGCGAGCGCCCGCACCACCTTCAGATCGTGAGAGATGAACAGATAGGCGAGGCCATGGGCCTTCTGCAGCTCGCGCAGGAGGTCGACCACCTGGGCCTGGACGCTCATGTCGAGCGCCGATGTGGGCTCGTCCAGCATGACGAATTTCGGCTCCAGAACCATGGCGCGGGCGATCGAGATGCGTTGACGCTGGCCTCCGGAAAACTCGTGCGGATAGCGGTGCCGGGTGGACGCATCAAGGCCAACTTCCTCCAGTGCCTTGGCGACCTTGCGATCCCGCTCCCCCGCCGAGATCCCCGGGAAATGCACTTGCAGTCCTTCACCGACGATGTCGGCCACCGACATGCGCGGTGACAAGGCGCCGTACGGGTCCTGGAAAACGATCTGCATGTCCCGCCGCAGCGGACGCATCTCCTTCCAGGAATTCTCCTGGATTTCCGAGCCGTTGAAGGCGATCCGCCCGGTTGAGGAGATCATGCGCAGTATGGCGAGGCCAAGGGTTGTCTTGCCCGAACCGCTCTCCCCGACGATGCCGAGCGTCTGGCCTTCCCGGACTTCAACGTCGATCCCGTCGACCGCCTTGATGTGGTCGACGGTCCGGCGCAGCAGGCCCCGCTTGACCGGAAACCAGACCTTCAGATCATCCGCCTGCACCACGATCGGCTTCTGCTTGTCGGTCGCCGGCGGGTCCCCCTTTGGTTCGGCCGCCAGAAGATGCCTTGTGTAGCTGTGCTGCGGATTGTCGAAAATCTCCGCGACAGGCCCGTGCTCGACGATCTTGCCGTCGGTCATCACGCAGACCCGGTCGGCGAACTTGCGCACGATCCCCAGGTCGTGGGTGATGAACAGCATGGCCATGCCGTGGCTGCGTTGAAGGTCTTTCAACAGGTGCAGGATCTGCGCCTGTACCGTGACATCAAGCGCCGTGGTCGGCTCGTCCGCGATCAGCAGGTCCGGCTCGTTTGCAAGCGTCATGGCGATCATGACGCGCTGGCGCTGCCCGCCCGAAAGCTGGTGCGGATAGGAATTCAGGCGCTTTTCAGGATCGTGGATACCGACCTGGTTCAACAGCTCCAGCACCCTGGCGCGGGCCTGGGTCTCGCTCATGCCCCGGTGAATCGTCAGGATTTCGGCGATCTGCTTTTCCACCGTGTGCAACGGGTTGAGCGAGGTCATCGGTTCCTGGAAAATCATCGAGACGTCGTTGCCGCGCACCTTGCGCATCTCGTTGTCGCTGGCGGTCAGAAGATCCTTGCCGTTCATCAGGATCCGGCCCGACGGGTGCGAGGCCGCCGGATAGGGCAGGAGTTTGAGGATCGACAGCGCGGAAACCGACTTGCCGGACCCGCTCTCGCCGACAAGGGCAACGGTCTCGCCCTTGTTGATGTCGAAGGAGATCCGGTCGACGGCCAGCGTCTCGTTGCCGCCCTGGGTGAAGGCAACCGACAGGTCTTCGATGGAAAGGAGCGTTTCTTTTGTCATTGTCGTCTCCTTAGCCGAGGCTCTTGCGCGGATCGAAGGCATCGCGCACGGCCTCGCCGATGAAGATCAGCAGACTGAGCATCAGCGAGATCACGATGAAGCCGGTGATCCCGAGCCAGGGCGCCTGGAGGTTGTTCTTGCCCTGCGCAAGCAGCTCGCCGAGCGAGGCAGATCCGGGCGGCAGGCCGAAACCGAGGAAGTCGAGCGCCGTCAGCGTCGAGATCGAGCCGTTCAGGATGAAAGGCATGAAGGTCAGCGTTGCCACCATGGCGTTCGGCAGCAGATGCCGCCACATGATCACGGGATTGGACACGCCCAGCGCCCGGGCCGCCGAGATATACTCGAAGTTCCGGCCGCGCAGGAACTCCGCCCGGACCACGCCGACCAGCGCCACCCAGCTGAAGGCAAGCAGGATCGTGAACAGGGTCCAGAACCCCGGCACCAGGAACGAGGACACGATCAGGATCAGGTAGAGCGTCGGCACCGCCGTCCAGATTTCGATGAACCTCTGGAACAGGAGGTCGGTCCAGCCGCCATAATAGCCCTGGACCGCGCCTGCGGCGATGCCGATCACGGACGACGCCAGTGTCAGGGCCAGTCCGAACAGAACGGAGATCCGGAAGCCGTACAGCAGCCGCGCAAAGACATCGCGGGCCTGGTCGTCGGTCCCGAGCCAGTTCCAGTTGCCGACGATGCAGCCGGGATCGTTCGCGCCTTCCGGGTATTTCGCGCAGCGTTCTTCCTTGTCCATCGTCCAGGACGGCGGTGCCGGGACCGGGACAGGCGGGTTCAGATTGCGTGAATCGTAGGAGTACCGTATCGGCGGCCACAGCATCCAGCCGTTCGCGTTGATTTCATCCCGGATGAAGCTGTCCTTGTAATTGGTCACCGCCAGGAACCCGCCGAACCTGTCTTCCGGGTAATCGACCAGCACCGGAACCAGGAGCTCGCCCTTGTACGACACGAGGATCGGCCGGTCGTTTGCGATGAATTCAGCGAACAGCGCCAAGGTGAACAGCACCAGGAAGATCCAGAGCGACCAGTGGCCCCGCCGGTTGGCCTTGAAGTTGGCCAGCCGGCGCCGGTTGATGGGCGACAGCCGCATCTTCTGCGGCGGCGGCGCGGTTTCCTCCGGCAGCGGATTGAGCACGTCGTAGCCGGCGTCTTCCATGTCCTTGTCGAGGCGGGAATCCATGTGTCAGACCTCCCGGCTTTCGAAATCGATCCGGGGATCGATCCAGGTATAGGTGAGGTCGGAGATGAGACTCACCAGAAGCCCCATCAGGCCGAATATGTAGACGGTCGCGAAGACGACGGCGTAATCCCGGTTGATCACCGATTCGAAACCGAGCAGGCCAAGTCCGTCGAGCGAGAAAATCGTCTCGATCAGGAGCGCCCCGGCGAAGAAGGAGGAGATGAAGGCGCCCGGGAAGCCCGCGACAACGATGAGCATCGCATTGCGGAACACATGGCCGTAGAGAACCTGGCGCTCGCCGAGCCCCTTTGCCCTGGCCGTGGTCACGTATTGCTTGCGGATCTCGTCAAGGAACGAGTTCTTGGTCAGCAGCGTCGTGGTTGCAAAGGCGGACAGGGCCATGGCGGTCAGCGGCAGGGCGAGGTGCCAGAAGTAATCCAGGATCCGCGCTGGCCAGGACAGTTCCTCCCAATTGTCCGAGACCAGGCCGCGCAGCGGGAAAATGTCCCAGAAGGATCCGCCCGCGAACAGCACGATCAGCAACACGGCGAACAGGAAACCGGGGATGGCATAGGCCACCACGATGATCCCCGAAGTCCAGATATCGAACCTCGAGCCGTCCGAGACCGCCTTGCGAATTCCAAGCGGGATCGAAACAGCGTAGGAGATCAGGGTCATCCAGAGGCCGAGCGAGACTGAAACCGGCAGTTTTTCCTTGATCAGCTCCCAGATCTTGATGTCCCGGAAATAGCTTTCACCGAAGTCGAAACGGGCATAGTCGCCCAGCATCTTCAAAAAGCGCTCCAGAGGCGGTTTGTCGAACCCGAACTGGGCCTCGAGCTGCTTGATGAATTCGGGATCCAGGCCCTGGGCGCCGCGATACTTGGACGTGACGCTGTCTCCGGACGCAGACCCGCTGCCGCCGGAGGCATCATTGCCAGCGCCGAGCATGTCACCGCCGCCGCCGCTTATCCGCGAGGTTGCCGAGACATCCGTGCCCTGGAGCTGGGCGATGACCCTTTCCACCGGACCGCCCGGCGCGAACTGGACGATCAGGAAGTTGATTGCCATGATCCCGACCAGCGTCGGTATCATCAAAAGCAAGCGGCGAAGGATATAGGCGCCCATGGAGTGTGTGCATTCCCTTTTTGGTCTGGCCTTCTGAAACGGGCCGAAGGTGTCGCTGTTAGAAGATTATCCGGCTTTGCCGAGTTTTTCCGCCTTTTCGGCGTCTATCCACCAGAGTTCTTCCACCGGGAAGAAATAACGCGGCGTTTCCTCCGGGTATCCATAGACATCCCACATGGCGACAGTGTGGATGTTCTTGTGCCATTGGGGAATCCAGTAATGGCCGGCCCTCAGAACCCGGTCGAGCGCGCGCGCGGCCGTGTTCATTTCCTCGCGGCTTTGCGCGGCGACCGCCTTGTCGAGCAGGGCATCGACAACAGGATCGGCGATCCCCGCCACATTGTAGGTGCCCGGCGTCGCGGCCGCCTTTGATCCCCAGATATCGCGAATGCTGTCCGACAGCGTCGTCGACAGGCTGAACCTGCGGCTGGCGATATCGAAATCATAGTCATTGAGCCGCGACTGGTATTGCGCGGGATCGACGATGCGCAGGTTTGCCCGGATACCAAGCTTTTCCAGGTTCTGGATGAACGGATTGACGATCCGCTCGAAGGCCTTGGTGTTGTTCAGGAACTCGATCGTGAACGGCTTGCCGTCAGGGCCGATGAGATCGGATCCCTGGCGCTCAAAGCCGGCCTCGGCCAGCAGATCGCTCGCCTTGCGCAGCAGGTTGCGGTCGAAACCGGACCCGTCGCTGACCGGTGGCACGACCGCCTCCCCGAAGACCGCTTCGGGCAACCGGTCGCGGTAGGGCTCCAATAGCGCGAGCTCTTCGGGGGAAGGTGTGCCTTCGGCCTTCATCGCCGAGTTTTCAAAGAAGGACTGGGTCCGCTGATACAGTCCGTAGAAGAGGTTCTTGTTGGACCATTCGAAATCGAAGGCAAACCCGAGTGCCTCGCGCACCCTAGGGTCCTTGAACTTCTCCAGGCGCGTGTTGATGAACCAGCCCTGCGCCCCGGCAATCTGGCCATCTGGGAATTCCCGCCGCACGACCTGACCGTCTTCGAAGGCTGGGAAATTGTATTCCGTCGCCCAGTTCTTCGACGAGAATTCCTCCCGGTAATACACGTTGCCCTTCTTGAAGGACTCGAAGGCCACTTGCCGTTCGCGGAAGAACTCGGTCCTGATCGTGGCGAAGTTGAACTGTCCCCTGGCGACGGGAAGGTCCCTCGCCCAGTATTTCTCGACCCGGTGGTACTCCACATAACGGCCGATCGCGTGTTTGCCGACCTTGTATGGTCCGGAGGACAGCGGCGGGGTCAGTGTCGACTGCTTGAAATCGTAGGCAGTGTAATAGCGCTTGGAGAAAATCGGATAGTCGGCGGCAACGGTCAGCGGAAAATTGCGCGCCTGGTTGCCGTCAAAATGCAGCGCGACCCTGTACTCGCCCAGAACCACGGCATCCTTGAGCACGGCCAGGGGCTGGCTCAGCATCGGATGACCGTCCGCCTTGACCAGCATGATCGAATAGGCGACATCCTCGGCCGTCAGCTTGGAGCCGTCATGAAACCTGGCTTCCGGGCGCAGGTTGAATGTGAAGACATTGCCGTCTTCCGACACTTCGACCGTTTCGGCGACCAGGCCGTAGACCGCATCGGGCTCGTCCCAGGCGCGCACCATCAGCGTGTCGAAGCAAAGCTCCATGCGCGGCGGCGCGTCTCCCTTCAGGACGAAGGAATTGAAGGTGTTGTAGGTCTGGACATTCTGGTTGAAGTACCAGTAGGGCGCCTGAAACGAAAAGGTGCCTCCCCTGGGGGCATCGGGATTGACGTAATCGAAATGGGCGAAATCGGCAGGGTATTTCAGGTCGCCGAAGACCGACAGGCCGTGGCGGGCGTCCGGCGCCTCCTGGGCCCGTACCGGCACCGGCGACCAGGGAACCGACGCGGCGAGCGCGGCCGCGCCGCCCAGGTGCAGAACCTGCCGGCGCGAGGGAGTGAGGCGATCATTCATTTCAGGGCCTCCGTCTTCGCGGCAAGCGCCTCGTCATACCACCAGATCGTCGGAAAGCCGGTGCTGTATTCCGGCATGCTCTCGGGATGAGCGAACCGGTTCCAGCGCGCCGTGCGGGTTTCATCGACGTAGAACTGGGGCACGACGTAATGGTTCCAGAGCAAGACCCGGTCAAGCGCGCGGGTGGCGGCCACCAGCGTTTCCCTGTCTTGTGCAAAGATCACCTTGTCGATCAGCTTGTCGACGGCGGGGTTCCTGATGCCGGCATAATTGGCGGAGCTGTCGTTGTCGGCAGCCTCGGAGCCCCAGTATTCACGCTGTTCGTTGCCAGGTGACAGCGACTGTCCGATTGCCAGGACGGTCGTGTCGAAATCCCGCCCGCGGATCCGGTTGATGAATTGCGATGTGTCGACCAGACGCAGGATCGGCTTGATGCCGATCGCTTCCAGGTTCTTGGAATAGGGCAACAGGGACCGCTCGCTGGCCTTGTCCCTGTAAAGGAACTCGATGGAAAGCTGCTCGCCGGTCGCCGGATCGATCATCTTGCGGTCCTTGAGCTCGTAACCCGCTTCCCGCAACAACTTGACCGCCTCGCGCAGATTGGCGCGCACTTTGTCGGGCGACCCTCCGACCGGATTGGTGTATTCCTCGGTGAAGACCTCCGGCGGCACCAGGTCGCGCACCTCTTCCAGGATCTCCAGCTCCTTGCCCTCCGGAAGACCCGAAGACGCCAGCTCCGTTCCGGCGAAATAGGAATTCACCCGCTTCAACAGATTGGCGGAGACGATCTCGTTCGTGGTTTCGAAATCATAGGCAAAGTTGAGAGCCCGGCGGACCCGGGGATCCTGAAACTTTTCCCGGCGCAGGTTCAAGAAGAACCCCTGCATGACGCCCCGCGACTTGTCCGGAAAGATCTCCTTGACCACGCGCCCGTCCTTGACGGCCGGAAAATCGTAGCGCTTGGCCCACTGGCTGGAGCTGCGCTCGACATGATAGTCATACTGGTCGCCCTTGAACGCCTCGAACTGCACGGAGTCGTCCAGGAACGAGATATAGCGGATCTCGCCGAAATTGTTGGCGCCGACCCGGATCGGCAGATCCTCGCCCCAATAGTCATCGACCCGTTCGAGGATGACCTGACGGCTCGGGGAAAAATCCTTGATCCGGTACGGGCCCGACCCCAGGGGCGGTTCGAGCGTCGAGCGTGAGATGTCACGGGCCTCGCCCTTGTCGTCGGTTCCCTCCCACCAGTGCTTCGGCAGGATCGTCAGCTGACCCATGATCTTGGGCAGTTCCCGGTTGCCGCTCACATCGAAGGAGAACCGGATCGTGCGCTCGTCGACTATCTCGGTCTTTTCGACGTTCTGGTAGTAGAACTTGCGCTGGGGGTCCAGCTCGATCGCCTTCTTAAACGACCAGACAACGTCTTCGGCGGTGACCGGCTCGCCGTCATGCCAGCGCGCGTCGGGGTTCAGCCGGTACTCCACCCAGGAATAGTCATCCGGAAAGCGGACGGCTTCGGCAAGGACCCCGTATTGGGCGCTGATGTCCTCTTCGTCGAGGGACGGTTCCATCAGGCTTTCGTAGATCAGGGCGACACCCGGTGCGAGGTTGCCCTTCTGAGCGAGAATATTGAACGTGTCGAAACTGCCGCTTGCGGCCAGCCGCACGGTGCCGCCTTTGGGGGCCTCAGGATTGACGTAGTCGAAATGCTCGACATCGGCAGCGTATTTCGGTGTTCCGTTAAGCGCCGATCCATGTTGCCACTCGGGCTCCTGGGCCTGCACCGCGCCGTTCCCGAGTCCCGAGACCGAAACGGCGCCAGCCAGCGCGAGACCTGCTGCAGCCTGTTTGAAAAATCGCCACGTGAACACCATCGGCTTCTCCGTCCCTTCCGGTACCTGACACCCAAATCAACGGGTTCATGGATTTAGTGTAGGGACGAGCAGGCCTTGCGTCACCTGCTGGTTGCCGAGATGACAGAAATTTAACCTGTCTGGGGAAGGCCCTTGGGCGGGAACTCCTCGGATCCCTGCTTGGATTTTGCCTTTTGCGCGTACATCCTGCCGTCGGCGACCCTGAGCAGGTCTTCCACGGTGGCAGCGTCTCCCGGATAGCTTGCCGATCCAATGCTGGCCCTGACATCGATAAGGGCGCCCGAATACTCGAAGACCTGCGCGACCTTCTCGCCCAAACGATGCAGGAACGTCTTCTTTTCCTCGCGCCGCATGTTGCCGGGCGTCAGCACGATGAACTCGTCACCGCCGACCCGCGCGACCGTATCGGTCTGCCGGATCTGGTTCTGCAGCCGCTGGCCGACCTCGATCAGGAGCTGGTCCCCCACGGCATGACCGTAATTGTCGTTGACCGGCTTGAAGGCATCCAGGTCCACATAGAAAATCTCGAACCCCGCTCCGGACCGCTCGCACATGGCCGCAAGCTGATGCATGCGGTCTTCCAGCAGCCGGCGGTTGGCAAGTCCGGTCAACGGATCGTGCAGCGCCATCGACCGGACCTTGTAGACTTCACTGATCAGCAGGAAGGCCATCGCACCGAAGACCAGCGAAATCAGGCTGCCCACGAGCTGCGTGATCCAGACCTGGTTGCCGGAGCTGGACCATCCCGCCTCCGGGTACCCGACCATTTCCCATTCGAGCCCGCCAGGCAGGTGCAGCGGCAAGGACACGGTGTCCTTTTCGAACAGGGACGGGCTGCCGACGATCATCTTGTTGTTTTCAACGGTTGCCCGGTTGACCACCCCGATGCGGATCCCGTTGACGACATCCTTGATCCCCGCCGCCGCCATCAGGCCCTGCTGATCAAGGGCAAGCGTCGCAACCCCCCAGTAGCTGCGCTCTTCCAGGGGCTGGCCGGGGAAGGCCGCCGGGAACACGGGAATGCGGATCAACAGGGCCGTGCCGCCCTGGACCAGCTCCAACGGTCCCGCGATCACGACTTCCCTTGTCATCATGGCCTTGCGGATCGCAGGCCATTGCGCCGTGTTCATCCGGTAGTTCAGGCCGATCGCCGACCGGTTCGGTTCAAACGGAAAGACCGCACGCAGGATGTTGTTGGGCGCCAGTCCGATGGAGCGGATCGACGGGTTTTCCTCAAGGAGCTCGACCCCGATTTCGCGATAGTCCTCCAAGTCGAAAGGCTGGTCGACAAATTGGGTCACATAGGACCGGATGCCGAGGCCGTAAGCGACCGTCCGGCCGATTTCGCCCTCAAGCCGGGCGCGCGCTTCGGAAAGACTGGCGACAGCCTGCCGTTTGTGATGGGAGATCAGTTCGTTGCGAACGAGCTGGCCGACATGGGCGGTGACCGCGATCCCTGCAAGAAAGCAGACGGCGGCAACGAGGGACGCAACCCACGTTCCACCGGACCTCGAAAAAATATTCCGCGTCAGATTGATGCCCATTCGGTCCCTGCTCGACCTAGCCAGCGCGAATATACTACGTAACGTAAGATTTGTTAATTTTTCATATAATTCAAATAAAAAAGCCGGGTCACTGACCCGGCTTCTCTAAAGTACAGCGTTGCGGCGCAAGCTGCTTTTGACGATTACTCGGTCGGCAACGGTGCCGGCGAATCCGACTGCTCACGAAGATAAGCAATCAGGTCGGCACGATCTTCAGGTTTACGAAGGCCGTTAAAGCTCATGGACGTACCGTCAACGTATTTCTTCGGCGCCTCGAGGAAGTGATCAAGTTCTTCGTAGGTCCATTCGGCGTTTGCTTCGCCGAACGCCACCATGGCCGAGGAATAGCCAAAGCCCTCATGTCCACCCGGCTTGCGTCCGATCACACCCCACAGGGCTGGTCCGACCTTGTTGGCGCCGCCCTGCGTGAAGTCGTGGCAGGCCGCACACTTCTTGGCAACCTTTTCGCCATCCTCGGCGGAGGCCTCGACGATACGCTCGGAGATCGGGGCGACTTCCGGCACAGCTTCCACTTCAGACGTGGAATCCTCGGCGGAAGCAACGACGATCTCATATCCCGGTTTGCCGGGGATCGTCGGATGGAAAATGATGTCGGACACAATCCCGACACCCATCGTCAAAATAAGAACCCCTAGGACCGCACCAGCGACCTTGTTCAACGTGAAGGAATCCATTCTCTCCGGCTCCAAGCTCATACGCGTCCGGGCCCGCAGCGCCACTGCGACCCCTATCAGCTTTTCGAATTTTGCCGGAACCTACAAATTTTTTGACCTTGCTGTCCATAGCTTTAAAAGGGCATCTGATACGACAAACGGACGCGGCCCGTATTTTTTTGCTTTCCGGCGCTTGCATCGGGCCACAGGGAGACCCTCTTGACAGCAGCACTTGTCATCATTCCGGCGCGTCTCGCGGCCACCCGCCTGCCGCGCAAGCCACTTGCCGATATTTGCGGAAAACCGATGATCGTGCGGGTTTTGGAGCAGGCGAGAAACGCCGATATCGGCGAGGTCGCGGTGGCTTGCGACGACAAGGACGTTTTCGAGGCGGTCCAGGATCACGGCGGCAAGGCCGTCATGACCAGGACCGATCATGCTTCCGGCTCCGACCGGATTTTCGAGGCCGCCGGCTTGCTCGATCCCGACAAAAAGCACGACGTGATCCTGAACGTGCAGGGTGACGTGCCTCTGATCGAGCCTGCGGCGATTCGCGCAGCCTTCGCGCCTCTGGCGGTTTCCGACGTCGCCGTCGGCACGATCATGACCGAGATTACCGATCCAGCCTATCGCGACAACCCGAATTTCGTGAAGGCGGTGACCACCCCGAACGGACACGGCCATCACCGGGCGCTGTATTTTACCCGCGCGACCGCGCCGAGCGGCGACGGACCGCTCTATCAGCATCTGGGGATCTACGCCTACCGGCGAAACGCCCTGGCGCGGTTCGTCCAGCTGCCGCCCTCGCCCCTGGAAATGCGGGAAAAGCTCGAGCAGTTGCGCGCCCTGGAAGCAGGCATGCGCATTGATGTCTCGATCATTGACAGCGCCCCGATGGACGTGAATACGCAAGAAGACCTCGACCGGGCCCGCGCGGCCTACCAGACCACCTGAGCAGGAACCGCATCAGGCCGTCACCAAGATGGAATGCGAAAGACCAATGAACGACAGAAAGAGAATAGTGTTTCAGGGAGAGACCGGCGCCAATTCCCACATGGCCTGCCGGAGCGTTTACCCGGACTATGAGGCCATTCCCTGCGCGACATTCGAAGACTGTTTCTCGGCCATGGACGACGGCACGGCCGATCTGGCCATGATCCCGATCGAGAATTCGGTCGCCGGACGCGTCGCCGACATCCACCATCTGCTGCCCAAGTCGAACCTTCATATCATCGGCGAGTATTTCATGCCGATCCGGTTTCAGCTGATGGCACCGAAGGGCGCGACCGTGGAAGGGCTGAAAAAGGTCCAGAGCCACATCCATGCGCTCGGCCAGTGCCGCAATGTCATCCGCGAGCTCGGCCTTGCCGCGGTGGTTGGCGGCGATACCGCCGGATCCGCCCGTCAGATCGCCGAGCTCGGCGACCCGAGTGTCGGTGCACTCGCGCCTGAAATGGCCGCGGAAATCTACAATCTCGACATTTTGCGGCGGGACGTCGAGGACGCCGCGCACAACACCACACGTTTCGTTATTCTCTCGCGTGACAAGTTGGAAGCCGCCCATAACGGCCAGCCGGTCATCACCACGTTCGTCTTCCGGGTCCGCAACGTCCCGGCAGCGCTCTACAAGGCGCTCGGGGGCTTCGCGACCAACGGCGTCAACATGACAAAACTGGAATCCTACCAGTTGGAAGGTCAGTTCTTTGCCTCTATGTTCTACGCCGATGTCGAAGGTCACCCGGAGGATCCCGGTGTTGCCCTCGCTCTCGAGGAACTTGCCTTTTTCTGCGCCGAGCTGAACCTGCTCGGCGTTTACCGGGCGAGCCCCTTCCGGGACAAGATCAAGGAACCGGAAGCCAATCGCGCCCTGCGGCCGAATCCACATTCCTGACGCCGCCCAAACCCACCTGGCCAAACCAGAGGATTTCATGACTGAAACCAGATTTGACGCCCTATGCATCGGCAACGCCATCTGCGATGTCTTTGCACATGTCGAAGAGGATTTCCTGCTTCAGGAAAACCTGATCAAGGGCTCCATGCGCCTGATTGAAACGGATGAAGCCGTCCGGCTGTTCGACAAGATGGGGCAGACCGTCCGCGTTTCAGGCGGCAGCGCCGGCAACACCGCGGCCGGCATTGCGTCGCTCGGTGGGCGGCCAGCCTATTTCGGTAAAGTGGCCGAGGACGAACTGGGCGACAGCTACTATCACGACATGAACGGCACCGGGGTCTATTTCAACACGCCCCGGCTGCGCGAATGGAAGCCCACCGCGCGCTCGATGATCCTGATCACGCCGGATGGCGAGCGCACCATGAACACCTATCTGGGCGCCTGCACGGAGTTCGGTCCCGCCGACGTGGACGAGGATGTCGTTGCCGCCTCCGCCGTCACCTACATGGAAGGGTACCTGTGGGATCCGGAAGAGGCCAAGAAGGCTTTCCTGAAGGCCGCCGAGATTGCACATGCCAACGGCAGGAAAGTCGCAATCACCCTGTCCGATTCCTTCTGCGTGGACCGCTATCGCAGCGAATTCCAGTCCCTGCTCACCGATGGGGTCGTCGATCTCCTGTTCGCCAACGAACACGAGCTGCGCGCGCTTTATGAAACCTCGGACCTGGATACCGCCATCGCGGCCACCCGCGAGACCGGTGCCCTTGCCGCACTGACCCTCGGCAAGGACGGCGCCATGGTCTTCAACAGGGAGGAAACCTTCCGGGTGTCTGCCCAGGAGGTTGACAATGTCGTCGATCTGACCGGTGCGGGCGATCTCTTCGCCTCCGGTTTCCTGTTCGGCCTGGCACGGGATCTCAAGCTCTCCGAAGCGGCCGAGCTTGGTTGCCTGTGCGCCGCCAGCGTGATCAGCCATGTCGGCGCCCGTCCGGAGCGGCCTTTGAAAAACCTGGCTGCCCAGAACGGCTACTCCCTCTGAAAAAACAGGACGGGCGGCCAATCGGTCGCCCGTTTTGCATGCGGTTGAAAGCCGGCAACCGGCTTCGCGTCCTCTGTTCGGTCGCTCACATCTACAGATGCGCTCCCCGAAGGCGGACACTGTGGTCTTAAACTTCCGGGGTCAGCAGGGTGGACCTTGCTGCCCTTGCCTGCGCGCCGCACCATTCTTGGCCACCATTGGCAAGATCAAGCCCCACCGTGTTTCCCGAGTTGAGCCATAGGGCTCGCAACCCGGTTCCTATCGACGGTGATTGCCATTGCGCGCGCAATCCGAGTTCATCCAGCGTCACTTTGCGAAAACGGCATTGATTGGCTGTCATCATTCAAACAGAGTTTCGCAGATCGGCGACCGGCAGATGCAAGCGTTCAGCCGGTCCGGCAATGCACTGCCACCCGTTTTCGTCTTGTCATGCCCGCGCGCGATGGTGGAACATCACCGCGCGAACGGCAAACAGGGAGGCCCCGCCCATGTCCGGGATCATCTTCTACACAAACCCCATGTCACGCGGACGCATCGTGCGCTGGATGCTCGAGGAACTGGGTCAGCCTTACGAGACGCGGGTGATGGACTATGGACCGCAGATGAAATCGCCCGACTATCTGGCGATCAACCCCATGGGCAAGGTGCCGGCCGTGCTGCACGGAGACGCCGTGGTGACCGAAGCCGCCGCCTGCTGCGCCTACCTCGCCTTCGCCTTTCCCGAAGCTGGTCTCGCCCCGGCGCCGGGCCCCCCCGAGAGTGCGGCCTATTTGCGCTGGATGTTCTTCGCTGCCGGACCGGGCGAGGCGGCGATCACCAACGCCCATTTCGGTTTCGAGCTGCCCGACGACCCGCAGGCGCGGGGGCGGTCCGGTTACGGCTCTCTGGAGACGGTCGCCGACGCGCTCGCCGCGATGCTGTCGGACGGGCGGGACTATGTGACCGGAGCGGCATTCAGCGCCGCGGATGTCTATGTGGGCTCGCAAATTCTCTGGGGAAGGATGCTCGGCACCTTGCCTGACCGGCCCGGGTTTGCAGAATACGCCGAGCGCCTGACGGCGCGCCCCGCGGCGGTCCGGGCGCGCGAAATCGATGACGCGCTGGTGTCTGCGTCGGGTTGACAGAGCCGAATTTCGTTGCGGTTGAGCCGAATGGCTCCTTCGTGTCGCCAATTGCACGTTCGGTGTTTCGCGGCACGATCCCGAAAGCTGACGTTCTTTGCGATCAGAGCAAATTGCGGAATTGCTGACTTTGCAGTCATTCGCAAGCTCAAGAAATGCCCCCCTTTCAGGCTGCAAATTTACTTGATGCGTTGTGCGCACCCTCTTAAATGCCCTAGAGGCAACTCTTGCATTATCGGGATTCCTGATCCACTATTCACAGTAATTATTTTTCATGCATAGTCCTGCAACGCCCTATTTCTTGTGCGCTGCAAAACAAACGAAAATATGCCCGCTGAAAGCACCATAGTCGATTTGGAACTTGACGTATGCCAATTGTCTTCGCCCCTCGTATACCCATGTTCGGCTTCGACGCCTCAGCATCACCCAAGTGGCAAATGGTCCCGAGGGGGTGGGAGCGCACGCTTGTCGTGCGGGGGGCCGGAGCCCTGGTACCTGAACTAACTCCCAACGACATTGCCAGGGTTACCTATGGCCGTGTCGGCGCCGATCATCATTTGACGATCAAGGGACTCAAGGCCGGCAAGGGATTTATCCGCTTTGTGCCGAACGCCGGATTTGCCGGCCCCGTCCCCAACAGCGACATACTCGAAATCTCGGTGAAGACCGAGGTCAAGATCAATACGGCATTCCACTATGTCAAAGACAATGCCGGCCACAAAACAAACCGCAACATGGGCGACCTCAACACCCTGATACAGGGCGTCAATCGTTTGCTGGACACCCAGGCCAACGTGCGGATGTACAGAAAGAGCGCACGCATTGTAACGGTTCCACAGAACCTTGGCGCCACGGTGCGGTTTTCCAGCCACCTGCCGGGCGTGGCAGCCGCTGAACATGAATGGGACGATGTCACAAGCTTCGCTGACGCTGCAGCAGACTTCAATGTCTTCTTTGTATGGCAGTATGAGCAAGATGCGACGCCTGCGATCAACAACACCCGTGCCGGAACCTTGGCGGGCGAAAAGAACTGCCTGATGCAAGACGTTATCACTGGCTCAACCCATGCTGAAACCCTGGCGCACGAGACCATTCACCTGCGTGGCATCGGTCCGCACAGCGGCACTGCAACGCACCTGATCGCAAGCGGAGCGGTGCGAACGGGGCAGCTCATTTCGCGCGCTCAGGCCAACATTATCAATCCGTCGGGCACATAATGTCTCGACACCGCAACTTGGCCAGATACATCGCATGGGCGTTTCTGTTCACCTGGCTCGCAGGAAGCACTATGGCAGACGACATGAACCTTGAGGCAGAGATCGCAACCGCGTTGGCTGGAGGCTCCTCGAAGGCTCTGGTAGAAGCAGGCGCGGCAGCCGTGCCCCCCCTGGCTGCGCGCCTGGCCGCTGCGGAGACCGCCGACGCGAAATCGCACCTGGTGGCCCTGTTGGCAGCCGTCGGCGGTGCGGAGGTCTTGGCGCCCGTATTGCCCTATATCGGCGACCCTGATCCTGATCTGCGTGCTCGCGCCAGCGCCACAGCGCTGAAATCCGTGTTGGCCTATGGCCCACCAGCCGGCCCCGTTGCCGCGCAGCTTCGAACAGCGGTAAGGGAAGCTCTCCAGGCACCAGACGCGGAAGGGGGCGTATTGCTCTTGGGGGCATTGGTGCCCGGATCGGAGGACGTGCTCTCGAGTCACCTGTCCGGCACCCGCCTGGTCAAGGCACAACCACAGGAGCCCACAGCCCCGGCAGCCCTGGCAGCGCGGCTAGCGCTCTCGGCATTGGGTGACAGTCAAGCGCGGACCAGTCTGCTGACACAAATCCCCCAGGCCGACCCTGACAGCCTCGTATTCATGCTCAAGGCCTTGCCCTTGATCGATGCGCCTGAGGTCCTGCATGCCCTATCCGCGACCACCCTGTCCTCCGATGCACCCGTCGCAGATGGTCGCCCCAGCGGACTCACACCCGCCCGGGAGGTGGCCGACGTCGCGGTCGAGGCGTTTGTAGCGCGTCTGGGCCTCGCTCCCAGCTTCTCGATCACGCCGGGAGCCATCTATACGGCGGAACAGCGGGCCGAGACCGCCAGGCTCATCGCGGGCTCCATCCCCAATTAGAGCGTATCGTTTCCGATTGGATCGGGAGATCTCGTGAGCCTTGGCCGAAGCGGGCTTAAAGCAGGCCTTCGCTGCAATCTGCACGACCAACCGCCTCGCGTCCCCAACTTGGCCGTCCGGGCTTCCGACCCTGTCTGCCTTGAGCCGTCGCTCGTCGCGAATTGTTACCCAAATCCGGGCCGGCACCTGTCGGCCCCATTCCCGTCAGTCGCGCAATAGAATGACTTGCCCACAATAACAAAAGCCGGGGCGGCTGCCGCCCCGGCTCGATGACATCTGTTCCGGCTTTGAACGCCCATCGGGATCAGTCGGCCAGATCCTGAACACTCAGAATGGCGCCATTCTCGTCCAGCCGGTAGATGATCGGCGTACCGGTCCCCAGTTCACGTTTCAGGATTTCCTCGGGAGAGAGGTTTTCCAGCTCCATGATCAACGACCTCAGCGAATTGCCATGCGCAGCAACAATGGTGCGCTTGCCCGCCAGAACCTTGGGCAGGATCTCGGCCTTGTAGTAGGGCAGCACCCGCTCCGCGGTCATTTTCAGGCTCTCCCCGCCGGGAGGCGGCACGTCGAAGGAGCGGCGCCAGATATGCACCTGCTCTTCGCCGAACTGCGCGCGCGCCTCGTCCTTGTTCATTCCGGTAAGATCACCGTAGTCACGTTCGTTCAGGGCCTGGTCCTTGACCGTCTCCAGCCCCGTCTGGCCGAGTTCATCCAGAATGATGTCGAGTGTCTTCTGCGCGCGGGACAGCACTGACGTAAAGGCAATGTCGAAGGTCAGTTTCAGATCCCTGAGCTGCTCTCCGGCCTTGTGGGCTTCCGCCACACCCTGTTCCGTCAGGTCCGGATCCTTCCAGCCCGTGAACAGGTTCTTCAAATTCCAGTCGCTTTGTCCGTGACGGACAAGCACAAGAAGGCGGTCCATGCCATTCTCCTCAATCTAAACACGCAACGATATCAATCCAGGCCGAGCACGTCGGCCATCGAATACAATCCCGGCTTCTGGTCGAAGCCCCACAGGGCTGCCTTGACCGCCCCCCGTGCAAACAGTTGCCGGTCCTCGGCCCGGTGGGTCAGTTCGAGACGCTCGCCCTCTCCGGCGAGAATGACGGAATGCTCGCCGATCACCGAACCGCCGCGCAGCGTGGCAAAGCCGATGTCACCGCTTCTGCGCGGATCGGAAATGCCGTCCCGGACCCGTACGGAATGTGCCGCCAGGTCGATGCCGCGCCCTTCGGCCGCGGCCTCGCCGAGGAGAAGAGCCGTTCCGGACGGCGCATCGACCTTGTGCTTGTGGTGCATTTCCAGAACTTCGATGTCGAAGTCCGCGTCCAGCGCGGCGGCGGCCCGCCGCACCAGGCTGGCCAGCAAATTCACACCGAGGCTCATGTTTCCGGATTTGACGATACGCGCATGGCGAGCTGCCGCCTTCAGCGGTTCGTCTTCGCCCGCGCCCCAGCCGGTCGTGCCGATGACATGCACGATCCGGGCCTGCGCGGCCAGTTCCGCAAACCAGAGGCTGGCTGCGGGCGTCGTGAAATCGAGAACACCGTCGGCCTGTGCAAAGGCCGTCAAGGGGTCGTCGGTCAGGGACACACCGAGCGCGCCGACACCGGCCAGCTCACCGGCATCCTGACCGAGAAGATCCGACCCTTCCCGTTCAATGGCCGCAACTACGCCGGCACCCGGCACTTCGGTCACGGCGCGGGTCAAGGCCCGGCCCATCCGGCCACCAGCTCCCACGATAACCAAGCGCATCTGCCCCATCGGCTTCCCCTCGTCTAATCACCGGTTGGGGGTATACCAGTTTCACCGGTGGAGGCAAACGCCTGTTCTGCCTCCGGGTGGCAATGGAAGGATTAGATATTACTGTAAAATATTACCATGTCCATTTGCGCAGTTCATGGCTGAACTCAAGTTGATTCAAACCTCTATCGGGTCGACTTTCATCCAATCAATTCATGAAAGATAAACTTCGTGCAGTTAGCCTAGAGATGAAACTTTCCTAATCTTACAATTGCGAGCCACGATCAAGATTTCATGATAGCATGATCGAAATCACACGGTCCGGTACAGTCTGGTTTGCTCTTGGACAATTGGAGCTAGGGTCAGGACTCATTAATTTGATCGAAATGGCATTAAACCTGCCCAAGGCCACGGACATGCAAACGGACTGCTCGGGAGTGCTTCATTGAAAGCCCGTTTTTCCATACCGTTCAGCCGACTCGTCATGGCCCTGTTTGCGTTCGGTCTGATTGGGACGGCAATCGCCCTGTTCTGGATAACGCATCTCGGCAGTCTTTCGATCGCGGAACACGAGATAGCCCGCAGCGCCAAGTCAAAGGCGACCCTGGCCAGGCTCGTTTTCACACAGCATCTTGACCAGCTCGAAACGCAAATCCGCACGATCGCGGCCAATCCGGATATTCGAGCGGCCTTGAAGGCCAACGACAAGGTCACGGCAAAGCAGATCGTCGAAAGAGCCTCGGAGGGGCTGACCAGCGCCGTGCTCGACATTCTGCTGATCGATCATTCCGAGGAACCCGGATGGGTTAACGGCAGCCTGGGCCTGATCGACATCCGCAACCAGTTGCCTTCAGGCATACGCGCCGCCATGCCGCCGGATATCTGGGTCACCTACGCCAACCATTCGGGCAATCCTGTGGAGGTGACCGCGGCCATGTCGACACCTGTCCTGGATCCGGTAACCGGCCTGGCACTCGGAAAGATCTATGGCGGCACGACGGTAACGGATTCCTTCTCCCTTCCCGGCGTCCTTGCGAAGATCCTGAAGGTCGAGGACCTGGCTCTCTATCATGACAATCATGTGGTCGCCGGGCTCGGCGACCTGACAACGGAAGATCTTCCGCCGACGCTCCTGCAAACGCCTGACAGCGTTTCCTATATGCTGAAGGAAGACCACCTCTACGTCTACGCGCCGCTTATGCAGAGCCTGGACGGCCACATGATGGCCGCGGTCGTGAAGCAGCCCGTCGACACGCTCCAGAAGGTGGAGGAAACCTACAGCAAGCTGTTCACGCCTTTCCTGCTCTATACCGCCATCCTGGCAATCGGCGCGGCGTTCCTGGTGAACCGGATTACCAGCGCCGGCCTTGGCCGGTTGCTATCCTATGCCATGAGCCTGCGGCAAGACCGCCTGGTTTCGCCGCCCTCGCAAGGTTTCATCACGGAGTTCAACAAGCTGGCCTCCATGTTCCAGGCCGCGTTTGAGGCAATGCGCGAACGCGATGCCCAGTTCAAGGACATGATCGACGGATCCCTTCACGGTGTGCTTGTGCATGCCAATCACCGGATCCTCTACGTCAACGACGCGCTTTTGCAAACGCTGGGATACCAGTCCGGCGACCCGAGCCAGCTCGTCGGCGCGCCCACGCTTGCCATCTATGCCCCCGAGGAGCGTGACCGGCTGAACAGCTACTACAATTTGCGTGACAAGGGAGGCGCGCCCAGGGCCTACGAGGTGAAGGGATTGCGAAAAGACGGCACGACCGTCTGGCTGGAGCAGCATGTCCGGATCACCGAATGGCGCGGCGAGAACGCCTTTTATGCAACGATCTCCGATATCAGCGAGCGCAAGCGCCAGGAGGAACTGGCCACCAAGAACGCGAATTTCGACATCCTGACCGGCTTGCCGAACCGGCGCCTCCTGATGGACAGGCTCCGTCAGGCCATCCAGCGCAGCAAGCATTTCGGGGAGCTGACCGCGTTGATGATCCTCGATCTGGACCGGTTCAAGACCGTGAACGACACCTATGGGCCGAAAGCCGGGGACTGCGTGATCGAGGCGATCGCCGCCAGACTGACGGAAACGCTCGGTGCCGACCAGACGGTCGCCCGCATGGGTGGCGACGAATTCGCGATCATCCTGTCCAATCCCGAGGACCGCTGGCAGATCGAACAATGTGCCAAGGATATCCTGGCCGTGATTGCCGAGCCCATCACCCTGGACAACGGAGCCAGGATCGTCATGGACGGCAGCCTGGGCATCACGTTGACCCCCAATGACGGAACGGACGACGAAGCCCTGCTGCTACAGGCCGATACAAGCATGTTCCAGGCGAAAACCGACAGCGGCTCCAGTTATCGCTTCTTTGCCACCCGGATGAATGAACAGACCGCCCGGGCTGGCCAGATCGAAATCTCCCTGCGCCAGGCCCTCGAAAAAGGTGCGTTGCACCTGAACTACCAGCCGATTGTCGACTATTCGAAGAACCGGGTTGTGAGCTGCGAGTGCCTGGCGCGCTGGAACGATCCTCAACTGGGAACCGTGACCCCGGCCGAATTCATCAAGATTGCGGAAGAATGCGGGCTCATTATTCCGCTCGGCGAATGGGTGCTGCGGGAGGCCTGCGGCTTTTACCATGCCTGCAACCGCAACGGCCTCCAGCTGGACGCCATAAGCGTCAACATCTCGCCCCGCCAGTGCCGGGATGCCGGCTTCCTCGAGCGGCTGAAGGCAATTCTCGCGGACATGGAAATGGATCCTGCCCGCCTTCAGCTCGAAATCACCGAAAACGTGATGTTTGACGACCAGCGCGTCAATCCGATCGAAATCCTCGAATCCATCAGCGAACTCGGCATCAAGATCTCGCTCGACGATTTCGGAACCGGGTTTTCGTCCCTGAACTACCTGAAGCGGCTGCCGATCGACACGCTCAAGATCGACAGGTCCTTCATCATGGGGCTGGAACGGGACAAGGACGGGCAGGCCCTGGTTCAGGCAATCATTTCGATGGCGCATTCGCTCGGCATCGAAGTGGTCTGCGAAGGTGCTGAAACGCAGGAACAATGTGACCTGATCCAGTCCTTCGGCTGCTCCTATATCCAGGGTTACAGCCTCGCAAGGCCCATGCCCGGTGTCGACTTCCAGCGTTTCCTCGCAGAAACGAACGGCATCAAATCCGTGGCGGTGCGGGCCGGGTAGGAACAACAAAAAACGGGGACCCGAAGGTCCCCGTTTCCGGAAGTCATGCAGAAGACGCTTATTCCGCGTCTTCGCGTTCTTTCTTCTCGATTTCCTTGCCGGTCTCCTGGTCGACGACCTTCATGGACAGGCGAACCTTGCCACGCTCGTCGAAGCCCATCAGCTTGACCCAGACCTTGTCGCCTTCCTTGACCACGTCGGTGACCTTGGCGACTTTCTTCGGAGCCAGCTGGGAGATGTGAACCAGACCGTCCTTGGCACCAAAGAAGTTCACGAAGGCGCCGAAATCGACGCATTTCACGACGGTGCCCTCGTAGATCACGCCCACTTCCGGCTCGGCGGCAATGGAGTTGATCCAGTTGACGGCAGCCTTGATGGCCTTGCCGTCCGCGGAGGCGATCTTGACGGTGCCGTCGTCCTCGATGTTGACCTTGGCACCGGTCTTCTCGACGATCTCGCGGATGACCTTGCCGCCGGAACCGATGACTTCACGGATCTTGTCGACCGGAATCTTCATCACTTCGATACGCGGTGCATGCTCGCCGAGCTCGGCACGGGCCTCGGTGATGGCGTTGGACATCTCACCCAGGATATGGATGCGGCCGTCCTTGGCCTGGCCCAGAGCGACCTTCATGATCTCTTCGGTGATGCCGTCGATCTTGATGTCCATCTGCAGCGCGGTGATGCCGTTCTCGGAACCGGCCACCTTGAAGTCCATGTCGCCGAGATGATCCTCGTCACCGAGAATGTCGGACAGGACAGCAAACCGGTCGCCTTCCTTGATCAGGCCCATGGCGATGCCGGCCACCGGGGACTTCAGCGGAACGCCTGCATCCATCAGCGCCAGCGAGGTGCCGCAGACGGTTGCCATGGAGGACGAGCCGTTGGACTCGGTGATCTCGGAGACGACACGGACAGTGTACGGGAACTCGTGATGCGCCGGCATCATCGGGTTGATCGCACGCCAAGCCAGCTTGCCGTGACCGATTTCGCGGCGCCCCGGGGAGCCCATACGGCCGGTTTCACCGACCGAATAGGGCGGGAAGTTGTAGTGCAGCATGAAGTGCGCCTTGATGGTGCCTTCCAGCAGGTCGACGAACTGCTCGTCTTCGCCGGTGCCGAGGGTGGAAACGACCAGGCCCTGGGTTTCACCGCGGGTGAACAGCGACGAACCGTGGGCGCGCGGCAGGATGCCGACTTCCGACGTGATCGCTCGGACCGTGGACAGGTCACGGCCGTCGATGCGCGAACCGGTGTCCAGGATGTTGCCACGAACGATTTCCGCTTCCAGCTTCTTGAACTGGTCGCCGAGCACGTTGGCTTCGACCGCCTCGCCTTCGGCGGCGTTGGTGATCAGGGCCTCGACGACCTTCGCCTTGGCGGCGTCCACCGCATTCTTGCGCTCGGTCTTCGAGGTGATCTTGTAGGCTTCGGCGACTTCACCGGCAGCCATGGACTTGATCTTGGCGAACAGCTCGGAATGATCCGGCAGGGACAGTTCGCGCGGTTCCTTGGCAGCGGTCTCTGCCAGCTTGATGATCGCATCGATCACCGGCTGGAAACCTCGGTGACCGAACATCACCGCGCCGAGCATGGTGTCTTCGTCCAGTTCCTTGGCTTCCGATTCCACCATCAGGACGGCGTCGCCGGTTCCGGCAACGACCAGGTCCAGCGAGGACTCGGGCATGTCGTCAACCAGCGGGTTGAGAACGTATTCGCCGTTGATGTAGCCGACGCGGGCACCGCCGATCGGGCCCATGAACGGCACACCGGAAATCGTCAGGGCCGCGGAGGACGCGACCATCGCCAGGATGTCCGGCGCATTTTCCAGATCGTGCGACAGCACGGTGATGACCACCTGGGTGTCGTTCTTGTAGCCGTCGGCGAACAGCGGACGGATCGGACGGTCGATCAGGCGGGAGGTCAGGGTCTCGTGCTCGGACGGACGGCCTTCGCGCTTGAAGAAGCCACCAGGGATCTTGCCGGCCGCATAGGCCTTTTCCTGGTAGTTCACGGTGAGCGGGAAGAAATCCTGGCCCGGCCGGGGTTCCTTGGCGGACACGACGGTCGCCAGGACCTTGGTTTCGCCATAGGTCGCCATCACGGCGCCGTCAGCCTGACGGGCAACCTTGCCCGTTTCGAGCACGAGCGGACGTCCGCCCCACTCGACTTCTACACGATGAATGTTGAACATCATCTGTCCTTACAGCTTTCTGCCCGGCCCGGCTGCTTTCGGTACAGCACATGGATCCAGGCACATTCCCGGTCGGCCCCGGATGGGCCGGTTACCGGCGGACAGGTCACGGGCAAGACAACGGGCTGCTTTCGACGCTTTTTGCGGAAAGGAGCCGGCAATCCTGCCCCATGACATGTCACGAGGTTTCTATAGAGCGTTTGCAGTCAAATGGAAACGCTCAATCAGCGAATTCATAAGCGAAGACCTTGACCGGCTTCACCTGTATCGCCTGCATAGAAAAACGCGGCGGGCCCTGGGGCCCACCGCGTCTTCAAACGTCTGCGGTCTTAGCGGCGAATGCCAAGACGCTCGAGGAGCGACTTGTAACGCTCTTCGCTCTTGCCGCGCGTGTAGTCCAGCAGGGACCGGCGCTGCGCAACCATCTTCAGGAGACCGCGGCGGGAGTGGTTGTCCTTGCCATGGCCCTTGAAGTGTTCGGTCAGGTTGTTGATGCGCTCGGTCAGGATGGCGATCTGGACTTCCGGGGAACCGGTGTCGCCTTCGCTGGTCGCGAATTCCTTGATGAGCTCAGCTTTACGCTCTGCAGTAATCGACATCGCTCTTTCCTTTCAAAGAGTGGGGTCCGTTGACCGGACACGTTGAACTGCCCGAAGGCCTGATCCGGATGTCTCCAGAGCCGAGATGTCGTTCAGCAAAGGGTCTTTCCGGACGAATTGGACATCAGTGCCCAATGGCGGCGGTATATGGCAGAAAACAGCGAGAAAATCCAGCAGTTTCTCAAGCTTTCGAACCATGCCCGAAACTCACAAATGGAATACCCTCGTCGGCTGGAAACGGCCCTTGTCAATTGAACCGATGGCGACGGGCACATTGGCGTGGCTGGCGAAGGCGACCCCGGTGTTGAGCGGCGCCTCGCGTCCCCTGAGCAGCACGGCCATGCCCTTGCGGATCTTGGCGGCATCGTCGAGCGAGACCGGAATCTCGAGCAGGGCATCCATGGCCTCGCGCACAGGCAGGACAAATTCCTCCACCAGCGCATCGATGCCTTCGCCTTCGTCCTGCTCTTCCGCAGCTTCGAGCAGTTCGTCGAAGGCCACCAGATCTTCCTCGCCGAACGGGCCGACCAGCAGGCGGCGCAGTTCTGTGACATGGCCGCACGTGCCGAGACGGCGGCCGAGGTCGCGGGCGAGCGCCCGCACATAGGTGCCCTTGCCGCATTCGGCCTCGAAAACGGCCCGGTTCACGTCCGGGCATTCCACGAGATCCAGCCGGTGCACATCGATCGGGCGGGCCTCAAGCTCGACGTCCTCGCCGTCACGGGCGAGATCATAGGCGCGTTCGCCGGCCACCTTGATGGCGGAGAATTTGGGCGGCACCTGCAGGATCGTGCCGACAAACTCACCGAGCACTTCCGAAATGGCCGGGGCATCCGGACGCACATCGGAGGTCGCGATGACCTCGCCTTCGGTATCGTCGGTGTTGGTCTCCGTGCCCCAGGTCACCTCGAAGCGGTAGACCTTGCGGCCGTCCATGACAAACGGCACGGTCTTGGTGGCTTCGCCGAAGGCGACCGGCAACAGGCCGGAAGCGCGCGGGTCGAGCGTGCCGGCGTGGCCAACCTTCTGCGGCGAGAAGATCCGCTTGATACGCCCGAGTGCCTCGTTGGAGGTGATGCCGTAGGGCTTGTCGAGCACCAGCCAGCCGTTGATGGCGTTCTTTTTTCTTTTGACCTGCTTCTGCCGTGCCATGTCGGGTCCGTATAGATCTGTCGAAAGTTTGGCATCTGGAAGCGATGTGCTTCCTAGGCTTCGTCATTGCCGGACCTGATCCGGCAATCCATGCCGTTTCCTCGCCTAAAGCCAAGGCTTATCGAACGGAAACGCTCAGGCATGGATCCCGTGGTCAAGCCATGAGATGACGTCAATGAAATATTCGCGCACGGTTGGTTGCGCGCCTATTCCTCTTCGTCCGCGCCGAGATCCCGCGCGACATCGGGGGAATGCAGCAGCGTGCCGATGCGGTCGTCGTCGTCGAAACGGGTATCGAGCACGAAACGCAGGTCGGGCATGTATTTCATGGTCAGCCGGCGGGAGACCTGGCCGCGCAAGTACTTGGCACTGCGGTTGAGCGCTTTTTCGACCTTCTCCGCGTCCTTGCCGCCAAGCGGCATCACCAGGCAGGTGGCGAGCCTGAGGTCGGGCGTCATGCGCACTTCCGGGATGGTGATGATCACGCCGTCCAGATCCGGATCGGAAAAGCGGCCGCGTGTCAGAATGTCGGACAGTTCCTTGCGCACCGTCTCGCCGACCTTGAGCTGGCGCTGCGACGGGCCACGGCTGTCGTTTCCGTGTTGTCTTGCCATTGTTGTTGTCCTTGCCTCGCTGGCCAAACGGCTTGCCCGAAAACGGGCATCGTCCCTGCCGGACCTGATCCAGCAATCCATGCGGTTGCCTTGCCTTAAACCAGATCTCCGATCTGTCCGGCGCAAGGGCATGGATGCCATGGTCAAGCCATGGCATGACGAAGAAGTCCATGACCAAATACAGCGTCAGCGGCTCACCTGAATAAGCCGCTGACCTCAATTTCAATTTGTTTGACGCCCCTTAGAGCGTGCGCGCGATCTGCTCGACGCGGAAACACTCGATGATGTCGCCCGGACGCATGTCCTGGTACTTCACGAAGTTCATGCCGCATTCCTGACCGGACTCGACCGACTTGACCTCGTCCTTGAAGCGCTTGAGCGTGCCCAGTTCGCCTTCGTGAATGACGACGTCGTCGCGGATGAGGCGGACATTGGCGCCACGTTCGACGACACCTTCTGTGACCAGACAGCCCGCAACCTTGCCGACCTTGGAGATGTGGAAGATTTCCTTGATCTCCGCGTTGCCGAGGAAGGTCTCGCGACGCTCCGGAGACAGCAGGCCGGACATGGCCGACTTGATGTCGTCGACGAGGTCGTAGATCACGTTGTAGTAACGGATCTCGATGCCGTCGCGGCTTGCCGCTTCGCGGGCCTGCTTGTTGGCACGCACGTTGAAGCCGAGGATCGGCGCGTTGGACGCCGACGCCAGGGTGATGTCGCTTTCGGTAATGCCACCGACGCCCGACAGCAGGATGCGCGCGCCGACTTCCTCGTTGCCGAGTTCGTTGAGCGCATGGGCGATGGCTTCCGCCGAGCCCTGCACGTCCGCTTTCAGAACCAGCGGGAATTCCTTCCGGCCGGTTTTCTGCGCACTCATCATCATCTGCTCGAGGGATCCGCGGGCTGCCGAAGCAACCACCGAAGCCTTCTCGCGGATCTGACGCTGGCGATAGTCGGTGATCTCGCGGGCGCGGCCCTCGTTTTCCACGACGGCGACCATGTCACCCGCGGCCGGTGTGCCCTGGAAGCCCAGAACCTCGACCGGCTTGGACGGACCGGCTTCCTTCACCTGTTCGCCGTTCTCGTCGAGCATGGCGCGCACACGGCCCCATTCGGAACCGGCCACCAGGATGTCTCCCGGCTTGAGCGTGCCCTTCTGCACCAGAACGGTGGCGACCGGACCCCGGCCGCGGTCGAGCTGGGCTTCGATGACAACGCCTTCCGCGGTGCGGTCCGGGTTCGCCTGAAGCTCCAGCACCTCGGACTGCAGCAGGATCATTTCCAGCAGCTTGTCCAGGTTGGTGCCGTTCAGGGCCGAGACTTCGACATCGATGATGTCGCCGCCCATGGATTCGACCACGAGTTCCTCGCTCAGGAGTTCCGTGCGGACACGGTTCGGGTCGGCACCCGGCTTGTCGATCTTGTTGATCGCGACAATGATCGGCGCTTCGGCCGCTTTGGCGTGCGCGATCGCTTCCTTGGTCTGCGGCATGACGCCGTCATCGGCGGCCACGACCAGGATGACGATGTCGGTCGACTTGGCACCGCGGGCCCGCATCTGCGAGAAGGCCGCGTGGCCCGGCGTATCGATGAAGGTGATCTTCTGACCATCCTGATCGACCTGATAGGCGCCGATATGCTGGGTGATGCCGCCGGCTTCACCGGTGACCACCTTGGACTTGCGGATCGCGTCGAGCAGCGAGGTCTTGCCGTGGTCGACATGGCCCATGATGGTCACGACCGGAGGCCGCGGCTTCAGAGTGCCGGCGTCGTCTTCCGTCGTGAACAGGCCTTCTTCGACGTCCGCTTCGGAGACGCGCCGGACCGTGTGGCCCATTTCCTCTGCGATCAGCTCGGCCGTATCGGCGTCGATGACGTCGTTGATCTTGAGCATCTGGCCCTGCTTCATCAGCAGCTTGATCACGTCGACGGCGCGCTCGGCCATGCGGTTGGCGAGTTCCTGGATGGTGATCGCTTCCGGCAGGGTGACTTCGCGGGAAATCTTCTCGCGCACCACCTGCTGCTGGCCCCGCTTGGCCTTTTCCTGACGCCGGCGCATGGAGGCGAGCGAACGGGCCCTCTGGCCGTCGTCACCACCGGTGGCCGCGGAAATCGTCAGCTTGGAGCGGCGGCGGTCGTCACCACCGCGCGGACGCGTGGTCGGTGCCGGGGCCTGCTTGGGCCGCTTGACGGCGCGAAGGCTCTTGTTGCGGTCGTCTTCGCCGCCTTCCTCGCGGGCCGGCTTCGGACGGGCCGCGGCCGGTTCCTTGCGCTTGCCCATATCGTCGAGGCTCGGCGGTTTGCCGCCATCGGCGTGCGCCGGTTTGCGCATGGCGGGTTTTCTGGCGTCCGTTCTTGCCGGAGCGTCGGCCCGGGCGGCGGGTGCCTCCGCGGCAGGAGCGGCCGGCGCCTCGTCGGCGGGCGCGGCCTTGGCCTGTTCCGCAGCAGCCTTTGCTTCCTCGGCTTCACGCTTGGCGCGGTCCTCGGCTTCCTGCTTGGCGCGGGCCTCTTCCTCGGCCTGACGCTGCACGGCTTCGGCGGCGCGGCGTTTCTCGTCTTCCTCGCGGCGCTTGCGCTCCTCGACCTCACGCTCCTTGGCCATCTGGAGGGCCACCGCGCGTGCGGCGGCCTCTTCCTTGGTCAGGGTCCTGAGAACGTTGCCATTGCCCTTCTGGCGCTGGCCGGACGCGGAACGGCGTGCCTGCTTGGCAGCCTGCGGATCCGCGGGCTGCGGTTTGCGCGGTGCTTCGGCGGGCCGGTCGAGACGCTGCGTCGTCGGTGCGGGGGCGTCCGGTTTCCCTTCCTGCCCCGGAGTTACGACACGGCGCCTTTTCTTTTCCACGACGACGTTTTTCGACCGGCCATGCGAGAACGATTGCCGAACAGTTCCCTGATCGCCACCGCCGCGCTTGAGGCCAAGCGTTTTGCCACGCTCAACGCTGATTGTCTTGTCGCCTGGATTTTTCGTATCGCTCATATTGCCTTCAGTCCTGCGCAACCGCCCTTGTCAGGCGCTGCCATTGTCGCCGTGTGCTCCGGATAAGCCGCGAAAACGCTCCAGTTCACGTGCCCGTGCCAGAAAGTTTTCGCTCGCCTGCCCCGCAAGCAGTGCAGCATGTATCACATTTGACCGGCCCAATGCCAAATCCAATTGGTCCGAATCGAATAAACGAACAAATTGGCACCCGTTTGCCGGTTCCTCTCTTGCCGCGGCCACCGCCGCGAGCTTCCTCACCCCGTCCTCCGCGGCATCCGCGGCGTGGACCAGCCCGGCGACGGTATCCCGCCGCAAGGCCGCTTCAACCTTGGCGTAGCCGGTGACCAGTTCACCGGCCTTGCGCGTCATGGAGAGCGCCTGCAGCGCCGATCTTTCCATAAGCGCATCAACCCGCTCCGCCAGTCCGGGTTCGACACGGGCCTCCGTCTTGAACCCTCTGCCGAACACCTTCTTCCGGTCCTTCTCGGCAACGGCCACGACATCGTTCACGGCCGTTACCCAGACACCGCGCCCGGGAAGCACCCGCTTGAGATCCGGAACCACCTGACCCTCGGGATCAAGCACGAACCGGATCAGCGAGCTGACGGGCAGAACCTCCCGGGTGACGGCACATTGCCGTTCGGTCGGCTCATTCTTCCTGGGCACGCTGCCACTCCTCTGGACCAGCCCGCCATCAGGCGGTTTCGCATGATGACCGCATGGCTGGTCGACTTCGTCCTTCGGGCCGTATTGGCCGCCGTTCAGAACAGCGGCCTGCCCCCGGAGACTTTCGCCTCCCCGTTATCCGTTCAGGATCGCACCACCGGCCGGCACGTCTTCCTCGGCCACTTCAACGATTTCGACATCGTCTTCATCGCCTTCTTCAAGCTCCGCTTCCTGGGCCGCAAGCTCTTCCTCGGTGATCCAGCCGGCCGCCAGGCGCGCTGCCATGACGATGTTCTCTGCTTCCGCGCGGGAAAGATCGAAGCCGGACAGGGATCCCTCGAACCGCTTGGTCTCGCCGTCCTTGCGCTCGGTCCAGCCGATCAGGTCGTCTGCCGCGCAGCCCGCCAGGTCTTCCATCGACTTGATGTCATCCTTGCCGAGAGCCACCAGCATAGCCGTTGTCAGGCCGTCAATCGAGCGAAGTTCATCGGAAACGCCAAGTTCGATGCGTTCCTCGTCAAGCTTGGCCTCCAGTTCGCTCAGGTAGTCGCGGGCGCGGGCCTGGATCTCGACGGCCGTGTCGTCGTCGAAGCCCTCGATCATGGCGATCTCATCGAGCTCGACATAAGCGACTTCCTCGACGGAGGTGAAGCCTTCGGTCGCCAGCAGCTGGCCGACCATCTCGTCCACGTTGAGAGCTTCCATGAACAGGTTGGACCGGTCCTGGAATTCCTTCTGGCGGCGCTCGGATTCTTCCTGTTCGGTCATGATGTCGATGGCCCAGCCGGTCAGCTGGGACGCCAGACGCACATTCTGACCGCGGCGGCCGATCGCAAGAGACAGTTGGTCATCCGGGACGACAACTTCAATACGTTCCGCGTCCTCGTCCAAAACGACCTTGGCAACCTCGGCCGGCTGCAAGGCGTTGACGATGAAGGTCGCCGGTTCCTCGTTCCACGGAATAATGTCGATCTTCTCGCCCTGCAACTCGCCGACAACCGCCTGAACGCGGCTGCCGCGCATGCCTACACAGGCACCGACGGGGTCGATGGAGCTGTCCTTGGAGATCACCGCGATTTTCGCACGGGACCCGGGATCGCGCGCAACCGACTTGATCTCGATCACGCCGTCATAGATTTCCGGCACTTCCTGCGCGAACAGCTTGGCCATGAACTGCGGATGCGTGCGCGACAGGAAAATCTGCGGGCCGCGCTGCTCACGGCGCACGTCGTAGATGAAAGCCCGGATCCGGTCGCCGGTGCGGAAGATCTCGCGCGGGATGAGTTCGTCCCGGCGCACGATGCCTTCGCCGCGGCCAAGATCGACAATGACATTGCCGTACTCGGCGCGCTTGACGACACCGTTGATGACTTCGCCGACACGATCCTTGAATTCGTCATACTGACGGTCGCGCTCGGCCTCGCGCACCTTCTGCACGATCACCTGCTTGGCGGACTGGGCGGCGATGCGGCCGAAATCGAGCGGCGGCAGCGGCTCGGCAATAAAATCGCCGAGGCTGGCTTCCGGGTTGCGCGCCTGCGCATCGGCCAGGGAAATCTCGGTGGAAATGTTTTCGACGGTCTCGACCACCTGCAGCAGCCGCTGGAGACGGATTTCACCGGTTTTCGGATTGATCTCGGCACGGACTTCCGTCTCCGTGCCATAGCGGGAGCGGGCCGCCTTCTGGATCGCGTCTTCCATTGCGTTGATGACGATCATCCGGTCGATGGATTTTTCCCGTGCGACCGCGTCAGCGATTTGCAGCAGTTCCAGCCGGTTCGCGCTGATTGCCATATTCCACTCCTCTTGCGCCAACGGTCATCTCGGGTCGTTCGTGGCGCGTTTCTTCTGGTGCCGCTAAGCCGCGTGCTTAGTTGGGCTTGTTGTCCTGTGACAGCTCGTCCGTTGCCTCGCGGGCGGCCAATGCCGCCTTTTCCGCCTGTAGAGCCGCCGTAATCAAATCGTCCGTCAGAACCAGCTTGGCCTCGCCGATATCCGACAGCGGCAGGTTCACGGTATCGGGATCCCCGTCCTTGGCGTCGGGCAGGCGAATGGTCGCCACGCCGTCCTCGGCACCAAGCAGGGTTCCACGGAATCGCTTGCGGCCGTCCTGCATGACGGCCATCTCGACCTTCAGCTCATGGCCGGCCCAGCGATTGAAATCGCCCGCGCGCACCAACGGCCGGTCGATCCCGGGAGATGAAACTTCCAGATGATAGGCCCGGTTGATCGGATCCTCGACGTCGAGCGCCGGGGAGACCGCGCGGGAGATCGTTTCACAGTCCTCGACGGTCATGGTGCCGTCGGGACGTTCCGCCATGATCTGCAGGGTGCAGCCGTTCGCCGCGCTGATCCTGGTGCGCACAAGCCGGTAGCCGAGGTCTTCCACCACCGGCTCAACAATCGCGGCAACACGGGCATCGAGGCCCTGTTCCGTCACAATTCTCGGTTCGTGTGCGCTCACACTTGGCTCCTGTTGAAAGCCGTTGCCGGCTTTTGAGCATCAGATGTGCCTGATCAACAATTTACATAGGGCAATCCTGCTCAAGGTCGTCTGTCTCCGGCCTATAGTTAAACAAAAAAGAGCGGGTCCCCGGTGGGCCCACTCTCAACTGCTCAGTAAGCCGTATGAGGTGAAACACGGGCTGTATAACGCCAAAGCGGCCAAAAAGGCAAGTGCCCGCACCCGATTCCCTTGAAAAGAAATTGCCTGCGTGCACGAAGGCGCCCCGGATCGACATCAGACCGGCAGCAGACCGGGTATCAGGCCGACCGGCGGAAGGTCAGATACCTGCCGATCCGGCCCTCGCGGATCGCCTTGGCCTCATACCGCGTGCCCGGCCAGCCGGTCCAGGGTGTCTTCCAGTCGGATGCCGTTTCGGCGGTCCAGTCGAAACCGGAATGGTCACGGCAATGGCGCAGCGTCCAGTCTATGTAGGTATCGATATCGCTGGCGAAGCGGAACTCGCCTCCCGGCCGGATCACGCGGGCATAGCGGTCGAGATTCTGCTCGTTGATGAACCGCCGTTTCCAATGGCGTTTTTTCGGCCAGGGGTCCGGATAGAGCTGATAGGCCAGGTCGAGGCTTGCCTCCGGCAGCCAGTCCAGCACCTCGACGGCATCGTCGTCGTAAAGGCGGATATTCTCCAACCCCTCTTCGACGATCGCCGTCACCGCCTTTGCCATGCTGCCGACAAAGGGTTCAACGCCGATAAATCCCGTTCCGGGGTTCGTCCGGGCCCGGTGCAGCAGGTGTTCGCCGCCGCCAAAGCCGACTTCAAGACAGATCGTGGCGACATCCGCCTGGAACAGGTCCTTCAGGTCGGCCGGCGCGGGTGCGTCCAGGTCAAGCGCCAGGCGTGGCAGCTCGG
Source organism: Roseibium sp. Sym1 (assembly GCF_027359675.1). NCBI lineage: Bacteria > Pseudomonadati > Pseudomonadota > Alphaproteobacteria > Hyphomicrobiales > Stappiaceae > Roseibium > Roseibium sp. Sym1. The sequence continues at coordinate 1,103,779 of NZ_CP114786.1, forward strand.
CTTCCATCAGCGCCTCGCGGCGCGGGCTCAGCGGCTTGCCCTTGCGGCGGCCGTAAAAGGAACCTTCGTAACGGTCGTTCATCTTTCGCAACGGTCGTTCGTTCTGCACGGGTCGTGCAACTTCAACACAAAACAAAACAAAAGATCGCCGGTCCGGAACCGGCGATCTGTTTCTTTTCGCTCGTTCGGTGTCCCGGAACGGCCTTATCCCGCAAGCGGGCGCAGCTCGTCAACCAGATCGGTCTTTTCCCAGGTAAACCCGCCTTCAGCATCCGGCTCGCGGCCGAAATGGCCATAGGCGGCTGTGCGCTCATAGATCGGATTGTTGAGCTTCAGGTGCTGGCGGATGCCGCGCGGGCTGAGACCCATCACGTCGCGCAGAGCGCTTTCCAGCTTGGCCTCGTCACAGCGGCCGGTGCCGTGCAGGTCGACATAGACCGACAGCGGCTCGGAAACGCCGATGGCGTAGGACAGCTGGATGGTGCAACGGTCCGCCAGGTCGGCAGCGACCACGTTCTTGGCGAGATAGCGTGCCGCATAAGCCGCGGACCGGTCCACCTTGGTCGGGTCCTTGCCGGAGAAGGCTCCGCCGCCATGAGGGGCCGCACCGCCATAGGTGTCGACGATGATCTTGCGTCCCGTCAGACCCGCGTCGCCGTCTGGACCGCCGATCACGAAGGCGCCGGTCGGATTGACGTGCCACACGGTTTCGTCCGTGATCCAGCCTTCCGGAAGGGCCTGGTAGAAATAGGGATCGACGATCTTGCGGACGTCCTCGGAGGTCAGGGACGGATCCAGGTGCTGCGTCGACAGGACGATCGAGGTCGCGGCGACCGGCTTGCCGTTTTCATAGCGCACGGTGACCTGGCTTTTCGCGTCCGGGCCGAGCGCCGGCTCCTTGCCGGATTTGCGGGCTTCGGCCAGCAGGCGCAGGATCTTGTGCGAATAGTGGATCGGCGCCGGCATCAGCTCATCGGTCTCACGGCACGCGTAGCCGAACATGATGCCCTGGTCGCCCGCGCCTTCATCCTTGTTGCCGCCGGCGTCCACGCCCTGGGCAATGTGGGCGGACTGGGCATGCAGGTGAACGGCGATGTCGCAGTTTTCCCAATGGAAGCCATCCTGCTCGTAACCGATGTCCTTGATGGCCATGCGGGCGAGATGGGCGAGGTATTCGTTGGTGATGGTTGCCGGGCCTCTGGTTTCGCCGGCAATGACGATGCGGTTGGTTGTTGCCAGTGTTTCACAGGCAACACGCGCTTCCGGCATCTCCTTGAGGTAGGCGTCGACCACCGCATCGGAAATGCGGTCGCAGACTTTGTCCGGATGCCCTTCGGATACGGACTCGGAAGTAAACAGGTAATTCTGACGTGCCATTGGCGATCGTCCTTCTGGGAATGAATATGACAGAAGCGGCGAATGTCATCGCCGCTCCCATTGCATCAATCTTAGAAGTTTTTCGCCACGTCAAGCGCGGGACGCTCTTTTTCAGTCGTCTCCGGCCAAAGAACGCACGAGATCGACGATCCGGCGGCGCACCTTGGGGTCCTCGATACGCACGAACGCCTTGTTCAGGGACAGGCCTTCGGAGGACGACAGGAAATCGACCACATAAGAGGTGGGCTGGGTTTCGCCGAAGCCTTCGGCCTCTTCCGGGGTTCCCGGAGCATCTTCGAAGAAGAAGGAAACCGGCACCTTGAGCACCGTGGCGATATGCTGCAAGCGGCTGGCGCCGATGCGGTTGGTGCCTTTTTCGTATTTCTGGATCTGCTGGAAGGTGATGCCAAGAGCTTCGCCAAGCTTTTCCTGGCTCATTCCGAGCATCATGCGTCTTAGCCGCACGCGGCTGCCAACATGAATGTCGATAGGGTTGGGAGACTTCTTACTGGGCATCTGCGTCGCTCTTTCTTTTTGTGGCGGCGAAAGTCCGCTCGTTTTCGTTTGCACAAGCTCCCCTGAAATTCCCCACAGACTCAGAAGATTGAAATTTGCCCGCAACCTTTCACTTGTACATGAAACAGCCTTCAATCGGCTATTTCACGGTTGTATCACATTTCCTTCACTCAACTCAAACAAAAATAATCAATTTACACGCGAATCGCGGTTGTATTGCCGAATGCCGGCAAATACTACGATGATGATCGAGAAAACCAGCACCGGTGCGTCGCCAAAAATGCCGTAGAGAGTATTGCCTAACCTCTGCGGAAGCCTGCCATCGATCAGGCCGGCCTCAAAGATTCCGAGTTTTTCAACAACTGTGCCTCTGGCGTCGACGATCGCTGAAATGCCCGTATTCGCGGCACGAATCAGCGGCAATCCGGTTTCGATCGACCTCATCCGCGCCTGAGCAAAATGCTGGTAGGGTCCGGGCGAGCGGCCGAACCAGGCGTCGTTTGTCACATTCAACAGAAAAGCCGGCGTGCCCGAGACGCCGCCCGGAACACCCGGAAAGATTGCCTCATAGCAAATCATGGGTAGAAAACTAAAACTTTCGGAGGTGGTCAGCACACGCGGCTGATAACCGGCCTCAAAGCCTTCAAGTGGGCCCGCCAGGTTGGTCAGTCCAAGCTTTTCCAGCAAGGGTTTAAACGGAACATACTCGCCGAACGGAACCAGACGAACCTTGTCATAGATACCGTTGACGGTACCGTCGCCACCGATGAGATAGACGCTGTTGTAGTAGTCCGGGCCGTTGGCCCCCGGTTCGGCCCTGATCGCTCCGGTCACCAGTTCGGTGGATGCGCCAAGAACCTGACCGATCCTGAAAAGGGCTCCGGCTTCCTGCGTCAGCAGGAACGGAACAGCCGATTCCGGCCAGATCACCAGCCGCTGCTGACCGACCCGCGCGGCACCGCCGAGCGGCGCCTCGGACATGTCGAGGAACGTCTGGAAAATCTCCTCGCGCAGTTCCGGCCGCCACTTGTCCCGCTGATCGATGGACGGTTGAACAATTCGGATATCGAGGTCGGTTGCCGCCGGCGCCGTCGGCCAGAGGCGGACCGTCCCGAAGGCGGCGACGGCAAGCAGCATGCAGGCGGCCGACAGCACCGCCTTCAGGCGGTCGCCAAGCGGCCTGACATCCACCAAGAGAGCCGGCGCGGACGCGATTGCGACCGTCATCAGCGTCAGGCCGAAAACACCTATCAGGCTGGCCGCCTGCGACAGGACCAGCGACCCGGAAACGCCGTAGCCGAAGGCGTTCCACGGAAAGCCCGTCAGGACCTGTCCGCGCAGCCAGTCGGACAGGGTCAGGCAGGCAGCCAGCAGCAGGACGCGCCGGAAGCGCTCCGACCAGAACAGCGCCGCCACGGCAACGCCGAGGCCTGTGAACAGTGCAAGCCCCGCCGGCATGGCAAGGACGGCGAACGGCATCAGCAAGGCGAAACGCTCCGCCTCGACAAGGAAGGCGGTTCCGATCCACCACAGGCCGGACAGGAAATAGCCGAAACCGAACAGCCAGCCGAGTGCGAAGCCGGTCCGCAGCTTGGCCAGCCGGCTGCCCCGGCCGGGCTCGATGGCACCGTCGATCAGCCAGACAAGGCCGGGAAAGCTCAGGAAAAGGACCGGGGACAGGTCATAGGGCGGCAGCGCAAAGGCGGCCAGCGCCCCACACGACACGCACAAAAGCCGGCGCCGCCAGCCCCATGCCAAAAGAAAGCTGTTTGGCAGAGCCGTTAGGCGGTGAGACATCCAGCGCATGCAAGAGACTTCCCTGTTCCGGAGCTATTCGCGGTCAGGAGGTTTGTCGGCTCGCGGCAGGGCGGTCAAGGCGAAAGTTGTTTCACGGATTTCGCAAACGCTCAAATCAGCCGTTTCCGCGAGACGCGGCGGCCTTCACCTGCGTGGTCTCCGTTTCCTGCCCGGCGTCTCCCTGCTGGCCGGTTTCCGGCCGTTTCGGCCGTCTGCGCAGGTCCGGTGTCCGGACTTCGGTGCGCCGGCGCCGGATCTTCAAACGCTTTATGCGCCTGGGATCCGCGTCCGTCACCTCGAATTCGAATCCGGGCACCTCTTCGGGCACCAGAAGCAATTCGCCGCGCACGGGCACACGGCCGACCGAGACGTAAAGCAGTCCGCCGAGCGTGTCGACGTCCTCGGAGATCTCGCCGTCATTGAGACTGGTGCCGAGCACGGTATCGAGGTCCTCGAGCGGCAGGCGCGGATCGGCGATCCAGACCCCTTCGCCCGCGGCAACCAGCATGGCCTCTTCGTCCTCGTCGTGCTCGTCCTCGATGTCGCCGACGACTTCCTCGACAAGGTCTTCCAGCGACACGAGACCATCGGTGCCGCCGTATTCGTCGATGACCAATGCCATCTGGATCCGGTCGGCCTGCATCTTCGCCATCAGGTCCGTCGCCGGCATGGACGGCGGCACGAACAGGAGATCCCTGACCAGATCCGTTTCCTTGAGTGTGATCGACAGGTCAACGCATGACAGGTCGAGATCGGGCATGTTGTGGCCATTGCGGGCCACACCGTTGTGGGAGACGGGTTGCGGGGTGTCCGTTTCCGAACTCTTATCCACAGAAGTTGTATTCCGCCCGGACGCACCTTGCGCGGCGATATAGGCCATCAGATCCTTGATGTGAACCATGCCGCGCGGGTCGTCGAGGGTTTCCTCGTAGACCGGCATGCGCGAATGACCGCTGTTCTGGAACAGCTCCATGACCCGGCTGAGGCTGGTCGCCAGGTCGACCGCGTCGATATCCGCGCGCGGGATCATGACATCGTCGACCCTGAGCTCCCGCAGGCGCAGGATGTTGCCGAGCAACATGCGCTCTTCCGGAGAAAAGGCGGCATCGCCGCCTTCACGGGCGAGTTCGTCTTCCAGATTCTCGCGCAGGCTCGAGGACTGGCGTCCCAAGCGCAACATGCGTTTGAGCTGATTGAGAAAGGCCGCAGACCGCTGCGGCTTCATCTGTTGCGGGTCTTCCCCGTCCTGAGACTGCCCGGAGGAAGCGGCCTTTTCGCCACTTGCCGGACTTTGCGGTTCAACTGCGTTCATTATCCATCAATCAAGAAGGTCTTGTCACATGATGCCACTTAACGGCCGTCCGCCACAAGTGGCCTGTCCGCGTAAGGGTCGTCTATGCCTATAGAGGCCAATATGGCTTTCTCAAGGCTCTCCATCAGTTCTGCCTCATCATTATCCTGATGATCATAGTCAAAAAGATGAAGCAAACCATGAACAATCAGATGGGAAACGTGATCAGAGAATTCAATTCCCATTTCCTCCGCCTCCCGGAGAACGGTTTCGTGGGCAAACACGATATCGCCGAGCAAGGGACCATAGACATCCCCCTGGGGATCGCTTCCCGGGAAGGAAAGCACATTCGTCGGCTTGTCCTTTTCCCGCCATTCCCGGTTCAGCTTGCGGATCGCCGCGTCGTCGGTGAACAGCAGCGACACCTCGGTGTTGTCGAGCACTTCCAGCTCGGCGACCGAAAAGGCCGCGGAAATGGCGCGTTCCGCCAAAATCACGAGAACGGCCTCGTCCCAGGCGCCTGCCTCGATCGACAGGTCGATCTGGAAACCGTCCGGCAAGATGTCAGGCATGGCAACCGGTCCGCTTCACGAAACAGCCCTTTCGCGTGGCCGCGGCGGCGTGTCATCCAGATCCGCGCCGCGCTGACGCTCGTTGAAGCGCCGTTCACGGGCGACGGCCTCCTCGCGCGAGGCATTGTCATAGGCGGTCACGATCCGGCCAACCAGCTCATGGCGGACAACGTCGGTCTCGTTGAAACGGATATGAGCGACATCCTGAATGTCCGTCAGCAGGCCGAGCGCCTCCCGCAGGCCCGACTTCTGGCCGGACGGCAGGTCGATCTGGCTCGGGTCGCCGGTCACGATCATCTTGGAGCCTTCGCCGAGACGGGTCAGGAACATCTTCATCTGCATGGAAGTGGTGTTCTGCGCCTCGTCGAGCAGGACCACGGCGTTGGACAGGGTGCGGCCGCGCATGAAGGCCAGCGGCGCCACCTCGATCATGCCGGATTGCAGGCCGCGATCGACCTTTTCCGCCGGCATCATTTCGTAAAGCGCATCGTAGATCGGCCGCAGGTACGGATCGACCTTGTCCTTCATCTCCCCCGGAAGAAAGCCGAGCCTCTCGCCGGCCTCGACAGCCGGGCGCGACAGGATCAGCCGCGCGACATCACCGCGTTCCAGAAGTGCCGCGGCATAGGCCACCGCCAGGAAGGTCTTTCCGGTCCCCGCCGGTCCGGTGCCGAAAATCAGGTCTGCCCGGTCCATCGAGCGGATATAGGCGTCCTGGGTCGGCGTGCGCGCGACGATCGTCTTGCGCCGTGTGGCGATCTGGGCAAAGGCCAGCCGCGATTTCGGTTCGAGGGTCGGCAGCGGAAGCTGCGCTTCGGCCGCGGCCGCCATGCGCAGGGCTCCGTCGACATCGCCGGGATGGATTTCCTGACCCTGCAACAGCCGCTGGTACATGGCCTCGAGCGCCGTGCGCGCCTGGGCGCAGGCGGCCTGGCTGCCTTTCAGGGTGACCTGGTTGCCGCGCGCGATCGCATCGACCCCGAGCCGCTGCTCGATCAGCGCCAGGTTCTGGTCGAACTGGCCGAAAAGGTCGCCGATCAGCCTGTTGTCTTCAAAAGCAAGCACAATATGGGTCAGGTCGGTGGCCGAATTGGCGGCAGAAGAGGTGTCCGAAGGCTTGCGGGAAGAAGATTGGCTGTCGCGCGTCAAATGACGTCTCCTGTGGTCAACCGGCCTGGTGTGCCGGAACCGGCGCGGCTCCGGCCATCTGGGGATTATCTTGCCCCGCAATCAGCCGCCCGAACAGCGAATTGGACCCGATGTCAACGATTTCCACCGCTTGTATGCTGCCGATCAGGCTTTCCGGCGCATCCAGCTGCACGGGCTGCAACCAGGGCGACTTGCCGACCAGCTGGCCGGGATTGCGGCCCTTCTTTTCCAGAAGGACGTCGCAGGTCATGCCGCGCCGGGACGCGTTGAAGGCTTTCTGCTGGTCGCTGACGAGCGCCTGAAGCTGGGCGAGCCGGGCCGATTTCACGTCTTCGGGCACCTGGTCGTCCATGGTTGCCCCCGGCGTGCCCGGGCGCTGGCTGTACTTGAAGGAAAAGGCCGAGCCGTATTCGACCCGGCGGATCAGGTCCATCGTGTCTTCGAAATCCCGGTCGGTCTCGCCCGGAAAGCCGACAATGAAGTCGCCGGACAGGGCAATGTCCGGCGCGGCCGCCCGGATACGGTCGATCAGACGGAAGTAGTCTTCACGTGTGTGACGCCGGTTCATCGCCTTGAGGATCTTGTCCGAGCCCGACTGCACCGGCAGGTGCAGATAGGGCATTAGGCTCTTCAGTTCCGCATGCGCGGCGATCAGGTCGTCATCCATGTCGCGCGGGTGGCTGGTGGTGTAGCGCAACCGGTCGAGCCCGTCGATTTCGGCAAGGCGGCGCAACAGCCGGCCAAGGCCCCAGGTCGCGCCGTCGGCCGCTTCGCCGTGATAGGCATTGACGTTTTGGCCGAGCAGCGTGACCTCGCGCACGCCGGCGGCGGCCATACGCCCGGCTTCCTCGACGATCTGGGACACCGGGCGGGAGACTTCCGCACCACGGGTATAGGGCACCACACAGAAGGTGCAGAACTTGTCGCAGCCCTCCTGGACGGTCAGAAACGCGGACGGTGCACGCTTCATCGCCGGCTTTTCAGCCCTTTCGGACAGATGATCGAATTTCGCGTCGATGTCGAATTCGGTCTCGACGACCTTCTTGCCCTGACGCGCCTTTTCCAGCAGCGAGGGCAGCTGGTGATAGCTCTGCGGCCCGACGACCAGGTCGACGATGGGCGCGCGGCGCGAGATTTCCTCGCCCTCGGCCTGCGCGACGCAGCCGGCAACGCCGACCATCATGTCCCTGCCGGACTTCGCCCGCTCCTGCTTGACCTTGCGGATGCGGCCGAGCTCGGAATAGACCTTCTCCGCAGCCTTTTCCCGGATATGGCAGGTGTTCAGGATGACAAGGTCCGCATCGTCGAGGTCCTCGGTGGCCTCGAAACCTTCGGGTGCAAGCACGTCGGTCATGCGCTCGCTGTCATAGACATTCATCTGGCAGCCATAGGTGCGCACGAACACCTTGCGCAGATTGCCCTTGGCGCCCGACGGTTCTGCTGTGGCGTCAGCTGACGGGATCGTTTGTTGTTCCTGTTCCGGGCGGCTTGTCATTCGCTCCTCGTGGCCTTCTGTCGGCCGGCATGTCCTGGGTCTTTGGGCCGCGGACGGAGTTTCTCCTGTCCACCAACCGCCTTGACACCCGCCTCTGCGGGTCCGGCGGCAGGCACCTTGAAAATTCAGGCGCCAGCTTTAGCGGTTTTTTCAGCGTTTGAGAAGAACTCGAACGGCTCTAAATCGCTGATTTCTTGGCTTTCGACGGTCTTTTGCATCAACGAGGCGATCGTCATGGCGCGGACATCGGCCTCGAGCCGGCGCGTGAGGGCCTTGCGGTCCGTACCGCTGCCGACCAGGACCGGCTCTCCCCAGCGCACGACGACATCGAGTGCGCCCCGGCTGAAGATGCCCCACAGGTGACCTGCCAACTCCATGTCGCCATACCAGGCCACATGCGGGCGGTGCGCCCGTCCCATGGGCAGGCCGTAGAACCCCTGATAGGCCACGGACAGCGGCTGGACCCAGACCTGGCCGGTCTCCTGACCGCCCACGGCCCGGGTTGCCGCGCCCAAAAGCGCGGAGCGGAACGGCAACACGCAATTGCCGTCGTTGGACGTGCCTTCGGCGAACAAAACCATGGCATCGCCGACCGCCATGCGCTGCGCGATCGTGTCGGCGACCTGCGCGGTTTCGGTGCGCCGTGTCCGGTTGACGAACACCGTGCGCTGCAGTTTCGCGAACAGGCCGAAGACCGGCCAGCCGGAGACTTCCGACTTGGCGATAAAGGACAGCGGCATCAGCGAACCGACTACGGTGATGTCCACCCAGGAGGCATGATTGGAGGCAATCAGAAGAGGCCGGTCGGCCGCGGGATTGCCGATCTGGCGGATCTTGATACCGACCAGCCGGGTGGCGATGCGGTGCCAGATAAGCGGCAGATGCCGCTGGACGGGAAGCTTCAGCTTGACCGCGACCCACTGCAACGGGATCAGCACCAGCGAGACCAGCGTCAGGACAAAAACAAGCACTCCGGCCTTGAGGTTAGCCATCGCCCTTTTCGTCCTTCGCCGGATCCAGGGGAACTCCATAGAGTTCAAGCCGGTGATCGACCAGCTTGTAGCCCAGCTTGCGGGCGATGAAATCCTGCAGGGCTTCGATTTCCTCGTTGCGGAATTCGATCACCTGTCCCGACCTGAGGTCTATGAGATGATCGTGATGCTCGTCCGGTACGGTTTCGTAGCGGGAGCGGCCGTCGCGAAAATCGTGCCGCTCTATCATGCCGGCATCCTCGAACAGTTTCACCGTGCGGTAGACGGTGGAAATCGAGATTCCCGGATCGATGGCAACGGACCGGCGGTAGAGCTCCTCGACATCGGGGTGCTCATCGGAGGCTTCCTCGATGACGGAGGCAATGACCCGGCGCTGTTCGGTCATGCGCATGCCCTTGGCAATGCACATGTCCGTTAGCGACGTTTGCTTTTCTTCCGTCATCTGTCAGTCGTCCGTAGCCTGGTTCGTGTCCGCCGCTAAGCGCTTAGCGAAGATCGATCCGCATGACAAGCGCCGTGCCGTCTCCGCCACTGTCGCCGTAATAGCCCTTGCGCTTGCCCACTTCCTTGAAGCCAAGGCTGCGATAGAGCAGCAGCGCGGACTCGTTGGCCGCATCGACTTCAAGGAACAGGGACCGGCAGCGCTCACCGTAAAGGCGGAACAAGGCAGCCTCCATCAGCTTCTTTCCGATGCCCCGGCCGCGCTGGCGCGGATGGACGGCAATCGTGATCACCTCGGCCTCATCCGCCGCTGTTCTGGTAATGAGAAACCCCAACGGAGCGCGCGTACCATAGGGACTGGACCGGCGCGCCACCAGGATGGTGGTGCCGTCCTGCGCCTTCATGCGCGCGAATTCCTCGATGTTCCAGTTATGCTTGAAAGACGCGTCGTGGATTTCGGCTATCTTCGGCAGATCCTCGTCCAGCGCCTCTTCAATCACGGGCGGCTGGGTCCAGAACCACCAAAAGCTCATTGCCGTTCAATCCTTCCCTTGGTCTGCGGCGTCGCGTCGGGTGGCCGCAGATAGAGCGGAGAAGGGGAAGACCTTGCCGGATCGGCGGTGATCCCGAGTTCCGCGACATCCCGAATACAGGGGAAGCCGCTACGGGACAAGATCCGCGCCTCCTCGAAGCCGCATTCCCTGGCAACTTTCTCCGCTGCCGATCCCGCCAATCTTATTGTGCCGGGAAGGGTTGCCGCAAGGTCGGAAAGGGTGCGCACACCTGCCTCTCCGGCAGGTGCACCGTTGGCGTCGAACATCTGGCAATAGACCTCGTCGCCCTTGCCCGGCAGGGCGACCAGCACCGGCCCGTCGGCATCCCTGGGCGCCGCGGCATGCGCGATCGCGGCCAGCGTGGTCACGCCGACGACCGGTTTTCCCAGCACCAGGCCAAAGCCGCGGGCAACCGAGAGGCCGACGCGCAGACCGGTGAAACTGCCCGGCCCCACCGTGACCGCGACCCGGTCGAGTTCGGAAAAGGCGGTTGAGCTTTCGGCCATGACCTCGCCGATCATGTCCATCAGGCGTTCGGCGTGACCGCGTCCGATTTCCTCGCCACAGGCCTCGTAGCAGGCGGTCTCGGCACCGTCGTCGAAAACGGCGGCGGCGCAATTGGCAAGGGCAGTGTCTATGGCTAGGACGCGCATTCCGGTTTGGCTCTAGGGTTTTTCTCCACACTGCCACTACCCCGCGACGCCGCATGTGTCGAGCGGGGCTTTGGACCTAAGTCCAAAGGGGGGCTTGCCTTCCACAGGGAATGGGAGTCGAAAATATAAAAGGCCCGGCAACATGGCCGGGCCTTTGAAATTCTTGAAGAAGTTGCCGATCAAATCGGGCGGACTTCCTCGACTTCCGGCACGAAATGGCGCAGCAGGTTCTGGATGCCGTGCTGGAGGGTGGCCGTGGAGGACGGACAGCCGGCGCAGGCGCCGCGCATGGACAGGTAGACCACGCCTTCCTTGAAGCCCTTGAACGTGATGTCGCCGCCGTCCTGGGCAACCGCCGGACGAACCCGGGTCTCGAGCAGTTCCTTGATGGTATCGACCGTCTGCTGGTCGCCCGCCTCGAAGAATTCACCTTCCTCGATATCTTCCGACTGTCCCGCCGACATGACCGGCTGGCCGGACATGAACTGTTCCATGATGACACCGAGAATGGCCGGCTTCATGTGCTGCCAGTCGGTGTCGTCCTTGGTGACGGTCACGAAGTCATGACCGAAGAACACGGCCACCACGCCGGGCACATCGAACAGTTTTTCTGCGAGCGGCGACACGCCGGCATCGGCCCTGGAACGGAAATCATAGGTGCCTTCCGGCAGGACAACCCGTCCCGGCAGGAATTTCAGCGTGGCCGGGTTCGGTGTGGCTTCCGTCTGAATAAACATGTGTCTTGTCCTTGCGCTTGTTCGCGCCCAGTTGTCTGTCGGCCGTGCTTTGCGCCTCTCCACAAATCGCAAAACACCGATGGGTTCTTCTACCCCATTCCACCGCAGTTTGGAACCGTTAAAAACTAGATAGGTGCGGTTCGCGTCCGGTCAAGCCGGCATGCCGGAACAGCTTCCGCCCGGCGCCCGCCTATGCCAGGGCATCGATGCTGTCGTCGTCCAGATTGCCGGGCACGATCGTGACGGGAATCGGGAAGGTCCCCGCAGATTTGCCCGCAATGGAGGAGACAAGGGGTCCCGGGCCTTCCGAGCCGGTGCTCGCGGCCAGGATCAGGATTGCGATGTCGGCATCGGCCTCGATCAACTCCAGGATTTCCTCGGAATTCGTTCCCTCCCGGATCACCGTCTCCGGTTCGGTGCGGGCCACGGAACGGACCCGCTCAGCCGCCTTTGCGAGAGCGGCCTCCGCCTCCTCCCGGGCTTCCGCCCGCATGATGTCCTCGACCCCCAGCCAATGCTGGAAATCTCCGGGCGCGATCACGAAGACCAGTGTCACCACACCTCCCGTGCGCGCCGCCCGTTTTGCCGCATAAACGATCGCCCGATCACATTCAGGCGTTTCGTCGACCACGACCAGAAACTTCCGGCGGTGGCCTTCCTCGTTGCTTTTTCGAATGGCTACCATGGGACGCATGCTGCCACCGGCCCGCGCACTCCGCAAGCGGCGAATTTGTCTCCCGTGGCAGTGCGGCCCCGGCCCGGCCCCTTCAGTTCTGTGATAGGTTTAAGGCTGCATTAAGCGGGTCGTCGGACACTGGGACATGCGCAAACTCGACTGGTCGGCAAGAGGGCGTGCGCGCGTTTACGCCCTGACGGTTCTGGGCACTGCGGTCTGCATCGCGGTTGCCTTCGTCGTTGACAGTTTTTCCTTTGAAACCTGGACCTGGCGGTGGGGCAGCGACCCGCACAACAATGTCATCATTCCGCTGCTGCTGGCCCCGCTCTTCTTCTATCTGCTCTTGAACAAGATGCGGCAATTGTCCATTGCCCATCATGAGCTTGCGCATCTTGCCGCAACCGACAGCCTGACGTCGCTGCTCAACCGGCGCGCCTTCACCGAAGTCGTCGAAGGCTACATCCAGAAAATGGCGGCGAGCAGCAAGCGGCAAACCGACGCGTTGCTGGTCATCGATGTCGACCATTTCAAGGCAATCAACGACCATTTCGGCCATGATATCGGTGACGAGGCCCTGAAACAGATTGCCGACGCGATCTGCGCCGGTCTTAAGGAGCCCGATCTGGCGGGACGACTGGGCGGCGAGGAGTTCGGTGTGTTTCTGACCACGAAAACGCCTGAGCGCGTCGCTGCCACGGCCGAACAGATGCGCCTTTGCGTACGCGACATCGCGTTCGCGCCCGACGGCTCCAACCACCGGCTCACAATCAGCATCGGTGGTGTCATATTCGATGATTGCCCGACGTTCCAGGAGCTTTACAGACAGGCGGACGAGCAGCTCTATTTCGCCAAGCGCAGCGGCCGGGACCGGGTCAAACTCAGCAGCCGCCACCCCGCCTCCAGGCCGGCCTGAAGGCGGGAGATACGGCCCTAAAGAATGAACTTCGAAAGATCGACGTTCTTGGCCAGGTCGCCGATATTCTCGCGCACAAAATCCGCGCTGATCTCGACTTCCTCACCGGCCCTGTCGGGCGCGGTGAACGAAATCTCGTCCAGGATGCGCTCCATCACTGTCTGCAGGCGCCGGGCCCCGATATTCTCGACGGACCCGTTGAGATCGACTGCGACGGAGGCGATTTCCTCAATCGCGTCGTCGGTGAACTTGAGCGTCAGCTTTTCCGTTTCCATCAGCGCGACATACTGCTTGATCAGGCTGGCTTCCGGCTCGGTCAAAATGGCCTGGAAATCCTCCTTGTTGAGCGCCCTGAGTTCCACCCGGATCGGCAGTCGGCCCTGAAGCTCGGGCAGCAGATCGGACGGCTTGGCGACGTGAAACGCCCCCGAAGCGATGAACAGGATGTGGTCGGTCTTGACCGGGCCGTGCTTGGTGGAGACGACCGTGCCCTCGATCAGGGGCAGCAGGTCGCGCTGAACGCCTTCGCGCGAGACGTCGCCTCCGGCCCTGCCTTCGCGGGCGCAGATCTTGTCGATCTCATCCAGGAAAACGATGCCCGAGTTCTCGACCAGGGAAATCGCCTCCTCGACGACCTTGTCCTCATCCAGCAGCTTGTCGGATTCCTCGTTGATCAGGAGACCGTAGCTGTCGCTCACCGTGGTGCGCTTGGTCTTGGTCTGACCGCCAAAGGCCTTGCCGAGCAGATCTGACACGTTCATCACGCCAACGCTGGCGCCGGGCATGCCCGGCAGATCGAAGCTCGGCATCTGGGCCTGGGCACGAACCTCGACCTCGATTTCCTTCTCGTCCATTTCGCCATTGCGCAACTTGGCGCGGAAACTTTCCCGGGTGGCCGGGCTGGCGTTCTTGCCGACCAGGGCATCCAGCACCCGCTCCTCGGCGAGGACATGCGCCTTGGCCTTGACCGCTTCGCGCTTCTGGTCCCGCACAAGCGTGATGCCGGCTTCCACCAGATCACGGACGATCTGCTCCACATCGCGGCCGACATAGCCGACCTCGGTGAACTTGGTCGCTTCCACCTTGGTGAAAGGTGCGTTTGCCAGCCGGGCCAGGCGGCGGGCGATCTCTGTCTTGCCGACACCGGTCGGACCGATCATGAGAATATTCTTGGGCAGAACCTCCTCACGCATCTGTCCCTGAAGCTGTTGGCGGCGCCAGCGGTTCCGCAGTGCAATGGCGACCGCGCGCTTGGCATCCTTCTGGCCAACAATGTAGCGGTCGAGTTCTGAAACGATCTCGCGCGGAGAAAAATCGGACATTTTTTAAAACATGCCTTCCGTATTTTCGTGTTCCATCAGCAGGCTGTCCCCCGTGCGGCCCAGGAGATCTTCCATCTCCCGGAACCCGGCCTTGCGGTAGGCCTTCACGGCGCGCTGGTTGGCCGGGTCGGGATCGATGAGGATCCTTCGACAGCCATCCTGCCGCAATTTGCGGACAAATGCCTGCAATACCTTTGTTCCAAGCCCCCTGGACAACTCTCCCTCGTCGGCGATCGACAGATCGATGCCAACGGCGTCTTTCGGAAGAAGCGTCACCCAAGGATATTCTGCGACGACATCAGCTTCCTGCTGGTCCTTCACATACCAGACCTGAATATAGCCCTTGTCCCTGCCGTCGACCTGAAAGATGAAGGGCCGCGTCGTGTCCCGGCCCTCGACCTTCTTGCGGATCTTTCCGAGCTCTTCCTCCGGCTCGCCCCACCATTCCCGCCAATGCGGCCGCCGCATCCAGTCAAGGAGCATCGGCAGGTCCTTAGGCGTAACGGGACGAAAGGAGATCATGATCGATCACTCGGCCGTGTCCAGCGACTCCACCGTTACGCTGGCGTTGGTGTAGACGCAGATTTCCGCTGCAACCGCCATGGCCTTGCGGGCGATGGTCTCGGCATCGAGATCCGTGTCGGCGAGCGCGCGGCCCGCGGCCAGCGCATAATTGCCGCCGGAGCCAATGCCCATCACGCCGCCTTCCGGCTCCAGGACATCGCCGGTGCCGGTCAGCACCAGGGAAACATTCTTGTCGGCAACCAGCATCATCGCTTCCAGACGCCGCAGATAGCGGTCCGTGCGCCAGTCCTTGGCCAGTTCCACACAGGCGCGCATCAGCTGGCCCGGATATTGTTCCAGCTTGGCTTCCAGGCGTTCGAACAGGGTGAAGGCGTCGGCCGTGGCACCGGCAAACCCGGCGATGACCTCGCCCTTGGCCAGCGGGCGGACCTTGCGGGCGGAGTGCTTGATCACGGTCTGACCGAGCGACACCTGGCCATCGCCGGCAATCACAACCTTGCCGCCCTTGCGCACCATCATGATCGTCGTTCCGTGCCATTGTGCCGGTTCGCGCGTTTCGCTCATGCAATCCTCTTGAGTCTTTCTGTTCTGCCGCCCTATGTAGGCGGCAATCACGGCATTTCCAAGCAGTCATCGAAATCGCGGACCGGTCCGCTTCGGCCCTGCCCGGCCCGACCGCTTCGACGGTTCAGTGTGACATTTCGATCCGCGTCGCCCTCAAAAGCGCATCCACCAGCTTGTCGAGCTGCCCGCCCGCCCGCTCGTCCGTCAGCTCGCCGCGATCGTCAAAGGCACTCGCGGCCCTGGCGACCGACACCATCTGGGGCAGAACCATCGCGCCCAGGCCGACTTCCAGGATCGTGCGCATGCCGATCAGCCCGCGCATGCCGCCGAAAGCGCCGGGTGAGGCGGCCCCAAGGGCAAACACCTTCGACTTGTAGGCCTCGCCCGGTTCCTTCACCCGGCTGATCCAGTCGAGCGTGTTCTTCAAAAGCGGCGTGATGCCGGCATTGTATTCCGGACAGGCCAGGAAGATGCCGTCCTGGCCCTGGAAGTGCCGGTGCAGCTTGTTCGCGTTATCCGGCACACCGCCGGTCTGTTCCAGATCGCCGTCATAGATCGGCAACGGGTAGTCTTTCAACGACAGGTGCGTCACGTCCGCGTCCAGGATGGCGAGCTTCTTGGCCGCGAGCGAGGCAAGCTTGCCGTTAAAGGATCCGCCCCGGCTGGAGCCGGACAGGACGAGAATTTTCGGATTGCGCATAAACAGGTTCCCTTGACGGTTTCCACGATCCGGACATGCCGGGCAATCCCGGCACGGCACCTCGGGTCAAACGAGTGCATTTTGACAGGATTTGCAGGACGCGCCCGGTGAAAACCCACCTAAGCGCTAATGCCCCTTGCGATAGACCCAGACCCTGGCCGGCGGCAGGTTCTTCCAGACCCAGTCGGAGCTGTAGACCGAGATGCCCCGGCTGTCCGGTTTGACCGGTGCGACGAGGCCGTAGGAAAACTGGATGAACGGCGCGCCGGGCTTCAAAAGCTCCAGCGCCTCTTCCAGCAGCGCCTTGCGGGCGGATTCCGGCCGGGTCAGCAGCGGCAGCGAGGAAACGATGCCGTCCAGCACATGCTGGCCTCCTGCGCTGTCTTCGGGCAGGCAGTCCGCTGCCAGAAGGGTCTGGCGCAAGGCGTAGGCATCGCCCTGCACCACGGTCAGGCCAGGATAGCGAAGTGACAACAGTTCGCAGAAATCGGAGCAGTATTCGATCAGGCTGAGCTGTGAATGCGACAGGCCGCGGTCGAACAGCGCCTTGGTGACGACACCGGTGCCGGGTCCCAGTTCCACCACCCGGGCATGCGGCCGCGGGGTCAGGTAGGAAGCCATCTTGGCGGCCAGTTCCGGGCCCGACGGCGCGACGGCTCCGGTCCGAAGCGGGTTCTGCGCCCAGGAACGTATGAACTTGACCTCGTCCAGGACCTTGGCCCGGACCGCGCTGGCTTTTCCGATTTTTTCCCGAATAGCGTCCCGCCGGCTTGAAATGCGCTTCAGCATCGTCCCTCACTCACCCCCAATGACGCGAATATAGGAATGATTGCAACAAGATGCCATGGCAAAGCGCACAGGTTGCATGCTTTTTCCCGGCCTATCTCCGTTGGGTCGCCCCACCTCATGCACCCAGGTTGTCGATGAAATCCTTGACCTTGGTGAAGAAACCGGCCGACGCGGGATGGTTTTCGCCGGAGGATTCCTTTTCGAACTCCGCCAGCAGTTCGCGCTGGCGGCGCGTCAGGTTGGTGGGCGTTTCCACCGTCACCTGGATATACATGTCGCCATGCTGGCTGGAGCGCATGACCGGCATGCCCTTGCCGCGCAGACGGAACTGCTTGCCGGTCTGGGTGCCTTCCGGCACCTTGACCCGGCTCGTGGCGCCTTCGACGGTCGGAACGTCGAACTGGCCGCCGAGCGTGGCTGTCGACATGGAAATCGGCACGCGGCAGTAGAGATCGGCGCCATCGCGCTGAAACAGGTCATGCGGCTTGATCGACAGGAAAATATACAAGTCGCCGGACGGGCCGCCACGGACCCCGGCCTCGCCTTCGCCGGCCAGGCGGATGCGGGTGCCGTCCTCGATGCCGGCGGGAATGTTGACCGAAAGCGAGCGTTCCTGGGTCTTGCGGCCCGAGCCGCCACAGCTTTCACAAGGGTCGGTGATGACCTGGCCGCGGCCCTGACAGCTCGGACAGGTGCGTTCCAGCGTGAAGAACCCCTGGGCTGCGCGCACGCGGCCGGCGCCGCCGCAGGTCCGGCAGGTGCTCGGGCTGGTGCCGGGTTTGGCCCCCGATCCGGTGCAATCGTCGCAGGTGACGCTGGTCGGCACCTCGATTTCCACCGTCTTGCCCGAGAAGGCATCTTCCAGCGTGATGTCGAGATTGTAACGCAGGTCGGCGCCGCGTTCGCGGCCACCGGACCGGCGTCCGCCGCCCATGCCGAAGAATTCCTCGAAGATGTCGGACATGGTGGAGGAAAAATCGTGTGCGCCCGCACCGCCGCCACCGCCGAAGCCGCCATTTTCAAAGGCGGCATGGCCGAACCGGTCATAGGCGGCCCGCTTCTGGCCGTCCTTGAGCGTGTCGTAGGCTTCGTTGACTTCCTTGAACCTGGCTTCGGCGTCCTCGTCGCCGGGATTTCGGTCCGGGTGGTACTGCATTGCCATCTTGCGGTAGGCGCTTTTCAGTACCTTGTCGTCCGCATCGCGTGCGACGCCCAGCACCTCGTAGAAATCGCGTTTCGACATCAAGATCTCTCGGTCTTGTTGTTGCACCGCTGGCTGCCTCGCCGAAGCGGGCGCCAATTACGGCGAAGGCGCCGGGCACAAGCGCCCTTGTCATCAGGCTGTCAGGCATCCGGCGCCGGGAAAGAAACAGCCAGCCGGAAACCGGCTGGCTGACAGGGTGTTATGCGGACTTCTTGTCGTCTTCGTCTTTGACTTCCTCGAAATCCGCGTCGACGACATCATCGTCGGCCTTTTCGCCGGCTTCCTCGCCACCTTCACCTTCGGCTTCAGCGTCTGCCTGTGCCGCCTGATACATGGCTTCACCGAGCTTCATGGACGCTTCGGCCAGGGCCTGGGTCTTGGCCTTGATGTCTTCCAGGTCCTCGCCTTCCAGCGAAGACTTCAGATCCGCAAGAGCGGTTTCGATCGCGGACTTGTCGTCCTCGGAAACCTTGTCGCCGTAATCCTTCAGCGACTTCTCGGTGGAGTGGACCAGGGATTCGCCCTGGTTCCTGGCTTCCACCAGTTCCTTGCGCTTCTTGTCCTCGTCGGCGTGGGATTCAGCGTCCTTGATCATCTGGTCGATGTCGCTGTCGCTGAGACCACCGGAGGCCTGGATCCGGATCTGCTGTTCCTTGCCGGTGCCCTTGTCCTTGGCGGACACGTTGACAATGCCGTTGGCGTCGATGTCGAAGGTGACCTCGATCTGCGGCACGCCACGCGGTGCGGGCGGCAGGCCCACCAGGTCGAACTGACCGAGGATCTTGTTGTCCGCAGCCATTTCGCGCTCACCCTGGAAGACCCGGATGGTCACGGCCGTCTGATTGTCCTCAGCGGTCGAGAACACCTGACCCTTCTTGGTCGGGATGGTGGTGTTGCGGTCGATCAGGCGGGTGAAGACACCGCCAAGCGTCTCGATGCCGAGCGACAGCGGCGTGACGTCGAGCAGGAGAACGTCCTTGACGTCACCCTGCAGAAC
Organism: Roseibium sp. Sym1; assembly: GCF_027359675.1. Taxonomy (NCBI): domain Bacteria; kingdom Pseudomonadati; phylum Pseudomonadota; class Alphaproteobacteria; order Hyphomicrobiales; family Stappiaceae; genus Roseibium; species Roseibium sp. Sym1. The sequence goes on from NZ_CP114786.1 coordinate 1,123,043, forward strand.
GCCGGCCTGGATCGCGGCGCCCATGGCCACGACTTCGTCCGGGTTCACACCCTTGTGCGGCTCCTTGCCGAAGAAGTTGTTCACGGTTTCCTGGATCTTTGGCATGCGGGTCATGCCGCCGACCAGAACCACTTCGTCGATCTCGCCGGCGGCGATGCCGGCATCCTTCAGAGCGGCCTTCATCGGATCGATGGTGCGCTTGACCAGGTCGTCGACCAGGGATTCGAACTTCGCACGGGTCAGCTTCAGGGTCAGGTGCTTCGGACCGGACGCATCCGCCGTGATGAACGGCAGGTTGATCTCGGTCTGCGACGAGGACGAAAGCTCGATCTTCGCCTTTTCCGCAGCCTCTTTCAGGCGCTGCAGGGCCAGCTTGTCGTTCTTCAGGTCGATGCCCTGGTCCTTCTTGAACTCGGAGGCCAGGTAGTCGACCAGGACCATGTCGAAGTCTTCACCGCCGAGGAAGGTATCGCCGTTGGTGGACTTCACTTCGAAGACACCGTCGCCGATTTCCAGGATGGAGACGTCGAAGGTACCGCCGCCGAGGTCGTAGACCGCGATCGTCTTGCCGTCGTTCTTGTCGAGGCCGTAGGCGAGTGCCGCCGCGGTCGGCTCGTTGATGATGCGCAGGACTTCGAGACCCGCGATCTTGCCGGCATCCTTGGTGGCCTGGCGCTGCGCGTCGTTGAAGTAGGCCGGAACGGTGATGACCGCCTGGGTCACCTTTTCACCGAGATAGCTCTCGGCCGTTTCCTTCATCTTCTGAAGGATGAACGCGGAGACCTGCGACGGGGAGTATTTCTCGCCGTTGGCTTCCACCCATGCATCGCCGTTGTCCGCCTTGACGATCTCGAACGGAACCAGCTTCTGATCCTTGGCGACGGTCGGGTCGTCGAACCGGCGGCCGATCAGGCGCTTGACTGCAAAAAGGGTGTTGGTCGGGTTCGTGACCGCCTGGCGCTTCGCCGGCTGGCCAACAAGACGCTCGCCATCATCGGAGAATGCCACCATGGAAGGGGTGGTCCGGGCGCCTTCTGCGTTTTCGATAACTTTGGAATCCTTGCCGTCCATGACGGCGACGCACGAGTTCGTCGTGCCGAGGTCGATACCAATGACCTTTGCCATATCTGCCTCTCTTTCTAGCAAACCGGAAAGACCCATGAAGGCGTCATTCCGGCTCCTCTCACTTGGGTTCCGGGAGTTTCCCGGACATCGCGCCGGAGTTTGCACTCGGGATTTGGCACGAAGCTTGACCGCTATATAGGTGGATGAAACTTTGCCTGCAAGACATCTGTCCGCTGACAAGGCCCGATTGGGGAGTTTCTTCTCAAGATCTTCTCATTTGGTTACCCGCCGAATGCCCGGCGTCATTGGCTCGACCCGTGTGTAAATGCCCTGATCAGGTATTTTCGAAAGGCATGCCGGATAGTCTTGCGGCTACAGATAGACTACGCCCGAAGAGGCCAAAGAGGCCAAAGAGGCCAAAGAGGAATGACATGAGAGACCCAGACCTGTGGACCAGGATCCGTGACTGCCACCCTGACGATGTCGAAGCAGATTTGCCGTTTTCCGGACGCCTGGCCCGCGACAACGACTGGCCGGAGGACTTTGCGCAGCGGGTCATCCTGGAATACCAGCGTTTCGCCTATCTGAGCCGGCTCGGAAAAGGCATGGTGACGCCGAGCGACGAGGTCGACCAGGCCTGGCACCTGCATCTGACCTATACAAGGCACTACTGGGGACCGTTCAAGGCCGCTCTTGGCGCCGCTCTGCACCACATGCCGACCAAGGGCGGGGCTGACCAGGGCGCACTCTTCAGGGACACCTACGCGAAAACCCTTGATCTCTACCGGGCCGAATTCGGCGAACCGCCTGCGGATATCTGGCCGCCGGAGGAGATCCGCTTCGGCCGGGCACCGCATTTCAGGCGTGTCAATGCCCAGGAGGTCTGGCTGATCCGGAAGCCCTCCTGCCCGGACTTCGTGAAATCCTGCATGCGGCGGCTGGCCCGGATGCCGTCACAGGCCTGGGGAACGCTGCTCGTGCTGCTGTCTTTCGCACTGGGCACCGGGATCGCCCTGGCCCACGGCAGTCCGGAAGGCGATACCTTCCTTGAAAGAACCCGAAACATGATCGGACACTGGGCCTCCCAGCACGAGTTCGAATTCGTGTTCAGTCTCATCGTGATCGGGTTCGTGGTTTGGGTCGTTTTCGGAAAGTCCTCCGGCAGATCCTCCCGCAGGAGATCCCGTCGCGACTCCTCCGGGTGCAGCACTTCGGGCAATGATTCCAGCTGCGGCAGCGACAGCGGCGGGTCCGGTTGCGGCGGCTGCGGTGGTGGCGACTGACGCAATCGGCTAAAAGGCGGGAATGAAAACTTCGCCCATCCACGCCCTGACCGGTCTTGCCTATTACCCTGACTATTTCGACTGGGGCGCGCAGGACGCGCTGCTGGCAGAAATCCGTGCCATTGTCGCAGAGGCGCCGCTGTTTCAGCCGGTGATGCCGCGGACCGGCAAGCCGTTCTCGGTGAAGATGAGCAATTGCGGCCCGCTTGGCTGGGTCTCGGATATCAACGGCTACCGCTACCAGCCGGCCCATCCGGACACCGGAAGGCCCTGGCCGGCCATGCCCGCGGCGCTGACCGAATTGTGGGACAGGCTCGCCCCGGAGGCGCCGCCGCCCGAAGCCTGCCTGATCAACTTCTACGAGCCGGGGGCTCGCATGGGACTGCACCAGGACCGGGACGAGGACATGTTCGACGCCCCGGTGATCTCGGTCTCTCTGGGCGACACGGCCACGTTCCGAGTCGGCGGCACTTCCCGCAAGGACCCGACCAGGTCCTTCCGCCTTGCCTCGGGCGACGTGGTGGTTCTGGGAGGTGACGCCCGGCTCGCCCATCACGGCATCGACCGGATCCTCGCCGGAACGTCGACGCTTCTGAAGAACGGCGGACGGATCAACCTGACCCTGAGGCGCGTGACGGCGGCTTAGGCGAACTGGTAAGTTGCCTCGAAGCTCACCGGGAAATTCACCGACCGGGCGATGTAGCAGACCTTGTGGATCTCGTGATGGATCGCGTCGGCCTTGTCGAGGTCCGTACCGGCGGTAACCGTGATCCTCGGCTTCAGCACCGCTTTCAGGAACCGCCCAGCGCCCGAGGGTTCCGTCTCGCCGACAGCCTCCGGGCAGTCCTCGTAGGCGAGGACCGTTATCCCTGCGCTGCTGGCGAGGTGCAGATACCAGAGCATGTGACAGCTCGCGAGCGACGACAGCAGAAGGTCTTCCGGATTGTGCAGGGACGGATCGCCGCCGAGGAGCGGGTCGTTCGAGCAGGAAACCGTTGCCTTTCCAGGGGTCCGGATTTCCCAGGTCCGGTCATAGCCGCGATAGGTTCTCGTGCCTTCACCGCGGTTTCCCGTCCAGGTGATCATGGAAGTGTAGCTGTGCTCGGTACTCATGGCGCCTCTCAAAATGTATACATTTATACATTTTTCATTTGCGCTGCCCTGTCAAGGGGCCTATAGCCGGATGAGCTGGACCACATGATGCGACTGCGGGAGACCGGATGTCAGCCGACACGATTGCAGCCAGGCTCGAGGCCGACATTCTGGGGGGTGTCTACCGGCCCGGCGAGGAATTGAAGCAGGGCGAGATTGCCGCACGGTTCTCCGTGAGCCGGATTCCGGTCCGCGATGCCCTGCAACTCCTGGCGGCGCGCGGCTTCATCGAAAACGCCCCCAACCGGCGGGCGCGCATCATCCGCCTCTCGGCAGAGGAGATCGACGAGGTCTTCGACCTTCGGATTCTCCTGGAAACCGATTGTCTGCGGCAGGCGATCCCCTGCATGACCACGTCCGATCTCGCGCACATCGACACCGCGCTGGCCCATTCGACGATTGACGCATCCGGAGACCGCTGGGCACAAGGCGACTGGGACTTTCACCGCGCGCTCTACCTGCCCGCCGGCCGCCCCCGGCACCTGGCGATGATCGAGGATCTCAGGCGGACCTGCCGGATACACATTTCCGGCTACGGCGTCCTGCCCTCGCGTACGGGCGCGTGGCTCGATGACCATCAACACCTTGCCGCGGCCTGCCGTGAAGGCACGGTGGACGTAGCCTGCGATCTGCTGCAACGGCATATCGAGAACGCGCGGCAGACCCTTTTGTCGGCGCTACCTTCGGGAAACGGCGGTCAAACCGCCGTCACGACAACGCCCTGAAAGCGGCCGGACAGGCCTTCTCCGCAACCGGCCAGGCGAACCTTTCCCGGAGCATTCCCAGGAACGTCAGGCAAACAGGTAAAGCGAAACCACCGCGCAGGCGGCTATGACCCAGAGCGCCACGCGGCCGGACCGGCTGTGACGGGCTTCCGCCCGGCCGATTGCCTCCGCGGTTTGCGCGTCGAACCTCAGTCCGGACATGGTCATCTTTTCGAGCTCTTCCGACATCCGGCCGATCCGGTCGGCAAAGAACGGCAGGTCGTTCGCAATCCGGGCAAGGGCACCAAGCGCATCGCCCGCGTCCCGCAACTTGCCCGCCGGTCCGAGATTGTCCCGGATCCAGCTGCCGACGACCGGCTCCGCCGTCCGCCACATGTCCAGGTTCGGATTGAGCGAGCGCGCCACGCCTTCCACCACCACCATGGTTTTCTGCAGCATGATCAGCCGTGTCTGCGTGCGCATGTCGAACAGCTCGGTGACCTCAAAGAGCTGCGTCAGGAGACGCGCCATGGAGATCTCGCTGGCGTCGTGGCCATGGATCGGTTCACCGATCGCCCGGATGGCCTGGGCAAACATGTCGACATCCTGGTCCGCCGGAACATAGCCTGCCTCGAAATGCACTTCGGCGACCCGCTTGTAGTTGCGGGTGATGAAGCCGAACAGGATCTCGGCGAGGAACCGGCGCTCGCGGACGGTGAGACGGCCCGTGATTCCGAAATCGACGGCGACAAGCGTTCCATCCGGTTCGACGAACAGGTTGCCCTGGTGCATGTCGGCGTGAAAGAAGCCATCGCGAAGCGTGTGCCGCAGGAAGCTCTGGATGACCGCGTCGCCGAGCGCTTCCAGGTCATGGCCGTCGGCCGCGAGCCCGTCGACATCGGACATCTTGCGGCCTTCGATCCATTCCATGGTCAGGACGCCCTTGGACGTACGCAGCCAATCCACCGCGGGCACCCGGAAGCCCGGATCCCCGGTGATGTTCTCGCCCATTTCCGACAGGGCAGCCGCCTCGAGCCTGAAGTCCATCTCGATGGCAACCGACTGGGCCAGCGTGTCAACCACCGCGACAGGCCGCAAACGCCGGGACGGCGGATGGAACCGCTCGGCGAGGCGGGCGACCAGATAGTAGCTTTGCAGGTCCCGCTGGAACCGGCGGGCGACACCGGGGCGCAACACCTTGACCGCCACCTTGCGCTCACCGCCGTCCTTGTCCCGAACGAGCGCGGGATGAACCTGGGCGATGGAAGCCGCGGCCACCGCTTCGCCGAACTCGGAAAAGATCTCGTCAACAGGCCTGTCGAGCTGCTCGGCAATCGTCGCCCTGGCCTCGTCGTGATCGAAGGCGGGCAGACGGTCCTGCAACGAGGCCAGCTCCCTGGCCGCATCCTTGCCGACGACATCGGCACGCGTTGCCAGGAACTGGCCCAGCTTCACATAGGACGGCCCCAGCTTGTTCAAAGCATCCGACAGCCGGAGTTCCGCGCTCTTGTTGCGCACGGCCCGCCGCTCCAGAAGCCGCGCGAGCGCCAGCGCGAAGCGAGGCCCCGCGGGCAGGTCCGGCAGGGAGACAAGGCCGAACACGCCTTCGCGCGCCATCACAAAGCCCGCCCGCACCAGGCGGAGGAAAGGCATTACCGGAAGTGCCATCGGTCAGAGTTTCCAACCGTAATGGAGGGCCGCGATGCCGCCGGAATAGTTCCTGTAGCCGACCTTCTCGAAGCCGGCCTCGCGGATCATGTCGGCAAAGCGTTCCTGGTTCGGAAACTTCCGGATCGATTCCACGAGATACTGATAGGGGTCGCCGTCGCCCGTCACCCAGCGGCCCATCGCCGGAATGGCATTGAAGGAAAACGCGTCGTAGACCTTGTCGAGAACCGGGATGTCCACCTCGGAAAATTCCAGGCACAGGAACCGGCCGCCGCGCTTCAGCACCCGGTGCGCTTCGCGCAGGGCCTTGGGAATATCCGGCACGTTGCGAATGCCGAAGGCGATCGTATAGGCATCGAAGCTCTTGTCCGGAAAGGGCAGCTCCTCGGCATTGCCCTGCGAGAAGGTGATCAGGTCGGACAGCTGCGCCTTCTCGGCACGGTCGCGCCCCACCTGGAGCATGGACTCGTTGATGTCGCAGACCGTCGCCTTGACGGTGTCGCCGGACCGCCGCACCACCCGCGTGGCGATGTCGCCGGTGCCGCCGGCCACGTCCAGCAGACGCCAGCCGGAATTGGGCCTCTTGGGCGGGGCCAGGAAGGAGACCATCGCATCTTTCCAGACGCGGTGGAAACCGCCGGACATCATGTCGTTCATCAGGTCGTAGCGTTGCGCGACCTTGTGAAACACATCATCCACCAGAGCCTGCTTCTGACCTTCGGCAACCCTGGTGAAGCCGAAGCTGGTCGGCATGTCTTCCGGTGACCGGCCGGCAGCCCCGGATTGCCCCTGTGCCTGCTGCGTCATGAATTCAGTCTCCAAGATCGGACGCCCTCCCATAGACGAGAGCAGATCGTCAACATTACTTGTCTGCAAAGTGGCCGGACCATAGTACAAGCCTCGTCCAAGCGCTATCTTTGCGGCTCGCCAACACCCATATGCCGCAGGCCTATAACCTGTCACAATCCCGGATGCCAGACCTCACATGCCCGAATTGCCGGAAGTCGAAACTGTCAGACGCGGCCTCGCGCCGACCTTCGAACATGCCCTGATCGTCAAGGTCGACCAGAACCGGCCCGACCTGCGCTTCCCTTTCCCCGACGGTTTTGCCGGGCGGCTGGCCGGCTGCCGGCTGACGGCTCTGTCGCGCCGTTCCAAATACCTGCTCGCAGACATGGACACGGGCGATGTGCTGATCATGCATCTGGGAATGTCGGGCTCGTTTCGCATCGAAAACGATGGACCGGCGCAAACGCCGGGCCAGTTTGCCCATGCGCGCGGCAAGGACCCCAGGCACGATCACGTGGTGTTCCATCTGAAGACGGCGGAGGGTGGAACCGCGCGCATCATCTATAATGACCCGCGCCGCTTCGGCTTCATGGACCTTGTTCACCGGCAGGCTCTCCCGGACCATCCCTATTTCAGGGATCTGGGCCTGGAGCCGCTCGGCAACGACCTGAGCGGCAACACGCTGGCCCGCCTGTTCGCGGGGCGCAAGACCAGCCTCAAGGCGGCCCTGCTCAACCAGAAACTGATTGCCGGTCTCGGCAACATATATGTGTGCGAGGCCCTGTGGCGCACAGGCCTGAGCCCGGAACGTGCCGCCGGCACCCTGGTCACCCGAACGGGCCGGCCGACCCGCAAGGCGGACGCCCTGGCCGAAAACATCCGCGAAACGCTGCAGGACGCCATTCGCGCGGGCGGGTCCTCCCTGCGGGACCACACACAGGCGGACGGCACGCTCGGATATTTCCAGCACTCGTTCGCTGTCTATGACCGGGAAGGATGCGCCTGCCGGACCCCCGGCTGCACCGGCACGATCACGCGCCTCGTCCAGTCGAACCGGTCGACATTCCATTGTCCCGTCTGCCAGACCTGATCCTTCGGCCAAGCTTGCAGACCCGTCATCGGTCGGCTAGGCATGACCGTTGATTTCAGATTTCCGGGACCTGCGGAGCTCCGGGCCGATCTTCGATCGTCCGGACCGGTATCGCGGCAGGTGCCAACATTGGGAGCGGGCAAATGGGATATGAAAACATCCGTGTCGAGAAACGCGGCAAGGTTGGACTGATCACGCTGGACAGGCCGAAGGCGCTGAACGCGCTCAATTCGGCACTGATTGCCGAGCTCGGCACCGCCCTGGACGGATTTGACGCCGACGAGCGGATCGGCTGCGTCGTCATCACCGGCTCGGAGAAGGCCTTTGCGGCGGGTGCCGACATCAAGGAGATGCAGCCGCACAATTTCGCCTCGGCCTATCAGACCGACCTGATCACGCCGTTCGACCGGGTGTCCCGGAACCGCAAGCCGATCATCGCCGCCGTTGCCGGTTACGCGCTTGGCGGCGGCTGCGAGCTGGCCATGCTGTGCGACTTCATCATCGCCGCGGATACCGCCAAGTTCGGCCAGCCGGAAATCACGCTCGGGGTTATTCCCGGCGCGGGCGGCACCCAGCGCCTGACACGCTTCGTCGGCAAGTCCAAGGCCATGGAAATGGTGCTCACCGGCCGAATGATGGATGCCGAGGAAGCCGAGCGCAGCGGCCTGGTCAGCCGGATCGTCCCGGCGGACGATCTTCTGGAAGAAGCCATGAAGGCCGCCGACAAGATTGCCGATTTCTCGCTGCCGGTGGTGATGATGGCCAAGGAAAGCGTCGACCGGGCCTATGAGACAACCCTGGCAGAGGGTGTCAGGTTCGAACGGCGGGTGTTCCAGGCGCTGTTTGCGCTCGAGGACCAGAACGAGGGAATGACGGCCTTCAGCGAGAAGCGCTCACCGGATTTCCGGAACAAATAATATCAACGAAACAAACATAAAGCCGTTGACGGCGGGCGCCAGCGAGATTATAAGCAGCGCCCAATCGGTGGCGGTCTTCCGCCGCCGTTGTTTTTTGATCGGGTCTTGCTGCCTCCGCGCCTTGGTCCCGATCGCCACCGGACACTAGTCCCAATTACCGATCAGGATTGAGCCCATGGCCAACACACCATCGGCCAAGAAGGCGGCCCGCAAGATTGCCCGCCGGACGGCCACGAACAAAGATCGCCGCAGCCGCGTGCGCACTTACCTGCGCAAGGTTGAAGAGGCAATTGCCTCCGGCGACCAGAGCGTTGCGAACGAAGCCTTCAAGGCCGCTCAGCCGGAAATCATGCGTGCCGCATCCAAGGGTGTGATGCATGCCAACACGGCGTCGCGGAAAGTTTCCCGCCTCAATGCCCGCATCAAGGCACTCGGCGCATAAAAGCTTCGTCACACGAGCGTTAAAAAGACCCGGCCAGCGTGCCGGGTTTTTTTTAGCCATGCAATTTTGTGGACGACCGGAAACAGCAACCAGAACGGGCAATATTGCAATTTCTACCGAGTATTATGCTGTCAAGGAAACCGTATATTTTTCAATAACTTCTACACATGTACCCGTGACCGGCGCCGATCGAACCGGATTCGATACGAGTCAAGCAGTCCGTTCCGATTTTTTTTTTAAAATCGCAGTTTTTTGATTGTGACACCACGCTGTATTGCAAAAAGTCATTGCTGCAAAAAGCATTAGTTCGCTCCCCGGAAGGACGGCTTTTATCCCCGAAACAGGGGTCGAAACCGGCTCATTCCCGCATCAGGGAAAAGACGCGGTTGCTCCGTTCGGCGCGGTCTGTATATTAACAATACGGCTGGCGGGAAAGACCAGCGGATAACTCAAAAAACGGTGCTTGGAACAACAATGAACAAGTCTAGTCGATATATCGCTGAGCACATGGCGTCCAGGCCCCGGGACGAATACGACAATGTATTCATTCCCAGCGGCGCCTAGCGCTGACCTAAACTAAACATTCTTCCCAAAATTCTTATGAAATACTTTTCATCAATAGCATTTTGCTATTGAGGGGGGCGGCTGTGCAATTTGACGGTGGATATGCAGGTAATGTAACCGCGCAGGAGGCTTTTGACGAGCTTTCCGCGCAGGAGAATGCGGTCCTGGTGGATGTCCGGACCCAGGCTGAATGGGCCTTTGTCGGCCTTCCGGACCTGCGTCCGATCAGCAAGGAACCGATGCTGGTGGAATGGCAGAGTTTTCCGTCCTCCGGCCCCAATCCCGACTTCGCAAAGTCTGTTTCGGACCTGATGGTCAAAAAAGGACTTGACCAAAGCGCGCCAATCTATTTCTTGTGCCGCTCCGGAGCACGGAGCCAGGCCGCTGCGATCGCCCTGACGCAAGCCGGTTACACGCACTGTTTCAATATTTCCGACGGTTTCGAAGGCCCCCTGGACCAGGCGGGCCACCGTGGAGTTCAGTCCGGCTGGAAGGCCGCCGGACTGCCCTGGTCTCAGAGCTAGGTCCCCCGCTTCAAACCGGGGAAGGCGATGGGGTCGATCCCCTCGCCAAATGAATAACCGTCCCAAAAGGGACATTATAATGCTGCAAAAGCAGCAAGGCGTCGAAGAGCGGCTGTGGCGGACTGTTCTTCACATGTACAGGAGGCAGATGACATGCAGGTTCAGGAGGCAGGCGGCTCCGAACATTGGAAAAGGGTCAAAAAACAGCTTCGCGCGGAATTGGGCGATGATGTTTTTACCAGCTGGTTTGCGCGAGTAGACCTGGAGGAACACCAGGACGGCACTGTCCGTCTGTCCGTTCCGACCCGTTTTCTGAAACAGTGGATTCAGAACAATTACAACGATCAGCTGATGGGTCTTTGGCAGCGTGAATGCGACAACGTTCACCGTATCGAACTGACGGTCCGCGGTGCGATCCGGCCGCGCCAGACTCCGGTGACCAAACCGGGTCTCACCGGCCCGCAGGGTGCCCAGGCCGCTGTAACCGAGAACCGCGCGGAAACCCTTTCCGACGCTGCTCAGGTCACCCGCGCACAGGCAGCCACCGCTGCCGTGGCTCTCGGCCGGGGCGACAGCGGCACTGACACCGCCCGTGACGTGCTCCAGGGCGCGGCGCTCGATCCGAAATACACGTTCGAGACCTTTGTCGAAGGCGAGTCCAACAATCTTGCGCTGGCGGCGGCCCGCCAGGTTGCCGCGGGTGGCGCGGTCACCTTCAACCCGCTTTACCTGCATGCGTCCGTCGGCCTCGGCAAGACCCATCTCATGCAGGCTGTCGCGGCCAAGGCCAGGTCCGGCGGCCGCAAGGTGCTCTACCTGACGGCAGAGCATTTCATGTACAAGTTCGTGACCGCCCTGAAGTCCCAGTCGGCGCTGGCCTTCAAGGAAAACCTGCGCACCATCGACCTGTTGCTGATCGACGACATGCAGTTTCTTCACGGCAAGCAGGTGCAGCAGGAATTCTGTCATACGCTGAATGCCCTGATCGACGGTGCCCGCCAGGTGATCGTGGCCGCAGACCGGGCTCCCTCCGAACTCGACACGCTTGACGACCGGGTCCGCTCGCGTCTCTCCGGCGGTCTTGTGGTCGGCATCCAGGAGCCCGACTTCGTGCTCAGGCGGAACATCCTCCAGTCCCGCGTGGAGACGGCCCGCAAATCCTACCCCCAGTTCGACGTGCCGGATGGCGTGCTCGACTATGTTGCCCGTCACGTGGCCTCTTCCGGACGTGACCTGGAAGGCGCTCTCAACCGCCTGATCGCCCACAATCAGCTGACCAATCAGCCGATCACCCAGGAAATGGCGGAAATGACCCTGCGCGATCTGGTGCGCTCCAGCGAGCCCCGCCGGGTCAAGATCGAGGACATCCAGCGGGTGGTCTCCAAGCATTACAACGTCACCAAGGCGGACCTGCTCTCCGCCCGCCGCACCCGCACGATCGTGCGTCCGCGCCAGATCGCCATGTATCTGGCCAAGGTGATGACGCCGCGCTCGCTGCCGGAAATCGGCCGGCGGTTCGGCAACAGGGACCACACAACGGTCCTGCACGCGGTGCGCAAGATCGAGGAAATGGCGCGCGCCGACTACGCTCTCGCGCAGGAGCTGGAACTGCTCAAGCGCATGCTCGACGCCTGAGGCCTTCCCGCTTTGGTGCCTGTTGCACGAAAGCGGGAAAAGCGATCGTTCCCAGCGTGTTGGAGCCCCTGTGCGGCTTCGGCCGGACACGATATGCCCTCGGGACAAATATGCACGATTTTCGACCAGTTTTGGGGGCGTTCCGGCGGAACGCCCCCTTGCTTTTGCGCCGAGTTAAGGGCAGTGTCGTCCCCCCGCTCCTCACCGGAGCAAAATGTCCAGTTTTGCCGGACCTTCCGTCCGGCCTTTCATGAGTACGGAACGAGTGTATGAAAGCGACTCTCGAGCGGACCGACCTCCTCAAGTCCCTGACCCATGTTCACCGGGTGGTCGAGCGCCGGAACACCATTCCCATCCTGTCCAATGTCCTCTTGCGTGCCGATGGCGGCGCGATCAATCTCAAGGCAACCGACCTTGACCTTGAAATCGTCGAGACCGTACCGGCCATGGTCGAAATGCCGGGCGCGACCACGGTGCCGGCACACATGTTCTATGACATCGTGCGCAAGCTGCCCGAAGGCTCGCAGGTCGTCCTGGAGACGACCGGGGACAACGCCACCCTGGAAATCCGGGCCGGCCGCTCGAAATTCACGCTTCAGATGCTACCGGAAGCCGACTTCCCCGACCTTACGGCGGGAGATTTCAGCCACGGTTTCGCCCTGACGGCAGCCGACGTCCGCAAGCTGATCGATACCACCCAGTTCGCGATCTCCACCGAGGAGACCCGCTACTATCTGAACGGTATCTACCTTCACGCTGTCGATGCCGCCAACGGCCAGCAGTTCCGGGCCGTCGCCACCGACGGCCACCGGCTGGCCCAGGCCGAGGTGCCCGCGCCGTCCGGCTCAGCCGGCATGCCGGGCATCATCGTGCCGCGCAAGACGGTCGGCGAGATCCAGAAACTGCTGGAAGACCCGGAAGCCAATGTCCAGATCGAGCTGTCCGACACCAAGATCCGCCTGACCACGGGCTCGGTGATCCTGACAAGCAAGCTGATCGACGGCACCTTCCCGGATTACGGCCGGGTGATCCCGCAGGGGAACGACAAGGAAATGCGCGTCGACCGGGACGAGTTCAAGGAAGCCGTCGACCGCGTCTCGACGATCTCCTCGGAGCGCGGGCGTGCCGTCAAGCTGGCGCTGACCGAGGGCCGCATGGTGCTGACCGTGAACAACCCGGACTCCGGCAGCGCCACAGAAGAACTGGCCGTCGAATATGATGCGGAAGACCTGGAAATCGGCTTCAACTCGCGCTACCTGCTCGACATCGCCAACCAGCTGTCCAGCGACACGGCCCTGTTCAGGCTCGCCGACAGCGGCTCGCCGACCCTCATTCAGGACAACACCGTCGACGACTGCCTGTTCGTGCTGATGCCGATGCGGGTCTGATCCGGAACGGCAACATACTTAACGCGGAAGCAGGGTCATGACAGAATTCCGGACGGCGCAGCTGACCCGTCTGTCCCTGACCGGCTTTCGCAACTATGCCACCCTGTCGCTGGACCTGTCGGCCAGATTGGTGGCCTTCGTCGGCGCCAACGGCGCCGGCAAGACCAACATCCTGGAAGCCATTTCGTTTCTGACCGCCGGCCGCGGCCTGCGCAGGGCAACCCTTTCGGACATTGCCCAAAAAGATGGTGACGGCAGCTGGAGCGTGGCCGCCACCGTCCGGCTCGATGGCCTGGAAACCAGGATCGGAACGGGCCTTGCCGCCGGTGTTCCGGGCCGCAAGGTGCGCATCGACGGCGAAGACGTGCGCGGTTCGGAAAGCCTGCTGGACTACATGCGCGTGCTTTGGCTGGTGCCGTCCATGGACGGCCTGTTCACCGGCCCGGCCTCGGACCGGCGCCGGTTTCTCGACCGGCTGACGCTGGCCATCGACCCGGCCCACGGCCGCCGGGTCTCCGATTTCGAAAATGCCCTGCGCCAACGCAACCGGCTGCTCGACCAGGGCGGAACCGATGCCTATCTGAGCGCGCTCGAACAGCAGGTTGCCGAACTGGGGACCGCCGTCTCGATCGCCCGGGGTGACACGGTCGGTCTGCTTGCACGCATGATCGCCGATCAGGTGTCCCAGGACCTGCCCTTTCCACATGCGGCGGTCGCCCTGGAAGGGGCGTTCGAGGCGGAAACCCTCGGCCTCAGCGCCGCCGACCGGGAGGACCATTACCGCCGGATGCTCCGGGACGGGCGCCCGCGCGACCGGGCCGCTGGGCGCACGCTGAGCGGCCCGCATCTGAGCGACCTGAAGGTCATGCATGCGGCCAAGGCCATGCCGGCCGGCCAGTCCTCGACCGGTGAACAGAAGGCGTTGCTGATCGGGCTTGTGCTCGCCCATGCCGAACTCACCGCGAAAGTCTCCGGCATGACCCCGGTCCTGCTGCTCGACGAAGTCGCCGCGCATCTCGATCCCGCCCGCCGCTCCGCCCTGTTTTCGAAGCTGAACGCACTGGGCGGACAGGTGTTCATGACCGGCACGGACGAAGCCCTGTTCGAGGCCCTTCCGGACGACGCGGAAGTGTTCGAGATCCGCGACCATCAAAGTCACCGCCTGAAGGGGCCTCATCCCACTTAAATCCGCCAGAATCTTATGGTTTTCCACCATTATCCCTTCGCTGGCTTGCCAGCGGCCCCGGCGCGGTTGAACCCCCGCCGGAACCCCGTATAACGGGGGTAGAAAAGACAAAACGATTGGTGATTGATTCGCATGAGCGACACGTCCACGTCCGAGCCAATTCCGACCCCGGAAAACGAAGGCGGTGCCGAATATGGCGCCGACAGCATCAAGGTCCTGAAGGGTCTCGACGCCGTCCGCAAGCGCCCCGGCATGTATATCGGCGACACAGATGACGGCTCCGGCCTGCACCACATGGTCTACGAGGTGGTGGACAACGCCATCGACGAGGCCCTGGCCGGTCACGCCGATCACGTCACGGTGACGCTGAACCCGGACGGGTCGGTGACCGTCTCCGACAACGGCCGCGGCATTCCGACGGATCTGCACCCCGAAGAAGGGGTCTCCGCGGCAGAGGTCATCATGACCCAGCTGCATGCGGGCGGGAAATTCGACCAGAATTCCTACAAGGTCTCCGGCGGCCTGCACGGCGTGGGCGTCTCTGTCGTGAATGCCCTGTCGACCCGGCTGGACCTGCGCATCTGGCGCAACGACCAGGAACACCTGATGACCTTCGCCCACGGAGATGCCCAGGGGCCGCTCAAGGTGGTCGGACCGGCCAATGGCAAGAAGGGCACGGAGGTCACGTTCCTGCCGTCTCCCGAGACCTTCAGCAAGACCGAGTTCGACTTCTCGACGCTTGAGCACCGCCTGCGCGAGCTCGCCTTCCTGAATTCCGGCGTGCGCATCATTCTGACCGACAAGCGCGGTGTGGAGGATACGGTCGAGGAGCTCTACTATGACGGCGGCCTGGAAGCCTTCGTCCGGTACCTGGACCGCGCCAAGCACCCCTTGATCGAAGACCCCGTCACCATGAGCGCCGAGAAGGACGGCATCACCGTCGAAGCGGCGATGTGGTGGAACGACAGCTATCACGAACACGTGCTGTGCTTCACCAACAACATCCCGCAGCGCGACGGCGGCACGCACCTCGCCGGTTTCCGCGCCGCTCTGACCCGCCAGGTCACCGGTTACGCGGAAGCTACCGGCCTGATGAAAAAGGAAAAGGTGAACCTGTCCGGTGATGACTGCCGCGAAGGGCTGACCTGCGTGCTCTCCGTCAAGGTGCCGGATCCCAAGTTCTCGTCGCAGACCAAGGACAAGCTGGTCTCCTCCGAGGTGCGCCCGGTCGTCGAGAACCTGATCTCCCAGACCCTGAGCGAGTGGCTTGAGGAAAACCCGGCGCCTGCCAAGGCGATCGTCTCCAAGGTGGTGGAAGCCGCTTCCGCCCGTGAGGCGGCGCGCAAGGCGCGCGAACTGACACGGCGCAAGGGTGCTCTCGACGTCGCCTCGCTGCCGGGCAAACTGGCGGACTGCCAGGAACGCGATGCCTCCAAGGCCGAACTCTTCCTGGTGGAGGGTGATTCCGCGGGCGGCTCGGCCAAACAGGGCCGGCACCGGGAGAACCAGGCCGTTCTGCCGCTGCGCGGCAAGATCCTCAACGTCGAACGCGCCCGCTTCGACAAGATGCTGTCTTCCAACGAGATCGGCACGCTGATCACCGCGCTCGGCACGGGGATCGGCAAGGAAGAATTCAACATCGAGAAGCTGCGCTATCACAAGATCATCATCATGACCGATGCGGACGTCGACGGCGCCCACATCCGGACCCTGCTGTTGACCTTCTTCTTCCGGCAGATGCCGGAGCTGATCGAAAACGGCTATGTCTATATTGCCCAGCCGCCGCTCTACAAGGTCAAGCGCGGCCAGTCCGAGCAATACCTGAAGGACCAGCTGGCGCTGGAGGACTACCTGATCGCGCAAGGACTCGGCGATACCACGCTCGAGCTTGCAAACGGCGAGGTTCGAACCGGCCAGGATCTTCTGACCGTCGTCGAAACCGCCAGGACCATTTCCGACATCTTCGACGGCCTGCATTCGCGCTACAACCGGGATGTGGTCGAACAGGCCGCCATTGCCGGCGCGCTCAACACCGAGATCCTGGACGACCGCGGCAAGGCGGAAGAGGCCGCCGCCTATATCGCCCGCCGCATGGACATCCTGGCGGACGAGTTCGAGCGTGGCTGGACCGGCGAAGCCCGGGACGACGGCAGCCTGGTGTTCAAACGCACCGTCCGCGGTGTGGAAGAAGCGGCCATGATCGACGCGGCGCTGCTCGGCTCGACCGATGCCCGCCGTCTTGCCGCCCATGCCGCCCACCTGAACGAAGTCTATGGCAAGGCTGCCCTGTTGCGCCGCAAGGACGTGCCGACGGAGATCCGCGGCCCGCGCGCGCTTCTGGCCAATGTCTATGCTCTGGGGCAAAAAGGCATTTCCCTGCAGCGCTACAAGGGGCTCGGCGAGATGAACCCGGAGCAGCTCTGGGAGACCACGCTGGACCCGAACGTCCGCTCGCTGCTGCAGGTGAAGGTCAAGGAAGCCGACGATGCCGACGACATCTTCACCAAGCTGATGGGCGACGAAGTCGATCCACGCCGGGAATTCATCCAGGACAACGCGCTGGCGGTGGCCAACCTGGACATCTAGATGTGAGCTTTCAACAGACTGGTCGTTCCAGGCATTGCGAGACGGCGCGAACGAGCGCCCTTCAGATCGTCCCGGCTCCCGGATCAACCTGCCTGAAAAACCGGCCCGGCTCTGGATCGTGACAGTCTTGTCCGGTCTTTACATTGCGATGGCAGGTCTGCGCCCGACGTGTTTCGGTTTGCAAGATGGCAGAGACGTTTTCCGGTCGAATGAGTCAAAGTGACCGGAAAACGCTGTAATCAGGTGCCGGCAAACGCCGTGATTTTCCGCGTCAGGTCGTCCCAGTCCGTAAATTCCTTCGTGCCTTGAAGGTCTTTTGCCAGGTGCGACGCCAGATCGCCGTCGCGCAAAGCCGATTGCTGAAACCAGTCATAGATGCCCGGTTTCACCGCACCGGCGACCATGACAATTTGCGCCGGCTGCCACTGCGCGGCTTCCAGAAACGTGCCGACATATTTCTTGGCCTCCTCCGCGGTATCGGGAAATGCCGCCGCGAGACTGACGGACACCAGCATACCGGGCAACCCACCAAGCTGGTCCCGGTGCGCGAACACAAACAGCTGAAGGTCGGACTGGTGCGCTCCCGAATGCACGGATCCCGCCACGATCACCTTGTCATAGTCGCTAAGCGAGAGCCCGCCGGAAGGATCGCTTACGTTGTGAAGTCGAACCTGATGGCCGCCAGCGGATAAGATGCCGCCGATGAATTTGGCGATCTTTTGCGTCTGTCCTTCAGTGGTTGCATAGACAATCAGGACGTTCATATGTAACCCCACCTGCTTTCACACGATGAACCCACGCTAGCACAGGGTCTTCTTACGTCCGTCCGCAATTCCACGTGTTTTACTTTCTGGAATGCGGCATAAGCCTGGACTGACCGGCACCTGGGGCACAGGCCTTTTGATCGCATGGTCCCGACCGGTCTGGACCTTAGCATCGGAGGTGATGTGAGGGCTCGCGGGCAAGGTCTACGAAGCCATTCGACCTCAGGGAACAGCCATCCGCTCTTGAAACGCTGTCGGGCTGTCCACATGAGCCTGAAACGTCAAAGGTCAAAGGTCAAAGACAAAAGAGCGGCTCACCCGCCGCTCTCTCTTTCAGATCCCTTGGCAGCTTAACCGCCGGGCCAGGGCTCCGGACGGCCGAAGTAGAAGCCCTGGGCGGCCTCGATGTCCAGGTCGCGCAAAAGAGCGGCCTCCTCGGCCGTTTCCACATGCTTGGCGATCACCTTGATGCCAAGCTCGTGCGCGGCCCGCACAAGGCCGTTGAGGATCGCCGCCTTGGCCGGTTCGTCGACAACCTGCTGGGTCAGGCTCGATTCCAGCTTGAGCCACTCCACACGCAGGCTCGTCAGCCGCGACAGGACAGGCCAGTGACCGGCGAAATCGTCGATCGCGGTCTGGCACCCGAGTTCGCTGACAAACTTGAAGAAGGCCTCCACCGTGGCCGGCTCGCGCAGAAAGTCCTTTTCCGCGATCTCCAGGCAGAGCTTCGATGCCAGCAGCGGATTGACCGACAGCCGGTTGTAAAGTCCATCGCGGAAACTGGGATCCCTGGCCGACTCGGCCGAGACGTTCATCGTCAGGATCGACCGTCCCGGATTGCGTTCGGCAGCATCCAGAACCTTGTCCAGGGTCCAGCCGTCAACCTGGGCTATGAACCCCGACCGTTCCGCCGCGGAAATCCAAGCCCTGGACGACAGCCCCCTTGCCCGGTCTCCCTGCAGGCGCAGAAGGATCTCCGAACCGCAGATCCGGTTCTTCTCCAGGCACATGATCGGCATCGCATAGAGGGTCAGCTCATTGCCCCGGAAGCTGCCGGGCTCGGGCAGATCGACCAGCTCGATGCCGGATGACTGGCACTCGGAGGCCTCCACGCAATGGATCTCCACCGAACGGCCGCCGAAACGCTTGCCGCGCAGGCAGGCCCGGTCGGCAAGTCCCAGCAGAACCGTGGCATCGGATTCGCGCAGCGAAAGCGCGCTGTCGACAAAGGCAACACCGATGGAACCGCCGATGGTGAACACGCGGTCGCCGACTTCCAGGCGGATGCGATCGAAACCGTCCAGGATCTTTTCGGCAACATCCAGCGCGGCTTCCTCGTTCGCCGCCGGAACCATGCCGGCGAATTCATCCCCGCCGATACGCGCGGCCGTGCCGAATTCGCCGAGTGTGAGACGCAGGCAAGCCGCCACGCGCAGCAACATGTCGTCACCGGCGTCATGGCCGCCGAGATCGTTGACCTTCTTGAACTCGTCCAGATCGATATAGAAAATAGCCAGACCGGTTTCGCGATCGGCGGCCAGCCGGCACAATTCACGCTTCAGCGCCCGGGTGAACGCCCGGCGGTTTTCCAGCCCCGTCAAGGGATCGAGATAGGCCAGCCGCCTGTTTTCGGCAATCTCCTGCGGACAATCGACATTGCGCCGGATGATGACCATCGAGGCACGCGCACCGTTTGCGCCGGTCGCCGGTCCTGGAATGGGCACGATGCGCAACTCGCACATTTGCCGATCCCCCGTGCTGCCGGCTGTTTCGAAGCTGCGGCTTTCCGGAATGTAAAGGCATTGCGCACGGTCGGCGTCCAGACCGTCGAGCGCTTCCGTCAGCAGGTCGGCATCATGCGCGCCGCCGATGATTTCCAGCAGTCTGGCTGCCTTCTGCGCGGTGCTCTCGGAACCTTGAAAGATCAGGACATCATCCGGAAAATGTTCCAGGATGCCGACCTCTCCGTCTCCCTTGGACGGCCTGTTCGGCGCCGTCACGGGTGAGGCGATCCTGGCAACCTCTTCCTGCGCGGTATCTTCCATTTCGAACTGGACCAGCACTGCCTGATGTTCTCCCGACAGGGAGACGAAGGAGGTGCAGATCATGTGGTTGCAGAATGCGGTGCCCGAACGCATGAGGATCGTGCCGCTTGCCTGGGCCGGCACGCCGCTGAACGCCGCCGACAGAACCGCTTCACAGCGTTTCCAGCTGCCTTCAGTCAACAGCTCCTGCAGGCTGCCGGGTACCGGAACCACACCCTTTGCGGCGCAGTTCGTTTTCATGTGTTTGTTGTGAACAAGAATGCGACCGTCCTGCCCGACATAAGCCGCGGCATGCGGAAGCACTTCAAGCAAAGACGAGTGAAACCCCTTGAGCGTCTTCTTGTCTGCACGACCGGATTGATCCAGCCGGTCATCAATGAACCGTTGGCTGACTTGCACCAGACCGCCCTTTCAAAATTGCCGTTTAATTGGCGCATACTCAAATACACATTGCGCCGCCCCTGCGAAAAACAATTAACACAGTCCGGTTCCCAAAACTGAAACAGAAAAATTACCCACAACTCTTAGAATTTTTATAGTAAACAGGATATTTACGCAATATATTCAAAATTATATTAAATTTTATCTTAGTTTTATACTAATTCAGATTCACCTTTGCAAACACGCCATATTTTGATCACGACATCGACGTAAAGCCGCCGCTACGGAATGTTAGGGGATGCCCCTGACTTGGCCGCCAGTCTCGGTCAAATTTTTGTAATAAGCTCCGGAAATACACCCATGAAGAGTTTTGTTATCGCAAAACAGCCCTTGCTTGCCGCGGTTTGCGTCCTCGTTCCGTTCTTCGCCGGTGCTGCCGCACCCGCGCAGGCAGCGCCGTTCCAGCAATGCGGAAAAGCGTCCTGGTACAAGCTTGGCGGCAAAACGGCCAGCGGAGAGAAGGCCAATCCGAACGGCTTGACTGCGGCGCACCGGACGTTGCCGTTCGGCACGCTGGTCAGCGTCACCAATCTCGCCAACGGCAAGTCCGTCACCGTGCGGATCAACGACCGCGGGCCTTTTGCGAAAGGGCGGGTGATCGATGTCACCTGGGCCGCCGCGAGGGAGCTCGGCTTCGTGCGCAAGGGCATCACTCGCGTGAAGGTATCCGATGGAAGCACCAAGTCTGGCCAGAAGCATAAGCAAAATTGCCAATAAATAACCGGCAAGAGCAGCGGTCCGGAGAACCTGAACAGGCACTCATATCCTTTATGACAAATTTAAGATGCTGAAATTAATAAGCAAATTTTCATACCGCTTTCTTTCGAAAACAACTCAGTATGAATAACGATCAGTCGCATTACAGTGAATCAAAAAATAAAATATTTTACGGTAATGACAATCGCAAAAGATGCCGCTAGAGTTGCCGCCGTGGTCGATGGGGCCACGTGCACAGTAACTTTATTCGCGCAGTCTTAATCGGCTGCGCGTTTTTTTTGAGGCTTCAGAAAGCCGTTCCGGGCCGCCGCAAACCTGTCCCTCAGGAAGGGCCGCCCGGCGTCGCACCTGCCGCCGCCAGACTGTTTTACCGTCAGACCGTTTCACCGGCAGCAAGCCGCTCGCGGAAACCGGCCGCATGCCTCCTGCAGGCTGCCTGTTGGTCCGCATCCATCCTCGACCAGGACGCGTATGCGCGGCCGAGACGCGGATTGGCACGCAGCACATGCGCGTTGCGATCGAGAAAATCCCAATAGAGTGCATTGAAGGGGCATGCCCGGTCACCGGTCCGCTGCCGGACGTCATAGGCACATGCGCCGCAATAGTCCGACATCTTGTTGATGTAGTTGCCGCCGGACATGTAGGGCTTCGAGCCGAGCAGGCCCCCATCCGCAAACTGGCTCATGCCGAGCGTGTTCGGCAACTCAACCCATTCATAGGCATCGGCATAGACCGCCAGGTACCATTCATGAACCTCATGCGGGTCGACGCCGGCGAGCAGGGCAAAATTGCCGGTGATCATCAACCGCTGGATATGATGGGCATAGGCTTCCTCGACGGTCTGGGTTATCGCCTCGGCCATGCAACGCATCCGGGTGTTGCCGGTCCAGTAGAAGCCGGGCAGAGGCGCCGTCGCGTCCAAGGCGTTTTCACCGGCGTAGCCCGGCATCTTCAGCCAGTAGATGCCACGCACATATTCGCGCCATCCCAGGATCTGGCGAATAAAGCCTTCCGCGGCGTTGATCGGCGCCCGGCCCTCCTGATAGGCGGCCTCGACCTTGCGGCACAGCGCCATCGGATCGAGCAGGCCGGCATTCAGATAGGCCGACAGCACAGAGTGATACAGGAATTTCTCACCGCGCAGCATGGCGTCCTGGTAGGTGCCGAAATCGGCCAGGGACGATTCCAGAAAATGGTCGAACGCCGTCTCGGCCTGGGCACGCGTGACCGCGAACCGGAACGGCTCCAGGTCGCCGATGTGATCGGCAAAACGCCGCCCGACCAGATCCAGCACCTCTTGCGTGGTCCGGTCGGGTTCGAACCGCGCGGGCGTGGGCATGAACAGGTCCGGCTTTGCCGGCCTGCGGTTGTCGGCATCGAAATTCCACTTACCGCCGGCGGGTTTGCCATCCTCCATCAACAGGCCGGTCCTGCGGCGCATGTCTCGGTAGAAATGCTCCATCCGCAACTGCCTGCGCCCGGAGGCCCAGGCCCGGAACGCGGTCAGGTCGCACAGGAAGCGCGTGTCGGTGACAATGTCCACCGGAACGCCCAGGGGCTCCGACCAGCCGCGCATGTCCTCCAGAACCCGCCATTCGCCGGGCTCGGTGACCACGATCCGATCCGGGGTCAGGCGCCGGGCGGCGCGCACCACCTCGCTCCGGAAACTGCCGGTGTTGCCGTCCTCGTCCAGCCGCACATAGTCCACCTGCCAGCCGGCCGCGCGCAGCTCCCCGGCAAAGTGGCGCATGGCGGAGAACAGGAAGGCGATCTTCTTCTTGTGGTGGCGCACATAGGTCGCCTCCTCCACCACCTCGACCATCAGCACCCGGTCACGCGCCGGGTCCGCCCGCTTGAGGCTCGACAGGCCGGGCGTCAGCTGGTCTCCAAGGACAAGAACGAGATTTCGGCACCGGGATCGGTCGGTCATGAGGCCCCAGGGGTGTTGCAACAGTGCCCTTCCTACGCAGGCCGGCCGCTTTCCTATCACTTCGGATCGGAAATTTTCTTGGGGGCTCGCCTGCCGGGGCTGGCGGCCTTTCATATCTTGTCCAAAATCTCAGAAAGCCATTGCCCCTTTCAGCGGGATCTAGTATCAGGACGCTCTATCCACGCCCGTGACAGTCCACGCGCGAAGAGCACCCGTAGCTCAGCTGGATAGAGCGCTGCCCTCCGAAGGCAGAGGTCACAGGTTCGAATCCTGTCGGGTGCGCCAAGAATCGCAACAATTTCAGCAAGTTACGGAACGCACTCAAAAAGTGACGCTCTGACACTGCAAATTTTTGCGAGTATTTTCTGTCGATTTTCGAGTTGTGCTCGTACAAATCCCGTACAGGGCCTTTCTGAAGTTTGGGGCGGCATGAGCACGCGCCTTGCCTGCATTTCGGCAGGGAGGCACGCATGAGCGAGCGTCGTCCGTTCCGGGAAGTGAAGCTTCAGTGGCTGCGCCTGCTTAGCTGTGATGCCAATATCAATGACAATGCCAAGTGCGTCGCGCTCTACATCGTGACCGCACATGTGAACGGCCACACCGAGAAGGCGTGGCCGTCCTACAAGACCATTGCCGAAGCAACCGGCAAGAGCATCAAATCCGTCCAACGCGCCATCCGAGATCTGGAAATCGGTGAATGGCTCAGCGTTCAACGCGGGAATGGCGTCGGGCACAATACGGAGTATTGCCCTACCGACGCCTCGATTCTAAAGGCCTGCGAGCTTCGAGAAAAGACGGACAAATCTGTCCCCCTTGCCTCTTCTGAAGGCGGACAGATCTGTCCCGAAAGGCGGTCAGATGTGTCCGGCAAAGGCGGTCAAATTTGTCCACCAAACTTAGAGAAAGAAATAAATAAAAAACCTAACGCGCGTGAGGCGCACGCGAAGTCGGCTCCCCGCCGTTCCATTCCCGTCGTCGTCCTACCAACTGCCCAGACCAGACAGGTCGATGAATGGAACGCCTGGCTTGCCGAAAAGACCCTGCCTGACCTGGCGCGGTTCGATCTCGCAACCAGCGTGAACGGCTCGTCCGGATACCAACTTCCAGGGCGATGGCCACCGGAAGATGGCTCGGACAAAGAACAAGACTGCCTGTCGTATTTCCTGAACAGACTGCCAGCGATCGCACACCAAATGGCCTCTCAGACGGCCTATAGGCAGGTGGCATGACTGCGGCGGATCTGACAAGAGCAAGGCGACCCATGTCATACGACACGGGACCTTGCGAGGGGCGGCAGGCCTCCCCTTCGAACCCCTCCGGACCGCAAACGGCCCGTCTCGCCGAGACGGTTGTTATGCGCTGTACGACGGAGGAAAAGAAACATCTCAAGCGCCGCGCCGCCGCGGACAAAATCTCCGTCTCGGAGCTGTTGCGCGGGGCGTTGGGGCAGATCAAAGCCTCTCGCCGCCGTGCCACGTCCCAGGTCGATCCGAAGCTTGTGACCGCGCTCAGTCGCATCGGCACCAACCTGAACCAGATCGCCCGCGCCGTGAACTCCGCCCAGGCGGCTGGCGAGATGCGCCAGATCGACGGCCTGCAACTGCTTGCTGAGCTGATCGGCATCGAGCGCCAGATGTCGGCGCTTCTTGCCAGCCACACCCAGCAGGATGCGGGCCATGCTGATTAAACTGTTCCGCAGTGGCAAGGGCGGCGGCTCGGCACCGGTCGATTATCTGATCGCCTCTCATGTGCTCGCCTATGACGGCAATCGCGATCTCATCCGTGACGACGCTGGCGTCCCGCTGATGAAGAGCCGTGATCCGTTGCCGGAGGTGCTGGCAGGCGATCCGGATCATACCCGTGCCCTGATCGATGCCTGCCCCCACGCCTGGACGTACCGGGCGGGCGTGATCAGCTTCGACAAGGACGACCACCCGACCGAAGAGCAGCAGCAGGCCGTCATGGACGCCTTCGACGAACTCGCCTTTGCTGGTCTGGATCGCGACCAGGTCGACATGCTCTGGGTGCGGCACAGCCACGAAGGCCGCGTGGAACTGCATTTCTGCACACCGCGTATGGAGCTCACGTCAGGCAAGAGCCTCAACATCGCCCCGCCTGGCTACCAGAAGGCCATGGATGCCCTGCGAGACATGCTCAACAAAGAGCATGGCTGGGCCGATCCGCAAGATCCAGCCAGGTCGCAGGACATCAAGCAGCT
The DNA here is from genome assembly GCF_027359675.1 of Roseibium sp. Sym1. Classification (NCBI taxonomy): domain Bacteria; kingdom Pseudomonadati; phylum Pseudomonadota; class Alphaproteobacteria; order Hyphomicrobiales; family Stappiaceae; genus Roseibium; species Roseibium sp. Sym1. The sequence goes on from NZ_CP114786.1 coordinate 1,148,151, forward strand.
TCCGGAAAAGAAGCTTCGTGCCCAGGGGCGCGAGGACATCCAGAACTGGCTGGAAGACCTGATCGTAGCCGGCCGCATCTCATCTCGGCCGGACATCGTGGCGGCGCTCGAGGGCGCCGGCTTCGAGCTGCCCCGACAGGGCAAAACCTATCTCACAGTCAAGGACCCGGACAGCGATACACGCTGGCGGCTCAAGGGAGACATTTTCCATGCAGATTGGACCAGAGAGAAGACCGCTCAGAGAGCGGCTGAGCGAGAACATCGAGCAGATACACCAGGATCAGAACGCCTCGCTGCTCGAAGCCTTTCAGACCTCCGAGACGAATATTACGCGCATGTTGAAAAGCGCAGGCTCTACAGTCAGCAAAGATATCCGCTTGTCCCAGGAGCAGCTGAACGCGACCTTAGAAAGGCACTTGAGGTCGAGCGAGGAACAGATCCATCAGCTGAAAATAAGCATGGCGGAAAACGAGAGATTGGCCGCGAAGAACCGCCTGTTGAAATTGTCATCAGCGGTCCTGGTCTCGGCCGTCCTGACGCTCGGCGGGGTCTTGTTCCTGAACAATCAGCTGAGATGGGCCCTGATCACCTCAGCCTTCAATCAGACGACCTACACGGACTATCCCATCCTGATCTTCGAAACCCAAACCGGCTCCTACCAGCGTTGCCGGGACGCAGCCGGACAATTCGCCTGCCAACCGACGGAATAGAGACTTATGACAGACACCAGCCTTCCCTCACCGAACCTATCGCGCCAACAAACCCTGACGCCGCTCGAGCGCGGGTTGCTGAGCTTGGTCGAACGCTTGACCAACGCCTTCGAAAATTCGACCGCTCAGCTGGAGCATTTGGAAAAACGCTCGACCGGCTTGCTGGAAAAGCGGCTGACCGAACTCGAGACACTGCTAGACAGATCCATCAGCTCGCAACGAGCTTTCAACGAGGCCTTGCTCGACTTGCTCAGTGCACCGGAATCCTCAGGCAGATCGGTGGAAGAGCTTTGCAGGGCTGTGGACGAACTCAAACCGCTTCAAGGCACGTTGAACCAGAGAAAAAGACGAGAACCAGACGCCCAACCGAATTGGAGAGGTAGCTAGTCCATTTCGTGTCGGTCCTGGATCGCTTAGCGCGTCTTATTGGACTGAGAAAGCACAGACCCGGCAAGCTGTTTCGTTTTGTCACTATATTTATCGCTGGAAAGAACACGCGACGCGATTTCTTCAAGATCAGCTCCGGTCTGCTTACCCGTTCCAGACTGAGCCAATGCTGAACCTGCAAGTTTCCTTGCAATTGCTGATGAAGTTGGATCGCGGAGAATTTCTGCAGCTTGCGAAGCCACATTCGACGAAGTTACTTTCTTATTTTTAGGCATGATTTACTCCTATTAATCGCACCTACTTAGATGGGAACTACTCACACATCCAACAATACATATTTAGGAACATTTCAACTTTGTAGACGCTTTTAACATTGGCGTTTCAAAGAGGGCTTGTGGTTAGAGGACGACGCAGACGCACCTGAAACGCCATGCGAAAAGTCAATTAATTGCGCAATTAAAAAATATATGATAAGGTCAATCCATGGAGGTTTGGAAATGGCCGACAATGTAATTCAGCTTCCTCGTCCACAATCAACGCGCCCTGAAATGGAACCGCTCGGGTTGTATCTTCGTGTTGGCAGAAACCAGCACAGGGATTTGCTCGACGTTTTATCTTCTGGAGAGCGAAATTTTCACGGCTTGGTGATTGATGCGGGAAACGTCAAGAGGCACGGCGATTTACTAAGTCGCGCCCTCAAAGAGGGTCTCGATGTGGCTCTTGATCCCAAAACACATGCCATGGCACTGCCAGGTGGCTTTTCTTCAAGTATGACGAATTTGCCATGGGGTCTGGAGAGACACCACAATATTAGAGACTTCGCAGGAGATGCGGGCCGTCAGGTGGCTCACCGTATTTCGGAGTTTGCTCAAGAGCATAACTTTACGCAAATTTTGGGACCAACTCATTTGCTTAGTGGGCCCAATGACCCTTGGCTCCGTCATGACATCGGCAATATGGCAGCACTGAAGTATCACCTTCAAAACAGCTCTACCAATATTGAGCTCATATATCCTCTGGCCGTATCGATGCGGGTTCTCAGAAATTTTGCTGAACGGAGAGCTTTAATAGCCGCGATTTCTGACGCTCCAATGGATGCGCTTTGGCTGCGCGTAGAAAACTTTGGCATGGATGCTACAGGAGAGAAAACAGTGGCCTATATAGAGGCCGCGCGGGATTTTCACGCACTCGGCATCCCTATAGTTGCTGATCACGTTGGTGGGCTTTGCGGTCTTGGCTTAGTCGCCTCAGGAAGCGTGGGAGGCTTATCTCATGGAATAACGCTACTAGAAACGTTCAAGGCAAATCATTGGCGCAGACCGCAGAAGTCGGGGGGGGCAACGCCGGCAACAAGGGTCTATATCCCGCGTCTTGATGTTCATCTAAAAAAGACTGACGCAGATGCATTCCTGAGAAGCTCGACGAGAACACGTGGGCGGTTTGGGTGCACCGATACACATTGCTGCCCAGGTGGCATTAGTGACATGTTGGGAAATCCCACCAGACATTTTGTGCACCAAAAGTCGGAACAGATGTCATCAATTGCGGGCATTCCGGAGTCTGTCAGAGTTCAAGAGTACCTTGATAGATACGTCCGCCCTATTTCCGATGACGTTTCAGCAGCAGCTGGACTTAAAACAATAAGCGATCAACTCAAAACCGCCCTCAACAAGAAACAGAAAACATTAGGACGCTACCGCCAAACCTTTGCGCATTTTGCTGAAGCAGATGCGCCTGAAACCGTCGCCAGGAGGCCAAAGTTACGAAGTGAACGCGATTAACAATACAAATAAAGTAAACGAAAAGGAACTCAAACAGCAATTGGGTAAACAATGACCGCCGTAGCCCGAAAACTCGAATCTATAAAAGAGAAAGCATCGCTTAAGAACGTTGATGTTGCTCAGCTTTTGCACCAAAGACCGGAAACAGTCTCGAGGTGGAACAAAGGGCATGCTTATCCGCACCGAACGACGGAAAAGCAACTTCTTGAGCTAGAGTATATTGTTGATCAGCTTTCTGACTTGTACGAACCGAATGAAGCGCGGCAATGGCTGTTTTCGCGCCAAAAACTACTAGAAGGAGAGTCTCCGGCCTCAATGATTCAGAACGGCAGAATCGAAGAAGTGATGAAATTTGTGAATCAGCTTCGGGATGCTGTTTACATGTAATCTGAGGCACTATGATCTACGATCCAGAACTTATTGAACATATTCAAAGCCTTCCATGCGAACGTTTTGACGGGCAGGTGTTTAGGACGACGGGTTTAAAGTCCGACCCCACAGCCTTCTCGACAAATGGTGGTAGATGGGCTCCTCCTGATGGAAACAATGGGGGGTGCTCCATTCTTTACACGAGTTTGGAACGAAATGGCGCGCTGGCTGAAGTTGCGTCTTACTTATCGCTGCTCACACCAGTTCCCCAAAAATCACTGGCACTTCATACCTTAGAAGTTGCGCCCCAAAAAACACTCCGGCTCGCAATCGGTGACTTCTCAAAGCTTGGCATTGATGCGAGCAGCTACAACAAGAGGAATTACGAAAAGACGCAGCTTGTAGGGGCAGTCATAAATTTCCTGGAGCTGGATGGTTTGATTGCTCCTTCGGCACGCTGGAACTGTGCCAATCTGATGATATTCGGTGACAATTATCCGCTTGATGCAAAACTGAGAATTGTGTCCACTGAAGAAATCTCATTTGAGGCATGGAACACTTTTGGAAGCGATTAGCAGCAAATCCATCCGTTAGCTTAAAAACATTCCCAACGCTTTTACCAGCCAGATGTAGAGCCTCCACTTGCAGCAGGAATTGGTAGTAAAAGAAGAAATACTTACAGTTAGCAATCTCACATTAGATGCGACTTCGTATCAACTGGTGACTCCTATTCAATGATCAGTTTTCAGTGAAGTCGCTCTTCGTTGCAACTTTAAGACGATTTCGATATCCTCGAAGTGAAAATGAATAAAATGGAAGAACCTATTACAAGTAATAAATGAGATATTGCTGAATATCTCCAATAAACGACTTAAAATACAATAGGCCCTTAAAAATAGAGAGGCAATTATGAAAATTGCACTTACAGGCGCTCATGGAACAGGCAAAACGACACTAACCGATACTTTGCACAAGTCACTATCAGAGTCCTACAATACGAAGGTTTGCCGTGAGGTCCCGAGAGTAATAATTGAAGCGGTCGGGCAGGATGAATTCTTTAGGCGCGGAAATAACACCCCACTTAGGCAATGTATAGTTTTTCTGTATCAGATACTCGAGGATCATTTTAAAGGCCTTGAAGCAGAAATTCTAATTTCTGACAGAACAATTATAGATCATCTCGCGTATATGCTGGATCTATTCCCTGAATTCCAGAATGAGCCAGAATACAAACCAATTCACAAAATGATAGAGCAGTGGATGACGACCTACGACCTAATCTTCAAAGTACCTATTGAGTTTCAAGTAAAAGACGATGGTGTAAGAGAATCTGATCTGAACTTTCAACAAAAAATAGACAAAAAAATCGACGAACTCTATATAAATTTTGGCATAAGCCCTAAGATAATCTCAGGATCTGTTGATATGAGAACTAAGTTGGTGTTGGACGAAGTCCTGCCCCAGATGCGTCTCAAGAAATCGACTTAGGATTTTATCAAGATCTGCGGTATTTTGATACCGAACAACTTCGTACCCATGCGAGCGGAGCAATCCTTCTAGAAAGCGAGAGCAGCTCTTCGCGTTTTGAAGCAATGGAAGAATTGGCTTCGTCCATTCGAGGCACATAGCAACTTCAGCCCCGACCCCATGGGATGGTTCATTGAGAAATACTACAACGCCAGTACAATGCTTTATTGCATTTAAGTCACGTAAAAAAACTTCATCACTCGACATATGAGCGGCCCAAACTGGATCTGTCTGACGATGAGGTAAGTAGGCTGAGACGCCTTTCTTTTCCAATAGCAAAGCTGTTTCATCGTAAAGCTGGCGGGCTGCTTCTAGATCAGCCGTCGCCTGCAGAGCACCCGAAATGTAATACTTCACTTCTACGCCTCCTGGCTCTGAAATAAAGCTCTATCGAATTTGCCTTTAGCAGCACAGACGATGGCAGTTCCAATATCTACTCCTCCTAGGATCTCTCCAACTTTTGGTTCGGAGGCGTGGAACATATCTTTCTGACGCGGGCCGAATATCCAGGGCATCGACCTGCCTTCAAGCGCCCACCTCTTTTCGCCTAGCGAAATAGAAACATTCTCAAAGTCTCCGTTTCCGCTCAGCTTTATGTGCTTCATGGTACAGCCACGCGGCAACCACGGCCTGTTACCTTCATTTGAATAGTACGATGAACAGAAAAAAACTCTAGGCTCGCATTTTTCACGACTATGGCGACGGTGGTTCCGAATGGTAAAAATCGCTCCACCAGGCAACAGATCATTTGTAGCCCTCAAAACGGCCATCTCCGAGGTATCAAAACGATCCGCAATACGTCGAATTGTGCCTTGAGAAAATCCTTCATTTCGAAGTACTTCAGTAAGCCGCGTGCGAGGTAACAGCAAATGAGAGGCAGTATAATCACATAGATCTTCAACGTATCGATAAGACGCTTCATCTTGATAAGTAAGCTCAACTATTCTCGCACCTAATGTTCTAAGGAGAACAATGTGTGCAAATTCATGCGCAATAGAAAATCTCCACCGTCTATACATACCACTACGCCCACGGAAATTCACCTTGGGAACTTCGAGTACAAGCTTGTCCTTACGCAAGCTAACAGATGCCTCCGCCGCGCCAGAGTTCGTATCTTCATATTCAAATGAGACTCCTAGCACATCGAGGAGAGGCTTGATTTTGTAGGGTGGTTCTTTCTGTTTAGACGCTTTTATTACGGTTGAACAAAGGCGACGCATAGCTGTTTGCGCATCAGGGGCTCCCGTTGCTTTACGTAGCCTTGCTTCTATCTCGGTTATTGCTGTGCTCACTCCTTGCGAAGCTACAGAAGTCATTTCTTATCTCGAACATCTGCAAGAATTGCAGCAAAATCGGACTTACTAACCTCGACCTCCAAGCCTCTCGCCGCGAGACGAGAAACAATACGTTCTTGCATTTCTAACAGTTCATCCGCAGAAAATCGCTCGCCGGCCGCTTGTTCGTATTCTACGGCTCGCTGTCGAAATGATGCACCTGTTTTGGTTCGATGTAACGTCACGATGTTGTCAGTTTTCTGCATCACATCAAGCAAAGGAAGGTCAGAAGACTCGAAGGTGCCTTCACTTTCGCCACTTGAAGACCATTTCACTAACTTAGCCAGATTTGGATCCATCGCCGCCTTAAGAGAATTTGCCCCCTCTTTAGAGCATCTTTGATTTACAACTGTTGCCAGCAACAAAAAAGCCATCTGTTGCCAGTAAGTACTGAATTCAGCTCTAATCTTTTCAACTTCTTCTTCGATGGTTCCATCCGAAATGGCTTCAGATCTGTGGCGCATATCTGCCTCGAAGTGCACCAATCGCCGTATCTCATCCAGAGGTGCTGGATCAGAAGGCATTTGGGGCATTTCGACGGACTTCGTTTCTCCACCTGCGGATACAATCTTTTCAGATAGCTCGCGCATTTTCTCGTAGACGTGCATTGAGGCCGCATAGTGGCTCAGTTGCGCCATATCCACATTGCATTCCGCTGCAACGACTTCCGCTAATAGGGAAAACTCAAAAATGTTAAATGGTAACAATGTGGTTGCGTTGTTCGACCTCATTATCACTTGGGTATGAAGTTTTTCATTGCGAATATGAAAGAACATCCCAAATGCGCATGGGATGTCATTTGAATTTCGGACAGTATCTGTCGGCTGATAGATTGCAATAGCAGCTCTGCGAGAGTTCTTATCCTCTTTTAGACGCGCTATAACTCCCTGCAACTGGTCTATTCCTGGATGCGCCTGTCTAATTCTTGCACCGTACGACGACCCCGGCACGATAATCTCGTCATCAGTAAATTGTCTCACGCGGGGTTCGTAGAACGCAATGTCAGCGAGTCGATTGTTGCCAGAAATCATCCAAACGAAACGCGCGACCGCTACCGGCAGATTGAGCGAGAAAACTTCATTAGCAACTATGCGATGCCTGGGATTTGATATTTCAAACCTATATGCAAGCTGTTCCGTGGTATCTGAGTCCCGAACCTTTTCAGCTCCGGTAGTTACAGCTTCCACTTTTGGTGCCTTCAAAATTTCGAGCAATACGCGTCGGAATGCTGCGTCTGAGGACCCTTCTGTAAATATTTCCTCTGAAAAAAACATACTATTATCTCCTCCTTTGCCTGGCATGATACCCGTGCAATGTTTTTGGGACGAAATCTAGATACGCATACTCAGGTAAGAAGTTACTACACTCCAGTTGGCAGACGAAGAGATTCTTGCAGCTACCTTAGGAGTTCAATGGCTAGGGTTTGGTGCGTTGTTCGAGTAGGGCTCGCGCATCTTGAATGGGCATAAAGACGCGAAGTGCTGCGTTCTCTAGCTGTGAGAACCCATAGCCCAAGTAAAGCGCTAACCGCCGGTTGGTTGTCTCCTCATCTCCGCAGTTCAGGACATCCATAAGCACCACAGCAATGCCGAGTGCCTCAGAAGCACGGGCAAGATTCTTAAGCGCCTCAACGAGCAGAACCCCACCCAGTCCACGCCCTTGAAATCTCTGATCAACACCAATCATCGAAATAAAGGCAGCTGGAATTGACCCGTGGCTCGGCCGCGTTCGAGCATACTTTTTTGGCAACTCAGCATAATCGACTGAATGGGCGTTGACAGCGTAGAAGCCCAGCAATTGCTCGTCCGCATCGAGCAGCACAGACACCCGAACATTTCCGGCTTTCTGGAGCTTGTTTGCTGTTTTCCTGAAATAATTGTCGACCTGATCGACACCACATGAAAAAGCCGTTCGATCATGTTTGTCTGGATCGAACGGCTCGAATTTGAGAGGCCGCGATATGTCACTCACTGTCGGCAACCATCTCCTTGTGCAGCTTCGCCGCGGCCAACAGCTTCTCTGTCGGAGCGGCCGGACGTTCAAGAGCCTCAAAGAACGCCGCATGGTCAACTGGTGCTAGTACCGTTCGTTCATGGGCTGCAATCACATCCTGTGCCCGCAGCAATGCCGCATTGGTCGTAAATGTGGTGAGATCCATGCCCGAAAGTTCAGCGGCCTTTTCAATGGCCGCCTTTATCGAGGCTTTCGTGCGGATGTTCAGCCTGGCATCGCTTTTCTCTGTCAGAGAAGAAGCTAGGTCAGTTGCTCCCAACATATTCGCCTCCTTTGCTTGCGTGGTTCAATGGGCAACCTCATGCCGGAATGTACGTCTATTAGACGCACAATTCAAGTTCAAGAGTGAGGCGTCCCCCAAGCGCCAGTGCAATTGAAGCGTTAGCTCGAAGCCCCCTCGGCGTTATCAACGCGTGAAGTGGTTGGGAAACTCAGCTCAAACGCATCAACAAACTTTCCTAAAGGTCCATCAAGTTCGCTGGTTTCGGGCAATACAATGGCTACCTGCGTTAGGTACGGAGATTTAAACAACGGGGTCCGTTAATTAAGGAAATGGCGATTTCGTTAATTAAGAGCCGCCGCTAATTAAATTGGCGAAAATAACGCTCTGTGAAAGGGCAATCCATCACCTGGCTGACGCGGATCGCACTCGAGGAGTTTGATTGGATTGAATTCCGCTGCAGCTACTCACACAAAATCTTGTCACGCTCTGATCGCAAGGCCTCGCTGAGCTCGAGATTGCGATAGACCCTTTTGCAAAGGTCCTGATAGCCGGCCCAGTAGCCATGGTCATTTACCTGCTTTTCAAAGCTGGACGGTTGCCACCAATCTGAAAACCAGGATGACGAACGGGCCTGCTTGACTGCAAGAAGCGGATTAAGGTCTCCGTGTATGAGCTGAACAAATGGCTCCGGCTCCAAAAGGTACCCCGAAGAATCTAGCTGCCTATAGTCCGAGCTTAGCTTTCTGCATGTGTTCGAAAAACTGGCTTGATCATATTCGCCTGAGCCGCCGACCACTTCGCTTAGGTTCAACGTCGTTTTGAAGATTTGGCAGATGAACCCATCATGCATCGTGACAATCGCCACGTTGCCCTCTCTCGCCATGCTTCGGATAAATGCAATTCTCTTCGGGCGCTGCTTCGCGAGCGTTTCCGCTAGTTTCACTCCATAAGAGTACAGGTCATGCACCTCAAAAGGGTGCCCTTCACCATGCTTGAGCCAGTCCGGCCGCACATTCAGATATTTGGCGACACGATCGGAGAGCTCAAAAGGTGGATAGGCGCTCCCTCCAAAGACTCGTTCTAACTGCTCTGCCGTCTCTTCCGACACAGCCTCAGCGACCTTCGAGACAGATATCTTCGCATCGCCCGCATCATTAATCTGCGCAAGCGCCCATTTGTACCTGGCGGAAACGCTGGACAAAAACGTCTCTTCTAACCGGGCAACGATTTCGGCGTTCATGGAACGGTTGCTGAGTTTTGCTGCCTCGGCGATTTGATCGCGCATGCCGTCCGGCAGGCGAACGACAAATTGATCTTTATCTTTGGCTTTGGTCTGGCTCGTCATGGCCTGTTGATACTCGCAAAGTGCTATACAGAAAATACTAGCACAATGCGATCTTTTTGGCATATGGTGCGCCTATAGATAGCACAATGCTACTAATTTGGAGTGTATCAAATGAATAAACAAAACTGGCCAAGGGTCCTCCTGCGCCTGCCTGTTGAGACCAAACGATTTTTGGAACTAGAAACCCAGAAGAACGCCTCCTCGTTGAACAGCGAAATCGTGCGATGCATCCGGCATCGAATGGAGGAGCTCGGCAGGTCGACACGCTCAACATCCGAGTCTTCTCGGCCCCCTCGCTAAGGGAGCCCTCTTTTGAACTCACCAGTTGTCCTCCCAAAAGCTCTCACTGAAGCCAAAACAGCCGTGGAATGGGTATCCATATTCGCTGAAAAGGGTATCCGGATCTCCGCGCGCCAGCTCACGGCAAGAGCTCGCAGATTGGGTGCATTTTATTCCTGCACGCGGCCAATGCTCCTGCATCCAGACCACATAGAACAGATTTTAAACCAGACAGAACAATGCCACTCGAACTCATTAGACGAAAAGATTCCGACGTATGGCACATCCGAGGCCGCATCGAAGAAATTCCGAACTGTCAGTACATCCGTAAGAGCACGGGAAAAACTCGAAAGGCTGATGCAGAAACGTACTTAGCTTGGTTCAAACAACAGGAGATCAGAGCCTTTTACGCTTCGGATCTGCCCCAGGCTGAAAGGCCGTTCCTGTTTGCCGACGCTGTAGAGCTTTACAATCCGACACCCGAATTTGCTGGATACCTACTGAAAGTCATGCCGTTTTTGGAGAACGTTCCAGTTCGCGAAATAACCGGGACGTTGGTTCGCGATCTCGGACCAATCATTTCTCCACGCAATTCAACAGACACATGGCGCAAGCAGATCATCAATCCCGTGCGAGCTGTCATAAACCACGCTCATGATCTCGGAAAATGCGATGCACTGAAGATCAAAGGATATTCCAATCAGGAACGAGACAAACAAGACCAACTTCGCGGCAAACAAAGCCGACCCGAGAAAGTTCCGGGGGACTGGACTTGGATCCTCGAGTTCCGAAAACACACAGACCTTAGATTTGGGCTACTTGCGCAGTTCATGTTCGAAACCGCTGCCAGGATTAGCCAGGCATTGGCGATCACCCCAGATGATCTCGACTTGAAGAATTGCCTCGTTTCAATGCCGCCGGCGAAAGGCTTTCCCAGGACGCCTGTCAAGCTTTCGAAAGAGCTCGCCGCCGAATTGATGGAGCTAAAACCTCGGCGCCCCAGAAGAACCGGCGACCCGGACCAGGAGCGTCCCGTTCTGCTTTTTGGCTACGCTTCACGCGGGAGCGTCTACAAGCGCTGGAAGAGGGTGTGCAACGCCGCCAAGATCGATGTCCGCATGCCTCATGCAGCTGGCCGCCATGGCTTTGCAACCGAGATGTTGAATCGACAGGGGATCGATCCCCACTCCGTCGCAAAGCAGGGCCGTTGGGCGGACACGAGATTGCTCTTTGAAACATACGGTCATGCAGAAGATGCCGAGAGCAAGGTCCAACATGGCCTCAGTACAGGACGCGCACAGGCTCAACAGCGGACCTCTGATAACTATTTGATAAACAATAAGGAATAACCAGATGATGACCACCCTCCGAAGGCAGAGGTCACAGGTTCGAATCCTGTCGGGTGCGCCAGATTCACAAATGTCCGATCCGGAGACATAGGTAACAGTTTGTACCGGAGACATGGGTTACAACCTCGCGCCGAACGGGTTGTCGATTGTCTGTAGTGTTCTCTGCTCCAGGTCGATGTATCCCAGATCATAGCTCATGAAGCTGATCAGCCAAATTCCCTCTTCCACTTCCTTGATCCCGAGTTTCTGACCGGCCAGAACGGTCGAGACGTTGATCTTCTTGCGATGCATGCAGATTCGTCCGCATGCGGTGACCAGGGCGTCCCTGTCATGGAAGGGGTAGTCCAGGTCCGGCAGGCCCTGATATTGCCTTGATGAGGCTGTGTAGACTTCCGCCGGTGTCTTCATTCTGAGCGCTTCATGAGGTCGTTCCTCGTTGAATTCCTTCATGAAGGCATCGAACTTGGCCTGCTGCTGAAGGCTGTTCATGCCTGGCGGTCGGGTGGCCTGGCTTGATACGCTCGATGCCGATCCCCAGACGCAGCCACCACACCGACAGCTTTGACAAGTTGTAGAGCCCGTTTGGCGATGCGAACGGCAAGCCGTTGTCCGTGCGGATCGCCGACGGCAAGCCGCGCTCTTTGAACAGGGCGAGGAAGGCGTCTATGACCGGCGTTTCCTTCGTTGAGTCAAAGGCCTCGCAGCTCAGCAGAAAACGGGACGCGTGGTCGGTGACCGTCAAAGGGTAACAGTAGTGCCGGTTGCCCAGCTTGAACTCTCCCTTGAAATCCGCTGCCCAGAGATCGTTGGGGGCAAGACCAGCCGAAAGAGGCGTGCCTGCGGCCTTGTTGGCGCGCCGCCTCTTGCGGGCTCTGCTGACAAGGCCGTGCCGGTCAAGAACCGCATGCACCGTGCTTTGTGCCGGGATACGCACATCGCCGGCCAGCTTCCTGACCAGCACCTCCCGGATCTTGCGCGCGCCCCAGTGCGGCTTCTCCTGCCGTGTCGAGACAATCAGGCGCTCAACCTGCTCGGGAAGCTGGTTGGCGTAGCGAACCGGCCGGCGCGACCGGTCGCACAACGCTTCCATCCCATCGCGTCGATAACGGTTCCAGATCTTGTAACCAGTCTTGCGCGAGATGCCGAACTCACGGCAAACCGCACTCATGCCCTCGCCATCCAACAGACGGGCGATGAAACGAAGACGTTCCTCCACTTTGGACACCTCTTGCCACGGCATCGACACCTCCCGAAAAACGGAAAGTGTTACCTATGTGTCCGGAACGTTTTGTCACCTATGTCTCAGGTCGGGCAAAAGGTCAACTCGCGGTCACTGCACGATTTCCAGCGGTTTCCTGCCGGAGTTCCTGCGGAGGGTGGACCATGCGGTTGAGCAAGGAGACCACCTGCATTTTCACCAAACGTGGTGTCTCTTATTTCTCCAGGCGTGTGCCTACTGATCTCAGAAATCACTGCAATCGAGACAGAATTGTCATTTCACTCAAGATGACATCACGGATCCCGCCCAAAAACGGGCAAAATCCCTCGCCCTAAAGCCCGAAGACGATTGGCTGACACTTCGCTGGAAGTCGTCTGATATCCCTTTTGCAGAGTTTTTGCATCAAGGTGCCTCCGCAGTCGCTGAGCCCTCCGGAGCCCCTCTCCTCTCAGAAGCGATCACTATCTACCTTGAGACAAAGGGAGGACCGCTCCAGGCTGTAATGACTAATTGACGATTGGCAGCGCCGCCCGAAAATCGGGTCATTTCAGGGAGCATGGAGGACGGAGATGCGGGGCATGTTCGACGACAGACGACGCGGAAATGACCCAATTTTCGGACGGCCCTTTCGGGGTTGGTCCGGGATCGTCCCTCCAGGCGTTGGAAATGCCCGAAAATGCGCTGCGCTTTCTTGCGCTGTCCACCTGTTCAGAAACGATCCCGACCCCATCGATGCCAGTCGTTAATTTGTCACGACAGCCGAGCACTTTTGAGCTAACGGCAAAGCGGACGCTCAGCTACATGCTTCAGCTTCGCGGGTGATCGGCCGGTCGATGCCTATAAGCGCACCGAGGTGAATGGTTTTCGAGACCCGCTTGAAGCCAGGGGGCCAAGTCCAACGAGCGTGAAGCGCCTATTCAGCCTGTACGAGCTGCGGTGAACTTCTCCGCAAGAGAGAACAGGTCATGAAGAGCCAAAAGCCTTTTCAGATGACCATGCTCGAAAATCTGAAGCAGAGCCTTCATATCCTTAGCAGTGCGCCGGCGGATTCGATCAGGCCCAGGAGCGCGGTCAGCATCAGGCAAATGCCGAGGCCGGGAATGATCCATCGGGACATCTTGCCCTTTTCGAAGATCCGCAGGGAAATCTGTCCGAGATATCCGTAGGCCAGAAAGCAGACCAGCGCGATAAAGGCGATGGGTGCGAAGACCGCGCCGAGGTATCCGGGGCTGGAGACGGCCGTGCTCTGAACGAATTGGGGGAACAGGGCGACGAAGAACAGGATTGCCTTCGGATTGAAGAACGCCACCAGGAAGCCCATCCGAAAACGCGCGGCGTGCAGCAAGGGACTGTCCCCGGGCCGGTCGGCTTCCAGGTAGAAGCGGTTGCCGTGGCGGATGAAGACCGAGCCGACATAAGCGATGTAAAGGGCCCCCACGGCCTGCACCCCCTGCAGGATCTGCGGCTCCAGGGAAATGATCGACCGGAACACGAGATACGCGATCGTTCCCTGTCCGAGCGACGCGGCAACGTTGCCCAGGGCGGCCGGGACAGTGGCGGTCATGCCGCCTTTCGTTCCCTCGGAGAACGCCAGGGCCATGCTGGGCCCCGGTATGATGGACACGGCGAAAATCGCAACACAGTACAATACGAATTCTTCTATGCTCATCTGTTTTCCTTCGGCCTTTTGCCGGGAAATCCCGGGCGCCGTTTAGATACCCGGTGGTCCGTATAGCGGGCCCCGGATCACCGGAACGGACTGCCCAGCCTATCTGGTCTAACCAATGCGCCGCCTCATTGCAATCCAAGGTAGCAGAAAAATTTCCCGCCATCCTTAACTCGAATGTGCTCCGGTCCAACACCGCCAACACGGGCCCGCCGATCAGCCCACGGAGAGGCGATCACCGGCTGGGCCGGTGACAGCTGCGCGGGCGGAGCCGATCTCGAAGCCGGATCGGAGCGCGGGACCGTGCAGCAGGGCGTGCGACATCACGGCGTCCGGCCAGACGGCGGCGAGATCTTCGAGAAGCAGGCCCTCAAGTCGTCCAAGGTCCGTCTTCGCGTCCTCGTGCAGGGCTTCGGCAAAGATCACCGCGGTTCCCGTTTCACCCGATACGGCCGACAGCCCGCTCTGCCTGTGCGACCATCGCCGGGCATGCGCCACACCCGCGCCATCCAAGAAAGTCACCTCGCCTTCCGGCATCCCGGTCACGGACCCGTCGAAACCGTGATAGGGCTCGCCTCCCGCAGCTTTGCGGACGGTGAGGTTGCCGGAGATCCGGTCTGCGTCCAGGGCGGCGATCGGGATCGCGAACCGGGCCGAAAGCGAGTTGCACAGGTTGATCAGCGGATGCAGGCACGGAAAGTCGTTCCGGGTCCTCAACCTGCGCAGGATGGATTCCGCGGCCATCCGGTACTTTGTCGGGTTGGTGCCGGTTGCGCTGTAGGCGGACCGCCACGCGCTGACCGGCACAAGCCGGCTTTCGTTTCCGGCCGTCTCGAGCGCCCGCCTGGCATATTCCAGATTGCGCTCCACCACGGCATCGACCCGCGCATCGCCGGTGATACCCTCGATCCTGACGACCGAGACGCACAGGTGCGGAAAGTCCGCCGCCAGGCTGTCTGCATAGTTGAACACTGCCATTTGAGACTCAAATCCCTTTCTTGCGAAGCTGGAGCTCGGTCAGTTCAGTGATCACGGCGGAATAGATTTTCCGCACCACGTCCTCGTGTCCGCCGGCGTTCTCGGCCCGCCGGGCCACCTTGTCAAGGACCGCCCGGACCCGATCGGCGCCCTTCACCTCCTGGACGGTGTTCTTGTAGTCGCTTGCGCGCAGGGCCAGGTCGATCCGCTCCACCAGCAGCGGAACGATCCTGTCGTCTAGGCGGTCGATGTTCTCCCGGATTTCGGTAAGTTCGGGGGGAATTGACATTTCGGTTCACTCCTCGTGTTTTCAGGGTGTGTCGGACCGGGCATCGCCGCGGGCAGCATCCGGTCGTTGTGCAGCGGCCATCAGGCGTTCATTCTCGCTCAGCGGCGTGAGACAGGATTCCATGGCGGCCTTCGGCACCATGCGGAGCAGCCGCGCCATGCCAACCATGCGAGCGACAAGACTGTGAACGGACTGCAGTCCTTCGGCGTCCTCCAGCGCCTTCCCCGGTGCGCCGCCCAGCAGCACGGTCGGGTAGCCGCTCCCGACCAGGATCATCCGGTTGAGCAGGATGTTGTTGGTGATCTGGTTGAAGACCGAAACGTGGCCATAGCGCCTCCCGGTTATGACACATCCGGCCACCTTGTTGGCGAGTGGCCGGTTGAAACGGAGATAGCCGACGCCGGCGCGCTCGATGAAGATTTGCATCGGGTGCGCGAGGCCGTATCCGTGCACCGGCGCGACATAGATGATGGCATTCGCCGCCACCAGCCGCTCGATAATGATGGGCATGTCGTCCCGCTGGGCGCAGGGCGTTTCGCGGGTGTTGCACTCGCCGCAGGCGCCGCAGGCCGCGATGTCGAACTCCCGAAGGCGGAGAATCGACGCGTCGACACCCTGCCCGGAAAGTGTTTCGACAATGTGGTCGGCGACGCGTTCTGAATTGCCCCTCGCCCTGCTCGAGCCGGTGATGATTTCAAAGCGAATGCGGGGCGGGTCCATCTGAAGGTTCATTCCCTGGCCTTTTCCTTCACACGAGTTCGGAGACGCGGCGGAAGCGGTCCCGGTCCGCGACCGGTACCGTCAGGTCCATCAGGTACTTGTCGGTTGTGGGCTCCGAAGATCCCGCGAGATATCCGGCGGCCTGGGACGGGTCGAGCGGGAACCCCTTCCGGCCGGACAGGACGGTCAGATCCCGGGACGGCTGGAATCGGGTGGCCAGAGCCCAGAACAGGTCGCTTTCCGAATGGATGTCAACATCGGCGTCCACAAGGATGACCGCCTTCAGCAACGCATGGCAGCCCATGGCCGCTTCAAGCACCTGCCGCGGAAATTCGGCCGTGTCGGTCCGTTTTTCCACCTGCAGCGCGAGAACGAGCTGGCCGCCGGCGGCCGGCAGGTAGTGGGCGCCACGAATGCTGCCATGGTCCTGAAGCAGCGGCCCGAGCCGGGCCAGCATTCCCGCTTCCGTCGGAATGGCAAGCAGTTCGGACTGTTCCTTTCCGGGGCCCAGGAAGGTCTGGTAATAGGGCTCGGGCCGGGTTGTCACACGAGTAACCGACACGACGGGCAGTCCGGCTTTGCCCATGCCCATGTAGCCGAGGAATTCAGGCATCCCGAAGGGGGCACCGGCATCATCGTACTCGTCCCGGCATTCTGCGGTTATTTCGCCCTCGATGACGATTTCACTGTCGGCGAGACACCAGGCATCCTGGCTGGTGCATCTGCACACGCTGATCGGATGCCCGGCAACCGCACCGGCCAGTTCGAGTTCGCTCTCGTCGGTGCGCAGGAAGGGAGAGGAAATCGAGCTGGTCAGGTAGACCGCTGGAGGGGCGCCGATATTGATGGAGACCGGCAGGCTCTTTCCAGCCTCCATAGCCCGGCGGTAAAGCAATTCGAGATCCCGGCCCGGCAGCATCCAGATCGTCAGCCGGTCGGGGCTGAGCATGCGCATGCGATGGATTGAAACGTTTACCACGCCCGACATCGGGTCACGGGCGACGACGAGCCCCGAGGTGAGATAGGGACCCGCATCGCGCCCGGTTACCGTCAGCAAGGGCAGGTCGGCAAGCATTCCGGGCAGGGTCCGGGCCTGCGCCGGTCCGGCCGTACCCAGGTCACGCACAGGGAGGCGTGCCGCGAGATCGTTCGCGATCTTTCCGGCGGCACCGCCCGCGCCGGCACCCAGGAGCGTTTCGCAGCGCGCGCGCGTGCCGAACACCCCCATCAGCACCGGCATGTCGTACCCGACCGGGTTAGCATAGAGCACCATCGGCTCCCCGCCGGGGCGGGGATGGGCGGGCGAGGTCGCGAAATTGTCCATGTAGTGCCTGGCGATCTCCAGCTTCGGATCCAGGCTGTCCTCGACGACGACCGGAGTTTCGCCCCACCTTTCCAGGGCCCGCAGCGCGGAGCGCAGATCAGCGCCGGTGCGCTTACCGACGAGCCCTGTCATAGCGCGAGCCGGTCGATCGCGAAGTCGATGTCCTTGTCGCCCCTTCCCGACAGATTGACCAGGATGCTCTTGTCGGGTGTCAGGTCGGGGGCCCTGCGCAGGGCATAGGCAATCGCGTGCGCGCTTTCGAAGGCGGGGATGATGCCTTCCAAGCGAGACAGTTTCAAGAAAGCGTCGAGGCATTCCGTGTCCGTGGCGACCTCGTAGCGCGCCCGACCGATATCCTTCAAGTGGCAGTGCTGGGGACCGACACCGGGATAGTCGAGGCCGGAGGCGATGGAGTGAACAGGCGACGGATTGCCTGCGTCGTCCTGCAGATAGTAGCAGCGGAAGCCGTGCAGGTAGCCAGGCTTGCCGAGGGTCAGCGTGGCCGCGTGCCGGTGCCCCTCCAGGCCCTCGCCGGCCGGTTCGACGCCGACGATCTCGACCGATTCATCGTCCAGGAAGCCATTGAACAGCCCGATCGCGTTGGAACCGCCGCCGACGCAGGCGGCCACTTCCGTCGGCAGCCCACCGGTCGCCTCGAGGAACTGCTCGCGCGCCTCCCGGCCGACGACGGACTGGAAGGTCGCGACCATGTCCGGGTAAGGGGCCGGGCCGACAACGGACCCAATGGCGAAGAAGTTGTTTTCCGGGTCCTTCATGTAGGAGCCGAAGGCGCTGTCCACGGCTTCCTTCAGGGTGCCGGCCCCCTCGCTCACCGGTATCAGCGTGCAGCCCAGGATCTTCATCCGCGATACGTTGGGATGCTCCTTCTTCATGTCGACGACACCCATGTGGATCTCGCACTCCATGTCCATAAGGGCACAGGCCGTCGCGAGCGCGACGCCGTGCTGGCCGGCACCGGTTTCGGCAAGGACTTTCTTCTTGCCCATCCGCTTGGCGAGCAGGACCTCGCAAATGCAATGATTGATCTTGTGCGCGCCGGTATGGTTGAGATCCTCGCGCTTGAGATAGATCCGGGCCCCGTCCTTCGGCGACAGGCGCCGGGCGTGGTAGACGGGACTGGGCCGGCCCACATAGGTCTTCCTGAGGCGTTCGATTTCCTCAAGGTATTCCGGGTCTTTCATGGCGGTGCGGAAGGCATTCTCAATGTCCTTCATGATCACCTGGAGCTGGTTGTTCTCGATGGGCCCACCATAATCGCCGAAAAAACCGTAATCATTCGGGCGGATGAATGGAGAAAGAGCGTTCATGACAATTCCTGTTCGGTGTTGCGGGGACGGGGAAAGGCGGGCCGGACGGTCAGCCGGTGACGTCGTCTACGACGAAGACCAGAGTCTCGCTGTCAGTGCTTCCGCGGGACCTGTGCCGGACGCCGTCGGGAATCGAAAAGGCCATGTCGGGCCGGCATTCGAAGGACTGGTCGTCGAAGATGATGGTAAAGTTGCCCTTCAGGACGTAGCCCTGATGGCCCGCAAGGCACCAGTTTTCCTCTTCGAAGCCCGGCGGCAGCTCCAGCAGGCGGATACGCTTGCCGTTGGACTTGAACAGCTTTACCCGCCCGTCGGCACCCGGCTTGGACCAGGTCGCCCATGGCGTGTCTTCAAGCGAAAGGGTGACGGGATCGTAGCTCGTTTCGGACATGGGTCCTCTCCTGGCAATCGTGGTTGACCGCGTGTCAGTTGGCCGCGGCGCGTTTGAAGGTGTTGTCGAGATAGCTTCTGACGAAACTGTCGAGGAGTTTCAGCCCGTTTTCGGTGGCGATGCTTTCGGGATGAAACTGGATGCCCTCGATGGGCATGGTCCGGTGCCTGAGGCCCATGATGTAGCCGTCGTCATGCGCCGTCGCGGTCACGACCAGGTCGCGGGGCAGATCCAGCCGGTCCACGATCAGCGAATGGTAGCGGCAGGCGATGAACGGCTTGCGGCCGGTATGGGCGAACACGCCGCGCCCGTCATTGTCGATCAGACAGGCCTTGCCGTGCATGATGTTGTCCGCGCGCACAACCCTGCCTCCGAAGGCCAGACCGACAGCCTGGTGCCCGAGGCAGACACCAAGGATCGGCTTGGTGCCGTTCAGGTGGCGGATGAGGTCCGGGTATCCGGCCTCTTCCGGCCGACCGGGGCCCGGTCCCAGGAGCACGAAGTCCGTATCCGCGCTTGCCAGGGCGCCCGCAAGGCACGGGTCGTCGCAGCGCAGCGTCACGGTCTCGAGTTCGAGCGACTTCAGATACTGCTCGATGATGTAGACGAAGCTGTCATAGGCGTCGACGAGTAGAACCTTCATGCTGCCAACTCCCGGTCGGTGAGGGCCTTGTATATGGCGCTCATCTTGACGATGGTTTCGCGCCACTCGTTTTCGGGTGAGGAATCGGCAACGATGCCCGCGCTTGCGCGCAGGCTGTAGATGCCGTCCCTGTAGGTGGCCATCCGGATGCACAACGCCAGGTTCGCGAAATTGCCCGGGCCCATCAGCCCGACCGCTCCGGCGTAGGCGTCGCGTCGAGAGGTCTCAAGGTCTTCGATGATCTCCATCGCGCGGATCTTCGGGGCACCCGTCATTGTTCCGGCGGGAAAGGTCGCCCGGACCAGGTCGATCACGTCGTAGCCGTCGTCGATCTCGCCGGTGACAGTGGAGACCAGGTGAAACAGGTGCGAAAACTCTTCCACCGCCATCAGGTTGTCGACATTGAGCGAGTTGGCCCGGGCCACATGGGAGATGTCATTGCGGCACAGGTCTACGAGCATCGTGTGCTCCGCGCGCTCCTTCGGGCTCGACATCAGTTCCTCGACCAACTCGCCGTGGTCCCGGAGGCTGCCCTTGCCGATTGTGCCGGCGATCGGCCGCATGGAAATATGCCGGTCTTCCAGCCGGATGTAGTTCTCCGGGCTCGCACCGATCAGCTCACGGTCGAAGACACGGCACAGGAACATGTAGGGCGACGGGTTGAGGTCCCGCAATCGGCGGTAGAGCGTGATTGGAGCCAGCGGTGATGACACCTGGATCTCGTGACCTATCTGCACCTGATAGATGTCGCCTCTGCGGATGTGTTCGAGTGCCGTTTCGGCGCGCTTCAGGTAGTCTTCCCTGGACACCGAAAAGCGAACCTCGGCATCGGACTCGCCTGCGACCTCACCCCGGTCCGACAGCGGAAATTTCGGCAGAAGCTCGGCTTCGACATCCACCGCCGGTTCGGGAAACAGGGGCGAACGGGCGACGCTGACCCGGGCTCCGCCGGTACGGGACACTGTCAGGAACGACTGGTAGAGGCGCAGGAAGACGAGGGGAAACTCCTCACCGCCGATTTTCCGGGGCAGCACCTCGATGAGCGAGGCCGCATCGTAGGACAGGCAGGTCAAGAATCCGAAGTCGAACGTATCGCCGGCACCGCCCGTCACCTCGAACATGGAACTGACCGCCCGGATCCATCCCCAAACGTCGTCACCCTCAGCGAGTGGGGCGGTGCCCCCACTGAAGCATCGCGTGCCGACGTGGTGGTTGAGATGGTCTTCCATGGCCGCACGCAGGGGCAAAGGCGCGTCTATCTCCACGCGGTCCCGGAAGACAGCGATGGTCGCGAGCGATCCGATTCCCAGGATGGATTCCCGGCAGTCGACATCGGGCCCCGCACAGGACTCGAGCAGGAACACCTCGTCCGGGGTCAGTTTCTGCGCGGCCAGGATATATGCGGAAAAGATATCCGGCGTTGCGGTGTCTAGCTGCACGGTATCGATCGAAACCTTGATCAAGCCCATTCTCCCGAGATGAAACAAATACAATTCAAGTTGAAGTTCGATTTCATCATTAAAACAGCTATTAATGATGGGTAGGTTCTCAATATTGATACTGATTTCCATCTTTAGTACTGCTGTCTTTTTAAGTATCATCTACAAGTTTTGAGTGCAATACACGTATTCTGCTATTATATGACGTATTGTGATCCCGGCTGAAGAACTGTGAGCGGGCATGTGGCGCTGTTGCAAAAATCGGCTGTCGTCGCGACGAGACGGTTTTTCCTCTTGGTTTGATGATCTCTTGATGTCGGCGTTTGGGATGGACCTCAGATGATGGAGACAAGAAATCCACCTCAGGAACATATGAGGCCAGCTTGGCCAGGAGGGCTCCGGATCCAACGGATTTCCAGAATGCCATGCCGCGAGCTTCGCTCATTTCGCATTTGCCCCGTCCTGGACGAAATGCTGGCATTTGGATGTTTTCTGCCGCGCGTTCTCAATGTGCAGCCGACGGCTCTGTTGCAATTTTGAGTTGGGACAGATTCCGGCCCGTACCGGGATGCCTGCCTGGACTTTGACATCCCGAAGATGGTTCTCGAGTTTCGTCACCGCTTCGGCGGGGGCACGCGGACCGATGCCGAAGGCCCTCTCGACAATGCGGGCCTCACTGAGACCATCGATTGAAAAGTTAAAGATGACGGCCTTTGAAAACACTCATAAAATCAGTGACTCTTCAGGAAGTGCCACCTTGCCGCAATGCCGCTGGAAACTTACAACGGAGCCGTCTCAAGACATCAACGTGAGTGAACAGCCTGTCTAGAGCCCACACTTAGCCTACAACCCGATTTATGCATCATCGCCCCCGATGACGCGCCAAAATCAGCTCTGACGAAACCTCGTGAACAGGGGCGGTTATACATGCCGCGCAAACCAGCGGATCACCCGTCAGGCAATCCGGGATCGGGATCGAACGGACGGTTCTCAACGAGATGACTTCCCTCGGATGCCCCACATTCGAGCGCCTTGCACGACGCCAAAATTCCGGAAAAGGGCACATCCGTTCACAAGCAGGAAATAACCTACACGGCTGAGGAGACCCGTTTTTGCTCCGGCCAGGTTTCTGTGAGCCACTGTGACACGTTTTTTCATTTCGTCAGATAACTGCACACGCACACAAACCGCATTGCCGTACTCTGAGGAAACGCTATCGGATGTTAACGGCATTTCGGAGTTGGGCGATGAAACTGATTTCCGCAGCCAGCACGCTCTGGTTTGCATTGATGGCCGGTTTCTTTTTTGCATTTTCCTCAACGGTGATGCCGGGACTGTCGCTGTCCGCCCCGGACCCCGGCATGATCGCCATGCAGGAAATCAACATAGCGGTTCGCAACGCCATGTTTGCGGCCGGATTCTGGGTTGCACTGGCCCTGGCCGCGGCAGGGGCGCTGCTCTCGCCGATCAGGCGCCAGCCCGGCTGGCCGTTTCTGTTTCTCGGCTGCCTGGTCTATCTGGCAGGCGTTTTCGCGGTCACTGCTGCCGCCAACGTTCCGATGAACCGCGAGCTCGCCACCATGCCGGCCGGACTTGCGGAAAGCATGGCCTACTGGAGCCGGTACCAGACGGACTGGACCCTCTTCAATCACGTGCGAATGGCTGCCGCCTTCCTGGCCGCTGCGATCGTCATGATTCCGCTTGCGCTGAGCAGCTCCGTGAACTGATGGCACCGGCGTGGGACGGCACCCGAAACAAGAAGAGGAAACAGCATGCGCCACTTGACGATTGCCATGACGGGAGCGTCCGGCTCGATCTACGGCATTCGCGCGCTCGAGCTGTTGAGGGGCCTTGCCGACGTGGAAACCCACGTGATCGTATCGCCGGCCGGCCTGCGCACGGCGCAATTGGAGACAGGCATGTGCGCGGAGCAGATCCGCGCTCTTGCAGACCATGCCCACAGCCATCGCGACATTGGTGCCAGTCTGGCGTCCGGCTCCGTGCGCGGCTGCGGCATGCTGATCGCCCCCTGCTCCGTCAAGACGATGAGCGGCATCGCCAACTGCTATGATGACAATCTAATCATCCGCGCTGCCGATGTCTGCCTCAAGGAGCGCCGCCCACTGGTCCTGATGCTCCGTGAAACGCCGTTTCATGCCGGTCATATCGCGCTGATGGATCAGGTCACGCGCAGCGGGGCGATCGTTATGCCCCCCGTTCCCGCGTTTTACACCCAACCGCAAACCATAGACGACTTGGTCACCCAGACCGTCGGGCGCGCACTGGACCTGTTGGGGTTTGACCTGCCGGATGTCAGGCGCTGGCTTCAGGACATGGAGGAGGAGGAACCGGCGACGGCCGATTCTATCGCGCTCAAGACCCGCTCGGCATCTTCCGGCGGGTCCGAAGCCGCACAGCAGGCAAATCCTGTGCGAAGCGCCGACCGCAGATCGAGACTGCACCCGGTCACAGACAAGCTCAGTTCGGCCTGAAGATAATCCAGCAGGATCAACTCGGCGTCCAATTCGGAAGCCTTTACCGACTGCCGTAAGGATTCCGCGTCGCCCCCGGGGGCCGGTGCCGGGCCACTGGCAAGGCGCCGCCGCACGGCCTGCAGGGGCCGGATCACTTCCGCGCACCAGGGAGCGCATTTCCGCCAAAGCATTGCGATTTCCCGGGCCGAGGCGCCGCGACCGTGGTGACACAACCAGGCCACGAAGAGCAGAAACACAACGTTTATGTGGTATTTCTCCTGAATTTCAACCAGACCATGCTCCAAGCTATCGTGAAAATAAATTTTTCCTATAAAATCATCTATTTTAGCGTCCTTACGAAGAGTTCTCATATTAATTAAATCTCACAATTCACGCAACACCGTTAACATGGTTGAAAATTTAGTAAACTTAATACTCCTTACGGGACTATATTATATTTTTTATGCATATGCCACAATTTACCCTTGAAAAATAGATCGATGTTGATAAATACTGAACGAAATTACTCTCTGGATTACATACCCTCTACATGGCAAGAGGAGTACGAAGGCGAAGATGGTTCAAGTGCTTTTGGTGGATGACGATATCGAATTGGCAGATATCATGCGGGAGGTTCTGGCAAACTACAGCATCGAACTTCACGCGGTACATACATCCGAAGAAGGATTGAAAGAACTCGATACCAATCGCTACGATGTTGTTCTCCTGGATATTATGTTGCCCCGCGTGAACGGCTTACAACTTTGTCAGGAAATTCGCTACAGTGGAAAACCCTACAAGGATGTTTCCATCATCATGGTGACAGCCAGAACCGAACTCACCGATATGGTGGTCGGGCTCGAAACAGGTGCGGATGACTATATCAAGAAACCGTTCGAGCCCCGGGAACTGGTTGCCAGGATCAATTCGGTTCTCCGGCGCGCGGAACGTTCGGAACCTAGATCCCAGGCCAGCGCGGCCGCGTATCCGGCCAATTCGCCGGGAACCGACAGTCAGATCCAGCTTCATCTGGACAACAATGTCCTGACTATCGACCCGCAACGGGCGCAGTTGCTCGTCAACGGCAACAAGCTGTCGATCACGTCCATGGAATTCGAGCTGATCGCCGCCCTTGTCGAACAACCCTGTGAGATCCTCAGCCGTGACCATCTTCTGGAGCGGGTTCACGGGTCGAGCGTCATTTACACGCGCAGCATCGACGCGCTGATCTACAGGCTCCGGAACAAGATCCGGGATGCCGGCTCGGATGTTGATTTCATTCGCACCGTTCGTGGACGCGGCTATTCGCTGGTTGGCCGTCCGGCCGGCATGATCACCTGACCTCACGGGCCCGGCGTCTGCTTGACCTGGTTTGGAAGGGAACGCCGGTCCTGGTGCTCCAAACCGGCGGGAACGATGGCGTTGACAAAAGGCTTGAACGCCGCCACGCCTCGCCTTGCGGTCCATTCAGGTGTCCGGAACAGGTCCGTTGCGAGCGGCATGTGATCGACGGAAGTGGCAGTCCTGTAAAAATTGCAGCCGCGTCGTCATAGCCCACAAGACGTCTTCGTCAATTTCCAGATGGACTTCATTGCCGACGAAAACAACCGTCTTGATGAAGGGCAAATGCGCATCAGCTCATCGGCGAATTTCGCGAGTGCTTCCCGCGAGGCATCGCAGCTGCCGGTGTCCGGCGGCCGCCCGATATTGATGGAAACAGGCAAGGACCGGCCGTTCTCGTGCTCCGCCGCTGCCAGTGCGCGCAGCCGGCGGCTCGGAAGCATCCACCCGCCGGGCCGCCCGCGGCCGAAGATCAGCATGCGGTTCGCGGACAGAGGCACACCACCCGCCTTCTGCAGTGCCTGTTGAAATCCCGTCGAAAAGAATCGGCCGGCATCGTGCTGCGAGACCAGCGGGCGGAAATATTCGACAAGGCCGGCGGCCGCCCTATCCGGCGGGGAAACCATGTCGAACCCATGGTTCCCCCGTCTTTACGAACCTGTCCGGCCAGGTCTTCGCGGGGTTGCGTCCGTCAGGTCGTCGCATCGGACGCTTCGTAACCCGCAACCGGCATTCGGTCGGGCTGACGGGATTTCAAATAGAGCGACAGTATTGCTGGCCCGACCGTCATTTCCGCAACCAGCGCGATTGCGGAGCCCATCACCATCAGCGCCCCGAAGGTCTGTATGTTCGACATGGTGGACAATCCGAACACCGCGAAACTCAACATGACCACCAGCGTTGTCGCAAACAGCGCCCCGCCAATGTCGTGGACGGACGCGCGCACGGCTTCGACAACATCGTCCTGCTCCGGCAATTTCTGGCGCAGGGCGTGGAAGAAGTGAAGCGTGTCATCCACGATCAGGCCGGTGATGATGCCGCCGATCAGAACAGTGAATGTGTCCAGCGGCAATCCCAGAAAACCCATGATACCGAGAAGGATCACGAAAGGCGCGACATTCGGCACAATACTCAGCAGACCGAGCCCGGAGGACTGGAATGCAAGCGCCATGAACGCGGTCACGAAAACCATGGCGATGAAGTAGCTGAGCGACATGCTGTCAAGCACGGCCTTGGACGTCTGTGCAAGCAGAACGATAAGCCCCGTCGCCTCCACGTCCGCCGTATCGCCAAGTGCGGTCTGGAAGCGTGATTCGATCGTTGCCACCAATTCCGAGTAGCGCTTGGCTTCCAGCCAAGGGGTCTGGAAGGAGACGCGGCCGGTGCTGTAGTCCATGCTGACATAGCGCTTCATGTCGTCGATTCCCTGACCTTCGAGCAGCAGGATCTGATCCCAGATCTCGTCCTGACCGGGAAGGCGGAGTGCCGCCGGGTCGCCGTCATGGATCGCCTGATTGGTTTCCTCGATGAAGGAAATGATGCTCGTGTGGCGCCCGATCGGAACATCGACGGCCGCGTAGACCGCTCTCGCGGTCTCGTCCACCGTCTTCAGGATCGTCTCGTCCCGGAAATCCCGCCCTCCTTTCGGAGAGACGACCATCTCCAGATTGACAGTACCGTGATAGCGCTCGTCGATATATTCGGTCGCGGTGCGCGCGGGGTTGCTTTCCGGCAGCCACAGCAGCGAATTGTGGGAATAGTCGAGCCGCATGATTCCCGCCACGGCAACGGCCAGTACGACCGCAGAAGCCGCCAGGACATGATAGGGACGCGTCGCGCTCATTGCCGCGATGCGGGCCATCAATCGCGGCACCGGTCCCGGTGCAGCCTGCTGGCGGTCCAGAAAGCGTTTGGGCAAGGTCCGGAAAATGATGGTCACCCAGAAGAGCGACAACAGGTAGGACACCGCTACGGACACCAGTCCGAACAGCCCGAGATCGGTGATGGGGGCCAACGGAGAGGCAATCAGGCCGGCAAGGCCGCCCGCCGTCGTCAGCGCGGTGAACAGGATCGGCGTGTTGCTGTTCCCGACGGCGCGCCGGATGGCTGCGGGACCCGTTTTCTCCTGCGCCCGCGCCTTCAGCAAGGCGGCCGTGAAATGGACATAGGTACACAGGCCGACAACCAGCGTCATCGGAATGAGCAGCTGCACAGGCGGCGTGACGGAAACCCCGAACGCCGAAACGGTGGCAAGCGTCGTGAGAATGCCGGTCAGAAAATTCACGAAAGCGCCGAAGCCGATCAGGAGGCTGCGGTGCAGAACCAGCATGGTCAGAACCGTGATGATCAGGCAGGCCAGCGTAAAGCGCGGCATGTCCCGCTCCATCATGCGGACGATTTCCGTGCTGACCACGGGAGCGCCGGCGATATTGACGATGAAATCCTCACCTTGATAGCGGGACACGATCTCCCGGGCTGCGGCCGTCATCTCCGCATATTGCGGCGCACCGAGCAACGTTCGCTCCGCAAGTGGCGTAAAGCTTACGCTGCAGGTCACGCCGTTCGCCGGATCCGGCGTGCAGTCGGAGGCATCCGGGGCATAGCGATAGGGTTCGATGACAATGGAAACCGTTCCGCCATCTTCCGAAATGATGAAGTTGCGGTAGAGCGGCGTTTCCACGATGCGTTCGCGCAACTCCCGCGGGTCACGCCCGCGCACGAGCATGTTGCGAACGAGCTCCTCCAGATAGACGCCGCCGTTCTCGTACTCGATGAACGGAATGTTGTAGGGACTGAAGATCTCCGAGACATGCGGCACACCGTCCGCGATCTCGTTGTGAAGCTCGGAAAACCTGGTCAGGAAGGCCGTATCGAACACATCCGGCGCCGATACGGAAACAATCAGGCGGTTGTCTTGCCCGAATTCCCGCCGCATCTCGTAATAAGTCGCCAGCGCGGGATCGTTCTTGTGCATGAAGGCTTCCACGCGCCCGTCCTTCTGGATGTTCGGCAGGTTTGCTGCAATGAAACCCGCGATCAGAAGAAGTGCGAGCGGGAGCACCTTGAGACGATGATTGTAGATACCGCAAAGGATCCAGGAGACCGCGGCTTCGATGGCTGCAAACACGCGCATGGGAACACCCCCTCGGCTGGGCACCGGGGGCGGCCGGCCGAAACCGCCGCGCCCCGGGTCCGGAAAGATCAGTTGGTAACGGCTTCACTGCGGAAGTGGCGGAAAGCGCTCGCGGCGGACCCCATGTCTTCCAGCTCGAAAAATGCGTCCGGCAGGCCGACATTGAACACTTCGCCTTCGGTCTTGAAATCCGAAAACGAGATCACGCGGCCTTCCTTGATGGTGGACACGCGGTAACGCGCCGGTGCGAACACGCCGTTGACCCAGCGCATGTCCAAGGTTTCAAGGATGCGCTGCTCGTTGGGAGCATCGGCGTTGAAGCTGGAATACATAGGCATGAAGGTTTCGGTGTCCGCCCACAGCTCACCGTCGCGCAGGCCCAGCCGTATGACCTCCTGTTCGTTGCGCGGGTTCACGTAGACCTTGTAAACTGGATATCCGTTGTAGACGCCTGTTCCCAGCATCTTGCAGTCATAGTCGCGCGCCTGGCGGATCAGCATCTCCCCGACCGCAAGATCGGATCCGTAAAGACGCTGGCTCAGGTCTTCGGACTTCACGTCAACGACTTTCTGGGAGGAGGGCAGCCATACCCAGACCTTGTCGGCCAGGCCCGGAACGAAGTTGTCGTGGACGTAGGATTCGACATCTCGCAATTCAGGCGGATCGAACACGATGGAGCGCAAACGCCGGTTGATGCCGTAATTCTTGTGCGCCGCAGCGATCCTGCGGGTTTTCACGGCACCGGTCTCGTCCGTGATCTTCATGTGGACGATACGCCAGCTGTCGTAGCCGTTATACCGGTTCTGGACACCCTCAAGCACCTGGCGGCAATCGGTCAGAACAGGTGATGTCGGAACGGCCGGCTCGACCAGCGGCTTCTGATCATCCGCCAGAACCGGTGCCGACATGGAAAGGCAAAGCAGAGCGCCCGCCATGGAAAGTGACTTGGCAAGAAGTTTCATCTGAATTCCCCCGATGACAATAACTGAACGCTCTGTGGGCGCTCGATCACGGGAGACACACTGCGGCAAAGCTTGCTGGAAATAAAAACCTGTAATGCACAAATACTTGCCGCAAAATCACACGATTTTTCAAATTGTCATATCATGTTTACTGCGTCACAAACGAAAGAGAAGACGACCAAAGAAATAAAATCAATACTTTCCGGGCCTTCAGTCAGATTTCCTCCAGAAAGACACCGCAAAATTCGTAAATATGATTTTGTGTCGCCTTATATGACGTTTTCCAAAAATACATTTCCAAAAATTTCGACACCGCATTGTCGCTGATTTCGCTAGATTTTTCCGCGTTCAAAGAACTGGCACCGGCATTATTGCCAATCGTTCATACCTCTGGATTTGTTCAATGGATATCAAGATCTGCGGCGCGACGACTTTGGAAGAGATTGAGCTTCTGCAACAGGAAGGTGCCCGCTACACGGGTCTCTGGACCGGTATCGACGGTCACCGTTACAATCTGGACGACACTCTGTTCCACACGCTCGCGGATCGTTGCCGGCGCATCATTCCGGTGGCCGTGTGCGTTCGCAAGCCTGTCGCCGGGCTGGTCAACCTCCTTAAGGAGACCCGGGTTCGACATGTCCAGCTTCACGGTTTCAACGCGCCCAGGGATGTGGCCCTTCTCAAGCAAGCCGGCTACACGGTAATCAAGACACTTCACCTGAAGGATGACGGATCCTGTCTTGAGGAACGCTGGATCGAGGCCTACGCGAAGCTCGGCACAGATATTTTCCTGGCGGACAGGTACCAGGATCCGTCCAGGATCGGCAGCACGGGCCAGCCTCTGCCGGACTCCGTTGCCGAAAAATGGATGGGTCGCCTCGCCGGACACCGCATCTGGCTGGCGGGCGGCCTGAATGTCGAACGCGTCTCCCTGCTGTCGGAAGGTGGCCGGGTCGAAACAGCGGACATCGACACTGCCGCGCGGCACCTCGGCAAGATTGCCCGCAAGGCGAGCCGCCTGCTCGTCACCGCCTCTCGGCCGGCCGGCCTGTTCAAGGAAACGGCATGACCGCCATGGCGCAGCTTCTCAAACGGCCGGACCCCGAAACGCGCAGTCTGTGCCCGCTGATCATGGCTGGTGATCCTGATCTGCAGACAACCCGTTCCCTGCTGCAGGCATGCGTCGATCTGCGCATCGGCATGGTCGAACTCTGCGTCCCCTTTCACAGAGCTTTTACGGATGGTCCGACCTTGCAGCGTGCGCATGCCAGGGGCCTTGCCGCCGGAACGGACCTGGAAGCCGTCCTGGCCGTCATCCGCGATTTCAGCCACAACATGGATATCGTCCTGCTCGCCGACTGTTCGCACACGCTCCTGCCCAACGGCTTTGCACCGGTATGCGAAAAAGCACGCGAGGCTGGTGCCGCCGCTATCCTTCCGCACGGTCTTCCGCCCCGCCTCGCACCGGAATTCATCAGCGCCGCCAACGGAATGATCCCGGTTGTGGGAACCCTCTATGTAAATTCCGCAGACGATGTCTGCCGCAAGGTTCTCGCGCACAGCAGCGCCTTCATCTATCTGGTTTCGGCCTATGGCCGGTCGGGAGGGCAGGCAGGGCCCGACGCCGGCCTTCGCCTGCGGATCACCGACCTCAAGCTGCGGACGCGCCTGCCGATCGCGCTCGGCTTCGGCCTCAAGACCCCCGCCAACGTCTCGGACGCCTTCTCGATGGGCTGCGACATAGCGATCGTCGGAAGCGCGGTATCGGCCGCGGTCGAAAGCGGAATCCGGACCGGCGACCCGGTGCGCCCGGCACGGGAACTCATGGAAGCCCTGAACGCGGGCGTCCCGGCATGACGGCTCTCGACCGGCGACAGGACCCGCGCAACCATGTCCTGAGAAACCTTGCCACCGACCGGCGGCTGACGGCCGAACTGGTCGTGGACCGCCAGCATCCGTTTTTCTTCGATCACCCGCTCGACCACGTCCCGGGGCTGCTGCTCCTTGAGGGCGCGACACAGCTCGCGCAGTCGGATGCGCGACGCCCCCAATTCGTCGGTTCCGTCACCGCCCGGTTCGAGAAATACGCCCTGTTCAACGAAACGATTGACCTGAGCGCCGACAGGACAGAGGCGAGCGGCCGCACGCGGTACGACGTCGCGCTGGCCCAAGATGGAAGGACCCGTGCGCATGTCAGCGTGGAACTGGTAGATTTCGACCGCGACTTTGCCGGCAGATGCGCTCGGCGGGCCGAGGTGCACCCCTGTCCGCCGGGTCCCTTGAACAAGTCGAACCCTGAGAATGTCCTGATTTCCGAACCGCAGGTGACGGCCTCCAGTGTCAGGGCGCACATCCTGTCCGCATCCGGAAACTGCCTGCTGACCGACAGCATCTGCACAGTCCACCCGCTGTTCATGCTGGAGTGTTTCATGCAGGTTCAGCGCTACCTCAACGCGCAGCACCCGGATCCTGGCCGCATGCGTGACATCCTCACGGGTGTCACGTTTTCGCAGATCCTGCCCGTTCGGGACAGTTCGCTGCCGATGACGGTCGAGGGCACCGCCGATTTCATGTTTTCCCAAAATGGAAGAGCTTCACGGACAGCGAACATTGCCGTCTGCGGCAGCACCTTCGCGCACTGCAGCATCCTCACCGCCCGGACCGGGATGCGCCGCAAATCCGCCTGAACAGATAGGAACCAGGATTATGGAACCTGTACACATTATTGGCGCCGGCATTTCGGGACTTGGCGCGGCCCACTACCTCTCCCGCAAGGGCATTCCATCGGTCATCCACGAGGCCGGACACAGCATTGGCGGCCGCGCCGGCTGCATCCGCAGCGGCGGCCATGCTTTCGAGGTCGGCGGCAAGAATTTCTCAACAGCCTGGCCACGATTTACCGCCCTGTTGACCGAATTCGGCCTGAATGATTTTGAACCGCAGCACCCCGGTTTCCACATTGTCCTGAAAAACAGGCTGATCGCACTGGAAAAGAGCAAGACCCTTTCGGGTGACCTGCGTCTGGCAGCCCGCCTTGGATTGAAATCCGCGCTCCAGTTCAGGAGCTTCCTCGCCAAGGCCCGCGCCAATGCGGACCGGCTCAACTACACGTCCGGCCTGATCGAGGAAATCGAGCGTCGTTGGGATCATTCAACCATCGACAACCACTTCACCCGGACCCTCAGCGACGGTCCGCTCAGACTGTTCTCGATCATCATGGGTGCGGCGGAACCCGATGAACTCTACCCCTCGCTGCTGATGCTGTTTGCCTCGGGTTTCGGCAAAGGCGAGCACCGCGCGATACGCGGCGGCATCGGACGGCTGCACGATTGCCTTGCACAAGGCAAGTCGATCCAGTTCGGCGAGCGGGTCGAACGCATCGTCACGGAAAACGGCCAGGTTGCCGGACTCGAGCTCGTTTCGCAGACCGGGCAGCGCAGCAGGGTCACCGCGACGCGCGTTCTGTCCTGCGCGCCCCTTCACGTCCTGAAACGGATCGTTTGCCTGCCGGCCTATGCCCGTGTCGCGGCGGACGCCGTGCGGTATCATCCCCTGGCTCTGATCAACGCGGTCTACGATCAGGATGTGTTTCGCGACAATATCCACTCGATCATGTTTGACGCCGGTTCGCCGCTTGGACATTGCTCCGCAAACCGGCTGCACCAGCCCTATCACGTCCGCTTCACCCTGTCCGGCCGGGCGGCCCGTGACGTGCTGGACCAGGACGACGACGCCCTGCTCGACCTTGCCGAGGCGGAGTTCTCGCGCCGCCTGCCGATCCGGGCCAACAGGACAAAGTGCCTCGTTACTCGCCACGAGGGCGGAATTTGCGGCTATGCCCCGCATTTCAGCCGGGTGAAGCGGGATCTCCTGAGGGGGATCGAAACGATACAGGGCCTGGAAATCGCCGGCGACTATCTCGAGGGGCACACCATGGAAGGCTGCCTGACATCCGCGGACCTTGCGGTGCAGCGCTTCAACCTGGAAGAACCCAAGCGGGAGGCCGCATGATGTCCGCCGCGGCTTCCGGGCTGCGCGCACCCTTGATCCTGGCGGCGGGCGCGATGACGGTGATGAGCGGTGCGGCGATCGCCCCGGCTCTTGGCGAACTGCACCTCGCCCTGACGTCTGGAGGCGGAAAGGGGATCGACAGGTTCGTTCTGATCCTGCCGGCGATCGTCGTTCTGTTCGCGGGCCCGCTGATCGGCCGGATGTCCTCCTGGATTTCACCCCGCATCGTTCTGTGCTTCAGGTTGGCGCTGCTTGCGGTTGCCGGCGCCCTGGGTGGCCTGGCGAATTCCTACGGCTGGCTCTTGGTCACGCGCGGCCTGCTCGGCGTGGCGACGGCGATCGTGCTCTGTTCGGCAACCGCCGCCATCGTCCGCTTCTTCGAGGGGCCGGCCAGAGGCCGCATGATGTCCGCGCAGACCGCCTGCAATACGCTCTCCGGGGTGGTTTTCATTGTCTGCGGCGGGCTTCTGGCAACGCTGAGCTGGCGATTGGCCTTCGCGATCTACCTGTTAGCCGTGCCTGTCGCAATTCTTGCCTGGCGCCTGGACTGGGGTGATGTCCTTGAGGCTCCGGCCAAGCAGCATGGCGGCGCCGGAATTCAAGACGATCTGCCGATGCTCGGCATGATCGTGCTCGCAATGGGGTGTTTTTACCTATTGCCCACCCAGGTGCCCTTTCTTCAAGGTGTCCTGGCGGGCCCGGCCGAGGCCGCACTTGCAATTGCCGGCGGAACGCTGGCGAGCGCCCCATGTGCGATGCTGGCCCCGAAACTGTCACGGCTTCTCGGCCGCAGGAACATGATGGCATCCGGCGCTGGTGCCATGGCGCTCGGCAATCTGTTGATGACCCTGGCGGACGGCCCGCTGGCCGCGACGCTGGCGGCCGTTCTTGTCGGCAGCGGGTTTGGCCTGATCCTGCCGCTCGCCATCCTTGTTGTGATGGGCCGGACCGGGGCCCCCGACCGGGAAGCAAAATCGGGCTGGGTTGCGTCGGCAATCTACTGCGGACAGGTCTTTGCGGTTGTCCTCGCCACGAGCGCCGCAAGCTGGGGAAACACCGTCCCCTTCGCGATTTCTGCAGGTATTCTCGCCGGAGGTCTGGTTGTCGCACTGCTCGCGATCTGGGTGCGGCGGCTGGGCGTCAATGCGCGTTCCCAGATCGGTGACTGACACGCACGACAACCGGCATCTCATCTGATGGCGCTGTTCCGGTTCGCCAGCCCGGACAAGGCCGCCTCAGACTGCGGCACCGGCTTCTTCAATCCTATGCTCCGGTTGCTCCGGGCAACCGCAGCACATCCGAAATCCTGCAAAAGTGACGGGACACCACCTGGATCGTGGTGAGGATCGTATCGACGGGGACCGGCAGCTGGGCACAGTGATCGGCGCCTGCCGCAAACAGTTCCAATCGCTGCTCGAGGTCCAGCCCCCGATGCAAAATGATGATTGGAATGACCTGGCTGATCCGGCGCACGGTGCGGCAGATCGCGGAACTGTGTTCAAAGGAAACCGTTTCCGAGATGAGCACGGCTGTCGCGGTGGCGTTGCGCACCATGTCGGCAACGTCCTTCAGCCCCCGTTTCTGAAACACGATGTATCCCCGCGTTTCCAGCGAGGATCGCAGGGTCGTGCAATCCGACGGCGCGTTTACCGCGATGGCAATAAGCTCCGTGCCGATCTTCGGCCGGTGGGGAATGGAGCTCATGAAGCCGGTGCTCTGGCCTGCGCCATGGCATCCATGAACAGTCCTGCGGTATTGCCCGGACCGTTGTCGCCATTCATGAATGCGGTGCCGACCAGAATGCCGTCAAAACCGCACATGCAGGCTTTCCGGGCATCCGCCGGGGTCCGGAATCCGCTCGCGCTGACCAAAAGCCCGGCATGCCGGGCCCTGGCGCTGCGGTAGAGCGCAAGGCTGTGTTCAACGCCGCCATCGTCGGTTTCCCGGACGCGGATGTTCCGGTTGTTGATCGCCAACACCGATCCGCCCGGCAAGTCCAGCCCGTCAAGCTCGGTTTCGTTCGCGGCCTCGACAAAAGGTGTCAGGCCAAGATCCAGAGCCATTGCAGCGAGCCGGACAACATCCTTGTTGCGCAGCAGCGAACAGGTGAGCAGAACGGCCGACGCACCGGCCTGAAGGCTGTCCCGCAGATGCCGGGCGGACACGATGAAATCCTTGCGCAGAACCGGCAATCCGGTTTCGGCGATTTCCCTGATCATGCCGACGGAGCCGTTGTGCCACCTGCCGGTCGTGACCGACAGGCACGCGACACCCGCACGGGCATAATCCCGCGCGATTTCGCCGACCTGCATCTGCCTCAGAAGGTCGCCATCCTTCGGTGAGGCAGGTTTTATTTCCGCGATCAACGGCGCCTCGGCGCGAGCCAGCGCTGCGGCAAATTCAAGTTTCAAGCGACATGCCTCCCGGTTCCGGTTCGGGCCTGCACAAGGTCTCGTGCGTCGGCGAGTTTCCGCAGCGCCGATCCACTTCTGAGGGCTTCCTGCGCCAGATCGAGCCCTTCCCGCAGCGTTCCCGCCTCGCCGCCGATGCAAAGAACCGCAGCCGCATTGAGCGCAACGGTCGCCGTCGCTTCCGCGGGGCCTTCGTTTGCGAGAACCGCCTGAAGCAGCGCCGCATTGTGTTCAAGCTCCCCGCCGGCGAGCATCCCGACGCGCCCGGGCGGCAGGCCGAGGTCTCGCGGGTCCAGAAGGTCAGGCTCGCTTTTCCCCGGCCAGGCGAGCCGCACCGGTCCGACCGACACGAGTTCGTCGACCCCGCACAGGGCGTGCGCCGTCAAAACGACCCGGTCCGTCTCCGCCGCTGTCCGGCGGACAATGTCGAAAAGATCCGGTGAAGAGGTTCCCACCACGGCTCCCCGCGTCCTGTAGGGGCAGATCAACGGTCCGAGGGCATTGACGAAACGGCCGATCATCTTGAAGGGCAGCGGCATCGCCGCCACCGCAAGCCTCCGGCAGAGCGGCGCATAGACCGATGCGTCGGCAAAGCCGATCCCGATCGTCTCAAGATCTTCCGCCAAAGCATCGTGCGAGTGCGCCTTGCCGAGCCCCAGCGCCTTCAGAACGTCGGACGAACCGACCCGGCTGGAGTAGGCGGGGGACCCGGACTTCAGAACCGTAGCCCCGCATGCCGCCGCGACAAATGCCGCCGTCGTGGAAATGTTGAATGTGGCGGGACCGCCGCCGGTGCCAACGATGTTCACCGCCTTGTGCGACACCGGCAGGTCGATCCGGGGATAGGCCACGTCGAGATAGCGAACGAACGCAAGCACCCTTTCAAAGGTGAACGGGGCGGCCGAGAGCGCGGCAAGAACGGCAATGGTTTCCTGTTTCGGCCGCAGCCCCCCATCGGTTTCGCGCCAATAGTCCACCATGGCGTCGATCCCGGGTGTTTGGCCGGCGACAAGCGCGGCAGCAATCGCGTCTTGGGACATGTCTCCCTCCCGGTTGCCGGATCAGGCAGGCGCTGTCTGGACTTTTGCCGACAGCAGCGAACCGATGGAACTCAGGGACTTGTAGAGATCCACGTCCAGTTCTTCCGGCGCAATCGCCAAGCCCATCTCGTCCTCGAGAAACGCAACCAGTTTCAGCACGCCGAGACTGTCAATAATGCCGCTTTCGATGAGATCGAGGTCGTCCGGCAGGTCTGCAGGTTTGATGTCGGGAGCAAATTCTGTGGTGATGAACTCGCGGATTACGGTCAGGCTGGTCATCTTGGTCTCCAATATTCGTTGTTAGGCGGTCTGGACCGCAGCCTCGAAATAGGAGGCAGCGATAGTCTTCCGGCAGATCTTGCCGTTGGAATTCTTGGGAAGCGGATCCGGCGTGAGGCAAAAGGATTTCGGGATCGCATAGGCGGGCAGCGCCTGCATGGCATGCAGGCGCAGAGCCACGCTGTTCACCTGCAACTCGTTACCGGAGAGCACCGCGGCAAGCTGACCGTTGGGACCGACGAACACGGCATTTTCGCGCACGCCCGGATGTCGCGACAGGCACGCCTCGATTTCGGCAAGGTCGATACGGTAGCCGTTGACCTTTCGCACGCTGTCGATGCGTCCCAGAATATAGACAAGACCGTCTTCCCCGGTTCGAACCCGGTCACCGGTCCGGTAAAAGGTCCGCCCCTCGAAGGTGCCGGTCGCGCGGGCCGTCAGGTCCGGGTCCGAATATCCGATCATCATGGTCGGGCAGCGCACCCATAGCTCCCCCTCCTCTCCCGCGGGAACCGGATGTCCGTTGTCCGCCATGACAACGTGGTCCGTGTAGGGCAGCGGCCGGCCGAGCGGCAGCGGATCGGGACTTCCCGCCGCGGGAACATCGTAGAAGAAAGTGTCGTTCGTCTCCGTGCAGCCGTAGATGTTTGTCAGCCGTGCGTTGGGAAACACCTGGGCAAGCAAGCTGAGACGGGATGCCGGCATTGGTTCGCCCGCGAACAGAACACAGCGCACCAGTGGAAACGTCCGCCCGCCCGCTGCGTCCGCGATCAATCCCAGCGCAGACGGTGTCGCATGCAGGAAGGTCACCCGGGTTTCGGCGATCAGCCGGCACAGCCGTGCTCCGCTGCGGGCCGCGGCCGCGTCTGCCAGAACCACGGACGCTCCCGCCGCCAGGCCGGCAAAGATATCCAGAAAGGACAGGTCGAAGGCCAATGGCGCATGGCTGAGCAACACGTCCGCAGGTGTCAGGCTGAATTCGGAACGGACCCAGTCGCAGAACACCGAAATCGCGTTCGCGCCGATACGCACCTGCTTTGGCACACCGGTCGAACCGGACGTGTGCAGAACGGCCGCACATTCGCCCGCAACCTGGCCGCACCCCGAACCGGTGGAAAGGTTTGCGGGCACAAGTGGCAGGAGCGGAACGTCCGCGCGCGCGGCCCAGGTGTCGATCTTGTCGCGCGCAGCCATGTCGACAAGGATCGCGGCCGGTTGAAGTCTTTCGAGAATGTCTGTCCAGCGACGCGCGGGATGCGTCGGGTCAAGGGGGGAGTAGGCCCTGCCGGCATGCAGAACACCGAGTATCGCCGAGACTGCCGCAGGCTGTTTCTGGGTGCAAATGGCAACCGGCCCCGGGGCGGTGCCCGCAATCATGGCGCTCACGGCAAGAGCCTCGTCTCGAATCCTGGAAAAGGGCACAGCGTCCGCCGCGCCTTCGACCCGTCCGGGTGCCCAGGCCTCGAGACGGTCCATCAGCCGTGCGGCCAGGGTCTGCGGCGTCATGGGCGCATTTGCTGTGGCCGCTTGAAACATGGCCTCCTCCCTAAAGCCCCAGCATCGCGGCGATGCGATTGCGCTGGATATCCGACGTCCCTGAATAGATGAGACCGCCCACCGCATTGCGCAGACCTGCCTCGATGCCCGTTTCGGCCATGTATCCGGCGCCGCCGAACAGCGTGATCGCATCCAGCGAGTTGGCGACATTTGCTTCGGAAATCGCCAGTTTGGCCGCGGCAATATCGAGCGAGGCCCGACCACCGCCACCGATGGCCTCGACCGCGCGCTGCAGCCAGTTGCGCGAGGTTTCCACCCGAAGGTGCATATTCGCGATACGGTGCGAGACCGCCTGATAGCTGCCGATTGAACTCCCGAACTGCTGCCGGGATTTCGCATGTTCGATGCACCGCTGCAGTTGGGTCTGCATCTCTCCGATCTGCAATGCGAAGATGCAGATGATTTCCCACTTCATGACGTAGTCGAGGATCGAGTAACCCTGCCCCTCGCGTCCGATACGGTCCGATTCGCCGATCCGGACCTCGTCAAAGTGCATGTCCGCCATGGGGGCCGTTCTGAGTCCGAGCTTGCGGCGCGGCTTGCCAATCGTGACCTCGTCCGCGGCACAATTCACCAGAAGTGCGCTGAACCCTCCCAGGGCGCCCTTTTGCGGATCGGTTCTTGCGTAAACAACGCAGAAATCCGCAATCGGGGCGTTGGAGATAAAGCACTTCTCGCCTTTCAGAAGATACTTGTCCCCTTCCCGGGCTGCCGTCGTCTTCATGGCGAAGGCATCGGACCCGCTATCAGGCTCCGTGATGGCATGCGCACCGATCAAGCTGCCCGCGGCAAGCCCCGGCAAAAGCCTTTCCTGAAGCTCCGGGCCGGCGAATTTCGCGATCGGGATACAGGTGCTGCAGAAATGGCTGGCCAGAGTGAACCCGAGACCACTGTCCGGGCAGAGCCGGCCGAAGCAAAGCAGCACTTCGGCAAGTTCGGTGGCGCTCAACTCCAGGCCGCCAAAGTCCTCCGGCACTGTCAGCGCGGTCAGTCCGGCATCGCACAACGCCTGCCACCGGTCCGGATCGAACCGTCCGTCCTGGTCGTCGTCGATCCAGTCGCGGTTCAACGTCTCCGCCCAACGCTCCAGTCCCGCGCAAAGATCCGCGACCAGGTCCGTTCTGTGGGGCGTGTTTGCGGTTTTGGTCAGCAAAACGGTCATGAAAGATCTAGCCCCTGTGCCTGGAAGAGAAGGCTGCAGTTGATGCCGCCGAAACCGAGCGAGTTGCTCATGGCGAAATTTCCAATGAATTTTTCCGGCCGGTCGGGGCCGGGCATCGGAAACCCTGTCTCCTCCGGCGTCGCGGTGGTCTTCATCGCCGGCGCCGTTCCGGTGCGCAGGGCAAGCACGGTGATCAGCGCCTCGATGGCGCCGGCGCTACCGAGCAGATGCCCCGTTGCCCCCTTGGTGGAACTGATCACCGGGCGCTTCTTGGAATCTGCGAAAATCCGGTTCAGCGCTTCAGTCTCGGCCTTGTCGTTAACGGGGGTACCGGTCCCGTGGCAGTTGATGTAGCCGATGGCTTCGGGCGCGATGCCCGACCTTTGCAGGGCCTGGCTCATCGCCTGGGACAGTCCGTCCGGACTGGGATGCGTGATGTGATGCGCATCGATGCTCAGACCAACATCGATCAGATACGCAATCGGCTCGACGCCCCTCTTTCGGGCGTGGGCCTCGTCTTCAAGCAGCAGCATCGCTGCGCCGTCGCCGATAACCATGCCACGCCGCCCCTTGTCGAAGGGCCTGCAGCTTTCCTTGTCCATTGCCCTGAGGGCATTGAACCCCGCATAGTCTGCCGCCCGCATCCGGTCGGACCCGCCGACCAGCATCATCGGAGCGTCTCCGCTCCTGACGCGGGAAAAGGCATAGGAGATTGCCAGCGACGAACTCGCGCAAGCGCAGGAGAAATTGGCGAATGGGCCGTCGAGACCAAAGGTCCGTGCCAGGATGCTCGCGGACGCGGCGGGCAAAGCGGCATCCAGATAACCGCTGTCCTGCTCTTGCAGGCGGCTGTCATCCGCAAGACTGTCGAGGAACAGATCCATCAGTCCGCCGCTGGTCGTCGCCAGCGCGATCCCGCAGGAGCTGGTGTCTCCTCCGAGCACACCGGCGCTTTCCAGTGCTTCGGCCGCAGCCAGCAGGCCGTTGGCCGCGCATTCCAGTTCGGCCTCCGGCAGCATTGGCAGGCCGTACCGGTCCAGACAGCCGGCAAGTGCTGCGCGGACGGCGTCCGGATGCGTCGCATAGGCCTTCTTGGCCCGGAAGGGTTCCGTGTCGAAATGGACCGGCCTGTTCGGGAGTCCGCCGCCGGCCATGAGCCAGCGGGTAAATGCCGGTACGCCAATGGCATCACGTACCACGACTCCAAGCCCGGTAATGGCGACGCCGGATTTCAAGTTCGTCTCCATCGCCTAGTGCAGCCTGATACCGGCGGCGATACCACCGGTAAGCGGATCGCAGGCCCCGACCATCCAGTGCCGGGGCGTTGTCTTGTCTTGCAGCAGGCTTCCGCCCCCCAGCAGCTGGGCAAGCTCCACCAGGCCGCTTGCGCCGATACATTCTCCCGCGTCCAGGCTGGAAGCCGGATTGCACCGGTCACGAAAATCCGCCGGGCTGCGGCTGACTGCAAATCCGAACTCCGGCAAATCGCGACCGAAGAGGCGCTTACCGACCGAGCCGCAATTTCCGGACACGCGGTTGAGGATGGCAGTCCCCGTGAGGTCGGCCAGCGCGGTCAGGCCGCGGGCCTCCGCCAGCTCCTTTCGCTCCAGCATTAGGCAGACCATGGCTTCGAACACGGGGCCGGACTGCGTGGCTGTCCTGCGGATATGATCGTCGACCGGCGAACCGAAATCCTCGAACGCGGTCACGACCACACGGTCGCAGCGCCGATCCAGCAACCAGTCGCATGCGCATTGAAAGGCTTCCATGCCTGCGGCCCGGGAACTGACCATTGCCGTGCATGGTCCCTTGAACCCGAACTCGATCGCGCAGCACGAGACCGGGTAATTATGCGTTGCCTGCGCAAACCGGATGGCGTCAATTCCCTTTGGACCGTACCTGGCCAGGCGCCGGTGCATGTCGAACACGATTGAACAGCCGTACCGGGACCCGGACACCAGGCCCGTTGCGGCCCCCGCCGCCGCCTCCTTCGACAGGGCCGCGTTTGACAACAGCTTAGTCACAAGCTGTGACATTCGGAACGACACCGGCGTATGCCGCTGCCGCTCCCTTTTCCTGTGTGCCTCGAAGGCACCGCGATCCAGCCGGATCAAAGAAAAATCGCCAAGGGACTCGTCCGGCGCCTGCAGTCCGGGCGGGAGGCTCTTCTCGTCTGCAAGATCCATTGCAATTGCTGAAATCACTATGGAAG
The DNA here is from genome assembly GCF_027359675.1 of Roseibium sp. Sym1. Lineage (NCBI taxonomy): Bacteria > Pseudomonadati > Pseudomonadota > Alphaproteobacteria > Hyphomicrobiales > Stappiaceae > Roseibium > Roseibium sp. Sym1. The sequence goes on from NZ_CP114786.1 coordinate 1,190,047, forward strand.
CTTTCATCAAGACCAATCCCCTGGCAAGTTGAGTTGCATCAGTAAGCAGAACTCTCGGCTCCGAGACTGTGTCTTTCAGGTCCCTGCAGAGGCGGATTGAAGACACACACCAGACGCATGGTCTTGTCGGCCTTCAGCACATGCTTTTCGTGATTGTCCAGCGCATACATGGTCCCGGGAGTGATCCGGTGAACCGCCCCGGTGACCTGGTCAATGACCTCGCCCTCGCCCTCGATGCAATAACAAGCCTCCAGGTGGTTCCTGTATTCAAGCAGCGAAGACGTGCCCGCCTCAACGATGGTATCGGTGAGGGAATACCCCATACGATCGGATTCAAGCAGCAGTCGCCGGCTTTGACCATTGCCCCAGGCGACATCACGATCAGTATTCGACAACGAATCGATAGATTTAATGATCATATTTACCTCACCTTATAGTAGTCAATTCAAGATTATTCTTAATATCCTGAACTCTAAAAAGTATATAATAATCAAAATCACTTGAGTTTGCTTTTTTGTAAAATTAAATTCCCTATGCAACAAAATGTGAGACATGGACGCCGGTCTGAAACATCCGACCCGGCGCCCCCATGAGAAGCATTGCCGGCACGCATCAAATCGCAAAACCCGTGACGAACCGGGCAAGACCGTCACAGGATTTTGAAACACAAAAAAGGCGGCCCGCCGGGCCGCCTCCGCAAGGTGATCGACGAAATGTGTCAACCGGTCCGCGCGACCGCATCCTGTTTCAGCGATCCGGACAGGAACCTCGTGGAACTGGCAAACAGCTCGCCGTGTTTTTCCCGCATGCCTTCCAGGATCATGCTGTGGGGCAGGTCGTCGAATTCACCGTGATCCCGCAGGATTTCCATATGGAGATGCCCGTTTTCGTCGAAGGGATGATGCAGGCTGTCGCGATATCCGTCGAATTCCAGAGGTGTCATCCGGAAGAGCTGGCACAGGCGCTTGTTGAACACCGGTGTCGACTTGATCCATCTTCCATCGAGCTGCAGGGCCACCAGGCAGTGATAATGAAAAACGGTGTCTCCCATGATGCGGGACAGGCGTTCGGAACAAAGGTGGTTGCGGACGTCAGTCAGCCAAAGCCGCGAAGGAATGCCGATCTTGCGAAGCAGCGTGGCATATACAATGGACTTGTGTATGCACAAGCCGGCTCCCTTCCGCAAAATCGCGCTCGCCTTCATGCCGGATTGAGAGAAATCCGCATCGTAGATCTCGTAGAACAGCTTGTCCCGGACGGCATAGTAAAGCTCGACGGCACGTGTCCGCTTGTCCGCACCGGTATCACTCACATTGTTTTCGACAAACCGTGATATCTCGGGCGCGGAAAAATCAAAAAACGAGGTTTCTGCAAGAGTCGATTTTGTCATTGGCCATGTCCTCGATCGTTTTGCAAATGGCATTGGGTATGATGGCGGAAATGGTCGTCCCCTCGCCCAATGAGCTCTTGATGAACATGCGTCCGCCAAGGCCCTCGGCGATCGTTCGGCACAGGTAAAGGCCGAGGCCGTAACCGCCGGATGCCCTCCCCCTGGACTCGTCAACTCGCCAAAAAGGTTCCGTCAGGTATTTCAACTGGTCTTCCGCGATGCCGATACCCTGATCCTGGACCGAAATGCAAAGGGCCGCCGGGTCATTCGTGTCGCGGGCAAAGCGCACCGTGATCGGATTACCGTCGCCGTAACGGACCGCGTTGGAAACGAAGTTCTTCAACAGGACGCTGACAACGAAGGGGTCGAAAAACGCGACGTCGAACCCAGTATTGTTCTCGACCCTGATCTTGTCGCGATCATCCACCTGCAGCGCGATCTGTTCATCGGCAAATGTCAGAATTTCGACCAGTTCGGCCGAATCCTCATTCGAATGTCGGCGTTCCGTTGCCAGAATGGAGGCCAGTATTTCCTCCACCACCGAAATGTCCTTGTTGATCTTGGTCCGAAGGGTCTCGTCTTCCACGAGGTCCTTGCGGACCTTCAGGCGGGACAGCGGTGTCAGCAGCTCGTGCGGCAAGGCCAGCAGCATGTGCCGGCGGGCTTCGTGGATCCGCTGCAACTCTGACACCATATTGTTGAATCCTATCGCAAACGTGCGGAATTCGCCGAAAGTCTCGTTCAGAGGGATCTGGTAACTCATGTCTCCCTCCTCGACCCTCGAAATACCGTTGCTCAGCACGATGAAGGGCCGTGTGAGCCTGCGCATCAGGAAATAGATCAGCAGGATGACGCCGACGATCGCGCTGATGACAACGCCAACCAGAAACAATGCAAAGGTCGAGATGGCGGCACCGAAACGCGGCAGGACGATGAACATGTCCCCTTCGATGCCGCCGGCGGCGTAGTAGTCGTTGTGAGGCGATATGGCGATGCCATCCGGGTCCTCCTGCGCCATGAGATAGAGATCTCGGAACTCGGACGATCCCGCTTCTTCCGGGCTCATCTGGATGAGTTTGACACCGTTAACGGACAGGGGTTGCGGTCCGGCTTCGTTTAATTGCGTCACCAGGGCGTGGAACAGGGCACGCGCGAGGTACCGCCGCGGATGTTCATCCGCGACGCGTTGAAGGGCGAGAATGAGCACGAAAGTCAACGTGAGCGTCGACGCGACCGTCGTAATCAGGAGCAAGCTGAACACCGAACGCGAGGCAATCCATTTACTCAGCCGTGCCATCAAGTGATTCATCTAGACCCTGCTGTAAACGAGGCGATAACCGCGGCCGCGCACCGTGAGGATGAGATCATCCGGGGACCCTGCCAGCCGGAACTTCCGGCGCAGCCTGTAGACGATCGTATCTATGATCGCCGGATCGCTGTATTCGGAATGGCGGATACGCTCCAGAATCTGCAACCGGCTGAGAACGTTTCCCTTTGCGTCTGACAGCGCTTTCAGGATCTGTATCTCCAGATCTGTGAGATCGACCGTGAAACGGTCGTGACTTGCCACCATCCGGGTCTCATCGATGACGACCGCGGCCGGGAGCTCCGGTTTTCCTGACGGAGCCGGCCAGCGCTTCACCGCCCGGATGCGGGCGACCAACTCCCTGAGTTCGACGGGTTTGGCAATGTAGTCGTCCACGCCGCTTTCCAGGCCGACGATCCGGTCGGTCAGTTCGGCACGCGCGGACAATGCGATGATGGGAATGTCCCGCTTCGGAAAGTCCGATGACCGGATTTCATGACAGACGGTCATTCCGTCCATCTCCGGCAGCATCATGTCGAGCAGCACAACATCGGGACCACAACTGGCGAGCATTTCCAATCCCTTTTGCGGTGTCTCAGCCTGCACGAGCGATATTCCGTATTTTTCAAGTACCGGCTTCATGGCGTCTCCCAGCTCAACATCGTCATCGATCATCAGTACTTTCAAATCGAGCCTTCCTTTCGCGCGCCCCCGCCCCTCGATCAGAATGTGTATTTCACCGCAAGCTGGATTGAGTTCTGAAGCGGGTTTGAGCCGTAGACCGACGTGTCGCTACCGAACACGGAAAACGCCCGCATGCTGAGTTCAAGATTGTCGTTGAACGGATAGCTTGCGGCAATCTGCGCCAGTCCGCTGTGATCGTGCGGAACGTAGTAGCCTATCGCCGTGAAATCGGCGTCGTTCCAGAAATCGTTCCACGCAAAACGTGCAAAAAGCTGATGCTGCGCAAGCGGTTCCTGCTCCCGCGAAGCAAAGGAATGGACGGCCCCCGCCGCTGCAAGATCGGATCCGGACGCATCCGCCAGGGCATCGAGTTCCCGGTTGTTGAGGCCGGCACCGTTGTAGTGGTACTCGAGCGAAAGGGAGATATCCTCGGATTTTGCGAGCACCTCGGGAAAGGACCAGGTTGCGCCGACCGCGAGTTGGGCGGCCACGAAGAACCCCTGGTCGGCACCGATACCCCGCCGAAAGGCCGCGCTTCCCGATCCGTCCTCCAGGGCCTCCGCGGACAGGTTCATTCGGTCCTGAATGAAGGTTTCCCCGTAGAGGACAAGGTTGTTGCCGAGCGCGCCGCTGACTTCGGCGCCGCCGCCCCACCGGTCGTCCTCGACGATCACATTGCCGGTGAACGAGATGTTTCCGCCGAATCCCGGCGAGACCTTGGCGTAGGCTGCATAGCTCGGATTGGTCCGGTTCAGATTCAGTCCGACGATGTCGGCGTTCGTGATCACGGTGTCCTGCGCTGCGGAGATTTCCGGCCGGTAGCCTGCCTGCACGAGCGTGTTGCCGATGCTGGTCGCGCCGTTGACGACGACCGTGCCCAGCCGTTCTTCCCGCCGGTCGCCGGGGTCCTGGCTGTCGATCGTGACCAGGCTGTTGGCCTTGAACCAGTCGGTCGGATTGAAACCGAGGGCAACGCCGTTCCGGATGTTGATCCGGCCGGCCTCAAGCGAGAGGTTCTTGCCCGTGTCCCAGGCAAATCCCAGTTCCTGTACATCGAGGCGCGTGTCGTCCTCGACCTCGAAAGGTTCCGCCTCGATCTTGGCGGCCCGGGCACGCAGATTGAACAGGAGCGCCGTGTTTTCGCTCAGGCTGTTCCGGCCGAACCAGTGCGCCGAGAACCGGCCGGCATAGATGTCATCGCCCTGCTGATCCTCATTGCGAAAACCGCGCAGTTCGAGTTCCAACGACGAGGTCTTCGAGGCCAGCACCGGGGGAGACGTCTCCGCCTCGGTCACCTCGGCCTCGACACTGTCCTCGATTGGCGGGATTTCCCCGACCGCAATGTCCGGCAGCGGGATGTCATCGGGCTCAGGAGACGCCACACCCACATCGGCGGCAGGGCCTTCGTCTTCAATTACCGGAGCGGCCACAACGCTGTCGCCTTCCAGGACGGGAGGTAGGTCGAACTCCTGCGCAAATGCCAGTCCGGTGCTCAGAAGCAACGGACCCGCGGCTGCGCATAGAACACCCGAGGGCTTCATCATCAGGAACTGCCCTGCAGTTCAAATCGCGGCAGCCACTCCTTGCGGAACCAGGACTGGGGCAGGTTGCGCGGCCTGAAGGCGTTCATCCGCATCAGCGTCACCTTTTTCGGATCGAACGCGTCTGCAATCACGACTTCGGTCGGACGAACCTCGCCCATCTGCGATTTCCAGGAACGGTACCAGGCGACTTTGATGAGAGAGCCGCTTTTCGTGTAGTATTTGCCCTTTATGGGCCTGGAGGTCGCCGCATCCACCCAGAAAGTGACGGCGCTGTAGGGCGTCGAACTGCTGGCGGAGGACAGCTTCAGCCGATAGCAGTTGCGGTTCTGCCGGTCGCCGTCGGCGATTGTCTCGGTACCCTCCAGCACCGGATTGTAGTCGCCGACCAAGTTGGAGCTGACAACGTCACCATTGGAGGCATTGCCAAGCAGCCGCTGGCGCGGCGAAATCCGCACGGATGCCCGTGACTTGGGATCGTATAGCCACAGGATGTTGCCATTGCGCAGCAGGATCTTGCCGCGATCGATGCTCGGCGCGGTGATGTAGACCAGTGTCTGGAATTGACCGCCCTGCTTTCGGGAATGCGTGGTGACCTTGGTCTGCCCGTCCAGCTTGCCGTTTTCGTAATTCAGCAGATGGACGTCGACGACGAAGGAGGTCTGCGGATTCCGGATCGCATCCGACTGTCCAAGGATGGTCTTGGCATCCGGGGCCGCGAGGGCCGGAACGGTCAGTCCCGTGGCCCCGGCTGAAGCCGCTGCCGTCAGGAGCAGCCGATTGAATTCGCGGCGATTGAAGGTCATTTCCGATTCTCCTTTCCTGGTGCGGACCTGCTCAGGACTGGTGCAGGCTTTCGACAATGTTCATGCGGGCTGCGCGGAAGGTCGGCAGGACCGCCGCGAGGACGGCAAGCACGATCAGTGCAAGGAAGACCGAAGCGGCAAACACGGGATTTTTCAGAACCATCAACTGGACGGTGAGCGGCGTCGCGTTGCTTGGCGGCGTCCATTGCAGCCCCGCGGAATTGACAAAGCTGGAAACCGCCACCGCGAGAATCAGCGCGACAGCCGCGCCGAACAGGCCGGTCAGGGCGCTTTCGGCGAGAAACAGCTTTTTGACGAAGCTCTTTCGGAATCCGATGGCGCGAATGGTGCCGATTTCCTTCACGCGTTCCACCACGGTCATGGAAACCGTGTTCACGATGGTGAAGACGATCACGATCGACAGGACCAGGGAGATCACGAAGAAAATGAAGGAGAACATGCCGAAGATACGGTTGAAGGTCGGATCCACCTCGGTGAAATGATAGACTGTCAGATCCGTCCCGGCGTCCTGCAGGAGCATCGCGACACGGGCCTTGACCGCATCGACCAGTTCCGGCGCCTTCACCTGCAGCATGAGCGCGGTCGCCTCGGGGCGTTCCCCGTAAAGCAGCGTCTGCGCCTGCTCGAAATGCATGAGCACGAAGGCGTTGTCGACGGCGCGGATGGCCTGCGCCTGTGCGGAATCGATGCCGACGCGGACAATATTCGGAGCGCCTTCCGTCGTGGCGGCCATAAGGTTGAGCGGCGGCCGCGCCGAGCCGGAGGATGACAGGTCGGCCAGTTCCCGGTCGCCGGAGACGAGCGCATCGATATCCGTGCCGGCAGGCGTGCTCGCGGCCTGTGCCGGCGCCTCAGGACGATCCCGGCAATTTTCGACCTGCAACCGGTCGCAGAACCCCAGCATGCGGGCCATGCCGAGGCCGACGACAACGGTCCCGTTCTCGGTGTCGTTCAGGCCCGTGGCCGGGGTTGCCTGGCCGATCTGCCAGCCGTCCCATTGCCGCATCCTGTCGATCTTCGACGGATAGACACCCTGGCCGATGAAGGTCTTGGAGTTTCCGGTAACCGCGTTGCCGGCGACGCCCGCGAGGTCGATCCGCGGCGTGATCACTTCGACGCTGTCGCGGATCACGACGTCCGCCAGCAGAAGATCGGCAATCTCCGGCCAGTCGCCGATCGTGTAGTCTTCAGGATTGGCCGCGCCGTATTCCAGGTAGCCGTTCCGATAGATCTGCAAATGCCCCTGTTGCTGGATCATCGAGGTCTGAACCCCGAACCAGATGGAGGTGACAAAGCCGCCGAACAGCAACGCCGCAAGGCCGCCGACCCCGATGGCCAGCGCGGTCATGATTGACCGGCGTGCATTCTTGACGAGATTCCGAAATGCGATGGTCCAGATCATGATACGCAGCCTCTAGCAGAGTTCACCGTCGACGATTTCGATCCGGCAGCTTTGCGGCGTGATCAGATCGGTCTCGTGGGTACAGATGACAACCGACGTGTCGAATTCGGATTTCATGCGGTCGAGGAGCGTGATGATTTCACGCGATGTCCGGCTGTCGAGGTTCGCCGTTGGTTCGTCGGCCACAATGAGGTCCGGCTCCGTGGCCAGGGCACGGGCGATCGCCGTGCGCTGGCGCTGTCCGCCGGAGATTTCACCGGGCCGTCGGTCTGTCAGATCGCCGAGGCCGACCGCGGCAAGATAGTCCGCGGCCCTTTCCCGGCGCTGGCGGCTGCTTAGCCTGTGGCGCAGCAGCGGAAACTCCACATTCTCAAGGAGACTCAGCACCGGGATGAGGTTGAAGGACTGGAAGATGAAACCGATGTGCCGGGACCGGAAGTCGGCGGCCCGGGCATCGCTGAGCCCGGTCACGTCTTGCCCCAGCAGGGACAGCGTACCGGAAGTCGGCCGGTCGATCAGGCCCAGGATATTCAGGAGGGTTGACTTGCCGCTGCCCGACGGTCCGGTGACGAATGTTGTCTCGCCCTTTGGAATGGTAAAAGAAACATCACGAAGCGCGTTAACAAGAACACGATCAAGCTTGTAGTTCTTGCAAATATTTTTGAAAACGGCAGCCGCTTCAACTTGCAGAACCGGCTCCACGGTTGCGACTTCGAACTCCGTTTGCTGAGATATTCTGGTCACGATCTCGGCCCTCTTTTGGTAAAATTATTGAGCAAATTTTACCTACCGAGCCACTCACAACTCAAACAACAAAAAATACTATTTCTCCGCTTACGGACTTCACATTGTAACAATTCAGAACATTGCGCCATAAATCGAAAAGAGCGGTGTCAACGGCGAAGCATGAACAGGAAAATGGGCGGAGTAAAAGTCAACGGCTTGCTGCTCACGCCTGAGACCGCCGGCAGGGCGTAGCCCGAGCCGGGGGGGGCAGGCGTGCGCGGCGACGTTCCGGGTGGGGTCAACCTGCCTTTCGGGCACGGCTTTGGGTGAGGCGGTAGCTGTCACCGTTCATCTCGAGGATATTGACGTGGCCGGTGACGCGGTACAGCGGCGCACCGGTCAGACGGGCTCCGTTGCAAACTCTGAGTTCGGGCGAATTTCGGTCTCGTCGGTCGCCCCCGGTTCAAGCATTGACGTCCTGAGGATGGGTTTCGAGCAGCCGTGCGGCTTCCTCCACTTTAGACACCTCCCAAAAACGGAAAGCGTTACCTTTGTCTCCGGACGTTTTGTCACCCATGTCTCAGGTCGGGCCTCAAAAGACTTGGATAAGCCGCATGCGATGTGTTTTTTTGCAAAGCGGCCACCGCAAATTCGCATTGTCACAAGGGTGCCCGACACGCATTCGTAGCGGCACAAACCGAACAATGGAAAGAAACGTGAACGGGTCCCACGCTTGAACGGCTGGATCGGGGAGCTCGGCTTCCGCCTGCTCGGAGCAAGGTACTGGAGGCCGAGGGTTCCGGTGCGCCTGTCGGGTTCGGCGGGACGGTGATCGCACCGGAAAACGTTCTGCTGTCCGATCTCGATCAGGGCGACGTCCTGTTCACCTGGTCCTTCGACTGCAATCTGTCCTGCTGCGGCACGCCTTGGTCCGGGAGACGGTTCCAGGGCGTGGTCCGCTTTCAAGGGCTTGCCACAGCGTGCAGGTGCCGAAAGGGCGGTCTGGTACCAGGTCCGTCGAACTGGCACCCGTCCGATGGCACTGTCCCGGTTCTTGTTTGTTGCGGTCGGTGTTTGAGCGTTCCGCGTCGCTATTTGCTCCCTCAAGACCGCCTGCCACGGCATCGGCAAAGCAGGCTTCGCAAGTCCGGGAGCCGCTCAGCGGGCCGTATCCGAAACGTGTTTCGTGATCCGCTTCCCATGACTTCCGCTCGCAAACCACGCCGATCCAGGGGCTCCGTGTAGAGCGCTTGAAAAAAAGTTTCCGGAGCGGTCCGAAATCGGTGCCGGCCGTCGTCCTCGCGATGAACCGGAAACAAAGGACGACGCTCATGACATTTTCACGCCCCATGCTCGCGCTGGCCGATGCTGTTCTCTATGTCGTGCTGACGTTGGGATTTGCCGTTGTCTGGCACCTGAAACTGTTTGCGCCGCTATACGTCTCATTGAACTGGCCCAGCCCCGAAGACGCGGATGTCCCGCTTGGCTTCGTGGCGATTGTCACGCAGGCGATCATTCTGGGTGTCCTGTTTCAGTCTGTTGTCGAGGGCCGCGGTCTGGGCCGCGCGATCGCGATGCTTTGCGGCACGGCCTTCGTCTTTCTTTGGTCGTCGCATGTCATCGGCGACGCGGCGAAATGCGGCTTCCTCCCGAAATCGACCTTCGTCGCGGTCGAAACCCTGTACCTGGCGATACAATTCGTTCTCTTCGGGGTGGCTCTGGCCCTGGTTCATCGCTGGCTTGATCCGCGTTGCAGGCCGCGCGCATCATGACCGCGGTTCCCGCTCGCGGGAGCTTCGGAAATCGGACAAAAGGAGGCCACCATGCTCTATTCCATCCTGATCTTCGGCGCGGAAGGCGTGACCGAGAACCTCTCGCCGGAGGCGCAGGATGCGCTGATACAGCAACACAACAACCTGAAGACCCGGCTGGAGGCCGAGGGCACATATCGCGGTTCGGTTCAGCTCATGCCTCCCTCCACGGCGACGCATTTGCGCGATGCCGGCAAGGGGACGGAATTGCTGGACGGCCCCTTTGCGGAGTCCAAGGAACAGTTCCTGGGGTTCTATCTGATCGAATGCGACGATGTCGGCTATGCGCAGCAGGCTGCGCGCGAGCTGCCGGCAGGCGTTGCAACAATGGAAGTGCGCGCGGTCGCCTGGGCCAGGGGGGCCGTCACCACCGATGGCTGACCGTGCCGCGATCGCCGCGCATCTGGCGGCGGCCCGGCCACGCGCGGTTGCGGCGCTGGTGGCCTGGTGCCGTGACATCGAGATGGCCGAGGACGCGTTCCAGACGGCGGCCCTGCGCGCGGCGAAGAACTGGCCGGCCAACGGAATCCCGCGGGATCCGACCGCCTGGCTGCTGCACGTGGCGCGCAACGCGGCCCGTGATGTGTATCGCCAGCGCGCAAGGCAGGCGGAGGAACCTCTGGAGGCTGCCTTCAGGCTCGCCGACGGCAGCCAGCCACAGGCCGAGGAGGCGCTTGACAAGGCGCGCTTCAGGGACGACGTGCTGCGGCTGCTGTTTCTGTGCTGCCATCCGAGCCTGCAACCGGGCGATCAGGTGCTGCTCTGCCTTCGCCATGTGCTGGGGCTCGGGATCAACGACCTGGCCCGGGCGCATGTCACGTCAGCCGATACGATGCAGCGCCGGATATCGCGGGCCCGGGCCCGGGCGCAGGCACGGCTTGGCGCCGGCGAGGCGGACATCAAGCCCGGCGAGCGGGCCGGAAGCATCGCCCAGGTGCGCAAGGCGCTCTACCTGATGTTCAACAAGGGCTACGGCGCCAGCCACGACGAACAGCATCTGCAGCCGCTCCTTGTCCGCGAGGCGATCCGGCTGGCCCGCCTTCTGGTTTCGCTGTTCCCGGGCGAACCGGAAAGCCTTGGACTGCTGGCACTGTTCCTGGGCCATTCCGCGCGCATGGGCGCCCGGCTGGATGCGGCGGGGAGCCTTGTCACGCTTCCGGATCAGGACCGGACGCTCTGGGACCGCGGCGCGATCGCCCAGGCAGCGCAATACCTGCAAAACGCCCTGCGCAGCGGACAGGTCGGCCCGTTTCAGGTTCAGGCGGCCATCGCGGCTGTTCACAACGCGGCCGCCCGCGCCGAAGACACCGACTGGAAAGAAATCCACTGTCTCTACCTGGCTCTGGAAGCGCTGGAGCCCTCGCCGGTCGTTCGCCTGAACCGGCTCGTCGCCCTGTCGCGCCTGCAGGGCCCCGATCGCGCCCTGGCCGAGTTGCAGGAACTGGTGGAAACGCTGGCGGACTACCTGCCGTTTCACGCGGTATACGCCGGCCTGTCCGAAGAAGCCGGCCGGCGAGCCGATGCCGTCCGCGCCCTGAGAGCCGCTCTCGACTGCCATCCGTCCACCGAGGAGCGGATCTTCCTCACGAGCGAGCTGGCGCGGCTGAAGGACGGGGCAGGAACGGGGAGGAGTTGAAAACAGTTTCGATGGTCGCTACAGCAAGGCCTGACGGGATCCGGGCCGGATTTTCCCCGGTCCGGCACAGCCGAGCCGTTCAGTCCTGCTGTCAGGTCTCCGGATCGAGCTGTTGCGTGGCGGCCGCGGCCTTCCGTCGCCGGCGCACCGGGCCGAGCACCAGCGGCGAAAGCCAGATTGCGATGGTGACGATCCCCAACCCGGCTGAGATCGGTCGCTCGAAGAAGGTCGCGAACTGACCGTTTGCCTTGATCATCGAGGTCATGAAGGCGTCCTCCAGCAACGGCCCCAAAACCAGTCCCAGGATGGCCGGAGCGATGGGAAAGCCGTTCTCCTCCATGAGATAGGCAACAAGTCCCAAAACGAGCAACACGACGATGCCGAATACCGAATTGTTGATCGCAAACGTGCCGACCATGCAGAACATCAGGATGATCGGCATCAGCACCGAGCGCGGGATACGCAACAGCTGCTTGGAGGACTTGATTGCCAGATAACCGAGCGGCAACAACAGCAAATTCGCCACGAAAAACGAAATGAACACCGCGTAGATCAATTCAGGCTGATCCAGGAACACGGTGGGTCCGGGATTCATGCCTTTCACGTAAAGAACGCCAATCACGATCGCGGTGATCGAATCGCCCGGAATGCCGAAAACAAGCGCGGGCACCCAGGTTCCGCCCAGCCCCGCATTGTTCGAAGACCCCGCATCCACCAGCCCTTCGACATGGCCTGTCCCGAATTTTTCCGGTTCCTTCGAAAACCGTCTCGAAACCGCGTAGGATATCCACGCGGCGATGTCCGACCCGGCCCCGGGCAAGGCGCCAACCAGCGTCCCGATCACCGACCCGCGCAGCAGGTTCATTCGATATTTCGACATGATCGCGCCCAGTCCGGCAAACACGTTGCCGATCGATGCCTGCCTGACGGCGTCAGGTGGTCTGGTTGCCGTGACGACGCGCAAGACTTCGGCCAGCGCGAACATGCCGATCATCGCGGGAATGAAGTTGATCCCGCCCATCAGCTCAACCGATCCGAATGTGAACCGGGCCTGGCCCGACATCGGATCAAGCCCGACAGTTGCCACCAACAGGCCGATCAACAGGGAAATCGCCCCTTTCACCGGGTTCGAGCCCGATATGAACGCTGCACAGGTCAGGCCAAGGCAGGCCAGCCAGAAGTACTCATAGGAAGAGAATTTCAGCGCCACTTTGGCCAGTATGGGCGCTGAAAACGTCAGCGCCACCGCTCCGAACATGCCGCCGATGACCGCGGCGACCAGGCCGGTGCCAAGCGCCAGCTCGGCCTTGCCCTTCCGGGTCAGGGCAAACGCCTCGTCCGTGTAGGCAGCCGAAGCGGGGGTGCCCGGAATTCGCAGGAGAGCCCCCGGTATGTCCCCCGCAAAAATGGCCATGGCCGTGGCCGTTACGATGGCGGCAAGGGCCGGAACGGGCGGGATGAAAAATGTGATCGGCACCAGAAGCGCGGTGGCCATTGTCGCCGAAAGACCGGGAATTGCCCCCATGAAAAGCCCGAACAGTCCGGACAGGAGGATGACCGTCAGAACATAGGGATCCAGCACGATCGGCAAGGCAGTGAGGAAATGGTCCATGCCTACCACCTGTAGTCCTGCAACAATCCCCAGGGCAGGGGGACACGCAGGACCTCGCCAAAGGCATATTGCAGCGCGACGACAACCGCGATGGACAGTGCCAGCGACCCCAACCAGTGCCCGGGACCCCGCAACCACATCAACATCGAGAAGATGCAGACGAAACCCGCTATCGGGAACCCCAGCCAATCCGACAGCAGGATGTAGAAAACCAGAATGCCGACAATCAAAAGAAAATTGGCGACAAGACGCGGCGATCCAATCCAGTCGAACGCCGTTGCCCAGGGTTCTGTTCCCCTGTTCCGCACGCCCTGAAACACCATCACCAGTCCCAGCACTGCCATTGCCCCCGCAATGGTGCGCGGGAAGAACGCGGCGCCGTAGTTCTGCCCCGGCATGACCCGGAAGTCCCTGGTGAGGTAGAAAACCAGAGCGGCGAAAAGGACGAAAAAGCCGCCCGATATTGCATCATTTACTTTCACGATCCTGCCCCCTGAAAACTCTGCCCCGGTCGGGAACCGGGACAGAGCGCGTTTGGATCAGTTGGCAATCCCGACTTTTTTCATCACAACGCCGAAATTCTCGTCCGCTGCCTGCATATAAGCCGCCGCCTCTTCAGCCGGGCGCCAGATCATGCCGAAGCCGCGCCCTTCCATGAACTCGCGATATTCGTCGGAATTGTAGGCCCTCTCCAGGGCCGGAACGAGCACGCTGGTCACCTCGTCCGGCAGTCCGGCAGGACCTGCAACCATGCGCCACGCACCGACGGTCCAGTCCGACCCGGTTGCCTCCTTCAGGGTCGGCACGTCCGGCATGATCTCCAGGCGCTCCTCGCCCATCGTGGCCAGCGCACGCACTTCACCCGCTTCGATCAGGGCGCGTCCTTCAGCCAGCGACGACGTCACGAAGGTAATGCCACCGGCGACCATGTCCTTGAGCGCGGGTGCAGCGCCCTGACTGGGGACCCAGGGAGCGACCGCGGGATCGACGCCTTCCGAAAGCATCCAACCGGCATAGCCCAGATGCCAGATGCCGCCCTGCCCGGTGCCCGAGCCGTTGAACGTCCCCTCCGGGCTGTCCTTGATCGCCGCCAGCAAGTCCGCGGCCGTTTCGAAGTTTGAATCGGCCTTCACCATCAGACCGCCGGAATCGAGATTGACCTGAGCAAGCACCGTGTAGTCCTTGTAGCTCAGGTCCGTCAGCCCGGCCCAGTGCATCATGGTGATCTCGACGGTCGGCATTCCGATCGTATACCCGTCCGGTGTTGCCGTCGCGATGGCCGAGTGGCCAACGACACCCGAGCCGCCTGTGCGGTTGACGACATTTACCGGTTGGCCGAGGTCTTTTTCCAGAAGCGATGCCAGAATGCGTCCGACGGCGTCGGTTCCGCCGCCCGCTCCCCAGGGCACGATGAAGGTTATGGGCCGGTCCGGATATTCCGCCAGCGCCGGAGAAACAAACCCCATGGCAACGACCGTGGCCATGGTGATTTTAATCGATTTAAAAAGCTTGCCTATTTTCATTTGCATTTCCTCCCTTGCACAGTCGTGCTGCGCTGCCTGTTGCGGTGAGTGTCAATTCCGACCGGCATTCAGCAGTTGGAACCAAGCCCGGCGACCAAAGCGACGGCCTGCTTGAAACCACCTTTTCCCGGGTCCTGCCCAGTCAATCCACCTCCATTGGATCGAAAGGTCGCCAACCCGGGAGGCAGCAACGACCGGCTCAAACTATCGCCGAAATAACTAGTATACAAGATATATATGATATACTTGTTGCCGGACGTCCCTACCCATTGAAATGACGGGCAAAATTCCCGGGAGCCGAACGGAGACCGGTCCAGTTTTCAAACGGAAGCGGACGGCAAAAGACTGTCTGGAGGCTGAAATGACCCGGGTGATCTTTGCTCTTACCCCCGGACGCCGCATGGCAATCAACGGGAGGACGCACCACGGGACGGAGCTCGGTTGCCCCCTGCTGCGGTGGTTTGCTTCAACGAAGCGCATCGTCCGGTCTGCGGGCGCGCGCCGAATTTCAGAGGTCTGCCGATTGCCTCCCCGACCCAAAACGGAATACCGAGCGGGTGGTATGGACCGCCCGTTTGCCGGCGCTCTCTGCCGCAGACCCCAAGACAAACGGGTTCCGGCAAATCCGGCCCGCTTCAACCCGTCGGATTGTTTCCGTCAGAGCGCTGCGCTCAAGGGACTTGCGGCGGATCGCGGCCCGGTCACAGCGGCCTGGGCGCGACCTCCTCAAACCGGGCCGTCTGCATCGGCCGGCCTTGAGACGGATCTGCGAAATTTCCATTGAAACTTTAAGCAATTGGTCTTTCGCCAGACCCTTGAAACCTATAGCTTATCCGGTGAATCACAGAGGTAAGCGATGCTAGAAACCGGCATATGGCTCAAGGGCGATTGGCACATGCATTCGCGCCATTCCACCGATAGCACCCACCACGGGATCGCACGCATCATCGCGTCTGCCAGGGGAGCCGGGCTCGACTATCTGGCGATCACGGATCACGATGTCCATGTGGCAGGTGCGGTTGCCGATCATACCTGGGCGGATCCGGACTTTCGCTCCGATCAACTGACCCTCTTCTACGGAGCCGAGCTGACGGCGGCGCGGGGCCATGCCAACATCCTTTCAGCCAGGCCTTACGATCATCAACGCGTTTTCGACGCGCGCGATGCGCGGGACTGGGATATCCGGGCGCTGAAGACCGAACTCGGCGTGCATTTTTCCGCCAACCATCCCGACACGCGCAACATCTACAGTTTTTCCTGGGATCTCGCCGACAGCATCGAGATCTGGAACACCAGCCAATGGGCGCGCAATGTGACGGGTCTTAGGATCTGGGACGACGTGCTGCTGTCGGGACGGATCATGCCGGCTCGCGGCGGCTCGGATGCCCATCACGGGGTCCCGGAGAACGGCGACATGGACCGGCCGGAAAGCGTCGAGGCACTCGGCAATGCGCCGGGTACGCCGACGACATGGGTCTTCGCGCAGGATCGCAGCCCGGAGGCGATCCTTGCCGCGCTCGAGGCCGGACGCACGAGCGTGAGCGCCAATCCCTACGCTCCGCGCGCCGAACTGATCGTCACGAACCGCGACGGAACCCTCTTCATGGGCGATATCGCCCCCGCATCGGGCGGCTCCGTCACCGTGCGGGTAACGCTTTCGGGAGGCCGGATCGAGGAGGCGCGCTACCGGGTGCGGATCATCTGCAACCGCAAGGAGGTCGCGCTTCTGTGGACCGATCCGGTGACGGGTGCGGCCGAGGCGACGCTTTCGCTGGAACCGGGCATCCGCGCCTATCTGCGCGCCGAGATCGAGGGACCGCAGACCCCCTTTCCCCCGGCACCTTACTGCACCAGCCAGAGCGGCACGATGGTCGCGCTGACCGGCCCGGTCTACTTCGGCTACGACCCGGCGTTCTAGGCTGCCCGCGCTCCTTCACCGAACGCGTCGATCAACATGAGCATGGTCAGCGCCTGTCCGTAGGGGGTCGGGATATTGGGAATGTCCTTGTAGAACTGCAGCGTGTGTCCCATGGGCGTGCCGTCGGAGACATGGGCGACGATCCCGTCCTCGCCGATACAGTCGAGCACCGCGCGGCGGGCGCTGGCAACGACCGTGGAATATTCCGGCGCAAGAAGCCCCTGTTCGATCCCCCGCGAAATGCCGTAAGCGATCCCGGCCGTGGCCGATGCCTCGATCGGGGAACCGGGGTCGTCGAGCAGCGTATGGAAATAGCCGTCGGCATTTTGCGCCGCCGCCAGCGCCGTGACCTGGGCGCGCAGTACGTTGGTGAGAAAACGGCGTTCGGGGCCCGATATGCCGGGCAGGATCGAGAACAGTTCGGGGATCGCGATGGTGATCCAGGAATTGCCCCGCGCCCAGAAGGCCCGTGCGAAATTGTGCCGTCCGTTGAAGGTCCAGCCGTGATACCAGAGCCCGGTGACCGGATCGGAAAGATAGCGGGCATGCACGAGGCATTGATAGACGGCCTCGTCGGTCCAGTCGGGCCGGTTCATGCGCTTGCCCGCAACGGCAAGGAAAAGGCACGTCATGAAGAGCGTGTCATCCCAAAGTTCGCCGTCATTGGCCCGTTCCTTGACCACATGCTGAAAACCGCCATCCTCGGTGCGCGCCAGCCCGGTCATGAGCCAGTCCGCCCAGTCGGCAACAAGGGCTTCCCAGTCGGGGCGGTCGACATGATCGAGCAGACAGGCCAGCGCCAGCATCGGCGCGGTCGAGTTGACCTGGCGCGGCGGCAGGCCGCGCGAGATCTGCCAGTCGTACCAGTCCGCCAGCACCGCGATGAGCCCTTTGTCCCCCGTGCTTTCCGCGTGGCGGAACAGCCCGTAGACGCCGACGCCAATTTCCCAGTCCCATTCGTCGAATTGCAGCCGGAACCCGTCGCCGTCGAGCGGTGCGGTGTCGTTGATGCCCCGCAGCCGCGCCAACCCAGTCGCCACGCTGGTCAATCGGGAAAGGAGAGTGTCCTGGCTGTGATGCATGGAAATCCTCGTTCTCTGGCGTTCAGGCTTC
The DNA here is from genome assembly GCF_027359675.1 of Roseibium sp. Sym1. Classification (NCBI taxonomy): domain Bacteria; kingdom Pseudomonadati; phylum Pseudomonadota; class Alphaproteobacteria; order Hyphomicrobiales; family Stappiaceae; genus Roseibium; species Roseibium sp. Sym1. The sequence goes on from NZ_CP114786.1 coordinate 1,207,536, forward strand.
GGGAAAGCGGCGGGTGGAAATCTTGGGTGCGCGGGCATGTGTCGGGAAGGGGCAAGGCGTGTCGCCGCAGGTGAGACCTGTGGCGTAGTCGAGTGTCAGGTCGGGCCTTCCCGCGCGCGTCAGTCGAAGGGCGGCGGTTCCCTCAACAAACGACAGGCGGCAGTCGGCCGCGCAGGCTGCCAGTGAATCGAGGGAGTCGCCGTCATGGGCCGCGATCCACAGTGCCCAGCCGGTGCGGCGGCCGGCGCAGCGCCATTCGAGCCCGGCGCCGGGCCCGGTGGAGACCGGTTCGATCGGGCCGGTGGCCTTGAGGACGGCTGCGCCACGCCCCGAGGCTAGCACAAGGTAGTCCGGCCCCGCCACGTGGGCGTCGAAGGCGGCAAGGGGCGCATAGGCATGGGTGAAAGCCAGTCTCGGGTCCGCGCCGAGATCGCTGAACAACAGCGCGGTCTCGCCCGCCATGCCGAGACGCGGCATGATCCCGCTTCCGGCCCAGTAGGAGGGCCTTTCGGCGCCCCAGGGATCGTCATCGCCCGGGTGATTGATCCAGATGCGGGCGAAGGGATGATGGGCAGCTTGCAGGTCGATGAGGTGCTGCTGATGGCCGGATGCGCCAGGCATGGCGTCGATCGCGGCGGAAAGTTGCATGTCGGCGGTCTTGAAGGTCGCCAGCCGGCCCTGATCGCCGAAACCCTGGATGTAGCGCGTTTCGATGGCCGTGCGGGGCGCGGGTGCGGCAAGGGCAGCCAGATCTTCGGGCGGTGCGTAATCAGACAGGCAGAACATCGGCAGGGCCGCGACGCCTTTGCCCAGCCAGCCTTGCCCGAAGGCGACGGCGGCGAAGGGCGCGAGCTCGGTGAGCGGCCCTGCCCTGAGTTCCTTGTCGTAGGCGCGCCCCATGGAACCGGCCGCCACGCCGCCGGACGTGTGCAGCGCGATCATCGTGAAAAGCCTGTCGAGAATGGCCCGTGCCCGGCTGCGAATATCGCCTTCGGCCAAATGCGCGAGCGCCAGAAGTCCGATGAAGTCGATCGGGTAATAGGCGGCGGAATTCCATTCCGCGAGCCCGTGCTCCTCAACCGACGTCAACCAGCGTCCGAGCCGCCGGGCCGCCAGCACGGCATGCTGGGCCCCGGTCATGCCGCTGTTGGGAAAGACCGCCTCGGGGCAAAGCCGGCCGGCAAGATATTCGCTGACATGGAAGCAAAGCACATGGTTCTCTGACCAGAACCACATCGTGTCGTTGCCCGGCTCGTCCATCCAGTAGCGATAGCCCAGAACGGCCTTGCGGGCGGCGTCGGCCACGGTTTCGGGCAGCGCGGAAGCGTGGTCGTGGAGAAGCCAGAGCAACGGCACCATGACAAAGTCCGAGCAGTCGCGCCGGGTGGTTATTCCGTCGAGCGTGTCGGCGATTATGCTCTCCGCCGTGGTGTCCCAGTCGCGTCCGAGCGCGCAGGCGGCAAGCAGGCGGCCGATGCGCGGCTCGCCGTGATCGGCGGCATGAGCGAGCGCCGCGCGCTTGCGCGCGGCAAGCGTGCCGGGCAGGTGGGCTTTGGCGAGATCCGCCATTCGGGCAAAGGCAATCCGGCGATGCAGCCGGGTCTGGCCGATGGAGAAGGTCAAGTCGAGCGGATGATAGCCGTCGCCAAGTCCGGTCGTGTCGAAGCTGAGCGTATCGGCACCGCGCGCAAGGACCAGATCGGTCTTAAAAAGCGGCGGCTGATGGGTGAGATGGACACTGGGCGGCACAGATGCCCGGACCGCCACGTCGCGCGGCGCCGGTGCGTCGATGCGAAGGGTGACCGGCGCGTCGCCGGAAAAGACGACCGCATCCGGGCGGATATCGCGCGCCAGCGCCATCAGCAGATCGAGGGTTTCCGGGTCTGCCTGGCTCGGCACCTCGCTGGTCAGCGTGCCCTCACCGACCCAGGTCAGCTCGACAAAATAGCTTGTGTCGCGCTCGGCCATCTCCTCGATGAGCAGCACGACCTCGCTGCCCTCGGGGCGCAGGGGCAAGGTGAGCGCGGTCTCCTGCACCTCGTTGCGGCGATAGGGCTCGAACGCGGCGACATGGGCCCCGTCGACCCAGACATGGACCCCGCCACAGGTTGCAAGCCGAAAGGGCGCGGCGCCGTCGCCGGACGGGATCAGCCGGGTACGCGCGCCGCGGGCGAGCCGGTGCGGAAGATGCCAGAACCCCGAGAAATCGAGCCGCCGGTTGAAGCCCGGCAGCGAAATGTCGGTGTCGGGAACCTCGGGCATGGGCGGCATTTGCCGGGTCGCCACCTCGTCCCAGGTCGCGGTCCGGCAGGGCAGGTCGCCGACATCGACGAAACCGTTGACGAACCGGTAGTCCACCCGGTCCTCGAGCGGCGCGGGTGTGCCCGCGAAGGGCCGCGCCGTCAGCGGTCCGAGGGCAAAAGCGGTAACGGTTTCGCCGGGCTGGACGGGAAAACGGGCACTCACGACAGCGTCTCCAGCGCCAGTTCGATGGCGTCGATCATCCCGGGAAGCTCTTCAAGCCGGTCAATCCGGAAATCCGGGGTTTCGGCGGGCGAGGCGGGCGCGTGGCTCCGCTTTTTCGACCAGGCGACGAAGAGGCTCACAAGGCCCGCGGCGTTGGCGCCTGCGATGTCGCGTTCAAGATTGTTCCCGACCATGACGACGCGGCTCCGCCTTTGAACACCAAGGCCCTGGAGCGCCGTTTCGAACATGACCGGCGCGGGTTTCAATTCACCGACATCGCCTGAAATCACATGGGCCTGCATCAGGTGCCAGATCCCGCGGGGCTTGAGGAGGTTCTCGAAGGTTTCACGCGGCCCGTCCGCCACCAGCACGAGCGGGTAGCCCATCGCGTCGAGCGCGCGCACCGCATCCATCGCACCGGGGATTTCCTCCGCCTCGAGCACAACCTCGGTGCCGGGGCGCTTGACCTCGGTCGTCTCGTCGATCAGCGTGTCGCCGCAATCGAGAAAGAGACCCTCCAAATGAGGCACCTTGCACGGCAGCGCGGAGATCAGCTCCCGCATCCGGGCGGGTATCCATGCTGCGAGCGTGGCCCAGTCGGTGAGCGCGGGCTCTGGTGCCGGCTCGAATTCGAAGCTCGGCTCGAATGCCGCGCGGCGCATGGCGAGCCGGGCAAGGCGATGCGCGCGCGCATCGGCAGCATAGGCCCCGGCCTCGGCGAAAGGATTGCCAAGATGCACCCCGTCACGCCCGGCCTCGGCGCCGCACAGTGTGCGGATCATCGCACCGGCGATGAAGGACATGGGCCGCGCCTCGGCCCAGATCGCATGTTTGCCCGGCTCCATGAAAAGATGCGGCCGCGCGCCCTCCATGGCCGGAAGACCGGATCCGTAGTCGAGCGAGACACGAAAGCCGTGCATGGACCCCTCGACGCGGACCACTTCCCCCTCCCGGTCGAGATGGACCCAGACATGTTCGAGATCGTAGAGATGCTGAATGTCCCAGTCGTGCCAGATTGCATATTCGATGACTGTTCCGCCCTCGGGCGGGCGAAGATGAAATTTCGAGGATGGTGACTGCGCGGGCGCGCGGTGCACGGAATAGCCCATTGCAAGCGGCGGCGCGGGCTCGCGCAGGTCCACGTGAAGCAGCGGCGCATGACGTGCGGCAAGCTCTGCGTCGGTGCCCGTTCCGGCACGCGTCAAAGCGGGCAAGGACACGGAGAACAGCGTCATTCCGTCACCCCGCGCAAGGTTAGTTCGGTCGCGTGATGGCAGCGCACCTGCCGGCCATCGATCTCCGCCAGCGGCGGCTCCGTTCGTGAGCAAAGCTCGCTCGCATAGGGGCAGCGCGGATGGAAGGCGCAGCCCGGCGGCGGATTTGTCGCGTCGGGCACCTCGCCTTTGACCACCACCCGTTTGCCCGACCTGCGCTTGGCCGGATCGGGCTGGGGCACGGCGCCCAGAAGCGCCTCGGTATAGGGATGGCGGGGACGCTCGAAAAGCGCCTCCGTCTCGCCCATCTCGACAATCTGTCCGAGATACATCACGGCGATCCGGTCGGAGATATGTTCGACCATGCCAAGATCGTGCGTGATGAAGAGATAGGTCAGGTCGTTTTCTTCCTGCAGGTCCTGCAGGAGATTGATGTTCTGCGCCGCGACCGAGACATCCAGCGCCGAGACCGCCTCGTCCGCAACGATGAGCGCGGGCGAGAGCGCGAGCGCGCGGGCGATGCCGATGCGCTGGCGCTGGCCGCCGGAAAAGGCGTGCGGGTAACGCGCGGCATATTCGGGACGCAGCCCGACGGCGCGCAGGAGTTGCGCCACGCGCGCCGCAATGGCGTCCCTGGAATAACCGTGCACGAGCATCGGCTCGCCGACGAGTTCAAGGAGTGTCATGCGGGGATTGAGCGAGGAATAGGGATCTTGAAAGATCATCTGCATCTCGCGGCGGATGCTGCGAAGGGCCTTGTCGTCGAGTGCCGAAATATCGGCGACGGAACCGTCGGTACGTCGGAAGAGGACCTGTCCGCCGGTGAGCGAATAGGCCCGCAACATGAGCCGGGCCACGGTCGATTTGCCGGAGCCGCTTTCGCCCACGAGCCCGAAGGTTTCCCCCTTGCGGATGTCGAAAGTCACATCCTGAACGGCCTTCAGGACATGGGACTTGCCATCGCTGCGCACGGGGAAATGCTTGGTCAGGCCGCGCACCCTCATCAGGACGTCGTCAGGCAGGGCCTCAGGGGGAAGAATGTGGCTCATTCGGACACCTCCGGCAGCTCTCCGGCGAAGTGACAGAGTGCACTCTGGCCGTTCGCGAAGCTGCGTTGCGGCGGCAGGCCCGTCGCGCAGGGGGTTGATCTGGCAAAGTCGCAGCGGGTGTGGAACGGACAGCCTGCCGGGATGTTGTACGGGTCGGGCACGGAGCCGCGGATCGTCTTGAGCCGGCGGACCTTTTTCTGACCAAGACGGGGAATGGACTGCAGCAGCGCGCGGGTATAGGGGTGCTTGGGCGCATAGAAGATGTCCTCGACCGCGCCGGTTTCGACGATGCGGCCCAGATACATCACCGCAACGCGGTCGGCGATATCGGCGACGACACCGAAATTATGGGTGATGAAGACGATCGCCATGCCGAACTCTTCCTGCAGCGACTTCAGCAAGTCGAGAATTTGCGCCTCGGTCGTCACATCGAGCGCGGTCGTCGGTTCGTCGGCGATCAGCAAAGCCGGGTCGCAGGACAGCGCGAGCGCGATCATCGCCCGCTGGCGCATGCCGCCCGACATCTGGTGCGGATAACGGTCGACCATGCGCTCGGGATGGGGAAGCTGCACCTTGCCCAGAAGCTCGATGGCGCGGGCGCGCGCCTCCGACCGGGAACAGCGGCGATGGAGCTGAACCGTGCGCATGATCTGGGTTCCGACCGTATGAACCGGCGAAAGCGCCGTCATCGGCTCCTGAAAGATCATGCCGATCTGGCCGCCGCGCAGCCGCCGCATGAGCCGGCTGTCGCGCCGCTGGCCGGACAGCTCCTCGGTGCGGCCGTCATGGCAGAATCGGATCGAGCCGCCCGGCCCCTCGACCGCGTTGCGCGCCAGGAGCCGCATCACCGCACGAACGGTGACGGACTTGCCCGAGCCGCTTTCACCGACGATGCCGAGCACTTCGCCCCGGTTCACGTGATAGGTGACCCCCGAGACCGCATCGACGCGCCCGTCGCGGGTGTCGAAGGAAATCTTGACGTCGCGCAGGTCCAGGAGGCGCTCGGCGGGAAGAGACATGTCGTTGTTCACTCGTTTCGCTCCTCAATGGCCGTAGGGGTCGGCCGCGTCGCGCAGACCATCGCCGAGGAAATTGAACGCCAGCACCACGCAAACCACCGCGGCACCGGGTGCCAGCAGCCACGGGGCGAGCGAAATCGAGCGCAGGTTCTGGGCGTCCTGCAGCAGCACACCCCAGGAAACCACCGGGGGGCGGAGGCCAAGCCCGAGAAAAGAAAGCGCCGTTTCCCCGAGGATCATTTCGGGCACCGCGAGCGTCATGGCCGCGATAATGTAGGACGTCATGGCAGGCAGCATGTGTTTGGTGATCACCCGGTACTCGCTGGCCCCCGCAAGTCGCGCAGCCATGACGTAATCCTCGGTCCGGAGCGACAGGAAGCGTCCGCGCACGACGCGTGCCAGATGGGTCCAGCCGATCAGGGCGAGGATGAGGGTGATGAGGACATAGACAAAAAGCGGGTCCCATGCGATCGGCAGAGCGGCGGCGAGCCCCATCCAGAGCGGAATCGTCGGCACCGATCGGATGAACTCCATCAGGCGCTGGATCGAGGCATCGAGAATGCCGCCGAAATAGCCCGAGATCGCGCCGAAAAAGAGCCCCAGCACAAAGGCGAAAATCACCCCGACAAGCCCCGCGGAGAGCGTGACACGCGCGCCGTAGACGAGCCGCGAGAACAGATCCCGCCCAAGGCTGTCAGTGCCCAGGAGGGTGAGTTTCTGCTTGCGGTGCTCGATGCCGAACAGATGGAGATCGGCCTCCCAGATCCCCCAGAACTCGTAGCGGTCGCCCTTGACGAAGAACTTGATCGGCAGGGGCTTGTCGCGGTTTTCCTGATAGGTCACCCGGGCGGTTTCCTTGTCGCGTGTGCGTTTGAGCTCATAGACGAAGGGCCGGTGGAACGCGCCGTCGTGCCAGATGCGAACGGTTTGTGGCGGCACGAAGGTTTGAAGCCGCTCGATCTCGCCGGGCGCGTAGGGAGCCACGATCTCGGCGAAGATCGCGGTGAGATAGGCGAAGACGAGGAAGACCAGCGAGACGACGGCCAGCTTGTGCTTCTTGAACCGCCACCAGATCAGGGTCCAGGCGTTGGCGGTGTAGAGGTTTTCCTCGGTTTCAGGCGCGGAATGGATCGGGTCTTGAATCTGATCGGTCATGACGGAGCCCTCACGCGTAGCGGATGCGCGGATCGGACCACGCCAGCAGGATGTCGGAGACCATCGTGCCGATGACCGTGAAAACGCTGAGTATCAGAATGAAGGAACCGGCGAGATACATGTCCTGCATCTTGAGCGACTGCAGCAGCAGCGGGCCTGTCGTCGGCAGGTTGAGCACCACCGCCGTGATCACGTCACCCGAAAACAGCGCCGGCAGCGCCCAGCCGACAGTCGAAATGAACGGATTGAGCGCCACGCGCACCGGGTAGCGCCAGACGACCTGCCGCTCCGACAGGCCTTGGGCATAGGCGGTCTCGACATAGGGCTTGCCAAGCTCGTCGAGCATGTTGGCGCGCATGACGCGGATCAGCCCCGCGGCACCACCCGTGGCGAGCACGACGACCGGGATCCAGATATGGCCAAGGATGTTGAGAGCCTTGGCCCAGCTCATCGGCGCGCCCTCGTACTGGGGCGACATGAGGCCGCCCACATCCATGTTGAGCCAGGCGAAGCCCATCCACATCAGCACAAGCGCGAGCAGGAAATCGGGGATGCCCTTGCCCAGGAACCCGAAGACGGTGAAGACATAGTCGAAGACCGAATACTGCCGGGTGGCGGAATAGACGCCGACGGGAATGGCGATGATCCAGGTGAAGATCAGCGACAGTGTCGACAGAATGAGCGTGATCGCCAGGCGGTCCCAGATCAGTTCGGAAACAGGCGCGTTCCAGTGGAAGGACTGGCCGAAATCGCCCCTGAGGAGGATCGCCGATATCCAGCGCCAATACTGGATGACGATCGGATCGTTGAGCCCCAGCGCGGTACGGATTTCCTCTTCTTGAAGCGGCGTGACGAATTCGCCGTTGTTGCGCATCTCCGCCACCATGGCGGTGACGTAGTCGCCCGGAGGAAGCTGGATGATCAGGAAGGACACGAAGGACACGACCACCAGAACAGGCAGCGCCCAAAGCATCCTCTTGACGATAAATCCGAACATCTGGCACCGATCTTCACGAGTTGGAAAACGGAACGTCCGGCGATGCCCGATTGACGGGACCGCGAACGCAGAATTGAAAACCCCGAACCGGCACAGATGGCCGGTCCGGGGCAAGTCTGGGGGTAAGCTTATTCGCTAATCCACATCTGCTGGGTGCGGGCAATGCCGATCCCGCGCGTGATGTTGTCCTCGACGAAGCCGTCACGCAGATTGTGGAAGCTGTTCTTGACGATGACCGGGGTCGCCACTTCGCCGACAAGGCCGATGACCCAGCCCGCGTCCACGAAGCCCGAGATCATCTCCATCGTCGCCGCATCTGCGTCCTCGATCGAGGCAGCGCTGGTGGCACGGTCCCATGCCGCCCAGACGTCGCGGATGGGATGATCCGCAGCCGGCTCAATGCCGCTTTCGCCGCCGGTCCGATACCAGGTGAAGTATTCGTTGGCGAAAAAGTCGCTGCCCATCATGATCCGCGGATCGGCAGGGACGATCGAAAGACGGTCGAACGGCACCAGCTGCATCTGGAAATTGTTGTTCTTGCGGTTGTCGTCCCACTGGGTCCGGTCGATAAGACGCGGCAGCAGCTCCACGCCCACATCGGCGTAGTTCTCGGAAAGGATCTCCAGAACGTTGGTGTAGGCGTCATTGTTGTTCTCCACCACGATGGTGAAGCGCTCGCCGTCCGGGCGCAGGCGATAGCCGTCCGCGTCGCGCTCGGTCAGACCGGCCGCGTCCAGAAGCGCGTTGGCGGCATCGGGATCGTATTCGGTCCAATGGCTTTCGAGTTCGGCGTCGAAATAGGGCGAACCGGAGATCGGCGAGGCGCTGCGCGGCTCTCCAAGTCCGGAAAAGGCCAGCTCGTTGATCGTCTCCCGGTCAGCCGCGATCGAGAGCGCCTGGCGCACTTCGGCGGTCTCGAAGAGCCCGCGCAGAACCTCGTCCTCCACCGTCAGGTTCGGCACCAGCGACCAGACGTTGGCGGAACGCGAGGATTTGACGTCATAGCCGCCCTTTTCGGCGTTTTCCTTGTAGAAGGTGAAATCGTTCGCCGTGACATAGCGTTGCTGCATGTCGATCTGGCCCTGCACGATCATCAGGTTGAACGCGTCCTGCGCCTCGAACAGACGATGCTCGATCACGTCGATATATGGCAGCTGGTTACCCTCCTGATCGACGGCCCAGTAGTAGGGATTGCGAACCATGGTGACCTTGTCGCCATTGACGCCGCCCTGCACTTTCCACGCGGTGATGACCGGCAGGTCCTCGTTGAACCACCACGCAGTCACGCTGCCCTTGGATCCCCAGAGCTTGGTCCAGTCCTCGACCTGATAGTCGGCGGCGGCCTTGGCAAGCTCCTCCGCGGTCGCATGATGGTTGTTGAACTGCTTGAGATAATGCGCGGGCGCGATGAAGGACGGCCGGTCAAGGCTCGGGCCACCGGTCGAATCCTGCGCCAGGATATTCAGGAAGTAGACGTAGGGCTGACCGAATTTCACCTTGAAGGTGCGTCCGTCGACGATCTCGATTTCCAGCGGCTCGCCGCCCGGCGCCAGATAGGTTTCGAAATTCGGGGTCAGCTCCTTGTTGAGGAAGATGTCGTTGTACCAGAAGGAGACGTCCTCCGTGGTCACCGGGTGGCCGTCCGACCACTTCAACCCTTCAAGCAGGGTGAAGGTGAACTCCGAACTGTCCTCATTGACCGAATAACTCTCGATATAGGCCGGTGTCAGGATGACATTGCCATCAGCGTCGGTAGCGTATTTGAGTACACGCTCTTCCATGAGCTTGGTCGGGCCCCAGCGGTCGCCCGGCCCCTTGAACGCGCGCTGCCACTTGCCGCCATACTGCCCAACCTCCATCGCGGTCACGACCGTGGGTTTCACAGGCAAGCGCTCTTCCACAGGCGGCAGGTCGCCGGCAGCGACCCGCTCGGCGAGTATCGGAGCCTCATTGAATGCCCAAGCTGCCGAGACCAGGCTCGAGCTTGCAAAAAGGGCTGCGATCGTCACGCGGCGTAGCGAGCGTGTGTACGAAAATTTTTTCATTCCCTTTCCTCCCGTCAGATCGACTTGTTTCTTGATGCAAAAATATTCATTTGCATAGCGTGGTTGCGTCGTCTTTATGCAAAGTACTATTGCGGGCTCATGAAAATCAAACTGAAAAAATTTTCATTAGACGGCATCGTTTTTCACAGCGTGCGCATCCCGGACACTGGCGCGCTCGATCACGTTGCAACCCAGCTCAACCCTGCGGGCGGCACGTTGTCCCCGCCCCGCCAGGATTCGCTGCTGCAGCAAAGAGAGGGCTTCCGCGGCAAACTGGTCCATCGGGACGGCAACCGTTGTGAGCGGCGGGTCGTGGAATTCGCCCAGGGCGACCCCATCGAACCCTATGACCGAGATGTCCTCGGGAACCCGATAGCCCGCCGCACGCAGCGCCCGGATCGCGCCGAAGGCAAGGTTGTCGGCAGCGCAAAAAAGCGCCGTTGCGGTGCCCGGACCATTCTCCTGCGAAAGCCACCTTGCGATCCGCTCCTCGCCGCAGGCGGGTTCAAAGCTGCGCGCGACGAGCACGCCGTCCGGCGCCGCCTCGATTCCCGCCTCCTCCAACGCATCAAGAAAACCGTCCTGCCGGCGCCGCATGGTCTTGCGCCCGGCGAAGGTCAGGTGACGGATGTCGCGGTGGCCGCGCGTGATGAGCCGGCGCGTCGCCTTCTGCGCGGCAAAGCGGTTGCCCGGCGTTACGCTGTCGATGAGCATGTTGGGGTCTTCGCCATTGATCAGCACCGCGGGCATGCCGCTCGAGGCCACGGCAGAAAGCAGTGCCTCGTCGTCATCGTTGAGCAGCACCAGCCCGTCAACGCCGGCTTCGCGCGCCGCGGCGACGAGGTCGGACGGACCGACCTTGCTGTGCAGTGCAAAGGGCGTGACGTGGATACCGCGCGCATCGCACTCACGTGAGAGACTCGAAAGAATGGTCCAGGAAACCAGGTTGAGATCATTGTGCGGCAACGCATCCTCTGGCGCCGCGAGCATCACCTTGGTAATCGTGGCGATCGCTCCCTTGGCCTGGCGGCGTGCCAGGTAGCCCAGGGACTTCGCCACCTCAAGCACCCGGTCGCGCACCTCGTCCGAGATCGACGCCGTGCCGTTGAGGACATGGGATACAGTGGACATCGCCACGCCGGCCGCTTCGGCAATTTCCCGGATGCCGACCTTCTTGCCTGTCATCTAGTTTTCTCCTGTGTCCTGTGCCCGGGTCCGCCGCCGTTCCAGGCGGAGCGTAACGATCTTGAACGGGGCAAATTCAATCTCCGTCTCGTTTTTGCCGTCGAGTGCGATTTCCGCTTGTGGCGTCTCCAGCAGATCGGCAAAGGAGACGGACGCGATGCAGGCATCGAAGCGGAGGCGCGCCCGTGTGTGTGCGCCGTGCCGCTCCCAGAGCCGCAGAACGATGGCATCGCCGTCTTCGGCGGGCTTGATTGCCTCGAGCGCCACCGCATCACCGTCAAGCGAGACGATCCCCTCCAGATCCGCCATCGCTCCTGCACCGCCCCGCAAGAGCCTCGGCGGGTGATTGAACGCCTCGGCGCGCGCGGGAAGCTCGGCAATGCCATGGTGCAAGGCAATGGCGTAGCGCAGGCGATGCACACCGATATCGGCACCGTCCCAAGGCCATGTCGGCGCCCGCAGCAGCGTCAGGCGCAAGGTCGCGTCTTCCGCGTCGTAGCCGTATTTGCAGTCGTTGAAGAGCGCCAGGCCGAAATCGCCGTCGGTCATCGCGACCCAGCGCAGCATGGGCAGTTCGAATTTCGCCTGGTCCCAGCTCGTGTTGCGGTGGCTGGCGCGGGTCACATGGCCGAACTGGGTCTCCGCAACGGAGGCATTTGTGCGCAGTGCCAGCGGGAAGGCCGCCTTGACGAGTGTGTGGGGCTCGGCCCAGTCGATATAACAATCGACCTCGAGTTCCCTCGCCTCGGCGCCGAGCGAAATCACCTGCACGATACGCGAGCGCTCATACGCCCATTCCAGCCGGAGCGCTGCCCGGTAAGGGCCGGTTTCGACGACTTCGCAGCGCTGCAGATCGTCGATTTCCCACATCTGGTCCAGATACGTCGGGTCGATGTCCCAGGCATCGAATTGTGCGGGACGGTCGCGAAAGGCCACAAGCCGATTGGCCGGTCCAGCCAGGATCTCGCGGCCCGCCCCCTTGTCGCTGAGTGACGTCAGACGGCCGGCGGTGTCGAACTCCGCCCGCAGATGGACATTTTCGAGATGGCCGGTGCCGACCGAAAGCCCACCCGTGCCGGTGGCGGCGGGAGCGGGCGTAAGCGTCACGCGGCGCGCACCCGCAACAGGCACCGGGGGCAGGGGCGCGATATGGGCGACGGTGCCGTCGGCGCGGTTGATGACTTGCGAGGGCGCCCCGTCCAGTGCGCAGCTCTCCCGGGCATCGAAACTCACCAGCCCGCCGCGCGGTGCCCCGAGCGCGTTGAGCACGATGTCCCCGCCGAGCTCTGCTGCAAGCCGCGCCTCCAGATCAGAGGCCTGTGCGAAGAATGTCTCGAAATCCGCGCGGCTGTCTGCATAGACCTCCGCAATCGAGGACCCGGGCAGAATGTCGTGGAACTGGTTCAGGAGAACGATGTCCCAAAGCGCGGCCAGTTCGGTCCGGGGAGCGTCCACCCCGGCGCGCACCATCGCCAGAACCGCCAGCGCTTCCAGATCGCGCAAGACCGCCTCGGCGCGCCGGTTGTTGCGCTTGACCTCGGCAACGGAGGTGAACGTGCCCCGGTGAAATTCCAGGTAAAGCTCGCCGACCCACGCCGGATAGGCGCCCGGATCGGCCTGCATCCGTTCGACCAGGTCGGTGAAGAACGGCCCCATCGGCCCGTGTTCGACACGCGGACAGCCCGGGATGCCCCTCTCCATCCGGCGAATCTGCTCGAGCATGCCGCGGGTCGGACCGCCGCCGCCGTCGCCGTGACCATAGACCAGCCAGAGCCTGTCATGGTCCGCCTTCTGGCTGAAGCGGCGCCAGGCCCCCATGACATGACTGGGCCGCAGGTCGGGGCAGTAGGTGGTTCCGATCGAGGTGCTTTCGACCGGCTGGGTCGTGAGGAAATAGGTAGGCGCGCGGGTCCCGTCGAGCCCTTCCCACCAAAAGATCTCGTGGGGCATCCGGTTGGTGTCGTTCCAGCTCATCTTGTGCGTGACGAACACGTCGAGCCCGGCCAGTGCCATGATCTGGGGAAGCGCGGCGGAGTAGCCGAATGTGTCGGGAAGCCACACGATGCGCGGACGTATGCCGAACGTTTCCTGATGATAGCGGATACCTTTGAGGATATGGCGCACGAGGCTTTCGCCCCCGGTCATGTTGGCGTCCGGCTCCAGCCACAGGGCCCCTTCTATCTCCACCTGTCCGCCTGCCTGGCGCGCCTTGAGGCGTTGAAAGAGCTCAGGGTAATCGCGTGCCAGCGCATCGAGAAGAAAACCCTGATTATACATGAAGATGTAGTCGGGATACTCCTCCATGAGCCCCAGGACCGTGGCGACGGAACGGGCCATTTTCTGGCGGGTTTCGCGTACCCGCCACAGCCATGCGACGTCGATATGCGTATGGCCGGTCACCGTGATTGTCGGCACGGCTTCCGTGTCGGCGGTTTCGTAGATGCTGCGGGCGACCTGGCGCGCGGCCCGAACACTGCCGGCGCGGCGATCCGGATTACCGGGGCGCAGATCGACCACGTTAAGCGCCGCGTAGACCGTACCGAGAATCCGATCACGCCGGTGATCCGTTTCAGGCAGGTGCCGGGCGACATCGAGAGGTGTCGCGAGATCGTAAAAAAGCATCTCCATCTCGGCGTCACGGGTCAGCACGGTGAGCGCGAAACCGATCTGGTGGCGATCCTCGATCGTGCCCGCCTCGATCATGATGTCGAAACGGGCCCCCGTCCGGGCAGCGTCCGAAAGCCGGACCAACCGGTGATTATAATCGCCGCCCTGCGCGATTTCGCCGTTGATCCGCACGAGGCATTGCGGATCCGAACGGCCCATGACGCGCCCGAATTGCGCGTCGATGCGGAGCCAGAGATCGGCACCCTCGAGAGCTTCGGGCACCGTGAAACGTCCGGAAAACCAGAAATAGCTTTGCGGGCGGCCCCAGATCGTGGCGGGACCGACGCTGCGCCAGTCGTGGTGAGGACCGTCGAGCATATGGTCCCGGTCTGCGGGTGCGGCCTCGGCCCAACGCAGCGGAACATCAAGCCCGGTTTCGCACCAGGCTTCGGCCTCGAGCGTCGCCACCAGATGGTCCAGCTGCGCGATTGTTGGCATGTTTCGTCTCCCTGGTAGGTGAAATTTTTTCATTAAATTACAGAATTGTCGAGTGGCGATTAATCCAATATTACAAGTCATAACAAGGGAATAATGTTAAATCTGCATCGATTTTCCAAAATTTCCGAATGAATTCAGTATGAAAAATATTCCATTGGAGTTTGGAATGAAGACCCAGGAACGGCATCGTATCGATCTGGAGGCGATCGAGGGGGACGGCACGTCGCGGCTACAAGCGGCGCTCGACCGCGCGCGCACGGGGCCTGTGCATGTATGTCTCGGTGCGGGACGGCATCGGCTCAAGGGGGTGCGGTTGTGGTCCGACACGTTGCTGGAACTCGGTGCCGGGGCGGTGCTTGCGTTCCAGCCGGATTACGAAGCCTATAGCGGCACCACGGTCAATGTGGAGGCCGAGCAATCGGACCGGGCCATGATCGTGGCCTCGGAGGCGGCACGGATCACGATCTGCGGGGAGGGCCGGATCGAGTGCTCGGGCGCAGGGCATTTTTCAACCGGAGAGGACGAACGCATGGGCACGCGCATTCCGGCGCAGTTCCGCCCGCGGGTTCTGGTATTCGACAAATGCAACGAGGTCACGCTGCGCGGTATCTCCGTCCATGATTCTCCCATGTGGACCTTGCATCTTGTCGATTGCATCGACGTGACCATTTCCGGCGCGCGCGTGGAAAATGACCGGCGGATGCCGAATACCGACGGGCTGGTGCTTGATGGCTGCGAGAACGTGACCGTGACGGCCTGTGAGATTCGCACGGCCGATGACGGCATCGTGCTGAAGACTTCGGCGCGTGCGGGCGGCGGTACGACGCGTGACTGCCGGAATATCAGGATCAGCGATTGTGTCGTCGAAAGCCGGTCCTGCGCGCTCAAGATAGGTACCGAGAGCCATGCCGATTTCGCCGATATCAGCTTCGAGGACTGTGTGGTCGAGGCCTCCAACAGGGCGCTCGGCATTTTTTCGCGCGATGGCGGTTCGATCTCCCGGGTCCGGTTCGCGCGCATCCGGCTGGACTGTTTTGAAACGCCGGACGGGTTCTGGGGCTCCGGCGAGCCCTTGACGATCACCGCGCTCGACCGTCGTCCCGGGATCCGCCCGGCAGGTGCCGTGAGCGACATCGAGGTCCGCGACATCACGGGCCGGGCCCCGGGAGCGATCAATCTCTGGGCCGAACGTGCCGGTCTGGTTTCAGGCGTCACGCTCGACGGCATCGTATTGAAACAGAACGCTGGCGAATTCGGTACGGCACTGCAATATGACCTGCGCCCGACACCGGCCGATCTCGACCCCGCGCCGGAAGCGGCAGGGCGGGCCAATGCCTGGCGGCTCGGCGCCGACGGCAAGGTGATGGGTCTCGTGCCCTACCCCGACGGACTTCCGGGTCTTTTTGCACGCGGCGTTCGGGACCTCAATTGCGGTTCAGTCCGAATTGACCGGCCGGACCCTTTGCCCGAAGGGTGGGCTCCCGATGTGTCCTGTATGTGCGAATGATGCCGGGCACCAGGCCTGAGGCCGTCCGGTCGTGACTGGCCCAGATGGCCTCGGGTCCTGAATCCGCATGGCGCAAGCCGGCACTCTCCAAACGGGATCTTTTCAGGCGATCCGGTCAAACGGCCTACATCAGGCTCGGCAGCCAGAGGGTGATCTGCGGAAAGGCGATCAGCAGTCCGAGCACCGCCATTTCAACCAGGATGAACGGTATCAGGCCGCGGAAGATGGTGGCCAGCGGCACCCTCGTCTGCGCGGAGGCCACATAGGCATTGAGGCCGAGGGGCGGCGTCAACAGCCCGATCTCCACCGTCTTGGTGACGATGATGCCGAACCACACCGGATCGAAATCCAGCGCCATCGCGGCCGGAAAGGCCAGCGGCATCGCAAGCGAGAGGATCGCGAGCTGATCCATGAACATGCCCATGACCAGCAGAACCAGAACCATGATCATGAGAATGGCGTAGCGGGGCAGTTCGGTGGTCGAGACGGCTTCCAGGATCGCCTGCGTGACCCGTGTGAAGGTCAGGTAATTTGCGAAGATCGCCGAGCAGGCCACGATCGCGACAATCATGACCGTTGCCTTGACCGCCTTGCTCAGGGACCCGCCGAAAGCAGGGATCCGGAACGTGCCCTGCGCGAGGCAGATGACGACCGATCCCAGAACGCCGAGGGCCGCGGCTTCGGACGGCGAGGCCAGGCCCCAGTAGATCGCGCCGATGACGGCGGCGATCAGCAGGACCATCGGCACGACGTAAAAGCTGCTGCGCGTTGCCTTGCGCAATTCGAACGGTTCCCCTTCGGGGGCATAGTCCGTGCGATGGGCGATGACCTTGATGACGGCGGCAAGCCCGAGGGCGGTCAGCAGGCCGGGCACGACCCCGGCAATGAAGAGCTTGCCGATGGAGGTTTCCGTCAAGACGCCATAGACCACGAGAACGATGCTCGGGGGCACCACCACGGCCAATGTCCCGCCGACGCTGACGACCGCCGCCGACAGGCGGTCATTGTATTTGTGCCGCCGCATCTCGGGAAAGGCGGAGGCCGACATGGCGGCGGTCGAGGCGGTGCTGCTTCCCACAAGGGCCGCCAGGAGCACGGAGGCACCGACCGTGGCCATGGCAAGACCACCTTTCAGGTGTCCCACCCAGGCCTGGCACGCGACGATGGCCCTGCGTGTGACATCGCCTGCGGTCAGGATTTCCGCCATCAGGATAAAGAGGGGGATCGCCACGAGCACGAAGGACGAGGCCGTGTCGAAGAAGGTGCGCTCGAGAACGGAGAGCGCGGGCTGTGTGCCAAGCTGAACGGCAAGCCCCACGGACCCGGCGATTCCCATGGCAAAGGCGATGGGCATGCGCAGGATCATCAAGCCGGCTAGAATAACGAGAAGTGCGAAGAAGGAGAGCATCCGCTGACAGACCTTGGCGGGAAAAGAGGCGGCCGGTCTCCGGCCGCCAGGTGATGTTAGGTAACGCTCTGACGTTATTGACCCGTCAGTTTTCCGTATTCTTCCAGCACGGCCTTCGCCGTGTCACTTCCACCGCCGACACGCTCCAGCCAATCCGCCGAAACCTCTGCCATGGCCGCCTTGAGGCTCGCCAGCTCCTCGTCGGTGAAGTCGTAGACTTCGATCTCGTTCGCGGTCCATTCCTCGACAAGCTTCTCGATGGAGGCGTCCTGTGCGGCGGCCACGTGAAGCGCGATCTCCTGCCCTGCTTCAAACATGGCCTTCCTGGCACCCTCTGAGAGCGCGTCGAAGCGGGCCTTCTGGATAACCATGACGAAGCTGTAGCCGCCGAAGGACCCGTTCTTGGAAATGTGGCTGACGATTTCCTGGAGGTTGTAGCCCGGAACCGAAGCCAGCGGAAACAGGACGCCGTCAAGGCGGGTCCGTTCCACCGCCGTATAGACTTCGGGTCCCGGAATGCTGACCCCCACGGCGCCGAGGCTGCGCGCGGTCATGGCCTGGGTCGAGCCGCTGGTGCGGATGTCGAGTCCGGCCCAGGTGTCCGGCATGCCCAGCCGGTCATTCGCCAGCACCTGGTAGGGCGGCAGGACAAAACCGAAAATGGGAACAACGCCCGCGTCGATCAACTCGTCCCGAAGGGGACCTTCGGCCAGCATTTTCTGGAGGACTTCGGTGCCGTGAACCGCGGACTTGTAGAAACCCGGCAGGGCGACCACCGAATTCAGCGGCAGGACCTCGCTGTGATAGGGCGTGCCGATCAGGGCCGCATCGAGAATGCCCGCCTTGACCGCATCCAGCTGGGCGGCGGCCTTTGCGGCCTGCGCGGACGGATAATGTTCGAACGTGATTTCGCCGCCGGTGGCGTCCTCGACGGCCTTCATCCAGCGTGTGGTTCCTTCCACCGACACGATGTGGGTGGTGGACTGGAAGTCACCGAGCCTGAGCGTGTCCGCATTTGCCTGGACAGCGCCGAGTGCAAGCAGACCGGCCAGCAGGCCGTATGCCGTTTTTGCAATCTTCATTTCTATTCCTCCCGTCTGAAAGACTTTCAAGCCGAGGTGTTGAGACCACCTTCTCTGATTGTTTCATAGACAAGCCGCACCATCAGGACGCAGCACCCAAGAGGGACGGTGAGATAGGCCCAGCCAAGCGGCCAGTCGATCACGCCGAATTCGATTTCCCCCCGGGCAAAGGCCCGGAAGGCAAATTGTCCGGACATCCAGGTGACGACGGCGAAGAATGCCGCGGCCAGCAGCATTCGGCCGATCCTCACGAACCGCCAGGGAGATCCGGCCCCGCCTTCGGGAACGATGTCGAGGGCGAGGTGGCCACCGTCCCGGAACACCCGGGACAGTGAAAGGCACGCCAGTGCGGGCATGAGATAGAGCTCGGTCATTTCGAACTGGATCTGGACGGGAATGCCGAAGACCAGACGCGACAGGATGTCGGCATTCAGCAGGACCGCCACAGTCAGCAGGGCCAGGCATCCCGCGTAGTGCAGGATGTCTTCGACCCGAGCCAGATATCTCCCGAAGTTTTTCAAGCTCTCCTCCCAGTCGCCTGAATCACCGCCCGAAACGCGTCACCGCGTCGGCAGCTCCACGATTGCCGATCCGATTGCGGATAATTCGTCATCCTGGTTGACGGCACGTTGCTGAATTTCAACAAGGTGCCGGCCGTCCTCGACAAATTTGCGCAAGACAGTTCCCTTGATCAGGACGATGTCGCCTTCCGGATTGTGCCGGCGGACCTGACATTTGGACTGGCGCAGAAACCCGTCGTCGCCCATCCAGTTGGTGACCTGGTGGGTGAGCCAGGAGCAGCGCTCGGGGCCGTAGTCATAGGCGCCGGGCGCGCCCACTTCCAGGGCAAAGTCCTCTTCCCAGTGAACCCGCTCCGGGCAATCGGGAATGCCGCGCTTGTTCTCGATGCCAAGGCCGGGATGGTTGACATGCTGGCGCCAGGCGAGCTTGTTCGCGCGGATGTAGAGACCGCCCCAGCCCTGGGCGTAGGCGATGAACCCGGTCACGGTCATGGGTCCCTTGACCATCGTCGGCAGGTCTTCCCCTTCCACGACATCTTCCCAGTATCTGGGGACGGCACCCCTGATCTCTTCCTGCTCATAGAACTTGAAGAAGCTCTCGAGCTCGTCCTTTGTGTAGCCACGCGCTTCGCGGGAGCGGACCTCCGTGTATTTGGTGCCCTTTTCGCGTGCGTGGTCGCGATCGGTGCGGAAGCACCAGCTGTCGGCGCTTGCCAGCAGTTCGTCAGTGTCGGCGTCGAAGAAATCCACGTGATAGATCTGCTGGACCGCACGACCGGCAAACCGCGTGTCGTGTTCGATCAGGTCTTTCAGATAGGCCTCGGTGCGGATCGTGGTGTTGCGACTGATCGGCTTGTGCCAGGTCCAGTCCGCGCCGGACCACATGGCATGCACGCCGGACAGACCGCCGACATAGCCCGAAATGATCCGGCTCGTCGCGAACAGGAAGCTCGGCAAGGCGATGACGTCGCCGTATCTGGTGGTCTTGGCGTAGTCCGGGTCACACCACAGCGGGTTGTCATCGCCGATGCCGTGCGCATAGTGGCGGATGTTGTCCCGGGTCGCCTCGTAACACCATGGCTCGACGGTGTTTTCGATTTTCACGCCGATGCGGGAACGAAGGTCTTCCAGACCTTCCGGGGTGATTTTCGGGAATCGTGAATGCACGATTTCGTTCATGGCTTCCTCCATATCAAGTGAACTTTCAGGCAGCGGTGTCAGGCGGCACCCGCCGCTTCCCTGGCCTCTGCATCTCTGAGAATTTTGCGATTGACCTTGCCTGCCGGGGTTTTCGGCAGGGACTTCACGAACTCGACCTGGCGCGGGTATTCGTGCCGGCTGAGATTGTTGCGAACGAGATCCTGGATCTCGTGAACCAGGTCGCCGGCCTCCGCGCCCTTCAGGACGATGAAGGCCTTGACGACCTGTCCGCGCACCGCGTCGGGAACACCGATCGCGGCGGCTTCCGCGACGGCGGGATGGCGCAGGATGGTGTCTTCGATCTCGACCGCGCTCATGGTCCAGCCCGCGGAAATGATGACATCGTCCGCGCGGCCGGCATGATAGAAATAGCCGTCCTCGTCGACGCGGCCGAGATCCTTGGTCGGGAACCACTCGTCCTTCCGCCGCAGCATCAGTTCACCGATTTCGCCCGGCGCCGACGGCTTGCCGTTCGCATCGTGAACCGCGACTTCCACGCCCGGAACCGGCTTGCCGAGAGACCCTTCCCTGACCTCGAAATCCTCCGCGCCAGGATAATTGGCGAGGATGACACCGATTTCCGTGGTGCCGTACATGCTGCACACCTTGGTGCCGAACAGCCGTTCGATGTAGCGCGCGGTTTCGCTGTCGATCGGCTCGCCGGTGAACGAGAGCTTCTTGAAGGCGTAGGTGTGGTTTTCCGCCTCCCCGCAATTGCGCATCATCCGGTAATGGGTGGCGGCCGCGGAGAGATTGGTGATTTCGAAATCCGACAGGGCCTTCAGCAGCCGAACCGGATCGAATTTACCGCTGAACGTTCCCGTGCCCACGCCCAGGGCGAGCGGGGCCAGGGTGCCGTGCCAGAGCCCGTGCCCCCAGGCCGGAGATGACGGGCAGAAGAACCGGTCGCCGGGCCTGACACCCGTTGCATATAGCGCGGCGACCATCAGTGTGACGATGGAGCGATGATTGTGACGTACGGCTGCCGGTAGAAGCCGGGTGGTGCCGGACGTATATTGCAGGACAGCGAGGTCTTCGCCACTTGTGTCCCACGCGAAGTGCTCGGGGAACGCGGCCAGGTCTTCCAGGAACGCCTCGTCGATGACAACGACATCCTTGGCGCCCGCTTCTTCCGCTTCCGCCGCCTTTTCCACGTTGGTGAAAACCAGTTCCGGTGTGCAGTCGTCCAGCCGAAGCCGGATGCCTTCCGGTCCGAACAGGGTGAACATGGGAACGGCAACCGCGCCCGCCTTGATGACGCCGAAAATGGCGCAATAGAACGCCAGGGACGGCTCGATCATGACCGCGACCCGGTCGCCCTTCTCGAGGCCGCGCCCTTTCAGGTAATGCGCGACCTGCGAGGACCGGCGGCTGAGTTCATCGAACGTGATCAGTTCGTCGTGACCTTCGGCATGCGCGATACGAAGCGCGACCTTGTCGCCATCCACGTGCCGGTCGACACATTCATGCGCAATGTTCAGCCGGTTCCTGTCTCCGTCGAAGAGCTCCCAAAGCGCCGCATTCGAGAAATGCCCGATGGCATCTGAATAGGACGTGTACTCCGTCAGCCGCGTCATGCGCTTGCTTCCTCCCAAACCTTTTTCGATTGGACGGCAAAGCGTCCCAACCACGTTGACAAGGCTAGGGGCGACAGATGATTATTGTCAATATGATTCTTTTATTGTATATAGACAATGAAATCAAGTCATACAGGTGAAGACATGCAGGACGCAAAAAAGGGCATTCGAAAACGGCAGGTCCCGGCGGTCACGCGCGCGGTTGCCATCCTCCGGCAACTGGCCAGGGAGCCGGAGCCGGTGGGCGTCAACCCGCTGGCGCGCTCCCTGGGCCTGATCCCCAGCACCTGCCTGCATATTCTGCGCGCGCTGCAGGATGAGGGGCTTGTCGTGTTCGACCCGGAAAAGAAGTTGTATTCCATAGGCTTGGGCATTCTTCCCCTGGCCCGCTCCGCCTTGCAGCGCAACAGCTTCACCACCCTGGTCCAGCCCCATCTCGACCAGCTGTCCGAAGAGTTCGGCGTGACCGGAATCGCGACCCAATTGACGGACCCCGTGCACATGGTCGTGGTCGCCATGTCCCAGTCCAGCATGCCCTTCCGCCTGCAGGTGGACCTGGGCAGCCGTTTCCCCGCGCTCATCAGCGCGACTGGACGCTGTTTTGCCGCCTTCAACCGTGTGGACGATGCGAAACTGCGCGCGGATTTCGACGAGCTGAGCTGGGATCATCCGCCGGCTTACGAGACCTGGCTGGCAGAAGTGACCAGTGCCCGGAAAAACGGCTACGCGGTCGATTCGGGGACCTACATTTCCGGTGTTACCGTCGTTGCGGTCCCCATGTTCGACACAAGGGGCCAGATGTTCCGTAGCCTGGTGGCGATCGGTATTTCCGAACGCATCCAGGCAACGGGCGCAGACAGGATCGCGGAGAAAATGCTCGCCTATCGCGACGAGATCTCGAAAAGCCAGATGGAATTGGGAGGATAGGCAATGACCGGTGCGGGCGAAGATGAGTGCGGCGAGGTGACCGGCTGGAAACCTCTGGAAATCGGTGGCTTCATGGACGGTATCGGACCGCTGCTGGCCACGCGTTCACAGGAGGAATGGCGATACGGGCTCGATACGGATGCCCGGCACCTCAATCCGATCGGGCTGGTCCACGGCGGTGTGACCGCAAGCCTGATCGATCACGCCTTTGCCATGGTCGCCTGGGAGGCAAGCGGACGCGCGCCGACGGCAACCGTGCAGATGGACATCAGGTATCTGGGCGCCGCAAGAAAAGGCGACCGGCTGGAAGCCAGCGCGGTCATCCGGCACCGGACCGGATCCATGCTGTTCCTCGATGCTGACGTCCAAGCCGCAGGCCGGGCAGTCGCAAGCGCATCCGCCATCATGAAAATCATCCGCCCCAGTTCTGGCGCTTCCAGGGACACACAATGACCGCGAACAAGACAGAAGATACCCAAGCTCCCCGGTCCGGACCTCTCGCCGGTCTGAAGATCCTGGATTTCTCGCGGATCTTGTCCGGCCCCTATGCCAGCATGGTCCTGGCGGACATGGGGGCGGAGGTGATCAAGGTCGAGCCCGTCGGAACGGGGGACGAGACGCGGAACTTCCCGCCTTTCCAAGGCCCGCTCAGCCACTATTACATTGCCCTCAACCGCAGCAAGAAGAGCCTTGCGCTGAACCTGAAGACGGAAGAAGGCATTGAAATCGCGAAGCAACTGGCGGCCGGTTGCGACATTGTCCTGGAGAATTTCAGGCCAGGCGTGATGGACCGGCTCGGGCTCGGCTACGAGACCTTGCGCGCCGGCAATCCCGGCCTGATCTATTGTTCCATTACCGGCTTCGGCACGGAAAGTCCGCTGGCGGACAAACCTGCCTTCGACATCGTCGCGCAGGCCCTGTCCGGTGTCATGAGCATCAACCGGGAACCGGGCGCCGCCCCCAACAAGCTGGGCCTGCCCCTTGGCGACATGGCGGGCAGCATCTTTTCCGTTTTCGGCATCCTGGCCGCCCTCCACCAGCGCTCCGTCACCGGTCTCGGACAACGTGTCGACGTCGCCATGCTTGACGGTCTGATCGCCATGCTGGGCTACCTGTCCCAGATCTACTTCGTCACCGGTTCCGCGCCTCAGCCCGTTGGAACCCAGCATCCGAGCATCGTTCCCTACGGGTCGTTCGCAACCCGTGACGGCCACGTTATCGTTGCCTGCCTGACAGACCGTTTCTGGAAAAATTTCGCCAACTGCCTCGAGCTGGGCCATCTGATCGAAGATCCGCGCTTTGCGCTCTACCAGGACCGCCTGACCAACAGGAACGAGCTGGAGCCGCTCATCAACGCACGCATGAGCGCGCACTCGACCGACTATTGGCTCGACAGGCTGACACGCTTCGACGTTCCGAATGCGCCGATCCTGGACGTCGCGGAGGCCCTTGAGCAGGACCATGTCAAGGCGCGGGACCTTGTCGAAACCGTTTCACATCCTCTCGCCGGAGATCTGCGTCTGGTCAAAAACCCGGTCCTGTTTGACGGTCGGTCCCAGGCCCCCTCCAGCGCACCGTCCGTGCTTGGCGAGGACAGCCTGACAATCCTGCAGGAACAGTTGGGTTTCAGCCGGGACGCGGTGGAGCGGTTGGTCCGGGAAAAGGTCATTGAATGCGGTACCTACCGGGAAGACGAGCTCATCAAGGAATAAGGGCCTGGAGAGCCGGTTTCACCGCTCCAGCCGGCAGAGTGCCGGTCACCCGTCACGCCAGGGTCAGACAAACTTCCGAAATGTCCGCCCAACAGGCTTTCCAGGCTGACGCGGAACCGCAGGCCTGCATTCCCGTCATGGAGCCCGTGAGCACCCATTGTCCCGCCTTGAAGCCGCCAAGCCTGTCACCGCCGGCATTCGCATAGGCCAGCAGGGATCCGACCGGATCGATGTCGACCGGAGTGAAGGGCTCGGGCTCTCCGTCCCTGAAAAGCGTTGTCTGCGTGACCGGCGAAGCGGACAGGACTTCCAGCGGGGCCGGATCTCCGATCACCATGCCGTCATTGGCGAAACAATCCGCGAGGCGCTCCGGAAAGCTCAGGTCTCCGGCGGTCAGCCGCCAGTCGACGAGTTCAAACGCAATGGCGAAGGCCTCCACGCAGGCGCGCACCTCTTGACGTGAATACGGTCTCTCCGGCCGGCACGGCAGATCCCGTCCCAGCTTGAGAGCAATCTCGGTTTCCAGCCGGTTGGCGGTGCCGACAGTCGCGGGCGAGGTCAGGATCCGGTCGCCGAACACCGGCGCGGCGGCGGGACCGAGCGGGCCCGAGGCGGAAACCTTCCAGTGCATCCCGTCCGTCGCGGCGGCACGCGCGAGCCGAGCCTGTATCTCGTAGGCCTCAGCCGGTGTTTGCGGACGGACATGGTCCGGGAGGCGTTCCATGGCCGCGTGCTGCGCGCGCAGGCCCGCAAGGATGTCGACCGCGTTCGCGATCCGCGTTTCCTTCGTGGTGTTCACGGCCTCAGCTCCCTTCCCCGACAGGTGGCCAGGAGGCATGCCACGAATGAGACTTCTCGTATTGCCTGGCCAGCCTCATCAGGAGCCAGTCGCGATTGTGCGCGCCGACAAGCTGAACGCCGATCGGCAGGCCGTTTGCCGACGGCGACGCAGGCAACGCGATGGCCGGATGTCCGATGGCATTCACCCAGCCCGTGTAGACGGCGTGACCGCGTGGCCCCACGGGCCTGCCGTCGATTTCCGGCGGAAAATCCGAACCGACAGGCCAGGGCATTGCCGCGGAGGCGGGAGTGAGGATGACGTCGCAGGTTTCAAAGAAACAAGCGGCTTCCTCACGCAGGCGCGCAATGCCGTCCAGAATGTCGAAGAGCTCGTCCGAGCCGACCTGCCTGCTCGCCTCCGCGATCTCCCGGTATTTCGGGCTGGCGGCTTCGAAACGGGTCCCCAGCGTCCGCGCCAGGAACCCGAGACCGGCCTGACCGATCCTGGTCCAGCCCGCATTCAGGCCGGAGAGGTCAAACGGCATTGGCCCTTGCGACACGTGATGGCCCAGGGCCTGCAGACGCTCCGCGAAGGCCCGTGTGCTTGCGGCAATTTCCGGATCCAGCGGGGCGTCGCCCAGCCGCTCGACACAAAGGATCCTGAGCGGAGGGGGACCGGTGTCCAGCGCGACATGACGATCCGGCTCTTCGGGCAACCTGGATCTGGGATCCGCAGCGTGCGGCCCCTCCATCGCGGTAAAAAGCATGGCGGACGACGTGACATCGCGGGTGATCGGCCCGACCACCTCCATGTCGAGCAGAACCTGCGGCAGGGTCTGTGCGCGCGCGATCCGGCCAATGGTCGGCTTCAGTCCGAACAGGCCCGTGTAACCGCACGGGCGCCGGATCGAGCCGCCGCCGTCTGTTCCGAGCGCGGCCGGGAAGATCCCGGCGGCGACTCCGGCAACCGAGCCGCCGCTGGAGCCGCCCGGCGTAACCGCCAGGTTCCAGGGATTTGGTGTCGTGCCGAACAGCGGATTGCTGGTGAAGCCTTCGAGCGTGAACTCGGGAACATTGGTCTTGCCCAGCACGATCATTCCCGCGGCTTTCAGCCGCTCGACAGGTGTTTCGTCCGTTTCGGGAAGGTAGTCAGAATAGACCGGGCTGCCCCAGGTCGTGCGCAGCCCCTTGGTCAGGATGTTGTCCTTGACGGCGATGGGTATGCCATCGAGCGGCCCCAGCACCTTTCCTGCCTGCCGTCGCCGATCGCTTTCAGCCGCCTCGTTCAGCGCTTCCGCATTTTCCGTGACCAGGGCATTCAGCACCGGATGGAGCCTTCTCGACCGCTCCTGGAACCCGCGGACCAGTTCGAGGGACGTCGTCGCACCGGCGGCCAGGTCGCGGCTCAGTTGATCGAGAGGTTTTCGCCAGAAATCCGTCATCAGAACATGGACCTCGGCAACCAGAGCGCAATGTCGGGCACAAGGATCATCAGGAACGTGAACGCCAGCATGATCAGGACATAGGGAACCGCTCCCCTGACGACATCCATGAAGGGACCGCCGTCCAGGCGGACACCATGCACAACGTAAAGGTTCATTCCGACCGGTGGTGTGATCAGGCCGAGTTCGCACATCAGGACGACGAATATCCCGAACCAGATCGGATCTATACCTGCCGCCGTGATGACGGGCACGGCAATCGGAATGGTGAGCACCTGCATGGACAGCACATCCATGAACATGCCGAGCACGAGATAGAAGACAACCAGGGCCAGAAGCAGGCCAAAGGCGGATAGCCCGAGCGAAGCGATCCAGCTGGTCATCGACTGCGCCGCGCCGGTCAGGGACAGCGTCACGTTCAGCATGAAGGCACTTGTCACGATCAGCAGGACCATGCCGGTTGTCTTGGCCGTCTGCATGAAGCAGCGGTTCAGGAACTCGATGCTGAGCCGCCCGTGCAGAACCACGAAAACAAGGGCCGTCGTGACGCCGAGCGCGGCCGATTCCGTCGGGGTGGCGATGCCGGCATAGATGCTGCCGATCACGATCACGAAGATCACGATCGGCGGGATCAGCGCGGTGGACGCCCTTATCTTTTCCGACAAGGGTATGGTGACGGCGGCCTGGGCCCTCTCATGGCGGTGATTGAACGCGATATAGGCCATGAAACACAGCGTCAGCAGCATTCCGGGAACGATCCCGGCGACGAACAACTGGCCGATCGACTGCTCCGCCATGGAGCCGTAGACCAGCAGATTGACACTCGGCGGAATGAGAATACCGAGCGTTCCGCCGGCGGCAAGACTGCCCAGCGACTTGGCCTTGTCGTATCCGCGTGAATCGAGTGTCGGCATGGCAACCGTACCGATCGTGGCCGCCGTTGCCACCGAAGACCCGGACGTGGCCGAGAACAGCGCGCAACAGCCGATATTGGTATGCAGCAGACCGCCCGGCAGCACGCCCAGCCAGAGTGACATTGTGCCGTACATCCGGTCCGCAATGCCGCTGCGCAGCAACAGCTCGCCAAGCAGGATGAAGAGCGGGATCGCGGTGAGCAGGTTTTCGTTCTGAACACCCCAGACGACGGCGCCCATGCTTTCCACCAGCGGCCAGCCGAAGGCGAGCACGCCGCCGACGATGCCGGCGATTGCCATGACGGCAGCGATGGGCATGCCCGCCAGCATGATGGCGAGCATGAGAAAGAACGCGATGAGAATCGTTGAAACGGCCATGAGTGTCTATCTGCCCTGGAGATCTGCGAGTTCGTCCTTCAGTTCTTCCGAGACCCCCTTCGGGCCGAAGTTGGCGTTCAGCTTTTCAATCTGGCCGGAAAAAAGAAGGTAAAGCGCGTAGCCCGCCCACAGGACCGCGGTCACGAAAAACGCGCACAGGGCCGCGAACCAGAGCGACTGGGGGTAGATCAGGGGCGTTGCCCAGGGTGTCGCTGCCGTGCTGCCATATTCCAGTGTGTCGCGGATGACCGGGTAGCAGTAGCGGACGAAAAACACGCCGAAGGCAAACATGCAAAGGGCGGCCAGGACATTCAAAACCGCCTGCACCCTTGCCGGCAGTTTTTCATGCAGAAAGTCGATCCGGATGTGACCGCGCTCCACCAAGGCGATGGTGAAGGCCAGAGAACCGCAGATCGCAAGCACGTAACCGCCAAGTTCGTCCGCTCCCTGGAAGGAAAAATTGAAAAGTTTCCGGCTCAGGGTTTCGAGGGAAACGAACAATGACAGCCCAAGGAGCATCAACCCGAAGGTCCAGCTGACATATCTGATGATGAATTGCATGAAGCGCTCGTCCAGTCTTGGAGAAAAACGGCGCGCCGGAAACGGCGCGCCGTTCCGAAATCACATACCCAGGCGCTTGCCGACGGTGGCTTTCCAGTCGTCGGAACAGGTCGGGTTGGTTGCGTCGCAGACTTCGGCCCAGGCCGGGAAGGACAGTTCCTTGACGGCGTTTTCGACGATGGCCAGGTCTTCCTCGGTGATCGGCACTTCAACAAGGTCATAGGGCTTGTTGAGCTCGCACGGCGTCTTGCCGACATTGCACCGCATCGCATCGTCGAACAGTTCTTCGGAATAGGTCCAGATATCGGCCGTCAGCTTGTCGAACGCGGCTTCGATCTTGGCCTGGTCTTCCGCGCTGAACTTGTTCCAGGTGTCCAGGTTGATGCCGTAGCCGTTGAGTGCGATCTGGAAGGCCAGCGGCAGCACATGGGTGGTGACTTCCGGCCAGGCCGCCGAGTTCGCGGAGCTGGGCCCGGTGATCGCGCAATCGACGACGCCGCGCGCGAGGGACTGCTGGACTTCCGTGAACCCGAGCGGAACCGGAGTGCCGCCGACGCTTTCGACGAATTTTGCCAGGTTCTGGTCATAGACGCGGACCTTGTAACCCTTCAGGTCACTGAGCTTTGAGATCTCCGGCTTGCAGAACAGCACCTGCGGACCAAACGGCCAGATGCCGAGGAGCTTGGTGTTGAACTTTTCCTGAAGGCGCTTGTCGACGATCTCCGAGAAGTCGGTCATCGTTTTCTTGCCGGCCTCGTAGGTCGGGTTCAGGCCGACAAGGTCGAGACCCAGTATGGTCGGCTCGTCCCGGCTGACCTGGGACATGCGCAGGGAAATGATGTTGAACAGGCCGCTCTTCAGAACGCGGAGTTCTTCGGTATCCTTGATGCCGGTGGCGTCGAGCGGCTGGAAGTTCACCTTCACGTCGAGACCGGTCTCCTCGGCAAAATTCTCGAAGAACGGAACTTCCTGGTTTTTCTGGATCAGTCCGGTGCTTCCCGGCTGCCCAAGCACTTTCAACTCGATGGTTTCAGCCGATACAGGTGTGGCCACCAGGCCGCCCAGCGCGAGTGCTGCTAATAGTTGACGCATAACGCCCTCCTTGTTCTGTGACGGAGGGTGCTCAGCAAGTGCTGTGCCAATTGCTCGGGAAGGCCAGCGCCGGCCGGCTCGCTATTCCGGAAAAGTCGCCTCGACAACCTCGCCGGTCCTGCCGACATGGCGCTTCATCAGCCGGCCGCAGAGTTCCGCGTCGCCGGCCTCAAGCGCATCCATGATCCGATTGTGCTCCTCCATCGCTTCCGCCCAGCGGTCATTCCCGGCAAGTGCCTGATAGCGGAAATGGCGGGCACGGATCATCAGCGCGGAGTGCGTTTCGATCAGGATCGCGTTGCCCGAGAGCTCGACGATCCGAAGGTGGATCTGGTGGTTCAATGCAAAATACTGATGTCTCTCTCCTGCGGCATGATGCTTTGCCATCTTGTCGTGCAAAGCCTTCAAACGCTTGAATTCCAAAGGCTTTATCGTACGAGCGGTGATTTCGGCCGCCAGCATTTCAAGGCTGGACATCACTTCAAACAGCTGCCTGAGTTCCTCGGGTGTCACCTTGGAAACCCGTGCGCCCCGGTTGGGCTGATGCTCAATCAGCCCTTCGTGGATGAGCGTCTTGATCGCCTCGCGCAACGGCGTGCGAGAGACGTTCAGTTTTTCGCACAGCGCCGTCTCCACGATCCGTTCGCCATCCTTGAGGCGCCCGTCGAGGATCAGCGCCCTGAGATGATCGGCCACGTCCTGATGGAGCTGCGTGCGTCTGAATGGTGGTGAAGATGCAAGTGCCATAATTTTTTTTGAATCGGGTTGAATACAAATTCATTCTGCCAGAAAGCACCAGAAAGGCAAAACGGAAATGCCTATATATCAACCTCTTATGATGAAATTGTATACAGTATACAGAATTCAGACAACAAACCTGACAGGCCGGTTCGCAATCGCGCGCTGATCGTCTCCGGAATTGGCGTTTGTTTTCAGGCGGTTGATTTCCGCCGTCGTGCCATGGCGGGCAACTGGCCCGGCTGTTGCTTTGTTCCTGCAATGCAAGAAACCGCGAGTGGACCAGGAACAATGGCGATCGAAATCAGCAAGACGACCAGGCGCCAGTTACGCGCGCTCGCGGAGCCGCCGGCGTGCGAACTAGCTTGCGAAAATGGACGCGAAGTCCTGCGGCGCGCTGACGGCGTCCTGAAGACTGAGGCGGTGCTCGACATGGGCAAAGTGGGAATGGGACAGGGCAATCGCCCTTTCGGGATCCCGCGCGCGCAAGGCCTCGACGATCTCGGCATGCTCGTCGACGCCGCAGGCAGACTGGTTGGCCTGTTCGTAAAGCGACACCATGATCGACGACCGGCTCAGCAGGTCGCGGATGAACCGGGACAGCTCGTCGTTGCCGAGCATGTCCACCAGAAGGATGTGAAACCGGCCCGACAACTGGACGGAGCGCGGGCGGTCCCCCTGCACCGCCGCATCGCGTTCCTGGTCGAGATGCGCTTCCAGTTTCGCCAGCATCTCCTCGGTAACGGACTGGCACAACCGCATGAGCACACCGGACTCAAGCACCCTGTGAGCTTCGTAAACAGCCTTGATCTCATCCGCGGACGGGCGCGGCACCCACGCCCCCCGGTTGGGAATGATCTCGATACGGCGCTCTGCCGCGAGACGGTGAAGGGCCTTCCTGACGCGTTCGCGCGAGACTTCCAGCGCCTCCGCAAGCTTGTGCTCGGCAAGCTTGCTGCCCGCCTTGAGCTTGCCCTCCATGAGCGCCGAGGAAATGCGCCCGTAGACGGTCTCGTCGAGATCCGGAGTTGCCTTTGCACCGCGTCTCAAACCTTTTGCCACGATCTTCCGCTTCTTCTGTTTGAATTTTGTGCACATTATAGATCTAAAAATGTGCACAAAATTTGATTCAAGAATTCCTGCCTGCCGAGAGGTTACTTAACATGCTGAAAAAAATAATAAAAACAAAAATGTGCACAATTGGCCCTTCCCTTGCATAACCGACCTGGCCTGACTTCCCAATGGTGGAGAAAGTATCATGATTAGCAAGACTACCTTTACCCGCAGAAGCGCTCTGAAAATCGGTGCGGCCGCGCTCGGCACGCTGGCGACACCGGCAATCGTACGCGCACAGACCAAGGAAATGATCGTCGGCTGTGCCGGTGGCCATGTCGGCTGGATGGAAAAGGCCGTCCTGCCGCTGTTCGAGGCCAAATACGATTGCAAGGTGATCCTCGAAGGCACCAAGTCCTCGGTCAATCTCGAAAAGATGCGGTCCAACAAGGACAAGCCCTATCTTTCGGTGGTGATGATGGACGATCCCGTCCTTATCCAGGCCGTTGAGGAACAACTGATTGAAAAGCTTGATCCGTCCTCGATCGGCAACCTGGGCGCCATCAAGGACAACGCGATTCACATGGACGGCATGTGGGCCAATTACCAGCAGCCCTGGTGCGGCGTCGCCTTCAACACCGGCTCGGTCGAGGAGGTTCCCTCGTGGGAGGCGCTGTGGGATCCGGCCTACAAGGGCAAGGTCATCATCCCGTCCCTGCAGAACACCGAAGGCCTCTGGACGTTCTTCTTCGCGGCGCATCTGGCAACCGGCAAACCGCTCGAGGAAGCCCAGTATGACGTCGACGCCGCCTTTGCCAAACTCGCGGAACTGAAATCGAACCTGCTCACGATCTATACCAAGATGCCGCCAAGCTTCAATTTGCTGGAACAGGGCGAAGCGTCCCTTCTTGCAGGCTCGTTCTCCTCCATCGCCATCCCGCGCAAGCTCGAAGGCGCTCCCGTCGACCTGGCCGCCCCCAAGGAAGGCATTGGCGCCATGCCGTCGGGTATCGCCCGGGTCCTGGGTGGTCCGGAAGAAGAGCTGGCACTGGCCTTTGTCAACGAAA
The DNA here is from genome assembly GCF_027359675.1 of Roseibium sp. Sym1. NCBI lineage: Bacteria > Pseudomonadati > Pseudomonadota > Alphaproteobacteria > Hyphomicrobiales > Stappiaceae > Roseibium > Roseibium sp. Sym1. Next base: position 1,239,730 of record NZ_CP114786.1, read on the forward strand.
TGCTCGGACCGGACCTGCAGGGCGCCATGATCAAGGAGACCTTCGCCCTTCCGACGAACACCTCTGTTGCCGCCGGAGAGGGCGTGCCGACGGACGTCAAGGCGTTCTCACCGGACTGGGGCGCGGTGTCCAAGAACCGGCGCGACTGGATCGAACGTTTCGACCGCGAGATTGCGGCTTGAGACCCTGGCGCATCCACGAAACGGAACACTGCGAATGACTTCCATGAGTGACGATCCGGGTTATCTGGACGCCAGATCGGTCTCGAAGAGCTTCCAGGGCACACGTGTCCTGGAAAATCTGGACCTGACGATCGGCAGAGGCGAGTTCGTTTCCCTGCTGGGGCCATCGGGTTGCGGCAAGACAACGCTTTTGCGCATGATCGCCGGGCTGCTGCCCGTCGACGGCGGTACGATCACTCTGGACGGCAAGGTCATTTCCGGCCTGCCGCCGCACAGGCGCAACGTGGGCGTGGTCTTCCAGAACTATGCGCTGTTCCCGCACCTGACCGTGGCGGAGAACATTGCCTTTGGCCTGAGGGCCAGAGGTGTTTCCAAACCGGAGGCCGATACCACGGTTGCGCGCTTCCTGGACCTGATCAAGCTGCCGGATATCGCCGGGCGTTATCCGTCCGCCCTTTCCGGCGGCCAGCAGCAGCGTGTCGCGGTCGCCCGCGCCCTTGCGCCGCATCCGGACATCCTGCTTCTTGACGAGCCCTTCAGCGCGCTGGACCGCAAGCTGCGCGAAGGCATGCAAATCGAGCTGAAGTCCCTTTTGAGGGACCTCGGCATCACCTCCGTTTTCGTCACTCATGACCAGGACGAGGCGCTGGTCATGTCCGACCGGATCGCGGTCATGAATGCGGGCGTCATCGAACAGTTCGGTGCCCCCAAGGAGATCTACAAGAACCCGAAATCGCGGTTTGTGCTCGATTTCATAGGCGCGTCTTCCCAGCTTTCCGGCGTGGTCGCGGCACAGGAAGAAGGCACGCTGTCGGTTCGCGTGGGCGAGACGCGGGTCAGGGTTGCCGGTCACTTCCGCAAGGGGGCGGATGTTGTCGTCGCCATGAGGCCGGAGGACCTGTCCATCACGGAACACGGAACCACGCCGGACGGGATGAACGTTTTTCCGGTCACGTTGAAGGACCGGATCTATGTCGGTGCCCGGTCGCACGCCCTGTTTTCAGGCGCGGGCGGAGAAAAACTCGCAATCGAGCTTTCTCCGGACCTGGCCGATAACCTGAATGTCGGGCAGACCTATTCCGCCGTCTGGGCGACGGACAAGACGCTCGTTTTTCCGGGGGCGGCATGATGGGCACCGGGGCAAAAGGCAAAGCCGACCGCACCTGGCTCCTGGCCGTTCCCGGTGTCGGCTATCTCGTGGTGCTCTATGCGCTCCCGCTGGGACTGCTGCTCCTTGCCAGTTTCCGGATCCCGGACGCCTTTACGGTATCCGCCTATGTCGATTTTTTCGGCGACCCGTTCAACTGGTACATCATCTGGAACACGCTCCGCACCGCTTTGCTCACCTCCGGCATCTGCCTGCTGATCGGCTATCCGGCGGCCTTCGCCCTGGCCTGGTCGAAAGGGTGGGTTCAGGTCGTGTTCCTGATCTCGCTGATCCTGCCATTGTCCGTCGGCATCGTGGTCAAGGCCTTCGCGTGGACGATCGTGTTGCGCAGCGACGGTGTCCTGAACCAGACACTGATGATGCTGGGCCTGACGGACGAGCCCGTGCGGCTCATCTTCACCGAGACCGGACTCGTCTTCGGTGCCGTCAACGTGTTCGTCCCCTTCATGATCATGCCGATCTACTCGGTCATCCGGCTGATGGACCCCAGGCTCCCTGAAGCGGCCAGGACGCTCGGCGGTTCCCCGCTCTACGTATTCTGGAAGGTCATCGTGCCTCTCACGATTCCTGGCGTCATAGCCGGCATTGCGTTTGTCTTTTCTCTCGCGCTGGCGATGTATGTGATCCCGACGCTGCTGGTCGGCGAGCGGTTCATGACCCTGTCCCAGCAAATCGCCCGGTCTTATCTGTATCTGCGCAATGAAACCCTGGGCTCGACCGTCGCGGTCGTCCTGCTGGTGTTCTCGCTGATCGTGATCGTCGCCAGCCAGTGGGTGGCCGGCAAGGTGAGGGCAAACGCATGACCTGGACTGAACGCATCGCAAGGGTCCTCGTCTGGGTGATCGGCTGTGCCGTGTGCATCTACCTCATGGCCCCCCTGTTCGTGACCATCGCGGTTTCCTTCTCCTCTTCGCCCGTGTTCGACCTGCCGCCTCCGAGCTGGTCATTGCGCTGGTACGAGAGCCTTGCGGACAAGCGCGGGTTCCTGCCCTCGCTCAGCCTGTCCGTCCAGATCGCCCTGTTTTCCACGGGCATTTCGCTGGTGCTGGGCACCCTGGCCGCCATCGCGGTCGTCCGCGGCCGGTTTCCCGGCAGGGAGACGATCTCCACGTTTGTCGTGTCTCCGCTGATGATGCCCGGTCTTGTGATCGGCATCGCGCTGCTGCAGTTCCTGCGCGAGATCGGCTATCGCGACGCCTATACGGGCCTCATTCTCGGCCATGTCATCGTGACCCTGCCGTTTGTGATGCGCACGGTGCAGGCGAGTCTCAGCCTGTTCGATTTTTCCCTGATCGACGCGGCCAGGACCCTGGGCCTGAGTTATCCGAAGGCGTTGCTCAAGGTGCTCGTGCCGGTCTTGAGCCCGGCCTATCTGAGCTCCGGCCTGTTTGCCTTTCTTGCCTCGATGGACAACTACCCGATCTCGATCTTCCTGACGGATGCGCGCAACAAGACCCTGCCGATCCAGATCCTGGAATATCTGGAGGTTCGGCCGGATCCGACAATCGCGGCGATCTCCTCGCTGCTCATACTGTTCACCATCATTGTTCTCGTCATCGCAGACCGCTTGGTCGGCCTACGCCGCATGGCCGACTTCTGATCAGGAAACCCCAAATGACAAAAGCAAAACGTCACCTCCTCGGAATGCTTACCCCGTCCTCGAACACCGTCCTGGAGCCGCTGACCACCGCCATGGTTGACGGCATCGATGACACCACAGCCCATTTCGGACGGTTTCGCGTGACGGAAATCTCCCTTGGCGACAATGCCCTCGGCCAGTTCGAGAACGAGCCGATGCTCGCGGCCTCGGATCTTCTGGCGGACGCGCTGGTCGGGTGCATCTGCTGGAACGGCACGTCCGCCGGCTGGCTGGGATTCGACCGGGACGAAGCCCTGTGTGCCGCGATTACCGAGCGTACGGGCGTGCCGGCGTGTTCCTCGGTTCTCGCCATCAACGAGATCTTCGAGCGCACAGGCGTCAAGACCTTCGGTCTTGTGACACCCTATCTGGACGATGTTCAGGAGAAGATCATCGAGAACTATGCACGCTCCGGCTTCACCTGCACGGCCGAGCGTCACCTGAACCTCAAGGTCAACTTCTCCTTTTCCGATGTGTCCGAGGAAGACATCGAGACCATGACGCGAGAGGTCGCGGCCGAGGGAAAGCCGGACGCGATCATCATCTTCTGCACCAACCTGCGCGGGGCGGGCGTTGTCGAGAAACTCGAGAAGGACCTCGGTCTCCCGATCTACGACACCGTCCAGACGGCGGTCTGGAAATCCATGAAGGTCTGCGGCGCCGACCCGGCGCGTGTCGAAGGCTGGGGCAGTCTCTTCCAGGACCTGAACTGAGCCGGATGCAGCATGACAAGCTATCACAGGGACTATCTTGGCTACGGGGCCAATCCGCCGGTCGTCGAATGGCCGAACGGTGCCAGGGTCGCCGTCTCCATCGTGATCAATGTGGAGGAAGGCTCGGAATTTTCGGTCCGGCGCGGCGATGCCGTCAACGACCGCATCTTCGACATGACGGCGGAACCGTTCCCCTATCCGGACATCGCCATGGAAAGTCACTTCGATTTCGGTCCCCGGGTCGGCTATTGGCGCATCGCGAAACTCCTCGAGGCGCACGGTGTCGCCGCGACCCTGAGCGCAACCGGTGAGACCGCGCAGCTCTATCCCTGGCTGTTCCGGGACGCTGTCGCCCGGGGCCACGAAGTCGCGGCCCACGGATGGCGGTGGGAAGGCCACCAGGGCCTTTCCCCGGAAGAGGAGCGCGACCGAATAGCCCGTACGGTCGCGGCTCTCGCAGAAGCCGCCGGCACGCGCCCTGTCGGCTGGCACACGCGAACCGCGGCGAGCCCGCGAACACGCGAGCTTCTCGTGGAACATGGCGGCTTCCTGTACGACAGCGACGCCTATGACGACGAGTTGCCGCGCGTCATCGAGGGCACCAGCCGGCCTCACGTGATCATGCCCTACGCGCTGGACACGAATGACATGCGGTTCCAGCTGCCCAACGGTTTCAGGGACGGAAGCGAGTTCGCGCGTTATCTTTGCGCGGCCTATGACTGGCTGTGGCAGGAGGGCGCGCAGACGCCCCGGATGATGAGCATCGGTCTTCACCTGCGGATCATCGGCAGACCCGCCCGCATCGGGGGACTGTCGGACTTTCTCGACCATGCCGCCCGGAAGGGAGGCGCCTGGTTTGCCACGCGGCGCGCGATCGCGCAGCACTGGCTTGAACACATGCACCCGCAGGAGACAGCCTCGTGAGCCCTTATGATACCGTCATCCGCGCAGGAACGATCGTCACCGCCTCGGACACGTTCGACGCCGACATCGGCATCCGGGCGGGCCGGATCGTTGCCATCGCCGAGGACCTCGGCGACTGTCCGGACACGATCGACGCGGCCGGCCTGCTGGTGATGCCCGGCGGCATCGACAGTCATGTCCACATCTCCCAGCCCTCGGGCGAAGGCGTCGTCATGGCCGACGACTTCGACAGCGCGACCCGCTCGGCAGCTTTCGGCGGCAACACGACCGTCATGCCGTTCTGTTTTCAGGACAAGGGCCAGAGCCTGCGGGACGCGCTGGCCTGGTATCATGGCCTGGCGGACGGCAACTGCCACGTCGATGTCAGCTTTCACCTGATCGTCTCCGATCCGACACCGCATGTGCTGGGTCAGGAACTGCCGGCGCTTGCCGAAGAAGGCTACACCTCGTTCAAGATGTTCATGACCTACGAAGGCCTGAAGCTGACGGACCGGGAAATTCTGGAAACGATGACCGCCGCCAAGCGCTCCGGGGCGCGCGCGATGATCCACGCGGAAAATGACGACGCGATCGGTTTCCTGCGCGACCAAGCGGAAATGGCCGGAAACACGGCTCCCCGGTTCCATGCCACCACCCGCCCGATCCCGGTTGAGCGGGAAGCCACCCACCGCGCCATCAGCCTGGCGGAAATCGCCGGGGTTCCGCTGGTGATCGTTCATGTGTCGAACCGCGAGGCCATGGAGGAAATTTCAAGGGCACGCGCACGTGGGCTGAAGGTCTACGGCGAGACCTGCCCCCAGTATCTCGTGCTGACCGCGGAAGATCTCGACATTCCGGAAGGTGCGAAGAATGTCTGTTCTCCGCCGCCACGGGACAAGGCCAGCCAGGTTGCCTGCTGGGAGGGCATCGAACAGGGTATCTTCGACCTGTTCTCCTCGGACCATTGCCCGTTCCGCTATGAAGACACGTCCGGCAAGAAGCACCCCAAGGGCCGCCAGAGCTTCCGCTGGATCCCGAACGGAATTCCGGGGGTCGAGACACGGCTTCCGATCCTGTTTTCCGAAGGCGTCGGAAAGGGCCGGATCAGCCTGCAGCGCTTCGTCTCGCTGACATCCACCAACCATGCCAGGCAATACGGCCTTTATCCGCGCAAGGGCACCATCGCAATCGGCGCGGATGCCGATATCGTCTTGTGGGATCCCGAACAGGAAAGGACGATTTCCCAGGACATCCTGCATCACGGTGCGGACTACACACCCTACGAGGGTTTCAAGGTGACGGGCTGGCCGGTGCTGACGATGGTGAGGGGGCAAACCGTCGTGAAGGACGGCACGCTGGCAGCTTCCGCCACCGGGCTTCATGTGGCGCGCGAGAAACCGGGTGACTGAGCCCGCCCCAGGCAGCGGGTCCTGGACTGCGGCCACGCGCGTCGCCCTGATCAACCCGAACACCTCGACGGACACGACCGAGGCCATGCGGGTGATCGCGCAGGACAGCACCCGGAATTTCCGGATAGAAGCGCATACGGCGCCGTTCGGCGCGGCGCTGATCCAGGACGAGGAAAAGCTGATCACGGCAGGGCATGCGGTCGAAGAGATTGCCACCCGCCTTGACCCGCTTGTTGCCGGTGTCGTGGTGGCGGCTTTCGGCGATCCCGGACTTGAACGGATCCGCCGGCTGCTGCCCGTGCCGGTGGTCGGGATTGCCGAAGCAAGCATGTGTGCAGCGATGGTGGAAGGGTGGCGGTATTCCGTCGTCACCACGACGCCCCGCCTCGCCGGTGCCATTCGGCGTCGGGCCCGCATCTATGGAGCAGCCGACCAACTTGTTTCCGTCCGGCTGACCAGCGGCGACCCGGTTCGCCTGATGTCGCGACCCGACGATCTGCTGGCAGAGCTGGCAAAGGCAATCGATCTTGCGATCGGGCAGGACGGCGCCGAGGCGATTGTCGTGGGAGGCGGCCCGCTGGCCACCGCCGCGAGGGTCCTGGCAACCGGGTTGCCCGTTCCCATGATCGAACCCATACCGGCGGCGATCGCGCGGCTCGAGGAATTGCTGTGACCGCCTGCCGCGTTGGCCGAAGCAGTCACGGGCATCGGGACAGGCCTGTCAGCAACCTTGCAGATCCGCTTTCGGTCGTGACGTCACAGATGGCGGGCAATCCACCAGTCCTCGGCAAAATAGGCTTCCGGCAACCGGGACCTGGCTTCCTCCGTCCTCCAGTCATCGGTGCCCAGTTCCGCCGTGAGAAGATCGAACCAGTCATCCGAGACGGAGGCAGGAAGCAATTTACCGGACCAGGGACAGTGACGGATCACCAGGGCAGTCCCTCCAGAGAGTTCCGCCAGGGCGAATTCCCTGAGCGCCGGGCGGTAGATGACCGGACTTTGCGGGTCGCAGGCCCTCGCCAGAAGCTCCGGAAGGTCATCAAAGAGAACGGACCGGCGAGGGTCCAGGCCGAGCGCCTGCAGCACGCCCCGGTTATGCGTCCAGAGGTTTGCGAGCAGACGGTCCTCGAATTCCTCCAAAGCGCCTTCTTCGTTCCCTGCGAACGATGACGATGTCGCTTCAGACAGCGAGGTCCAGAATGGCATCATAGGCCTGGTCCCCCGTCTGTCCCGCCGCGTTCAAGATACGCGCCGTGACACTCTCCCGCCGCAGCCAGGCACCGATTTTCGCGGCAACTTTCGGATGGTCCTCCAGATAGGCGTTCTTGTAGACCGGACCACGTGCTCTTTCGCGAATCTCCAGGCGCAGGCTTGCCAGATGAACGGCCGTCAGGGGCGACTCCGCCGCGTCGATGGTCGCAAGCACGCGGTCCAGATCACCGCCGGCCTCGACAACCATCACAAGAACGGCGCCGAGATCGAACGCGAGCCGATAGCCGACCGGCCATTCCAGCAACTCGGACTGCTGAACACTCGCCTCCGCGAAGGCATCGAAGAATTCGTCAAGCACATGACATTCAGCTTCCGGCCAGGCCTTCCGATAGCCGCGAAGCCTTGTCAGACAGGTTTCCAACCCGAGGGGTGAGGGCGGTTCGCATTGGGCAATGAGATCGAGATACCTGGGCAGGAAGTGCTTGAACTCTGGTTCGGCCCGGCCCCCGTTATTGCCATGGGCGGAGTTCGTGTATTCGGCCAGCAGCTCTGAACTGATTTCCCTGAGGGGGAGCGTCGACAGTTCTTCCGCGACTTCCGACGTCATGCAGACGGGACAGCTGCAATGTATGATCGTGCCGGTCAGCCGGTAGGGTTCAAACAGGCTGTAGCCCGCGTCGACCGCCCTCTGAAGGCGTGTCGTGATCACTGGTGTCATGCAATCCCAGAACATGGCCGCCCCCTTTGCTCAGTCGCGGACCGAACCTTGTTGCGGACTGTAACCCGGAGCCGGGACCCGGGCCATAATAACCTTCTCGGACCCTACTTGATCAGGGCTTCGCAGTTGGTCTTGACGGCTTCGATGTTTCCGCTTTCGTCCTGTACCTCGATCCGCAGGATCTTGCCGTCCGCGCTGGTGAGGATGGCCAGGTTGCAGATGCCGCTGGTGGGCTTGGGGACCTTGGAAGGTGTCGTGCGGGCGGACGACCAGTAGTAGACGAGTTCCTTCGGATCCGTCTGCTTGACGATCCGGCCCGTTGAATCGGTCTTCATCTTCTGCTTGAGGCCGATCACCTGGTCGGGCGGTCCGTAGGCCTCAAAAAACGCCGCGGAACTCTGGCCGACATACTGGCTTTCAAGCTTGGGATTCTTGCTGGACGACTGGCAGGCGGAAAGGATCACGGCGAGAACAAGCGCGCCCGAAACCTGACTGGCCACGGTGCTCGGTCTGGACGTCCGTTGCATGTGCATGGCGGCAGCCTTGCCATTCCTCCTGGAGATCAGGAAATCGTCAATTCCAGCGCCGGGTGCAGACGCTGCAGGTTGCGGAGCGACTTGGACTGCCAGGGGATCGACTTGGAGCCCAGAACCCTGACACCGACATCCGGCTGTTTCCTGATTTCGATCGTGAACTTCGCGAGCAGGTTGATACCGGAACTGTTCAGGAATTCCAGCCCGGTCAGGTCCAGCGTGATGACTTCCGGCTTCGCTTCGAGAACGGCGTGCATGATTTCCAGGATAGGAGCATAGGCGTCCGTGCCGGAAAGCCGCATCGTACCCTCGTAGTGGATGGCGGATCCTTCAGTCCAAACGCGGTAATCGTTCGTGCTGATTTCCATTTTGGTCTCTTCCTTCGGAATATTTCGGCGATCAGGCAAGTCGCAAAGAAGCATAGGTTGTGAGCTCAACGCCTTCACTTACACGCTCAGACGCGAAAGACCAGCCCATTTTGGCTCCGTAATCACTCATCAGTGTAAGCAGACCCAGCCCCGACCCGGAGGATTCCGGGTTAAGTGCATTTTCTTCAATGCGTTCCAACAACAGCTCCCCCGGCTCGCGTTCGAGCAAACCTGCAAGATGAGTCTGAAATTTTGTTGCGGTCTCCGGATCAACGCAATTGACGATCTGGATTTCGAACAGGTCCTCTTCAAGACTGCTGCGGATCTCTATGTCGCCGCCATGGCGGAACTTGACGGCATTTTCCAGGATCTCGTTGATCATGTAGCTGATGCTGTGGCGTGCATCGACAGCATCTATGCCTCGGCCACACGAACGGCTGAAATATTCGCCCAAAAAATCTGATGTGACACCGCAATGGTGCCAGCTCAATTCAAGGGGCTCGGCCCTCAAAGTGAGACAAAACCGCGTTGCATTGCCACCGTTCGATACGACGGCCTGTCCAAAATCCTCGACCATGCCTTACCTATGCTTCAGGACAACGAGCGTGATGTCATCAAATACCTTGTAGTTGCCAATATGCGACTTGACATCAGTTATGACCGCTTCGGCAATACCCTTTGCCGATTTTTCGCGGTTGTCATGTGCGCTTTGGCTGAGCCGGTCGAGGCCGAACATTTCGCCCTTCTCGTTCTCCGCCTCGGTGATGCCGTCGGTATGCAGGATCAGGACATCCTCCGGCCCGAAGGCCAGATCGAGGGTCGCCACAAAGGGCAGGATATCCGCTTCGAGGCCGACCGGGAAACCGAGATCGATCGTGTCGATCCGCTCGGTGTCGCCATTGGCGCGGATGATCAGCACCTCCTCGTGCTGGCCGGACAGGGTCACCTTGCCGTTCTCGTAATCGACAAAGGCAAGGGTCAGATGCTTGTCCGAATTCGTCCGCGTGATGTTCTTGTAGACGGCCCGGTTGAGCACGTCGAGGAAGGCGACGGGGTCCCTGTCGCCCTGTTCCTGGAGGGCACGGGCGACCGACTGCACCATCAGCATCAAGACGCCGCTTTCCAGCCCGTGACCGGTGACGTCGCCGATGCCGACCTTGATGTGGTCGCCGTCGAACAGGACGTCATAGTAGTCGCCGCCAACCTCGTCGGCCGGCTCCATGAAGGCGGCGATTTCGATCTGCGGGATGACTTCCAGTTCGCTGCGCCGCGGCAGGACCATCTCCTGGATCCGCTTGGCAACGTCCAGCTCCGCACCGAGCCGGAGGTTTTCCGATTTCAGGCGCTCGTTGAGCGCGACGATCTCGCTGTTGGCAGTCTCCAGCTTCCGGGTACGCTCCTCGACGAGATTTTCGAGATTTTCCGTGTGGTAGCTGATTTCCTCGGCCATGTTGTTGAAGGCAAGGCCCACCGCCGCCACCTCGTCCCGGGTCGGGATGGCAACGCGCACGGAGTAGTCCTTGTTCTGCAGCGCCCTGGCCGCACCGGCCAGTTCGGACAGGCCCTTCGTGATGCGACCGGAAATGGCGTAGACAGCCAGCGTCACCACCAGCAGGCTGAACAGCAACGCGGTGATCTGCCAGGACACGATCCGCTGCGTCGCGTCGGAGAGCTCCTGGCGCACTTCGTCAAGCGGCGCGTAGATCTCGTCGGTGGCGACCATGAACCCGAGGGTGAGGTTTTCCGCGACGATCTTCTCGCCGTCCCACAGGTTGATCGGAGCCAGTTCCTTCAGGACGACCAGATAGCCTTCGCGGGCCTCGGCCCCGCCATGCTGTTCCACGCCGAGATGGATGGTTTCGAGCACCGTGCCGGTGTCATGCGGCAGCGCCATGTTGGCGACTTCCGGATATTCACTCTGGGACAGGTAACGGTTGATGCCGGTCACGCCCTGGCCTTCACCGCCGACGGACACCAGTCCAAGGGTCTTGGCGCCGGCCTCGCTGACGGCAAGGATGTTGCCGGATGAGGAACTCAGGAATCCGAAGCCGGTCTCGGCGATCTTCACGTTCTCGACCAGGCTGGACAACTGGTCGAGCGTGATGTCGACCGCGGTCATGCCGGCGACGTCCGTGCGCTCCGCGTTCCAGAGCGGGAAGAAAAAACTGACGATCTTGGCACCGGTGATGGCGTCGATATAGGGAGCCGTGCCGACTATGTCGCGGGGTACCGGCCGGTTGGCCGGGTCGGCAAGCCAGTCCTGCCAGCCTTCATAGACGCCGGGAAAGAAGAAATCCCAGAAATTGGCTTCGTTGTGTCCCGGGTAGAGCTTGTCGAAGGTCTGCGCCTGCTCCGTATAGGGCGTGGTGCGCATGATCGGCTTGTCCTTGGGGCCGACATAATAGAGTTGCAGCTTCGGCGACCCCGTCTTCATCATGCCCGGCGCGATCAGGTTGAAGGCGGAGCTGTCGGCGATCTCCTCGGCGACTTCGGGAAGTGGATTGCCTTCGTCGTCAAGCAGATAACCCCAGACGCTGACAACCGACTCTCCGGGAGAATTCTGCGCCCAGCCGGCCTCCTTGTTGTAGACCAGCTTGTCGCCAAGCACCGGATCGCCTTCCACGGCAAGGCCGATCTCGGCTCCGGTGTCGTGATTGTCGATCAGGGTCTGCATCGAGGCGCCCAGCGCTTCGACTTCGGAAAACACCTGGTCAAGCAGCAGTTCGGTGCGCAGGCCCGTGGTGTCGATATATGTCCGCAGGTATTCCTCGGTGGCGTCGGTCAGACCCGTTTCCACCTTTTCCGTGGCATCCTTCGACAGGCGCTGCACGTTCCAGATGGCGACCCCGCCGGCCAGCATCAGATCGAACAGGACCGCGGCGCTCACCACCGCGATGAATTTCGCCCGGAAGCTGTGCCGGGAAAACCGGCCAATCGCTTCCGGCTCCTGATTTTCCGGGGTCTCCTGGGTCACGTGTGTCACACTCATTTCGGTTTCCGTCCAGAGGCCACCCAAATCGGCCAGCCCGCATAGCCCTTGGGATGCAGCGCGGCAAAAATGTGATCCTGGAAGCCCTGCCGGAACTCGCGGATCTGCTCCTCGCTGTCGCCACGGTCCACGGCCATCTGTCCCGCATAGACATCTTCCCAGGACTGGATGATGTCGGCAAAGTCCTGCGGATTGCCGTCAAGATTGGTCACCATGAAGGATTCCATCCTGATGTCCTCGAAGCCCGCATCCATCAGGTAGCGCCGGCTCTTGGGACCCAGCTCGATATCCATGTTGAAATGCGCCCACAGGCGCGCCAGTTCCGAATAGGTGCGCTGGATCGATTCGGACCGCGGTTCACCCAGGCAATGGGAATTCTTCTCATTGGTGATGTAGACCCGGCCGCCCGGCTTGCAGATCCGCAGCAGTTCCTTGAGGATCAGTTCGGGCCGGTCGAACACCTGCAGGGAATGGCGGCAGGTGACAAAATCGAACTGGTTGCTTTCAAGCAGCATGTCCGAGGCGTCGCCGAAGACGTAGTCGATGCCGCGTACGCCAAAATCGCCGGCCACCTTGCGCGCGTAGTCCAGGCTGGACCGGCTGTGATCGAGCGCAACGATCCGGTCAGGCTTGTATTCCTTCTGCATGAGAACGGCGAAATCGCCGATCCCGCAGCAGATGTCGGCAACCTGCATGCCGGGTTCCAGACCATGCCGTCCCAGCAGGTCACGCTCATGGTGCCAGGTCAGCTTGGTCTGCGTGCGCAGGATCGGAATGAAACCGCCCTCTTCCAGGAATGTCTGGCCCGGATAGAATTCATTGTCGTATTCACTGACCGTGATCTTGTCCGACATGGTCTCCAGGACCGCGAATTTCCGGGTCGCCCAACCGACCACGCTGGACGTCGTGACATGCACCTTCAGGTCGCTGCGCTTTCGCACCATGTCCAGGATCTTGCAGCCGAGCGCATGGAACGCGACGTTGTTCATGCGTACCAGCCGCCGGACATTCACATAGAACAGCCCGTTCACGCCCGAGACGGATTGTTCAAGCGCCGCGATGCAGTGGTTCAGTTCGTCCGCACGTTGCGGACGCAGGCTGCCGTGCAGGGAGAACTCCTGATCATTCTCGTTGTAGGTCCACTGGAACGCCTGCGTCATATTCTCTGCGATCATTCTTTTTCGTCCTCGAGCGCAAGGTCCGCAATCAGACGCATCCGTCCGTCTTCACATCTGTCAATGGCAAGCCTGGCACCGTAATCGACGCTCAACTCCAGGAGGCCGAGGCTTGCACCAGGCTCCTCGTCCGCAAACAGGGCTTCCAGGTAAAGGGCTTCGGCATCGTCGCCTCCGGCTTTCCCGATCACGTCCCTGTAGACATCATAGGTCGCCTCGTCCGCCGGGAAGGTCAGGATGACCCTGTCCAGGTTGCCCCGGCGCTGAACCGCACATTCCATCTTTCCGCTGTCACCATGCGTCCGGTAGACGGCTTCCAGCAACTCGTTGAGCGCAGAGGAATACAGGTTCGAAAAAAGCAGGGAGTCGAGCCGGTTGTGGCTCACCATGCGGGCGATATAGCCGGACATGAGATCGCAATGCGTCCAATCCGAGCAGAAATCCTTGATATCCAGGTCGAGGTGAATCATCTGCGGCAATTCGGAATTTTGTGACAAGCCTTCAGAAGGTGCCTGCATTGTTATTCCCCCGTTGGCGTAATCCATCGCACCTTGGTCACGGTACGGTACAGTTATACAAAGAATACGGAAATTACGGCCGATATCACGCGTGTCATAGATAATTCGTGTATTTAACAATACGGTGTCGCTCATTAACAAGGATATATCAACAGCGATTGCCCCATTGTTTTCTGCCTGATTAATATGGAACCAAAGTCTTGATCTAAGGTTTCCGCCCCGTCTCCCTGACGGCATCGTAGGTATATCATGACCCCTAGCAACAAATTCGGTGCCGAGGCCGCCGCTTCGAACCCCGCGGACGAGCTTGCCCTGCTGCGCAAGGAACTTGAGGAATTGCGCGCCGAACACGACGATCTCAAGCTGCTTTACGAAGCCACCATCGAGCATGGCGAAGCCGTGGAAGACCAGCTGGCCGAATACAACATCCTGCTGACCAAAACCCAGGAACGGCTCGAATCGGAACTTCGCGACGCGGGCAACTATGTCTATTCGATCCTGCCCGAAAAAAGGCCGGTGTCCCCGCATGCCGACTGGCTGCTGGTGCCGTCGACCGAACTCGGCGGTGATTCGTTCGGCTATCACGATCTGGATGACGACCATTTCGCGATCTACCTGATCGACGTGTGCGGCCACGGGGTGGGGGCCGCGCTGCTGTCGGTCGCCATCATCAACGTGCTGCGGGCCAATGCGCTGGTCGGCACGGATTTTCGCAATCCATCGGACGTCCTGGCAAAACTCAACAACGCCTTTCCGATGGAACGGCAGAACAACATGTTCTTCACGATCTGGTACGGCGTCTACCAGCGCTCGAGCGGGCTCATGTCCTACGCCTCCGGCGGCCATCCCGCCGCCATCCACCTGAGGCCGGCCTCCGGCACATTTGACGTGACCGGCCTGGGCACACCGGACGGCATGGTGATCGGCGCCATGCCGGACATGGCCTTCGACGGCGGCTCGTTCCGGATGCTGCCGGGGGACAAGCTGCTGGTGATCAGCGACGGCACCTACGAGATCGAGGACGAGACGGGAACGACACTGACCTGGGCTCAGCTGGCCGACAAGATCCGGACCACGGATGCCCCGGTGTCCCGGTCGATCTACGACTGGCTCGCCGAGTTCAACGACAAGGCGCCGCTTCCGGATGATTTTTCCATGATGGAGTTTTCTTTCTAGGCAACCGCGGTTTCGGCGGGACCTCCGTCTCCAGTGTGCGGCCGCTAGGCCGTGTGACCAATTTTCGGGCGGCGCTGCCAATCGTTAATTGGTCACTACGGCCTAGTCCTCACCGGCGCGCGGAACGAGGACGGTCGTGCGGTTGGTGTCCCCGACCCGCTCATGGCGCACCTCGTCCGACAACTGGTGCACGAGAAACAGGCCCAGGCCCCCGATGTCCCGTTGTTCGACTGTCCCGGCGAGGTCCGGAGCAAAGGGATCCGCGCCATTGTCATAGGGCGCCGCGCGGTCGGTCAGTGTCAGCTCGACATGATTTTTTTCCAGGGCGGCGGAAATGGCAATCTCGTCCGCGCGGCCTTCCGGATAACCGTAGGCAACCGTGTTGCTGAACAGTTCCTCGACAATCAGCAACAGTGTCCGGCGAACGGCGTCCGGCAGGTCGGCACCCGCGGCGAGGGCCTCCACCGCGGCATAGACAGCCGGCAGGTCCGCCAGGTCGTTTCGAACTGTTACTGTTTCCACATGTGCCACTGATTGGTGCCCTGTCGGTCGACTGTCGCTCACGGCCAGGTCGTCCTTCAGCCCGGCCGTCCGGCAAGCTCCTTCGCTGCCTCCAGCGTGTCGGCGACGGCAAGAATTTTCAGAAATCCCGAAATTTTCAGGACGTCGACAACCGAAGGGTTCACCTGAAAAAGGACAAGCTTGCTTCCCGACGGCGCAAGCAGCTTGGCGATGATGAGAAGGGACCTCAGACCGAAGCTGGTGACATAGTCGACCTTTTCCATGTCGACCAGGAGCGTTCCCGCCTTCTGGTCGACAAGGTTCTTCAGATAGGCTTCGAACGTCTTTGCACTCAATGTGTCCAGCTTGCCTGCGGGACGCACGACGGCAAATCCGCCGCCGGTTTCATGATCTATCGTGATGTCTGCGACTTCTGCGGTCATTTCCAGTTCCCGGATATGCACAGGCGCCGCTGTGGATCAAAGCGCGCCGTGCGATAAGTGTTTCACCTGTTTCGCTGCGTTCGAGCATAAATTGAGCCGCAAACCTGTACACTTTATAAAGGTGCCGCACCTGAAACGCTATGAGATTGCGAATCAGTATAGTTATCGGATGCTCTAACGTCCGTTCCCTTGATCCGGAGTGCCCCGATGGCCGACGCTGACCCTTTGGCAACACTCGACGACCCCCGGGCCGGCGTGGGCCGCGCCGCGCTGGACAATCCGGACGCCCAGGAGGAGTTTCGCGACTCCCCGGAATTCGAGGAACTGGAAACCGAATTCCGCAAGATGGAAACCGGCGGACCGAACGCCGTCAAGTGGAAGCAGCTCAACGAAGAGACCATCAAGGTGCTGCAGACGACGTCAAAGGATCTCGTCCTGGCGACCCGTCTGGCATTCGGGCTGTTCGAGGAGGAAGGCTATCCCGGGCTTGCAACGGGCCTGGTCATCCTGCGTGACATGTCCGAGGCCCATTGGGAAACCATGGTCCCGCCCGTGCGCCGCGAACGGGGCCGGGCCGGCGCCTATGACTGGCTTGCCGAAAAACTCGCCCCGATGGTCGAGGCCAGAAACCCGGACGGCCAGTTCAACCGGGAAATCTACATCGCCAACGACGCCCTGCTGGAGCTGGATACGGCGCTCGAGCAGAAGATGACCAAGTCCCAGGTTGCGCTGGGTCCGCTGGTGCGGGCCCTGCGCCCCTACGCCAAGGACGCCAGGGCCGCGCTGGAAGAGGAAAGGAAGGCGGCGGAAGCCGCCGCCGCACCGGAACGGGAACCGGAGGAAGCTCCGGCCGATGAAGCGCCCGCAGAGGCCGCGGCTCCAGCTCCGGCCCCCGCCGCCGACCAGGCCGCGCCGGCGCCTGCCCGGCCGGCGCCACAACCGGCAGCCGCCCCGGCGGCACCGGCAGCGGAAATCGCGGTGGACACGTCCAGTGCCGCCTCGGCGATGCAGGCCGTTTTCAACGCCGCCACCAAGGCGGCGACGGCGGTCAGGCACCAGGCGCCGACCGACGCGCGCGGCTATTACGCCGCCCGTTTCGCCCTGTGGGGCCGGATCGAGACACTGCCGCCGAGCACCGACGGCAAGACCGCGCTGCCGCCACCGCAGAAGACCAAGATATCCGAGCTCGCGGCCCTGAAAGGCGCCGGCAACCACGAAGGCCTGATCGCGTCGGCCGAATCCGCGTTCATCGCCTCTCCCTTCTGGCTGGACGCCCAGTTTCATCTGGCGACGGCCATGCAGGAGGCCGGAGACGCGTACGCGGCCGCCCGCAGACTGGTGACCGGAGAACTGTCCTGCCTGCTGCAACGCTTTCCGGACCTTGTCTCCATGACCTTCAGCGACGGCACCGCCTTTGCCGGCGTGGAAACCAGGGACTGGATCGCGCAGGACGTGCAGGCCGGTAGTGAAGGCAGCGGTGGCGGCGGCAGTTCCGAGCTGGACCGCGTCTTCTCCGAGGCGTGCCAACTTGCGATTGCAGGCAAGACAACCGCCGGCCTTGCCACGCTCAAGCAACACCTGGCCACGCGCGGGGCCGGACGCGACTGGTTCCGGACACAGCTCAGGATCGGAGACTTCTGCCTTCGGTTCGAGTTGATTCAACCGCTTTTTGCCCTGCTCAGCTCCTTGCGGACTATCGCTGCGGAACGTGATCTGGCACACTGGGAACCGGATCTAGCGGTCGCTCTCGCACGGCTCTCCTGGCAGAGCCTCGGGCACAAGAATGTGAAACAGTTTCTGCCGGACGCTGAAGCTCTCCAGATTCGAACCAGCGTCATGGAAACACTCTCGCTGCTGGACGTGGGAACGGCAGCTGAATTGACGGGCCGAAAGTAATCTTAACGTATCCTTAAGTTGAAACGCCAAAATTCTCAGACATCTAAACAGAACTGACACATAGTCGCATTAGGAACCAAACGGGAATTATCTGATCTCGAGGCAAGAAGGCGCCGGAAGAATTGTTTGCAGCGCTCGACAGCCGGTCTGACCACGGGGGACATTAAATGTCGAAAGAAGCTTCGGTCGCACCCAAGGAACGGGTGAACATCAAATACAAGCCGGCAACAGGTGATGCCAAAGAGGAAATCGAGCTGCCGCTGAAAATGGTCATGCTCGGCGACTACACGCAGCGCCCTGACGACACGCCAATCGAAGACCGGACGCTCATCAACATCAACAAGGACAATTTCAACGAGGTCATGAAAAGCCATGATCTCAGCCTGGATCTGGCCACGGAAAACAAGCTGGTCGACACGCCGGAAGGCGAGGAACCGGACAATCTGGCGGTGTCCCTGAAGTTTCAGAACCTGAGCGATTTCACCCCGGAATCGATCGTGCGCCAGACACCCGAGCTCAACAAGCTGCTCGAGCTGCGTGAAGCCCTGGTATCGCTCAAGGGCCCGCTTGGCAACGTCCCGGCCTTCCGCAAGGCAATCCAGGGCGTTTTGGGCGACGAAGCGGCGCGCGAGAAACTTCTGGCGGAGCTGACCAATGCGACCGGTGGTTCGGAAGACAAGTCCGAGTGACCTGCCCGGCCTCTTCGAACCCCTATCCCATTTCTAGCTGACGAGACTGAAACATGACAGACACCGACGCACAGCAAGACGCCGCGGCACAGACCGAAGAGCTCGACGCGTCTCTTCTGGACCAGATCCTTCAGGAGACCAAGCTCACGCCCGCCGATGACGGTTACGACGTCGCCCGCAAGGGCGTGGCCGCCTTCATTTCCGAACTTCTGAAACCTTCGGCAGGCGGCCAGGTGAATGGCGCCGCAGTCGACATGATGATCGCGGAAATCGACCAGAAACTCTCCACCCAGGTCGACCAGATCCTGCACCACGACGATTTCAAGAAAATGGAATCGGCCTGGCGCAGCCTGAAATTCGTCATCGACCGGACGGACTTCCGCCAGAACATCAAAGTCGAGATGATGAGCGTCACCAAGGACGAGCTTCTCGAAGACTTCGAGGACAGCCCGGAAGTCGTCAAGTCCGGCCTCTACAAGCATATCTACACGGCGGAATACGGTCAGTTCGGCGGCCAGCCGGTGGGCGCGATCGTTTCCAACTACGATTTCGGGCCGAATGCTCCGGACATCAAGCTGGCCCAGTATTGCGCCAGCGTCGGCTCCATGTCGCATGCGCCGTTCATCGCCGGCGCCTCGCCCGCCATGTTCGGTGTCGACAGCTTCGAGGAGATCCCGAACCTCAAGGACATGGAATCGATCTTCGAGGGCCCGAAATACGCCAAATGGAACTCCTTCCGCGAATCGGAGGATTCCCGCTATTTCGCCCTGGCCATGCCGCGCTTCATGCTGCGCACGCCCTATGGCCCGGAAACGTCCCCGGTCAAGGCCTTCAACTACGAAGAGGAGGCCGACAGCAACAGCGACAACTACCTTTGGGGCAACGCTTCCTTCGCGCTGGCGACCAAGCTGACCGACAGCTTCGCCAAGTATCGCTGGTGCCCGAACATCATCGGACCGCAGTCCGGCGGCGCCGTCGAGGACCTGCCGGTGCACACGTTCGAGGCCATGGGTCAGCTGCAGTCCAAGATCCCGACCGAGGTTCTGGTATCGGACCGCAAGGAATACGAGCTCGCCGAGCAGGGCTTCATCTCGCTGACCATGCGCAAGGGCAGCGACAATGCCGCCTTCTTCTCCGCGAATTCCGTGCAGAAGCCGAAATTCTTCGGCAACTCCCCGGAAGGCAAGGACGCCGAACTCAACTACAAGCTCGGCACGCAGCTGCCCTACATGATGATCATCAACCGCCTGGCGCACTACATCAAGGTGCTGCAGCGCGAGAACATCGGTAGCTGGAAGGATCGCGGCGAGCTTGAATCCGAGCTCAACAAGTGGATCCGCCAGTATGTGTCCGACCAGGACAATCCCTCCGCCGACGTCCGGTCCCGCCGGCCGTTGCGCAAGGCGGAGATCAACGTGTCGGATGTCGAGGGCGAACCGGGCTGGTACAGCGTTTCCATGGCGGTGCAGCCGCACTTCAAATACATGGGGGCGGATTTCACCCTGTCCCTGAAGGGCAAGCTGGACAAGTCCTGATCCCGGCGGGATCACGGAAACGAAACTCTGACAGGTGCCGCCCCGGGACACGTCCCGGGACCGGTGCCTGTTTTGGGGTCTGGCAGGACCCTCGTTGGATGGAGAACTCTTCCGGATGGCTGTGAGCTTGTTTCAGCGGCTCGAGAACGACGTAACCGGCACCCACTACCGGAATGTGGATGAATTCGAGGCCGCGGTTCTGGAAAGCGTGCTGGAGGACCTGCGCATCCTTCTCAACAGCACGGCCGGATGCTGCGAGACCTGCCCCGATTTCGGGCTGACCGATTTCAACTCGATCTCACGGTCGCACAAGGACACGGCCACCGAAATCTGCCGGAACATCGAACGGCAGATCAGGGACTACGAGCCCCGGCTGCGCAATCCGATCGTGCGTGCCGTCGACGACCCCGAACGGCCGCTCGATTTCATATTCAACGTGGAGGCGGAACTGGATCTGGGCGGCAGCAGGAAGCGGATCCGGTTCGATTCCATTCTCGACAACAGCGGACAGATCCGGGTCAGCGCATAAGACGCTCGAGCGGAACCGGGGGCACATAGCGGGCATGGCGATCAATTCCTACTATCGCGACGAACTGAACTACCTGAAGGAAATGGGCCGTGTGTTCGCCAAAGCCAACCCGCGGCTGTCGAAATTCCTGTCGGAAGACCCGATCGACCCGGATGTCGAACGGCTCATGGAAGGTTTCGCGTTTCTGGTGGGCCGGCTGCGCCAGCGCCTCGACGCGGAGATGCCGGAGGTCTCGCTCAACCTCCTGAAGCTGATATGGCCGCATTACCTGCGGCCGGTTCCGCCCATTACCCACATGGTTTTCAAGCCGGTCCCGGAATCCTCCGACCTGTCGACCAACGTGCCGCGCGGGACCTTCGTGCAAACCAGCCCGCTGGACGGAACCGCTGTCCGGTTCCAGACCCGCTGCAGCCTGAAAGTGCTGCCGATCGAATTGACGGCATCGGATCTGGAAAACCGCCGCGACAGCGCCAAGCTGACCCTTGGCTTCCGGAGAACGGCCGGCAACAATCTCCGGGCGCTCGCCGAGGGTCCGCTGCAACTGTTTCTGGGAGCCAGCAACGATGTCAGCCTGTCCCGGCAGCTCTATTTGCAGCTGTGCAACCGGCTGACCTCGGTGGACTTCGTGCCCGCCAAGGGGCAACCGGTCCGCTCGGCCATCCGCGTCGAACCGATCGGCTTCGCGCGCGACCAGGCGACGCTGCCCTACCCCGATGGCGCCTTCGACGGTTTCCGGATCATGCAGGAATATTTCGCCTGTCCGGACAAGTTCATGTATGTCCGTCTTCACGGGCTGGAAGCCTTTGCCGACCTTCCCGTCGACGAATTCGAACTCATTTTCAATTTCCGGCAGAAATTCGCCAACCAGGACCGGATTTCGCGGGAGGCCATTTCCCTCAACACGGTTCCGGCCATCAACCTGTTCGAAACGGAAGGCCAGGCGCTGCACGTCGCCCATGACAGGACCGAGTATCCCGTCCGCGCTTCGGGCAACCGCGCCATGTTCAGCGTGCACCATGTCTCCGACGTGACCGGCTGGGTGCAGGGCTCGAGCCGGAAGGTGAACTATCAGGCATTCGAGTCCTTTTCCCACGACGCCGCGTCGCAGGAAGAGGACAAGCTCTATTACCGCACCGGGATCCGGCCGTCCGTGCTCGGCAATGGCGTCGATCACTATATTTCGTTCGTTACGCGGCTGAATGAAAACGGTCTGCCGCCGACAGAAACGGTCTCCCTGCGGCTCTTGTGCTCCAATGGCGACCATGCCGCACGGTTCGGGGTCGGCACCGTCAATCAACCGACCTCGTCCACGCCGGCCAAGCTGGAATTTCGAAACATCACGCCGATACTGTCGGAAGTGCCGCCGCCGCTCGACAACCAGGTTCTTTGGACATTGATCGCGAACCTGTCGCGCAACTATGCCTCTCTCATCGATGTGGAAGCGCTGAAAACCGTTGTCGGCGCATATGATTTCAGGGCCTATATCGACAAGCAGGCTGCCTTGCAGCGCGAGTTGCTGCTGCAGAATTTCCAGAAATTCGAGCGCAGGACCGTCGACATTTTCCGGCAGGGGCGGCCGACGCGCGCCTACGAGATCGTCCTGTCACTGGCGGAGACCGCCCTGGGCGGCGAGGCGGAACTCTACCTGTTCGGCACCGTGCTTGACCGGTTCCTGAAATCCTACGCCAGCATCAACAGCCTGCACCAGCTGACGGTGATCGGAACGGACGCCAATGTCATTCACCGCTGGAGCCCGACCTCCGGAGATGCCCACCTGGTATGAGCGAGCAAGACACCCCATCTGCTGCCCCTCCCGTGCCGGACGCGATGCTCGTCGACAAGCTGGCGCGCACCCAGTTTTTCCAGGCGCTTTACCTGATCAGCCTGCTGCATCCCGAAATCCGACACATGGGCCCGGGCCACGATCCGGAGAACGAGGTCCTCCGGTTCCGCGCCACACGGTCGCTCAGCTTCGGTCCGAGCGACGTCTCCAGCATAGAGTTCGACGCGGAACACAATCGCTACGATGTCAGGGTAAACTTCTTCGGGCTCTACGGCCCCGCCTCGCCGCTGCCGCCCTACGTGACCGAACGGATCATCGAGCGGGACGAGACCCCGTCTTCGCTGGAAGACCTTCTGGACCTGTTCAACCATCGCTTCATTTCACTGCTCTTCGGCATGTGGCAGAAGTCGCGGCATTTCGTGCGTTTCGAGGAACACGGCCTGGATCCGACCTCGCAGTGTTTCCTGGCTCTGTGCGGTTTCCCGGTCGACGACCGCGCCGAACTCGGCAGCGTGCCGCGCACCGCCATCCTGCCGCATGTGGGCCTCATGTCCCACTATTCGAATTCGCCCGAAGCCATCTCCTCGATGCTGTCGAGCTTTTTCAACCTGCCGTTCGAGATCATCGAGTTCGTTTCCCGGACCGTGGACATCCCGCCCGAAGCGCGCATGGAACTCGGCATTCACAACACCCTCTTGGGCGGCGACATGGTTCTGGGCGAGCAGGTGGAGGACGATCTCGGCAAGTTCCGGCTCAGGATCGGGCCTGCCTCGTATGAGGATCTGCAGCATTTCCTGCCCAATGGCGACAAGCATGCCGTTCTGGTCGATCTGCTGGCCATGATCGTCCGCGATCCGATCGACTGGGACCTTGAATTCAGCTACGAAGCGGACACGATGCAACCGGGCCAGCTGGGGCTGGCCCGCCTGGGGAACAATCTTTGGCTTTCAGATGGTGAAAACGCCAAACTAGAAAACAATGTCCACTTGGCGCCAGCGCGGGCAAGCGGTACCGTTCCCGATGAAAATCAGGGATTCGTTGCGCCGGCTGAGATGGGCGGACCGGTTGGCGCTGCTCTCCATGAACACGCGTCGTCCTCAGACAAGACACCAGTTACGGCATGACGGCTACGCTCATTCTCGTTTGTGATGCAATCGGATCCCGGCACCAGTTCGGGCCGAATGGCGGTGCGTTCGGCCGGTCGCGGAAATGCGACTGGGTCCTGCCGGATCCGGAGCGTCACCTGTCGTCCGTCCATGCACGTATCCTCTATCAGAACGAGACCTTCATCCTGGTCGATGAAAGCACGAACGGAACGTTTCTGGAGGGCCAGTCCGCAGCAATCGGCCGCGGCAAGGCCGTCAGCCTGTCTCCCGGCATGAAGCTGATTGCCGGTCCCTACCAGATCCGGGTCGACGCCCTTCAGGCCGGCCATGCCGCCCAGACCAATCCCTTTGCCGCCTCAGGTGCGCGTACGCCCAACCGCCCCGCGCCTGCGGCAACGCCGCTCAGGATCGATACGTCGGGGGCGAGCCTGCCCAAGAACACGTCGCTCGATCCGCTGGACCATCTCGGCGGCGGACCGGAAACCCTCACACCGGTCGCCTCGGTGCAAACCCCGCTGAACGAGATCCCCGAACCCGTGTCGTTCGCGGCTCCAAACGCGCCGCCCTCCGCGCATGAGACAACCCGGTTCCAGGGCGTTCCCGCACCGTCACCGGATCTTCAGCCCTCTCCGGCAGTCCCGGCCCCCGCCCTCACTGCGGCGCCGGGACTGCCGGGCGTGGCGCCGCAAGGCCCTGTCCCTGCGGCGGCCACGCAGATGACCGCCCCGGCAACGCCACACCCGGCGCCGCCGGCAACCACCGCCCGGCCGGCCGCAGCACCGCCGGCCCAGTCACCGCCAGCTCCGTCACCGCCAGCTCCGTCACCGGCTTCCGGCAACATCATTCCCGAAAACTTTCTCGCCGGCCTGGGCGCTCCGGCTGGCGGCGCGCCGTCCGCGCCGACGCCCCAGCCCGCGCAAAGTCTTCCCGACCTGTCCACGCTGATGCCCGCAGCCCCGGCCGCCGGTCAGGCGGATGGTCCCGGAAAGGCCGCGACCATCCCTGACAACATCGATTTCGGCATTGGCGCTCCCCCCGCTGCTCCGACTTCTTCTCCGGCCCCGACCTCGTCCCCGGCCCCTGCTCCCGCTGTTGCGCCCGATCCCGCAATGCCGCAGACGCCGGCGGCGGGGACTTCGCCGATGCAGGCATCGCCGGCACAGCCCCGGGCCCTTCCTGGCGACCCGCCGGTCGCACCTGCTCCCGCAGCCGCAGCGCCGCCATCGGAGCCGCCGCTCAATCCGCTCGACGCGCTGAAGAAACGCCGCGCTCAGCGCGAGGCAGAGCTGGCGCACAAGGCAAAATCGCGCCGAGCCCCATCTCCGTCGCCGTCCCTGTCCCCCTCTCCGGCCGCAAGGCGCCCGGACCAGGCGGAACCGCCGGCGACGCCCGCGCTTGCGCCCATTGCCCAGCCGCCTGCGCCAGCCACCCAGCCTCCGGTGCCCGCCGCGCCGCGACCCCCGGCAACCCGCGCGCCCTCGGCACCGGCCGCGGCAGGTGAGAGCGCCGGTTCCGAGGTGTTCCAGGCGCTGATTTCCGGATTGGGATTTGCCGATGCCGAAGTGCCGGCTGAAGACCAGGCGGAAATCGCGCGGGCGACCGGTGAAATGGTGCGTGAACTGGCCAACGGCCTGATCGCGCTGCTGAATGCCCGCAAGTCGCTCAAGACCGAATTCCGCATGTACGAGACGCGGATCCAACCGGAAGAAAACAACCCGTTCAAGCATTTCAATGTCGGTGAGCTGGCCATCGACGAAATGCTGTTCGCCCGCAAAGGCGGGTTTCTGCCGCCGCCTGAAGCCGCGAAGGAAGCCTTCAGGGACCTGCAAAGCCACACCATGCTGACCGTCGCAGCCACCCAGCGGGCGATGCGGATCATGTTCGAAAGCCTTTCGCCGGAAACTCTGGCGGGCGAAGAGGACGATGGCGGACTGCGCCTGAGGGGACTTGGCGCGAAGCGCAGCAAGTTCGAGGCTGCGAAGGAACGCCATGACCGCTTGCGGGCTGATTTCGACGCCGTCGTGCGGCAGACCATTGCCGAGGCCTTCGTGCAGGTCGAGGAAGACCAGGCCCGCCAGCAATCGAAAACCTTCTGGGAGAACAAGAAGAGATGACAGTAACCCGGCGGAATTTCCTTGAGATCTCGGGCGTTGGGCTGCTTGCGGGCCTGGCTGCCTGTTCGAGGGTGCCCCCGCCGACTCCGATCAAGGTCCAGCTGCAGGCCGACGAATACACCAATCCGAACGAGAATGGTGACCCGTCGCCCGTTGTCGTGCGCGTCTATCAGCTCAAGGAAGTGACCGCCTTCCAGAACGCCGAGTATTTCGATCTGGCCGACAATGACAAGAAGGTGCTCGGCGGCGACCTGATCGGTGTCCAGGAATACGAAATGACTCCGGGCAAGAGCCAGGACTACAATAGGGACGTGTCTTCGGAGGCGACCCATATCGGCGTCATCGCAAGTTTCAGGGACATCGAGAACGCGCAATGGCGCGACTCGATTGAACTGAAGCAGGAAAAGAAAAACGAGTTTGTCATTTACCTGACTACGCTCGCCGTCCGAATACAGAAACTGCGCAGCCGGCGGCTCGGTGTCTTCTGACGGAACTTAACTTCGCCATGGTCTGCATGGCTGCATTTTGTGCTACGAATTGCGAATCACTCGGTAGCTGGCTGCGGGTGCCGAATGACGGGTTTTGCGAGATCAGCGGAGATTGGCCTTGAATGAGAGCCTGAAACCACTCTGGCTTGAGGGAATGTTTCTCCGGCCGCAGCATCTGCAACAGCATGATCGCTGGGTCGAGGCCACGCTCGAGCAGCGCGTCCTGGATCTGCAGCCCTATTCCTGGGGCCTGCGCAGCATCGAGATCGATACGGACTCGCTCGCCATCGGCCAGTTTCACGTGACCGCGGCCGATGCGGTCCTGCCCGACGGCACCGTGTTTTCAACCGCCAAGAACGGCACGATCGCAAGCGCGCGCCAGGTCACCGTCGACGACCAGGGCAAGAAGGTCTATCTCGCGCTGCCGCTGAAATCCGCCGGCCAGCTGGAACTCGGCGAAACCGAAAAGGAACTGCGCCGCTATTCCAAGCGCGCCACCAATGCACGCAACACCAACGAAGGCGACAAGCCCGAAGCCAACATCGCCGTTGGCGCACTGACGGCCAGGCTCGTCCTGGAAGGCGACAGCCTGGATGAAACCGCGCATCTGCCGATCGCGGAAATCGACACGGTCTCCACCCAGGGCGAGGTCAAGCTGTCGGAGACGTTCATCCCCCCTATCCTGACGGCCGGCGCCAACGCCCATCTGATCTCGCTGGTCGACCAGGTGCGCAGCCTCTTGCGCAAGCGTGGCGAGATGCTGGCATCCAACACGTCCGGCCAGGGCGAGACGACCCGATCCGGGATCGTCGACCTGATGGCGCTGAGCGTCACCAACCACTACGAGGTGATGTTCGGCCATATCGCGGCCTCCGGGCGCCATGCCCCGGAACAGGTTTACCGGGACTTCATCGGCCTGATCGGCGCCTTCGCGGCCTTCGGCGCGGACAACCGGCGGCCGCCGGAGCTGCCGGCCTATGACCATCTCGACTTGCGCCTGACCTTCCAGAGGCTGGTGTCCATCCTGGAAGGCCTGCTCAGCTTCGTGGTCGAGCAGAATGCGGTCAATATTCCGCTCAGCAAGCGCGACTACGGCGTCTGGCTCGGTGAGACCAGCAACAAGATGGTCTATTCCGAAGGCCGGTCCTTCATCCTGATCGCCCATGCCAATGTCAGCCTGGAGGTTCTGCGCACCCAGATGCCGATCCAGATCAAGGTCGGCCCTGTCGAGAAAATCCGCGAGCTCGTGAACCTGCAGCTGCCCGGTGTCGCGATCACGCCCCTGTCGGTCGCGCCCCGGCAGATTCCCTACGTGCAGAATGCCGTCTATTTCGAACTGGACGTGGAAAACGAACTCTGGCCGCAAATGCAGAGCTCGGCGGCCTTCGCGCTCCACCTAAGCGGGGATTATCCGGGCCTTGGCCTTGAATTGTGGGCCGTTCACAAAGGACAATAGTCCGAATCATGACGGATGATGACCTTGACCAGCCAACCGTAGCTCAGAGATTGAGCCCTCGAGCCCGGACTTCAATGGCCGAGGCACAGGGATCGGCTGGCCATGAGGAGGACGAACCGACCGTCGCCTTTGTCTCTCCGGCCGCAGGTCCGGCCGCTCCGCCGGCGGCGGGTCAAAGGCAGAACGGCGGGTCCGGCAACCTGCAATCCGCGTCCGGCATCGTCCGGCAACTGGAAACCGATCCGGAACGGATCATCGTCCGCGCGGCCACGCCCCTGCTGCTGATCATTTCCCAATTGCGCAATTCCATCGAGCAGGCCGACGTGCATGCCCTTCGCCAGGAGGTCGTCGACGAGATCGACCGGTTCGAGCAGCTGGCGCAGCGCAACGGCGTTCAGGCGGGCGATATCATCGCGGCGCGCTACATCCTGTGCTCCACCATCGACGAAACCGTGCTGATGACCCCCTGGGGCAGCCGCAGCGAATGGAGTTCCAATTCGCTGCTCAACCAGTTTCACAACGAAACATGGGGCGGCGAGAAGGTCTTCAGCATCCTCGACCGGATCCGCGGCGACGCCAGGAACAAGCTGCCGCTGCTCATTCTTGTCCATACCTGCCTGATGCTCGGCTTCGAAGGCCGTTACCGGGTGCTGGAAGGCGGCCGGAACCAGCTCGAGGATCTGCGAAACGAACTGTCGCGCCTGATCCGGCGCAACAGCAACCTTCCTTCGGACGAACCGCTGTCAAAGAACGCCAAGGGAGCGCAAAAGGGCAAGAATGTTCGGACCCTGCCGCCATTCTGGATCCTGATGGCCATCGGCCTGCTGTTTGCGCTTGTGTTTCGCCTCTATGTCGGATCCTACCTTGACGGTGAACTTGTGCCGGCACTCACTTCCATCGATTCACTGAACAGGTCCTAGGGGAGAGCGATGTTCCGCACCTATTTCGCTTCCCTGTTCCGGCTGGCTCCGCTCTTCGTCCTGCTGGTCCTGATCCTGATCTCGGTCGCCGTCCTGCTTGTGGGGGACCTCCTCACGATCGCCGGGGTCACCCCGTTTGAAAAACTGGCGCCGCGCGTCATCGTGGCCGTCGTCCTCATCCTCGGCTTCTTTGTCATCACCTTCCTGCGTCACCTGCTGACCCGGCGGGCGAATGCCAAGCTGATCAATTCGATGCTCGCCAATGACGAACTCGTCTCCATGGGCGGCGACATGTCCGCGGACGAGGTCGAGCTGATCCGGGAACGGTTCGAAAGCGCCCTGACGACCCTGCGCGACAATCCGGTCGAGGGCGCCGGGTCGAGGAACTACCTGTTCGAGCTGCCCTGGTACATCATCATCGGCCCGCCGGGGACCGGCAAGACGACCATCCTGCGCAATTCCGGACTGGACTTCCCGCTGGCCGAAGGCGGGCACGAGGCGATCCAGGGTGTTGGCGGCACGCGCAATTGCGACTGGTGGATCTCGAACGAATCCGTCCTGATCGATACGGCCGGGCGCTACACCACCCAGGACGTCAACCAGGGCATCGATTCGGCGGCCTGGAACGGCTTTCTCGAGCTGCTGCTGAAACACCGCCAGCGCCGCCCGATCAACGGGGTCCTGCTGGCCGTCAGCATCGAGGATGTTGCTCTGGCCAGCGAGGCGGAGCGCAAGCAGCAGTCGGAGATCCTGCGGCAGCGGCTGCGCGAGCTGCATCGGGCATTCGGCCTGCGCCTGCCGGTCTACCTGATGTTCACCAAATGCGACCTGATCGCCGGGTTCGACGAGTATTTCGACACGCTCCGGGAGGCCGACCGCCAGCAGGTCTGGGGTGTCACCTTTCCGTTTGACGAACAGCAGGTCACCGTCGGCCCCGCTTTCGAGACCGGCTTTGTCGACCTCGTGGCCCGCCTGGAACGCCATCTGCCCGAAAAGCTCTCCGAGGAACGCAACAACGGCCGGCGCTGCCGCATCTTCGGATTTCCGCATGAGTTCGGCAGCCTCGGCAGCGTCCTCAGGGATTTCGTGACCGATGTGTTCCGGCCGACCCGCTACGAGGCCCAGCCGCTGCTGCGCGGGGTCTACTTCACCTCCGGCACGCAGGAAGGCACGCCGTTTGACCGACTGCTGGGCGCCATGGGGCGCAGCTTCTCACTGGCCGCAAGCCAGCAGCCGCCCCTCAGCGGCCAGTCGAAGGCCTATTTCATCAAGAAGCTGCTCACGGACATCGTCTTTCCCGAGCAGAACCTGATCGGCAAGAACCGCAAGCTGGAGCGGCGGCTGGCCGCGTTCTATGGCGGTGCGATCGTGGCGCTCGGCGCGTTTGTCGTCGGCCTGATCCTCTATTGGTCCGCCGGCCTCAGCCAGGCCATCAATGTCGCGGAAGGTGCCACGAAAAACGCCGACAAGGTGCGCATTCTCAAGGCGGAGGCAGACCAGAACAGGTCGTTGGTCAACCTGCTGCCGACGCTCGACGCCGCCAGGGAAATGCGGGACGAGATCGAACAGGACTCCGGCTGGCTGACATCGACACCGGTCAGCATCGAGGCCCAGTCCGTGCTCTATCCGGCGGCGGAACGGACCTACGACAACCTGCTCAAGGAATATCTGCTTCCGTCGATCAGCTCGCGGCTCGAAGCCCAGATCCAGCTTGTTTCAACGGCCTCCAACGGCAACAACGCCCTGCTCAGGGACCAGCTTCAAACCTACCTCATGCTGACCACCGGCGAGAACTACGATGCCAGCAAGGTCCGTGCCGCGCTGCGGGCGCAGAACGAGGCAACCTTTGTGCTCAAACCGCAGGACCGGGCGCAGATGCAGGTCCATATGGACAACCTGATGAAGCTGCTGCCGATAAAGGCCGCGCTCTCGCCCTCCGAACTGCCGATCCTGCAGCAGGCCCGCAACCGGATCCAGAAAGCGCCGCAGACCACCGACATCTACAACCGCATGGTCCAGGACGCGGCGCAGCGCTACCAGTTGCCACCGATCAACATCGTGCGCACGCTCGGCTCCACATCGCTCTACGTCGACACCGCCACGGCCGGTGGACGGTCGATCATACCGGGGCTCTACACCAAGAACGGCTTCTACAACTTCTTCCTGGCACGCCTGCCCGAATATATCCGCGATTCCATGGGCAGCGACTGGGTGCTCGGCAATTCCGTCAACCGGACCACCTACAACCAGGTCGCCAACAAGATCGTCAAGCAATATACCGACGACTACATCAAGGCCTGGAAGGAAGGCACCGCCCATATCCAGGTGGTGGAGATCGGCTCGCTCGGCCGGGCGCAGACCGTTCTGGAGGAACTGTCCTCGCCCAGCACGCCGCTGACCAACATTCTCAACATCCTGAGCGAAAACACCCAGCTGCCGCTGCCGGGGGACCAGCCAAGCCAGGCGGGTGCCGCCGCCAATGCCGCCGCGGGCGCGGCGGGTGCCGCGGCCGGCTCGGCCGGTGCCCAGGCGGCCGGTCCGGTCAGTGGCCTGGTGGACTCCGCGAAACAGGCCTCAGCCAAGGCCGCTGTCGAAGCCGCCTTCGGCGACAGTCCCTGGCCGGGCGTCGCCATCGGGGACGCATTCAAACCGCTGACCAACCTGGTCGACCCGAACAGCACGAATTCGCTCGACAAGGTGTTGCAGCTGTTCGGCGACCTTTACGGCAACATCGCCGGCATCAATTCGGCCCCGGACCCCAGCAAGGCCGCGTTTGATTCCGTCAAGAAGCGTATCGAGAACCCGCAGAGCGACAGCTTTTCCTCGCTGCAGGCGGAGGCGGCCACCAAGCCGGAACCTGTCCGTTCCCTGGTGCTGTCGATCGTGAACAACACGCGCGGCCTGCTCAACAAGTCGGCCTATGTCTACATCAACCGGACCTGGCAGAACGAAGTCGTGCCCTCCTGCACAAGCATCATGGCGGGCCGCTACCCGTTCTTCCAGGACGCCAAGGACGACATCACCCTGCAGGACTTCACCGACCTGCTCGGCCCGGCCGGCGTTGTCGACAAGTTCTTCACCGACTACGTCTCGCCCTTCGTCAATGTGCGTGGACGCCAGCTTGTCGAGATCGACAACCAGGGTGCAAATCTCGGCCTGTCCCAGGAAGGCCTGGCGCAACTCGCGACGGCGCAGACCATCCGGGACGCGTTCTTCCCGAAAGGCGCTTCGAGCCCGGAGGCCAAGTTCACCATCCGGCCGAGCCTTTTGGATCCGGGCGCGCTCAAATCGACGCTGAAGATCGACGACACAACCATCACCTATCGTCACGGGCCGGTCCGGGGCACCGATTTCTCCTGGCCCAGCCAGGCGGACGGCAGCAGCGCGGAGCTGTCGATCACCCTGCTGGACAATTCGAGCAACACGGAAAAGAAAAGCGGCACCTGGGCCATATTCCGGCTCCTGACCGAATCCCGATTGTCCTCCGTGCGCGGCCGTGACCAATTCGTGTTCGGCATTTCGAAGGACAAGTCCAAGGCCAATTTCGCGCTGAATGCCGGCAGTGTGACCAATCCGTTCAACCTGGGTCTCTACACGGCCTTCCGCTGCCCGCCTTCGCTTTAGAACGCATCATGGCCAGTCACCCCGGCGGATATTTCGGAAAGCGTCCTCATGAGCGGGACTTTGTCTTCGACGGCCTGACGGCCGGCATGACGGATGCCTGGGCCGGACTGATCTCGGATTGGGTCACAAGCATCCGCAACGACCTGCCGCAGACCTGGCAGCAGCTCTATTTCGAGGCACCCGCCTGGCGCTTCGCCATCGAGCCGGGGCTGTTTGGTCAATCAGGCTGGTGTGGCCTCCTGTCCGCCTCCGCCGACGCGCTCGGCCGGTGCTTTCCGCTGACCGTGCTCATACCCCTGGAGGAAACGGTCCATCACCTGGTGTTCCGGGCCGCGGTGGAAATCACACTCGACGCGCTGGAGATGCAGACCATGGCCTTCATCGAGGGTCACCTGTCCCGCGAGGACTTCAACGACGTCATTGCCGAACAGGCCTCCCTTCTGGCCCGTGTGCCGGAAGGCGCCGGAGCGCACAAGCCCATGCAACTGGACCCGGACGCGATGGCGCTGAGGATCAGCTTCGCGCGTACTGACGGGGAGGCGATCATCGCGGACGACCCTCTCGTGTGTGCCGCCACTCAAGTCCCGGCACCCGAAGTGCCCCTGTCCTACTGGTGGCAGGACGGCGGTGCGACACGGCCGCCGGAGCTGTGTATCTGGAGAGGCTTGCCAAAGGGCCGCGAAACTGGTGGATTCTTTACCGGCGAATGGGAACGCTTCGGCTGGCGGCGTGGCCGGATCGATCCGGACCTGATCCTGCGGCCCTAGGTGACGGACAGGACCCTCAAGGGAGACCATGCTTGGAGACGTTGACCACTTTACCTGCCGTTCCTCTCTTAAGGTCCGAGGCTGTCACCCGTCAGGGCCCCAACCATCCGGTCAACCAGGACAGCCATTTCGCCGATCCTGCCTGTGGCCTGTTCACCATCGCGGACGGAATGGGCGGCCACAGGGCCGGTGATGCCGCCAGCCAGGCAACTGTCGGCGCCGTCGCACAGCTGGTCAACCTGCCGGAAACGAGCCATGACAACCAGCTGGCCGCGCTGGAAGCCGCAATTACCCAGGTCAACGGCGACCTGTACGCGGCTTATCTTGCCGCCCCCGATCAGGACATCTCCGGAACCACCAGTCTCAGCCTCCTCATCAGCGGCCCCTATGCCAGCTGCCTCTGGGCAGGGGATTCCCGGCTCTACCTGCTGCGCCAGCAGCATCTGTTCCTGATTTCCGAGGATCACGCGGACGCGGCCGGCCGGTTGACGGCCGCTGTCGGCATCGGTGACGCGCTCGATTTCGGTCGCAGAACCCTGGAACCGATGGCCGGGGACATCTTCATTCTTTGCACTGACGGCCTGTTGAAAGGCATGGACGAAACCACCCTGGCCAACATGGCCGCCGAGGGAACCTACGGATTGGCGGACAGGCTGATTGCCCGCTCCGTCGCCGGCGGGTCCAATGACGACATCACGGTCATTACGGTCTGGGCGGAAGCGGATGAATGACGCGGCCGAAACACGGGACGACGCCTCCCCCAAGGGGGCAACGGCAGCGGAGACCGCCGAAGTCGGCCCCGGCACCGTCCTGAAGGACAGGTTCCTGCTGTTGAAGGAAATCGGCAAGGGGGGCCTGTCAACGGTCTACAAGGCCCGCGACCTGGTGGCCGCCAAGGCCGGTCTCGCGGACCCGAACGTGGCCATCAAGGTCATGCGCGCGGCCCCGAATGTCGATCCGGACGTCATCGCGCTAATGCACAGGGAAGCCCGCCGCCTCAGGGATCTGGTCCATCCGAACATCGTGCGCGTCTACGACATGGACCGGCAGGACGACATTCACTTCATGGTCATGGAACTGCTGGAGGGGCAGACCTTGTCGCAGCTTCTGCGCAAGGCGCCCGGCCAGTGCCTGCCGCCCGCTCAGCTTGCCCGCCTTGTGACCGATCTGTCTGCGGCGCTGTCATGCGCCCACGCCAGCGGCATCATCCACGCGGACCTGAAACCCGGCAACGTCTTCGTGAAAAACAACGGCGAAGCCAAACTGATCGACTTCAACATTGCCTACCCGATCGCGCGGCCGATCAAGACCCGTGAAGAGGACACGGTGGTCATTCTCGCCCGGTTCGGCGCGGTGACACCGGCCTATGCCTCGCCGCAACGCCTGAAAGGGGCCGAGCCCTGCGAGGCGGACGACGTTTATTCGCTCAGTGTGATCACCTATCTGGCCCTGTGCGGCCAGCGCCCCTATGGCAAGGCAAACGCAATCGAAGCCGAAAAGGAAGGCCTGAAGGCGGCACGCCCCGACGGCCTGTCATGGATGCGCTGGCGGGCGCTCAGGGCCGGTCTCTCGCTTGACGACGACGGCCGGACGACGTCCGCGCGGCGCTTTGCCGAGGGGTTCTGTTCTCCCTCTCCTATGACGCTTGCCAGACACATGCTGAGCGACTTCTTCGATGCACCCGATCCTCCGCCGCGGGACGTCCCGCAGACGGACCCGGCCCAGGCAGAGACAGGGCAGACGGCAACGGGCCGGCAGCCCGCCGCCCCGGACGATCAGCCACCCGACGCGGGCAAATAGAAGGCATGCTGCTGGCCCGCCGCCCAGCCGGCGCGCACGACGGCGGAGACGCCGATCAGATCCTGGTCCTCCGCATCCACACGCCTGACCTCGAAGACGACCTGACCGGACAGCGACCTGCTCAGCTCGTCGAGATGACGGGTGACCGCGCTTTCCCGTTCCTCCGCGCTCTGGCCGGCCGTCACCGCGCCGCCCAGGGCCTCCTGGAACAGCGAAAACAGGCGGGACACGAGAAGGGCCTGATCCAGCGATCCCCGGCCTTCCTTGCCCGGCTTGACGGTCACGCCGCGCCGGAACACGAGGTCGGTCCGGTTTGCGACGCCTTCCAGGACATTGATGCCGCACTGGGCCAGTGACGGCGCCAGTCCATGACCTGCCAGAAACCGTGTCGCCGTGGCCACGACACGTCCCATGGAGCTGGCCTCGGCCACTTCCAGCGCATCGAAATCGACGGGTGTGCCCACGGGCAGGCGCGGGAACACTTCGGAGCCGAGCTGGTGAAGGATCTGGGCGAGCGCAATCCAGGCTCCTGGCGCGAACAGGGCCGGAAAGCCCTCGCCCGCCGCGCTCAGGCGCGCCTCGTTCCAGAACAGCGCCACATGGGACGCGCGATCGCTTTCGCGCAATCCCTGAAACGTCTCGAAGCCCGGTTCGTCCAGAAGCTGGTGCGCAGCCTCCAGGCCACCGACCTTTTCACCGGGAACGCCGGCGAACTCCGCAGCAAGGTTCAGCAGGCCAACAGTGTCGCTGTCGGCACATTCGCCGGCCAGGACCTTGACCTTCTCCGCGTCCGCGCTGGCAACCCCGGTCTGGTTTGCAAACAGGACAATGTCGTAGAGCTCGGCCTGCAAGGCCCCTGACGGTCCGCCGAGCAGGTCCGACAGGCTCTCGCGGTCCAGGTCACAGTCGATTTGCAGCAGGTAGAGTTCGAGCGGCAGGCCCGTTTCAAGTTCGCTCAGCAGCAGTTTCAGGCTGTGCCAGTTCTGCAGCACCGTGTGCAGCTTGCCCTGGGAGAAGAACAAGGCTGCCTGGGCCGCCTTGAGAGCCGCGACGGGAGACGCTGCCTCCGCTGCGGCCGGCTTGGAGTAGGTCGCCTTTTCCTCGCGCAGCGTGTTCTGGATGAAGGCATCAACGGCCGCCTTCGCCTTGCTGCTGCTGCTGCTGCCGGACGGTTCGGATTTGTCCCCGGTCATGTCGATCATGGAAAACAGCGAATCCAGTCCGTCTGTCCCGCCCCCTTCCGGCTTGGGCGCGCCGCTGTCGTAGTCCGGAAGCGGTTCGGACGTTTCCGGAGCCGCCGGACGTCCGGCCGAGCGCAGCGTTTCCAGAGCCTTGTCGTAGCGCTGGCCCTGCGCGGCGAGACGGTCCGGATCCTCACCGGCCGCGTCCAGGTCCTGAACAAACCGGAACCCGCTCAGGATCCTTGCCGGGCGCAGGTCCTTCAGGCTTGAAAAGGATATGCTCTCCTCGATCGCGGAGGGATGCGAGCCGAGCAGATTTTCGGCCGTCACGCTGAAGGCCGGCTTGTTCGGCTCAAGGATCTCGGCCGTGTCCAGCCCGGTGATGTTGAGCGCGGCGCCGCGCGAGGCCAGGCCGAAATCACCCGCGATCAGCACGCGGAAGGGCGGTGCCGGCGACACGGGCGTGGACTGCGGGCCTTCCTTGCCCAAACCAATTGAGAAACTTGCGATTCCACCCTTGTTTTCGTCCTGCCCGCTCATGTCGGTCACCCCCGGTTGATTACGGTGAGGTCTGCTTCGATCGACAGGAATGCCAGGGTGGCCCTGTCGATCACGATTTTTCCGTCAACCTCGTAGCCGGTCTTCCGGTCGGCCGCGTGCCCGGAGACACTGAACACGAGGGCGCTGCGCGTATTGACGGATGCGAGCCCGACCGGTGTCACGGTCAGGTCGATGGTCAGCGGTTCGCCGGTGCACATGGTTTCCTGGGAGCGGCCCAGGCGCGTGGCGGAGCTGTTGCCTTCGGCGTAGACCTGTGGCGAGCGCGTCCTCAAATAGTCATAGACGCAACTGCGCAACGCATCGGGTTCCCGTTGGGCCGGTTTCCAGGTTGCCATTCAAATCCTCATCATTCCAAGGACCGGTCGACGAGCCGCCGGTCGTTTCCGTGACGGACAGTCAGGCCCGCCAAACCCGTTTCCCGCTCAAGGCGTCGCTTACGCGGACCCGTCGCTGATCTGGAACACGACCCCGGAAGCCGTTTTGGTGCGATGGGCGACATTCTGGTTGCTCGATGTCACCGGGTTCATCTGTTCTCCGTTGGACACGGCCCCCAGCACCACCGGACGATCCGGATCGCCCTGGAGGAACCCGATCAGCACTTCGGTTCCCTTGAGCAAGGTGGAATGTGACCCATAGCCGTCGCCGCCGCCATAAGGTTCCATCTTGCGCACCTCATGGCTGGCCTTGCCGTTCAACAGACCGCTTTCCTCGTCCAGTATCCGGACCTTGTAACGTCCGTAGTCATCCAGTTCGGCACGGCTGCCGTCGGACTCGCCGTCGATAAAGGCGACCATGTAACCGGAAATGACCGGCTTCGGTGTCGCCACGGGCGGGCGGTAGCCCTTGTCGAACGGCACGCAGACGAAACGGTTGATGTAGGGGGCCGGCTCCCTGCCGGTCGAACTGAACCCGATCGGCGTCGACACCGTGCAGGCATGTTCGGCCGAGATGACGATGTAAAGGCCGTCCAGATCCGAGATCGGATGATCCTTGAGCTGGAAGAACAGGCCGGGGCGGAGGTTGGGTATGTTGCATTCGCCGAAAAATTGCAGGCGCTCGCCCTCGACCTGGTCGACCCGGCGCTTGGCGATGAACTGGCCGTCGGACACGGTCGGGTAGTTTTCTCCGTAGAGCGTCGTCACGCCCTGCCCGGTGAAAGACGTGTTCTCCGAGACCGACAGGGACACCTTGGGCGTGATTTCATTGTATTCGCGCAACGCGACCGTGCCGCTCATGGTCTCGTAGTTCGCGTTGAAGGACCAGACACCGAACGTATCGGTTCCCATGACCTGGTTCTTGCTGCGGTAGGGCAGCTCATCGGTAATCTGGTTGCCGCTCAGCTTGGTGAAATGTTCCTTGCGGTCGCCGAAGATGACCTTCTCCCTGTCGCCGGACTGGTCGAAGGCAAAATAGATGCCGAACCGCTCGCACATGCGGCAGATGAAGTTGAGATCGCTTTCCCGGTACTGAAACACGAAATCGAGCTTCGGGTAGTCGGAGGAGGACACCAGCAGCTCGGACTGGATCTGTCTGGCCACGCGGTCGGAGGCGGTGTTCGAATCGGACTTGTTGGCATCCGACAGCTCCGCCTGGATGATGTCGACGACGGTGACATCCTTGTCGGTGCCATATAC
This sequence comes from Roseibium sp. Sym1, assembly GCF_027359675.1. Classification (NCBI taxonomy): domain Bacteria; kingdom Pseudomonadati; phylum Pseudomonadota; class Alphaproteobacteria; order Hyphomicrobiales; family Stappiaceae; genus Roseibium; species Roseibium sp. Sym1. Next base: position 1,277,460 of record NZ_CP114786.1, read on the forward strand.
CTGGTTCTGCGCGCTGTGCCGCAGCATCGCCAGTTCCGGTTCTATGACCACCGAGTAGCTGAATTCCCGGTTGGGTGTCGGATCACCGGTGCGGGCACTGCCGATCACGCCTGCAACCTCCAGGTTTTCCCCGGCACGCTCCAGTTTGAGACGCGCGGTTTTTCCAAGCAGGCTCTCCAGATCGATCGGCTTCTTGGACAAGAGGGAAATGTCGAACCGATAGGTTTGTCCGAGAGCCTCCCGGCCGGTCATGCTTTCGACATAGATTTCCTCGCCGGGATCCCCCGGCAGTTCAATTGTCATGTAGCCATGCGATGTATCAGCGCTCATTGGGAATTCCTCCTGGGCAGGCCTGACCGGAATGTATCTGACGGCAGTCTAGCGATCCTTGCCAGACAAGTGTGACGCTTCGGCAATACCGGCTCCCGATCCTTCTGGTACCCGACAATTGGGCGAGGCCGTGTGCCGGGTCAATTCTCCAGTTTCTTCACAGCAGCTCCAACGACAGCCGCATATGGGCCATCTTGCCGTTAATTTCCGGCAATTTCACCCCGCCTGGACCAGCTTTCCCTGCCCTCCTTGCGATCTTTGTGATGCAGATCACACAAGTTGCGTAGAGTCTTTTGCGCACTCCAGGGGAAACTGTGAAGTTTTCTGCACAGTGTCACATTTTAACGATTGTCCAGTTAACCATCCAACTTTCTGTTTGGACAGTGTTTTCCCGAAATCCGCCGACTTGGCACGGTGCTTGCCATTCAGTCGGCAGCCGGCGGCGATCTGCACCGGCGGATCGAATGTCCCGGATTTTTTTTCAAGTGAGGGTATCATGTCCAACATCGCATATATCACCGTCAAGGGCGCAACCCAGGGCGACATCACCTCTGACGCAACCACCGCCGACAGCATCGGCAACCTGTGGCAGGAAGGCCATGAGGGCCAGTCCCTGGTCTACCACTTCGAGCAGAACGCCGTCGTGCCGCGGGATCCGCAGTCCGGCTCCATCATCGCCACCCGGCGCCACATGCCGACCACCTTCATGAAGCCGGTCGACAAGGCCACCCCGCTGTTGTGGCAGGCACTGGCCACCGGCGAGGCCCTGGAAATCGAGGTGCATTTCTGGCGCACCGCCACCACGGGCGTGCAGGAGCACTACTTCACCATCAAGTTCACCGACGCGGTCCTGGTCGAAGGCAAGACGATCCTGCCGGACGTCAATGACGAAGCCAACGCGTCGCGCGGCGACACCGACAAGTGGTCGTTCACCTACCGCAAGGTCGACTGGACCCACGAAAAGGCCGGCACCAGCGCTTCCGACGACTACCGCGCTCCGGTCACCTGATCGCGACAAGCCGGTTGAAATGCGAACCGCTTCGGTATGTCCGGGGCGGTTCGTTTTTGTTTTATCAATGTTTTTCGGGCAAACGAATGTCTTGAAAACAAGAATGCCTGTCATGAATTCAGTTTAAGACCATCATGGAGGGCACAAGTTTCAAGACATGGGGTGGCCTCTTGATTGACCTCGATCTCCGCCGTTTGATCGGTCGTTTGAACAACTATTCACGCCGGTCACTGGAAGGCGCCGCAGGGCTGGCGGTCACACGGGGACATTTCGAGGTCACGATCGAGCATCTTCTGCATGTCTTTGCGGAAGACAGTCAGCACGATCTGCAGAGCGCCTGCCGTCACTTCGAAATCGATCCGGCTCCCTTCAAAAAAGCACTCGATTCAACCCTGGAAGGCCTCAAACGCGGCAACCAGGGCCGGCCCGCCTTTTCACCGCTCCTGATTGAATGGATTTCGGATGCCTGGCTGGTCAGCTCCGTCGAGCTGGACCTTGACCAGGTGCGGTCCGGCAGCCTGCTGGCCACGGTCTTCGCCAAGCCCAACCGGTTCGGCGACGAGCGCTGGCTCGGCCTTCTGGACGCCATGTCCTTTGCCGAGTTGAAGAAGCACTTCAAGGACATCGTCAGCCAGTCCGAGGAAACCACCGCGGGCCATGCCGCCCGTCCGGCGGTTTCCGGCGAAACCCCGGTGGACAAGAGGTCGGTGGCTCCGGGAATGGACCCCGACAGCGCTTTGGCCAGGTTCTGTACCAACTTCACCCAGCTGGCCCGCGACGGCAAGATCGACCAGGTGTTCTGCCGGGACCGGGAGATCCAGCAGATGATCGATGTGCTCGGCCGCAGGCGCAAGAACAACCCGATCTGCGTCGGCGAGGCCGGTGTCGGCAAGACAGCGGTGGTCGAGGGGCTGGCACGCAAGATTGCCGAAAACGATGTGCCCGACCTTCTGAAGAATGTCGAGCTGATCGGGCTGGATCTCGGCATGTTGCAGGCCGGCGCCGGCGTCAAGGGCGAGTTCGAGAACCGCCTGAAAGGCATCATCGACGAGGTCAAGGGGTCCGCAAAGCCGATCATCCTGTTCATCGACGAAGCCCACATGCTGATCGGCGCCGGCGGCTCCGCCGGCGGCGGGGATGCCGCGAACCTTCTGAAACCGGCCCTTGCCCGGGGCGAGCTGCGCACGATCGCGGCCACCACATGGAGCGAATACAAGAAATATATCGAAAAGGACCCGGCCCTGGAGCGCCGCTTTCAACTGATCAAGCTGGACGAACCGGGTCCGGACCAGGCCATCACCATCATGCGCGGCCTGCGCGGCGCCTACGAAAAGAACCATGGCGTCTATATCCGGGACAACGCGGTCGTCGCCGCGGCCAAGCTGTCCGCGCGCTATATTTCCGGCCGCCAGCTGCCGGACAAGGCCGTCGACGTGCTCGACACCGCCTGTGCCCGGGTCAAGTTGTCCCTGTCGTCAAAGCCCTTCGTCATCGAACTGAAGGAAAAACGCCTCGGCGAACTGCAGCGCGCCCTGGACTCCCTGCGCCGGGACCACAAGGCCGATTTTTCCGCCGACGATCTGGAAGTTTCCGAAATCGAGCAGGACGTGGCCGACGCCGAAACAGCGATTGCGGAATTGACCGAGCGCTGGTCCCGCGAGAAGAAGCTGGTCGACCGGCTCCTGAAGATCCGCCACGAGCTTGGTCTCAGCCTGGAGCACGACAAGGCCCCGGAAGACACGGATGATGCCGGGGATGCCGAGCCGGACACCGCCACGACAGACGAAGCTGCCGCGGAAACGGAAGACACCACGGCGATCACCCCGGAAGACTACGCCAGGATCGCGGCCGACCTGAAGGCGGTTCAGAACGGAGATCCCCTGATCTCCTTCGAGGTCACCGAAGAGGCCATCGGACAGGTCATCTCGGACTGGACCGGCGTGCCGCTCGGCCGGATGGTCCAGGACGACGCGGACAGCGTCCTGTCTCTCGGCAACAAGCTGAAGGGCCGGGTGATCGGACAGGATCACGCCATCGATGCGGTCGACCAGGCGCTCAGGACCGCCAAGGCGGGCGTTCAGAACCCCGACGCGCCCATGGGAGTGTTCCTGTTTGTCGGTCCCTCCGGTGTCGGCAAGACCGAACTGGCGACGGCCATAGCCGACCAGCTGTTCGGCGGCGAACGCTTCCTCATCTCGATCAACATGTCGGAATTCCAGGAAAAGCATACCGTATCGAAGCTGGTTGGCTCGCCACCGGGCTATGTCGGTTACGGCGAAGGCGGTGCCCTGACCGAAGCCGTACGCCAGCGTCCCTATTCTGTCGTCCTCCTGGACGAGGTCGAAAAGGCGGACCTGGAAGTCATGAACCTGTTCTACCAGGTCTTCGACAAGGGTGTCCTGTCCGATGGCGAAGGCCGGCTGATCGATTTCAAGAACACGATCGTCGTCCTGACCAGCAACCTGGCAACGGATGTCCTGACCGAAATGGGCAGCTTGCCGGAACCTCCCGGCCGGGACGAAATGGTGGCCGGCTGCCGGCCCATCCTGAGCGCGCATTTCAAGCCGGCACTGCTGGCACGCATGCAGATCGTGCCGTTCTATCCGCTGATCGGCTCGCCGCTGGAAAAGATCGTCAGGTTGAAGCTGGACAAGATCGGCAAGCGTCTTCGGGAAAACCAGAAACTGGAGCTTGGATATTCCGACGGCGTGGTCCAGTCTATTGCGGCCCGATGCACGGAAGTGGAAACCGGTGCGCGCAACATCGATCACATTATCAACCGGACGGTATTGCCGGAACTTTCAACGGAACTCCTGACCCGGATGGGGGCGGAAGACGCCGATTTCAAGAAAATCGACATCGGCATGGGAGATGGCGGTGCATTCAGTTACGCTCTCTCCTGATCAGCGAATGGCATGAGGGGAAGTCGGCGGGAAACGGATCCGGCCCACTTTCGGGGAACGTCCACGAAAGACGGTTGCAGACGCTATGATTTTGGGTGACTTGATAGAACTGGCGGGTGCCATGACGGCAGGCGCCAAGGTTGAAGCGGCCATGGACCAGGTTATCGAGGCGGCCCTCAACCTGACCGGGGCCGAAGAAGCCTCCATTTTCATGCTGGACACGTTCGGCCAGTCTCTTCACCGTGCCTGCTCGCGCCACCGCGGCTATATCAAGGCAATGCCGACCGGCAGGCAGGTGGTCCTCTACGGACCCGACATGATGCCGAACCTGAAGGAACCGGCCGCCTTCGTGGTGTCCACGGGCACGACGCTGAACCTCGGCGATATCGACAAGGTGATCGGCTACGATTTCGACAGGATACGCGAGGAGGACAAGCTGGGCGGGCTGAAGACAACCGCCCTCGTGATCCTGCCGCTGACGATCCAGTCCAACCGCACCATCGGCATCCTGCAGGTCGTCAATCCCGGGGCCTCGCAACACTCCATTGCCGCCCTGTCCGAGACGGCCCTGACCGAGTTGCAGAGCCTTGCCGGGCTTGTCGCGCTCTACATGTGGAACGCGCGCCTCCTGGAAGACAACACCCGCCTGAAACGCCAGTTCGACCGGCATCTCGCGGAACTGCCGAAGCAGATCCGGAAGGTTCAGCCGAAAAAGGAAGCCGCGCCGCAAAGGCCGAAAGGCCTGATCGGCGAAAGCCCGCCCATCGAACACGCCATCAAGCTGGTCGGCAAGGCGGCGTGGTCCAACGTCCCCATCCTGGTGCGCGGCGAGACCGGCACCGGCAAGGAAATGATGGCGGCCTTCATCCACATGTCGAGTGACCGGGCCGACAAGCCCTTCGTGGTCCAGAACTGCGCCGCCCTGCCCGAAGCGCTTCTGGAGAGCGAGCTCTTCGGTCACGTCAAGGGCGCGTTCACGGGGGCCAACACAACCAAGCTCGGCCTCGCCCACGAAGCCAATGGCGGCACGCTGTTTCTTGACGAGATCGGGGACATGCCGCTTGCCCTGCAGGCCAAGGTCCTGCGGTTGCTGCAGGAAGGCGAAGTCCGGCGGGTGGGGTCGACAAAGACCGAGAAGGTGGATGTGCGCATCGTCGGCGCAACCAACATCAATCTTGAGGAAAAGATCGCCTCGGGCGAATTCCGCCAGGATCTTTTCTACCGGCTGAATGTCTTTCCCATCAACCTGCCGCCCCTGCGCGAACGGCCGTCCGACATTCCGTTGCTGATCGACTACTTTCTGCGCAGGGCCGCGGAAAAGTCCGGCCAGCAGGTGCCGGTGCTGGCCTCCGACGCCCTCGACGCACTGATGTGCTGGGGCTATCCGGGCAACGTGCGCGAATTGAAGAACATTCTGGACCGCGCCCGCCTGATGGCAGAGGACGGCTATCCGATCGAGCTGTCGCATCTGCCGCCTGAACTGGCAGGCACGCAACATGATCCGAGCAACCGCATGCCCGCCCTGATTCCCGAAGGCGACCTGAAGACCATTGTCGGGCATTACGAGGCCATGGTGATCGAGGCGAAAATGCGCGAGGCGAACTGGAACAAAACAAATGCAGCGCGCATACTGAATGTTAGTCGCCGGACCATTATTGATAAGCTCAACCGGTACAACATCACACGACCCGATGGTCTGGAACGCTCTTGAGGTCATCAGGGGCTGACAAGGCCACCGGCTGAGGAATACGGGGCCCTGCAGATTTGCCGACCGAGACGTCCTCCGCAGCACATGCCTTGATTGCCGACTTCGTGTCCGGACGGCTGTCCTATGACAAGTTGTCGAAGGAGTTGCGCGCGGCGGCCCGGCAGTCGGCCGCCGCGGCGAGATCGGCGCGGCAGACCATCCGGGACATCGTCATTGAAGGGCGCCTGCCCCCCGATCTGGGGCAGATCCTGCTCGGCCAGCTGCCCGCTGCCGGCGCGGACGAGGACGAGACGGGCGCGTACGGCACGGGCGATCCCGATCCGACCGAACCGGGCAGGCTGTCCGGCGCTCTCGCGGAAGATCCGGATGAGGAGGATTTCGAGGAACCAACGCTGCCGCACGGACTGAACCCGACCTGGTCAAGCGCTCCCTCTCCCTTCCCCGAGGGCGCTGCCGCCGGTTCCGTTGCACCGCCGCCGCCATCGCCGGACCTGCCGCCCCTTCCCCATTTCGGCCAGCCGGCGACAGATACCGGCAACGAGACACAGGACAAGGTCGATGACGCCATCCTGTCCTCGCTGGTTTCGGGATACTCGGACTACCGTGACCGTCGAACCGCGGTTTCAGGTGACGTGCCGCCCCCGGGCGAGGCGGACAGCGGCAAGCTGGACAAGTTCCTGACCGATTTCAAAAGCGCCCGGTTCCGCTCCGATGCCCGCAAGGTGTCCAGCGGTGCCCAGCGGGAGGGTCTCGACCTCAACAAGCTGGCCACACCCCAGCACAAGCGCGCCGGCGTCGGCTCGATCCTGCGCGACCGGTTCATTCTGGATTCCGAGATCGGCCGCGGCGGCATGGGTTACGTCTATTCGGCCGTCGACAGGCGCCGCCTGGAAGCCGGGCACGACCAGCCCTATGTGGCGATCAAGCTGCTCAACGAGAGCTTTCAGCACGATTCCGAAGCGCTCAGGCTGCTGGAAGCCGAAGCCCGCAAGTCACAGGCCCTCGCCCATCCCAACATCACCACGGTCCACGATTTCGACCGCGACAAGGCCGATGTCTTCATCGTCATGGAGCTCCTGCGCGGTGCCGGGCTCGACCGGCGGCTGGCGCAGACCATGGGACAACCGCTCTCGCCCGGAGAATGCGCGCGCGTCCTGAAGGGCACGTGCGCGGGCCTCGCCCACGCGCACAGCCGCGGTGTGGTGCATTCGGACCTGAAGCCCGGCAACATCTTTTTATTGTCGGACGGCACCATCAAACTGCTGGATTTCGGCTTGGCCGCGGCGGCCAGCGCCAGCGCAGGCCACCCGATCCAGGACAGCCTGACCGCGGCCTATGCCAGTCCCGAGCAGTTCGTGCGGGCGGAGCGGGACCCGCGTGACGACATCTTCGCGCTCGGCTGCATTGCCTACCAGGTGCTGACCGGGCGGCATCCCTTCCAGTCACAACCGATCGACCAGGCGGCCCGGGACGGCCTCAAGCCGGAACCCATCGAGGGTCTCGACCCGCAGGCCTGGGATACGATCAGGAAGGCGCTTGCCTTCGAACGCGATCAGCGCCTCGGCACCGTCGACGCGTTTCTGGCGGGGCTGTTCGAGGAGCAGGGTTAGGACACCTTCCGACCATTCTCACCTCACACACGACGTCATCCTGAGGAGGACCGCCAGGTCCGTCTCGAAGGATCCGCAACTAATACCAACCGCACTTAATAGGAACCCATCTGACCGCGTTTGGAGACTGTTCGGCAAGGAGCAGATTGCAGGGCGATACGGGGTATCGTCCAAAATCTGCGACGCGGCAGAACAGCCTCCAAACGCGGCCTTCGGTGGCCTGTTCCGGCCCGCCGGACGGCGTTGCGCCGCTTGAACGGCCAACCAGGCCGTCCTGCGCAACGCGCCTTGCCGGCAAACCGGAACAACGACATCAGATCGGTTCCTATTAATTGCGGTTGGTATAACTCGGGAACAAGCGGCCGCTCCTTCGAGACGCCGCTGCGCGGCTCCTCTGGATGACGCCGAATGGGTGGCACCGGTTTGAGACAAGCGCCCAAGCCGACACCCGCGCACCCTCGGTTCACTCGATCGAATCGACAATCGTCTCGATCGCCCTGGTGAAGGCGTGGTCCGGCTGGAGCGTGCGGATCAGGCCGGTGCTGCCGATCTGGATGAGCTCCGTCGACAGGGGCAGGACCGCGGCGACCGGAGTGCGGTAGTTCGAGAAGATCCGCTGGGCCAGTTCAGTGAAGTCGAAGGTTTCCAGCGCCTTGTTGACCACCAGGAACAGCTGCGGCACTTCCAGTTTGCGTGCCAGCTCCAGGGTCACCGCGGTGCCCTGGTAGTCCTGGATGTCGGGCCTGAGGATCAGCAGAAGCGTGTCCGAAATGGCGATCGACAGAAGGGTCTCCTCGTTGACGCCCGGATGGGTGTCGATCAGGAGATAGTCCAGCTCCAGTTCCTTGCACAGGTCGACGAACCCGCGATTGAGGTCCTCGACATCGTATTTTTCCTTCAGGATGCGGGCGATTTCGCCGGTCTTGATGGAGGACGGCACGAGAAAGACCTTGCCGCCGTCCGGGACCGTGGACTGGCCCTGGGCATCGACCACGTTTGCGGTGACGTCGAGCGCCGTGTCCGTCACCCCGCAATGGCCCCACAGGTAGTTGTTCAGCGTGTGCGTCACGCGGTTGAGGTCGACCTTGAACAGCGTGTGGATTCCGGGCGACTGGATGTCGGTGTCGACGATGCCGACCCGATGCCCGCGCAAGGCCAGCGAGGAAGCCAGGTTCGCGGTGACGTTGGATTTGCCGGTGCCGCCCCGGTAGGAATGGGTGGAAATGATTTTGGTCACGTAACAACTCGGCTCGTCAGGTCAAAACTTCAGGATTTGTATCTGGATCGGAGATCCTTGGCCCGGGACTGCAGGGACCGGAAATAGTCGGTGTCGCTGACCTCTTCGATTTCCATCCTGGCCTGTTCCTCGTCATAGGTGACCTCGAACTTGTCCAGCCGGGTCTTCAGTTCCGCGTTTTCCTTGCGCAGCTTCGCCTCGGCGGCCTCGAGCTGGCGCTTGGTTTCCGTCAGTTCGGCGATCAGCTGGCTGGAATGAAACTCGCGCGCTTCCACCTGCACGACCATGCCGGAAAAGGTCTCGGCCAGCGCCCGGATGTCTTCCTCGACGGACGTGTCCGTGATCACCTGGAAAAGATCGTCGACATCATCGAAGCGGCCGTTGGCAATGGCCTCGCAGGTCCTTGCCAGACTGGCCAACGCAGGTTTCATGGTGTCAGATGAGCTCATTTCCGGCCTCCGGCTGCTCCCAATTGGTATAAACCATGCCTGATCGGGCAACCCAAGCTGTTTGTACCGGAAGGTCCGGTTTTCCGGGTCTCCCGTGCCCGGCGGTCAATTCGAAGCAGTCGTCTGCAAGGGGTTGGTGGTGCTCAGGTAGTTGCGCGAGATCCAGCCGACGCGTCCCGTGTCGACATCCCTGGCATGCACCCAGTTGCCGTTCACCTCGGTCTCCCGCACGGTCCGGCCCTTGTCGAAACGGTCGATCACGTGCTGCTGCAGGCCGGGTCCCGCCCTGAAGGCGACACGGTTGCCGCTGACATAATAGAGTGACCCCTGCTGCTGCTGTGGAGGCGGCAGGATGACCCTGGAGGGCTGCGGCGCCGGGTATGCGGCCCGCGCGATCTCTTCAAGATAGGACCGGTCGCGGAACTGGAGATAAACCAGCGCCAGGACAAACAGTCCGATCACAATCACATAAGGAACGAATCTCGGCATTATCGACGTTCCGGTTCCCACGTCCGTGTCTTGCCCCCCGCCGGGCCCCCTGCCTTGGGGCGGAGTGAACCAGTCAATCGTTCCGGGACCTCAACACCGCCCCGACCGAACGAAATAGCTGGATGACTCCTCACGTTTGCCCCTCCCGGCTGCCGCACCCTTCCTGGTGCAATCTCCTCACGTTAACACAGGAAAGTTGATGGTCCGATAAGACACCGCCAGCCGCGACAAGGAATTTTCCCATTGGCAGGCAGCCCCGCTTGTGGCCACCTGCCGGACGGGTTGCGGCATTTGGCGGACACCGTTTCCGGCATTCAAACGCCTTGTAGCGATGCTCAATCGCAAGAACAGCTTCAACGATGCGGGAAAAACACATTGCAACACCTTGCCCGGATCCACCGGGCAAAGCTGTCGCCGAGGCGGCCGAAATACGAGTGTCAGCGTTTCGGGATGATGTTGTGCTCCGGTCCGAACGGGAACCCGGTGATGTTGTCGGCACCGGTCTTCGTCACGATCAGGATATCGTGTTTCCGGTAGCCGCCGGGCGCCGGCAAGTCCGGTTCAGGCACCGTCTCGCAGACCCGCTCATGCGTGTCCGGGCCGGAGAACTTCACCCCCCGAACCGGACACGCGGTCTGCGAGACCTTTGCACGATCAGGCGGACTCCGAGGGTTCCGTGGCTTCCTTGTGTCCGCCGCTGCCTGGCGGTGAGCCGGAGGGCCGGCGGATGACCATCATGTAGAAGAAGAGGGCCGCAAGCATGAGGAAGAACAGGCTGTCCGGCCGCGTGAAAAAAATCATGGGGTCGTTGTCGTTGAGCGCCAGGGATCGTCTCAGATACTGCTCGAGGCTGGGGCCGAGGATGAACCCCAGCAACATGGACACGGTCGGGTAGCCGTACCGCCGCATAAAAAACGCAAGAACGCCGAAGACAACGGACAGCAACATCTGGAACACGGAAAACGTTGCGACATAACTTCCGACCAGCGCCACCACCGCGATCGAGGCGTAGAGCAGGCCGCGCGGTATCGAGACGATCCTGATGAACCAGGGACCGAGCAGGAACAGGGTCAGGGGGATCAGGATCAGGGCGCTCACCAGAAGGGAGGCGAACATCGGCGCAATGAGGTCGGCCTGCTGCTCGAGCAGCCGTGGACCGGGTTGCAGGCCGTTGATCACCAGAACGCCGAGAACGACCGCTGTCGTCGGGTCGCCGGGTATTCCGAATGTCAACATGGGAACGAAGGCACCGCCGCACATGGCGTTGTTGGCGGATTCCGCCGCGGCTATGCCCTCACGGCTGCCGCGGCCGTATTCGTCCGACTTCCGGGAGGCGCGTTTTGCTTCCGCATAGGCGACGAATGCCGCCATGGATCCGCCCGCGCCGGGCAGTATGCCGATGCCATAGCCGATCAGGGCACTCTTGATATAGGTGAAGAGGCCGATTTCGCGGATCTCCTGCCATGCGGGCAGGAAGTCGCGGCGCCGGATGGCCGCAGCCGCCCTGGCGGCCTGGATGTCGATGCCTGCAGCGCCCTGCCGGGCCTGGGCCAGGACTTCACAGATTGCGAAACTGCCGATGATGATGGGCATCATGTCGATCCCCTCCACCAGCAGTTCCGTGCCGAAATGCATGCGTGGTATCGGCTGCATGACGTCAATGCCGATGGTGGCGACCATGATGCCGATCATGGTCGCGACGATACCCTTGCTGATCTCCGCACGCTCAACGATGACGATGACCAGCAAGGCGAACAGTATCATCGAGAACTTGCCCGGGGTCTGGATCAGCAGCGATGCCTTTGCAGCGAGCGGCATGAGGCCCATAAGCAACACCGTGCCGATCGTGCCGCCAATCATCGAGCCGAGAGCGGCATGACCGAGCGCATTGGCGCCGCCCCCTTTCTTCATCAGGCTGTTGCCCTCCAGCGCAGTCATCATCGAGGACGGGGCACCCGGTATGTTGATCGTCGTCGCGGTGATGCTGCCGGCATACATTCCCGACATGAATATCGCCGCGCTCATCACGAGGGCGGGGATGACGTCGATGCTGTAGGTCAGCGGCAACAGCAGCGCCATCGCAAGTACGGACGTGAGGCCGGGCATCGCGCCGAAGAAGGCACCGATAAGAAAGCCGAGCAGCATGAAGCCCAGGACTTCCGGTTGTGCCAGCTGACCGAAACCCTGAAGCATCTCCAAAAGGAACGCCATTTAGAAAACCTCCGGCAAGAGAGGCAGGCGGACATGAAATGCGATGCGGAACAGCAGGTAGAAGACGAGTGTCACACCGGCCGCATAAAGTCCCGCGTGAGCTGGCCGCCTGTCGCAGAAACCGAACACACGGAAGACCCCGAGCGCGAACAGGAACGTCGATGCTACATATCCGAGGGGCTCAAAAAGCACCACGTAAAGCGCGGTGATCAGGACAGTTGCAAAAGGCCGGCGCAGAGACGCTCCGTCGGGCACCGGGACGGTCTCGCGGCTTTCGCGCCACAAGATCACCAAGAGCGCAACATAGGTCAGGCCGGATGCCAGTACCGGCAGAAATTTCGGGCCGACCAGGCCTTCGTCGAACTGCACCCTGATCTGGAATGCCGCTGCCATGTAGATGGTGTTGAGCGCGAAGAGAAACAGGGCGAACATCTGCCCGCCTGTCGGTTTGGAAAGTCGTTGCATCCGAACGGAACCTTGATCTTGAAAACAAGGTGCCGGCGAGACCCGCCGACACCTCGGTGCATTCCGGCACGCGCTTATCTGGAGATGATGCCCTTTTCGACCAGCTCATCCATCTGCTTGAACAGTGTCATGGAGGTCGTGTCCGCCCATGCGGTGACGTCATCGGTTCCGATCCAGTCCGGGGTCACGCCGACATCGGCGACCCAGGTCTGGAATTCCGCGCTTTCGAGGGCCTGCCTGTAGGCGTCTTCGATCTTGGCGACAACCTCGTCCGGCGTTCCCGCAGGAGCGGCCAGGACGATGAAGCTGCCGACGCGGATTTCAAGATCCTCGTCCGCTGCCGTCGCCACGTCCGGATAGGTAGGATTGGCTGTTCCGGAAAATTCCAGCAAGCCACGGGCGTCGCCACTTTGAATGAGCGAGGCGAAGTCACCAAGGCTGGTCGCAACAACGTCCACCTCGTCGTTGAGCAGAGCTTCCTTCTGCGGGGCCGCACCGCCCGGATAGGCAATCAGGTTGAACTTGACGCCCGTTGCCGCTTCCAGCTGCAAAAGTGCCAGATGCGTGCGCGAGCCGGTATTCTGAATGCCGATCTTCACCTTGCCGGGATGCTCCCTTGCGTCGGCAATCAGGTCCGAAACGGACTTGTAAGGCGCGTTCGCGTCGACAATGATCGCATCGGGCTCGCTGGTCACGCGAGCAATCAGCTTGAGCTTGTCCATCTTGTAGCTGGGCAGAAGACCCTGCCAAGGCACGGTGACGATACTGTCATAGGTCAGTGCGGCAATCGTGTAGCCGTCAGGCCGCGATTTCATGACGTCCGACACGCCGGTGGCGCTGATGCCGCCCTCGATGTTCTCGACATACATCGAGGTTCCCAGAATACCTTCGGCGATCGAGGTCAGCTTGCGGACAATGCCGTCGGTCCCCCCTCCGGCCCCCCAGGGTACGACGACCCGGACGTCCTTTTCCGGGTAGTCGGCAAATGCCGCTATCGGTGTGGCGGCAGTCATCGCGGCCACGGCAAGTAACACTGCCAGTTTCTTGAACATTTCACTCCTCCCAAAGTTGACTTCCAGATGTGAGCCGGCCGACGCGAGCGTCCGGTTTCCCAGTGTCATTGCGTTTCCGGCTCTAGGGTGCGGTGCCATCCCTGAAGATGGCTCCACAAGGTCCGGGCGGCCCCTCCGCATGGTGGACGGGATACCTGCCCCATTTTCCTCCCGGTGCATCGCGCAATTTCCCGACCTTTCCTGTCCATTCAGGGAGCCGCGTCAGATGCGCAATGCAGCCTTCCTCAAACGCGCTAGCCGTTGACGGCGGCGGGGTGGTTGATATTCCAGGTTGCCCATCCGGCCGCCTGGGCCCTTTCGACAAGCTCACGCAGCATGCGGACTTCTTCCGGCGTCAAATCACTGAGGGGCGGACGGACCGGCCCCGGGGTGAAGCCAACGATGCCGACGCCTGCCTTGATCGCGGAAACCGCGTAGCCCGGGCGACGATCGCGCAAGTCCGCAAACGGGAAGAAGAAGTCCTTCAAAATCTGCTGAACCGTGTCCCTGTCATTGCCGCGCAGGGCATTGAAGAAGCGCAGGGCCAGCTCTGGAACGAAATTGAAGACCGCAGACGAATAGGTGGTGACGCCCGCGCCATACAGAGCTTCCGCATAAAGTTCGTGGGTCGGCATGCCTCCCACGTAACAGAGGCGGTCACCGAGTGTCGCAGTGATGTGGCGAACATGGTCGACCTTGCCTGTGCCGTCCTTGAATCCGACCAGGTTTGGACATTCGTCGGCCAATCGCATGAGCGTGTCCGCATCAACCACGGCGTTGTCCCGGTTGTAAACGATCACGCCGAGTTCCGTTGCGCGGCAGACGGACCTGATGTGGTTGTAAAGACCTTCCTGCGGCCCTTGAACAAGGTAATTGGGCAGCAGAAGGAGGCCGTCGGCACCCGCCAGCTCCGCACGTGCCGCGAAGTCTTTCGCCATCTCGGTTCCGTAGCCGCAGCCGGAGATGATCGGCACGTCGCCGGCCGCTTCCTTGGCTGCCTTCACGACTTTCCCGACCTCTTCGGGCAACAGGGAAAAGAACTCGCCGGTGCCGCCAGCGGCAAACAGGGCAGCGGCGTCAAAGCCCGAGAGCCACTGGACATGGGCCTGGTAGCTCTCAAGGTTCAAGGAACCGTCCACGTTGAAATGCGTCACCGGAAAGGACAGCAGGCCGGACGAAATGCGGGTTTTGATATCTTCGGGCTTCATGCGCTCACTCGTCAGATTTTGTCATACGATGTCGTAGCTAAATTCATATGATCTTGTCAACAACTCATCATATGAATTTTGAATTGCCCTGACAAAATGAGTGTTCGAGCGTGTTATTTTGGCGCGTGCTTTCCAAAACCTGCTCTTTTCGTGGAGATTTGATCGAAGTAGAAAATCTGATAGACATCATATAAGTCGCCTCCCAACCCCTCTTCCTTCCGGAAAGCAGACCGACATTTGAAAGACGCAGTTCAGAAACGCAGTAAAAAATCTCTTGTCCTCACCGTGTCCGATGCCTTGCGGCAGCAGATCGGAGAAGGTCGATATTCTCCCGGTGACCGATTGCCAAGCGAGAGCCGCCTGACCGAGGAGTTTTCTGTCAGCCGAACAGTGATCCGGGAGGCGATTGCCAATCTGCGCGCGGACAAGCTTGTCGAACCGAGACATGGCGCGGGCGTGTTCGTGCTGTCACCTCCAAAGACTGTGGCCTTGCCGTTCCAGGAAGTCGATCCGGCACGGGTTTCGTCGATGATCGAAATGCTTGAGCTGCGTACCGCCGTCGAGGTCGAGGCCGCTTCCTTGGCAGCCTTGCGGCGGTCGCCGTCCCAGGAGGAGGCCATCGTGACCGCCTATCAGAAGGTCCGGGCCTTGTCCGAAGCGGGAGAGTCGACGGCGGAGGCGGATTTCGAACTGCACAAGACAATTGCCGAAGCCACCAACAATCCGCGTTTCGTCGAGTTTCTCAATCTGATCGGTCCGAGCGTGATCCCGCGCAAGGCACTGCACGCGGTTGCCGAAAAGGCTGAACTTGGTGCCTATCTATCAGTGCTCAACCGCGAACATGAGGCAATCGTCAAGGCAATCATTGCCGGCGACGAGAATGGAGCGGCCGAGGCAATGCGCCTTCACCTGCGCAGCAGTCAGGCCCGATATCGCGCGTTGCTTCACCAGACCAGTGGCTCGATCTGACGGGAGTCCCGGGGGATCGCGCACCGCAAGAACCGGAAGTGCCGGAAGACCTCAAGTCCCTGGCGCAATCAGGCTTGTTGCGACTCGCCTTGAGTGCGGATCGTATAATCGCGTGAAGAGAAACGGAGAGCGACCTGCCTGCGCTCGGAGAACGGCAGGCAGGAGTTTCCAACACCGTGATCAAGATGGCCTTTTGGGTCTCAACCCGTTTCGCTTGAAGTTCTGTCGATCTAGCGTTTCGGGATGATGTTGTGCTCGGGTCCGAACGGAAACCCGGTGATGTTGTCGGCGCCGGTCTCCGTCACGATCAGGATGTCGTGCTCGCGGTAGCCTCCGGCGCCGGCTTCGCCCTCCGGGATCATGATCATCGGTTCCATGGACACCACCATGCCCGGCTCCAGCACCGTCTCGACATCCTCACGCAGTTCGACCGAGGCTTCGCGGCCGTAATAGTGGCTGAGCACCCCGAAGGAATGGCCGTAGCCGAAGCTGCGATACTTGAGCAGGTCATGGCTGCGGTAGATGTCGTTGAGCTCGGTCGCGATGTCACAGCAGCGCGCGCCCGGCCTGATCAGCTTCAGGCCTTCCCGGTGCACATGGCAGTTGATTTCCCACAGCCTGAGGTGCGCGTCGGAGGCATGTTCGCAAAAGAGCGTACGCTCCAGCGCGGTATAGTAGCCGAAGATCATCGGGAAACAGTTGAGGCTCAGGATGTCACCGGCCTCGACCTTCTTGTTGGTGACCGGGTTATGCGCCCCGTCCGTGTTGATGCCGGACTGGAACCAGGTCCAGGTGTCCATCAGTTCCACGAAGGGGAAGGACCTGGCGATCTCGCGGATCATGGCATTGGTGGAAGCGATCGCCACTTCATGTTCCGGGACACCGGCCTGAACCGCGTCGACGAGCGCCGCGCCGCCGACATCACAGATGCGGGCGCCTTCGCGGATCAGGACATGTTCCTCAGCGCTCTTGATCGTGCGCTGTGCCATCGCGTCGGCGGCAATGTCGACCAGCTCCACGCCCGGCAGCGCGGCCTCCAGCTGCTTTTTCAGATCGAGAGACACATGGTCAAACTCGATGCCGACGCGTTTGATGCCCGGGTTGGGCACTTCCAGCAGGGACTGGATCGCATGGAAATAGTTGTCCCGGCGCCAGTCGGTGTAGATGACCGTGTCGCCATGGGTGCGGCGCCAGGGCTGGCCGCCGTCGATGCCGGCGGCAATGGTGGTCGCCTTGTCTTCAGTGACCAGGAAGCCGTATTTTCGGCCGAAGTAGCAATAGAGGAAGCCCGAGTAGTAGCAGATGTTGTGATAGGAGGTGAACAGGGCGGCATCGATACCGCGGTCCGCCATCAGCTTGCGCAGCTTGTCCTGCCTGCTGTCCATCTCCGCCGGAGAGAAGGGCGAAAAGGCCTTTTCGCCGTTGTTCATTTCATAGATGCGGATCATGTCGTTGCTCATCGGAGGCTCCTTTCGGTTTCGATCCTCAAGTCCATTTCCGGGCCACAAACAGAAAACGGGCCGGCTTCTGGAAAGAAGCCGGCCCGCCAGGCCCAATATCCAATTGTCTTGCTACCGGGAGATCCTTATCAGGTCTCCACCCGGTGACTGGCGTTCCGCCACCGGTTCACGATGAAAGCAGCCGTGGCCGGATGTCCAGCCCTTGCCGGATCAGCCCGGCGACAAACCTCTCAGTCGTTCCGACCGCCGGCGCAGCAGCTCCAGCACCGTCAGGAGGCAGATCGAAATTGCCACCATCAGCGAAGCCACCGCCAGAATGGTCGGTGAAATCTGTTCGCGCAGGCCGGTGAACATCTGCCACGGCAGGGTCTTCTGACCTGCAGAGCCCAGGAATAGCACCACCACGACCTCGTCGAAAGATGTGATGAAGGCAAACAATGCTCCGGAAACGACGCCCGGCACGATCAGCGGCATCTGCACCTTGAAGAAGGTGGTCACCGGGTTGGCGCCCAGATTGGCCGCCGCCCGCACAAGCGAGCGGTCGAAGCCGACCAGGGTGGCCGTGACCGTGATGATCACGAAGGGCGTGCCCAGCGCGGCATGCGCCAGCACGACGCCCCAGTAGGTGCCCTGAAGACCGATGCGGGAATAGAAGAAATACATGCCCGCTGCGGAAATGATCAGCGGCACGATCATCGGCGAGATCAGCACGGCCATGATGGCCGGTTTGTAGGGTACATGGGACTGGGACAGGCCGATGGCCGCCAGGGTGCCGAAGCTGGTCGCCAGCAATGTGGCCACCGGGGCGATCAGCACCGAGTTGGTCAGCGCCTGCTGCCAGTCCGGGTTGGTGAAGAAGTCCTGATAGTGCTTGAAGGAGTAGCCGGCCGGGTCGAACGCCAGCATTTCCTTGGTGAAGGTGAAGAAATCCTCCGCGTTGAAGCTGAGCGGAAGGATAATCAGGATCGGAAAGATCAGGAAGAAGAAGATCAGTCCGCAGATGATCCGGAAGGAATAGTACCAGGTCCGCTGCAAGGGGGACGCGTATGGGGGAAGTGCGCTCATATCGTCCTCCTATCCGAGTTTCACGTTATCGATGCCGACGATCTTGTCGTAGACAACGAACAGGACCATCACCGCCACCAGGAGCAATGTCCCGAGCGCGGCCGCCAGGCCCCAGTTGAGCGACGACGAGATGTGATAGGCGATCCGGTTGGAAATGAAGATGCCCGACGTGCCGCCGACCAGTTCCGGCGTGATGTAGTAGCCGATAGACAGGATGAAGACGAGCACGGCACCGGCGCCGATTCCGGGGACGGATTGAGGGAAATAGACCCGCCAGAAGGCAATCCAGTCATTGGCGCCAAGGCTCTTGGCCGCGCGCACATAGGACGGCGAGATGGTCTTCATCACCGAGTAGAGCGGCAGGATCATGAACGGCAACAGAATATGGGTCATCGCGATGATCGTACCGGTCTGGTTGTTGATCATCACCAGCCTGCCGGCTTCACTGACGAGCCCCGTCCAGACCAGGAAATCGTTGATGACCCCCTGTTGCTGCAACAACACCTTCCAGGCGGACGTTCGCACCAGCAGCGATGTCCAGAAGGGCAGCAGCACCAGGATCATCAGGAGGTTCGACGTGCGCAGCGGCAGGGCGGCCAGCAGGAAGGCGATCGGATAGCCCAGCAGCAAGCAGGAGACCGTGATCACGATCGACAGAAACAGGGTCCGGCCGAACAGGAACATGTAGATCCGTTCGTCTTCCGGCTTCATCTCGATGCCGTCAGCCGTCATCTGCGCATCGAAGGAATTCAGGAAATAGCCCGGGGTGATCCGGGGAGAATAGCGCTTGAGCACCTCCCAGGTTTCGACAGTGCCCCAGTCCTTGTCGGCGCCGAGGAACTGCTCCTTGAAGGGGCCGGCCTCGTCCATGCGCTTGATGCGCCGGCCGGTCTTGCGGAACAGGCTGGAAATGCCGCTCTGTTCGTAGTTGAGCCGGGATCCCAGGCGGGTATGGGTCTTATCCTCGACCGCAATGACCATGTCGTCATAGAGCGCGGCATAGACCGCCTCGTCAGGTACGTCGCCGGACGCCGGGTCCCATTCCTGGAGTGCGACAACCGTTTTGGGAAGCGTGTCCGCGACAATGCCGTTTTCGACCGAGCGGAACAGCATGTCCGCGATCGGGGCGACGAAGGTGATCAGCACAAAAATCAGGAGAGGCGCGATCAGCATGAGGGCGCGCAGTTTTTCCCGGCGCAGCGCCTTGGCCAGGGCAGCCTTCAGCGGCTTGCCGTCGGCCGTCGTCAATAGCTGACCGTCTTGGGTGGTGTCGCTCATGAAGCAGTCTTCCGCAAATCTTGGAGAGGAACCGGGTGGGGTCGAGCCCCACCCGGTCCGAAGCATGCCTTACGGCTTACTGTGCGAGCCACGCCTGGAACTTGGCGTCGATGTCGTCACGGTAATCCGCCCACCACTCGTAGTTATAGAGGAAGGTGTTCTTGGCATTGTTCGGGTCGGTCGGCATGTGCGGAGCCATGTCGATGCCGAGATCCGCGTGCTGACCAACCAGCGGTGCGGAAGACTTACGGGCCGGGCCGTAGGAGATGTATTTCGCCTGATCCGCCAGACGCTGGGTGTCGGTGGCGTATTTGACGAATTTCTTCACCTCGGCGAGGCGGTCTTCCGGAAGACCGGCCGGGATGATCCAGCCGTCCAGATCGAACACCTGGGCGTCCCACAGCATCTTCACCGGCTGCTTCTGCTCTTCGATGAGAGCAAACAGGCGGCCGTTGTAGGTGGAGCCGATCACGACTTCGCTGTCAGCCAGAAGCTGCGGGGTTTCCGCACCGGCCGACCACCAGACAACGTTGTCCTTGATGGTGTCGAGCTTGGCGAATGCACGGTCCTGGCCTTCTTCGGTTTCCAGAACGTCGTAGACGTCTTCTTTCGCCACGCCGTCACACAGAAGGGCCCATTCCATGTTGTTGATCGGACGCTTTTCCAGCGAGCGCTTGCCCGGGAAGGTTTCCAGATCGAACACGTCACAGATGTCGTCGGGCTCCTTGCCGCCCCAGTCGGCAACGTCGGAACGGTAGCCGAAGGTGGTGGAGTAGACGATCTGCGGGATGAAGCACTCGGAAACGAGCAGGTCACCGAAGTCTTCGGAAGCCTTGGTGCCGTCCGGCGCGTCGGCCAGGTCGGTGTCCGGGTCGATTTCCATCGCCAGGCCTTCATCGCACAGGCGGATGGCGTCGGAAGCAACCACGTCGACGAGATCCCAGGTGATGTTGCCGGCTTCGTTCATGGCGCGCAGTTTGGCCACGGCTTCAGCGGAGGACTCGTCCCAGATCACGTTGATGTCCGAATTTTCGGCCGTGTACGGGTCCGTGTAGGCAGCCTTCTGGGACGCCTGATAGGCACCGCCCCAGGAGACGAGCGTCAGATCTGTTGCAAGGGCCGAGCTGCCGGCAAATGCCAGAGCGGTGCCTGCAAGGATTACAGTCTTGAGCTTCATTTGAGCTAGCTCCCTCTTTTAGGATTTAACGGAGTGGTTCCGTCGTTGTCGCTGGCGGCCGCGAACCGGCCGCCGGGCGATTTCAGACAACCGCGTCGAGCGCTTTGCAGTCGTTCAGCGCCCAGCCCACACGGACTGTTTCGCCGACATCGAGCTTGCGCCTCTCTCCGCGGTTGCGAACTTTGATGATGAACTCGTCATTGCCGGCGACGTTCATGCGAACGCGGATGTGATCGCCGAGATAGATGAGTTCCTCGATCCGGCCATTGACCAGATTGTCCATGTCATCGGTTGTGTCGAACTCCACGCGCTCCGGCCTGAGCGACAGGGTTGTCCTGTCGCCGATGGCCGACACGTTGACCTTGTCCGCCTTCAGCTTGGTGCCGTCATCGAGTTCAACGAGGCATTCGTCGCCCTGGATGTCGATCACCTTGCCGTCCAGCTTGTTGTTTTCGCCGATAAACTGCGCGACGAAGGAGTTCTGCGGATCCTCGTAGAGGTCATCCGGGGTCGACAGCTGCTGGATGACGCCGTCGTTGAACACGGCCACCCGGTCCGACATGGTCAGGGCTTCGGTCTGGTCGTGGGTCACGTAAACGACGGTCACGCCCAGGTTCTCGTGAATGTGCTTGATCTCGTACTGCATCTGCTCGCGCAGCTGCTTGTCGAGCGCACCCAGCGGCTCGTCCATCAGAACCAGCTCGGGATCGAACACCAGGGCCCGGGCGACCGCGACACGCTGCTGCTGACCGCCGGAAAGCTGTGCCGGCCGGCGATTGCCGAAACTGCCTAGCTCGACCATTTCCAGGGCCCGCTTGACCTTGGCTTCCTGGTCCGCCTTGCCGACATTGCGGACCTGCAGCGGAAACGCGAGGTTTTCTGCGACGGTCATGTGCGGGAACAGGGCATAGTTCTGGAACACCATGCCGATGCCGCGCTTGTGCGGCGGCACGTTGTTGATCGGACGTTCGTTGAGATAGATCTCCCCGTGCGTCGCCGGTTCGAAGCCCGCCAGCATCATCAGGCAGGTTGTCTTGCCGGATCCGGACGGTCCGAGCATGGTCAGGAATTCGCCCGGCGGGATATCGAGGTTGAGGTTCTTTACGACCAGGGTTTCCCCGTCATAGCTCTTTTGAACGCTGTCATAGTTAACAGCAGCGCCCCGTGTATTCGCCATATTGTCCCCAAGTCTGGTTCATTATTATTGAGCACTCACCTGAATACCGCTCAGCAAGCCATGGCTTGCTGGAGCACCCGGTCAGCGCAGTTGCGCATAGAAAAACAAAATTGCTTCTCCAAGAAAAGGGGGCAATGCAAAAAAATGTATATTTTTTAGTCAGCTACCGACTTAATATTTTGCAATGCAGAAGGGCTGAGGAATTTTTACTCAACACAGACATCCCGGGGAAAAGATTATCTTCCCCGAGGTTAAGTATTCTTCGTGCACAGTTTTGTCCGCTTTTGCGTGTGTGCAATAGAGTGTCTCAGATTTTCTGCATGCTACTGCGCAAGTGCGTCACCAATTGGTGTCCTTGCGTCATGATATGTCCGGGATTGCACCCTTGAACACAACCGTGTCTCGGCAAAACGCCCACGCAGCCGGAGCAGGACCGCAATGATCTTGTACTTCACGGGGAACCTCCGCTAAGGTCCAGCCGAACGGCAGGACGAATGTTGAAACATCCAGATTCAGGTCAGCCCCAGTTTCTGACCACCAAGGAAGTGGCCGACCTGCTCAGGGTCAAGGAACGCAAGGTCTATGACCTGGCCGCGGCCGACGAGATCCCGCACCGGCGGATAACCGGAAAGCTGCTGTTTCCGGCACGGGAACTGCGTGCCTGGATCGAGGGCCCGAATGGCGGGACCAGCCGCGACCGGCCCAATGTGCTGGCCGGTTCCCACGACCCGCTGCTGGACTGGGCGATTCACACCTCCGGCTGCGGCCTGGCCACGCTCTGCAATGGCAGCGCGGACGGACTGGGCCAATTCGAGGCCGGAACCGCGGCCCTTGCCGGACTGCACCTGCCCGAGGACGCCGGGTGGAACATTGCCACGGTGAGCAGCCGTGGCTTGAGCAACGCCGTCCTGATTGCCTGGGCGATCCGCAAGCGCGGCCTCCTGATTTCGGAGGATGCGGCGGGATCGATCCGCTCGGTCGCCGATCTGAAAGGCAAACGATTTGCCATGCGGCAATCCGGTGCGGGAACAGCCCTGCTGTTCGCCAAGCTGCTCTCCGAGGCCGGCCTGTCCGAATCCGATCTCGCCTGTTCCAGAACACCCGCCCATACCGAAAATGACGCGGCCGCCGCCGTTGCCGGAGGAGAGGCCGATGCCGCGCTCGGTCTTGAAACCATGGCCAGGCCGTTCCGGCTCCGGTTCCTGCCCCTGGTCGACGAAAGGTTCGACCTGCTGGTTGACCGCAAGGCCTATTTCACCGAGCCGCTGCAGCAGCTCTTTGCATTCGCCCGGGGACCGGATTTCCGCGAACGGGCGGCGGCACTCGGCGGCTACGACCTGAGCGGCCACGGCACCGTCCGCTGGCTGTCTTCCTGAAGGCCCTCACCCTGGAAAGAACACGATGAGCGATGTCCGTCCGCATGAAGTCATGATTTCCGTTCCGGAGCCCGATGATGCGAGGCTCCATTTCATTGGCCGGATCCACACGCCCTGGACAGACCGCAAGGACTGCCCGCGCCAAGGCAAGGAAGACGGCCCGGAGTGCCGCATCGAGATCTTCGAGCCCTGGGTGGCGGCCCTGAAGGGCATCGAGGATTACGGGCGGGTCGAAGTGCTCTACTGGCTGGACAGGGCGCGCAGGGATCTTGTGATCCAGAACCCGGGGCACAGCGACAGCATCTTCGGCACCTTCGCGCTGCGCTCGCCGGTCCGGCCCAATCCGATCGGCACGTCCCTGGTGAAGCTGGTTTCCGTCGACGGCCCGAACCTGGTCGTACGCGGTCTCGACTGCCTCGACGGCACACCGCTTGTCGACCTGAAACCGGACCGCTGCACGTTCACGCCGAAAGCCCCGCCAAAGACCTGAAGACGCCGCTGGCGTTTTCGAACAGGTTGACAAGCACTCCTCAGAATTGACAATCCGGCCACGAAACTGCTCCTCAGAAGCGGTCCCGGGAGACCTTCATGACATCAGCCCCCCTTGATGGTGCCATTGCCGTCAACGACGTCGTTTCCATCGAAATTGCCGGCAAGACCGGGCTCATCGCCCTGGACAACCCGCCGGTCAATGCCGCTTCCCACGCGCTGCGCTCCGGTCTCTGGCAGGCGATCGAGACCTTGCAACTGCGCGCGGATGTCGAGGTGATCGCGCTCTATGGCAAGGGCCGCACCTTCATCGCGGGCGCCGACATCCGGGAGTTCGGCAAGCCGCCGCTGGATCCCTGGCTTCCGGAACTGTGCAACTTCATCGAGGTGTCCGAAAAACCGGTCGTCTGCATTCTTCACGGCACCACCTTGGGCGGGGGTCTCGAGGTCGCCATGTCCTGTCACGCAAGGGTGGCGCTCAAGGGGACGAAGGTCGGCCTTCCGGAGGTCACGCTCGGCATTCTGCCCGGTGCCGGCGGCACGCAACGCACGCCCCGGCTTGCCGGCATTGCCTTTGCCCTGGACATGATCACGTCGGGCAAGCCCGTCACGGATGAGCAGGCCCTCGAAAAAGGGCTTGTCGACCGCATCGCGGAAGGCGACCCGCGCGAGCTTGCCCTGACCGCCGCCTCGGACGTTCTGGAGGGAAATTTGCCCAGACGCAGGACCGGCGACCTCGTCGCCGAACCGGATGCCGCCGCCATCGACGCGGCCCGTGCCAGGCTCGCCCGATCCCAGCCGCAGCTGTTTTCGCCGCACAAATGCGTCGACGCGGTCGCGGCCTGCCATCTGCCGATCAAGGACGGCATGAAGGAAGAGCGCCGTCTCTACGAGGAGTGCATGGAAAGCCCCCAGCGCGCCGGCCTGATCCACGCCTTCTTTTCCGAACGGGCGGTAACCAAGATCCCCGAAGCTTCTGCGGAGCCGCGCGAAATCAGGTCTGTGGGCGTCATCGGCGGCGGCACGATGGGCTCGGGCATTGCCACGGCGGTGCTTCTCGCGGGCCTGCCGGTGACCTTGACCGAGCGCGACCAGGCGGGCCTCGACCGGGGTACCGAGACCATTGCCGGGAACCTGGACGGCGCCGTCAAGCGCGGCAAGCTCAGCGCTGAAGGGCGCGACGAGATCCTGAACGCGAAACTGGGCACGTC
Source organism: Roseibium sp. Sym1 (assembly GCF_027359675.1). NCBI lineage: Bacteria > Pseudomonadati > Pseudomonadota > Alphaproteobacteria > Hyphomicrobiales > Stappiaceae > Roseibium > Roseibium sp. Sym1. Next base: position 1,302,333 of record NZ_CP114786.1, read on the forward strand.
CACGGATCTCGCCGACCTCGCGGATGCCGATCTGGTGATCGAGGCGGTGTTCGAGGAGATGAGCGTCAAGCGCGACATCTTCGAGACCCTCGACAAGGTCTGCAAACAGGGCGCGGTCCTGGCCTCCAACACGTCCTATCTCGACATCAACGAGATCGCCGCCACGACGGCTCGGCCCCAGGACGTCATCGGCCTGCATTTCTTCTCGCCGGCGCATGTGATGCGGCTGCTGGAGGTGGTGGTCGCGGACAGAACCGCCCCGGAAATGGTCGCCACCGGCTTCGCACTCGCCAAGCGACTGAAAAAGATCGCCGTACGTTCCGGCGTCTGTGACGGCTTCATCGGCAACCGCGTCATGACCTTCTACAAGAAGGCCGCCGACTACATGATGATGGACGGCGCCTCTCCGGAAGAGATCGACACGGCCATGCGCGGCTTCGGCTTCGCCATGGGCCCTTACCAGGTCGCCGATCTCGCCGGTCTCGACATCAGCTGGGCCGCCAACAAGCGCCGCGCGGCAACCCGCCCGGCCGAGGAACGCTACATCCCGATCGCCGACCGGCTGTGCGAAAACGGCTGGTTCGGCCGCAAGACCGGCCAGGGCTTCTATATTTATGACGATGACGGTCCCCGGCCCAATCCGGAGGCGCTCGCGGTCATCGACACGGAACGTGAACAGGCCGGCGTGAGCCCACGCAAATTCACCGCAGAGGACATCGTCAGCCGTTTCATGACGGCGATGATTGCCGAAGGCACACGGGTGCTGGAAGAAGGCATCGCCCTCCGGCCGATCGACATCGACGCGGTGTTCCTCAACGGTTACGGCTTCCCCCGCTTCCGCGGCGGCCCCATGCACACGGCTGATGATATCGGTGCCGCGGAACTGGTCCGGCGGATCGAGGAATACGCCAGGGAAGACGGCTATTACTGGCAGGTGCCCGAGCTCTTGCGGAAAATGGCAGCGAGCGGAGCGACGTTTGCGGAGATGAACGCACGTGGGTGAGTGAGCGCGCGATCCATCTTCCATCTGTCATCCCCGCGCTATGCTCCGCCCGGGGTGACACCAGTGGTTCCCGGCTAAACCGACTGCGCCGCCTCCAATCCGCCCGCGGCATATTCCGGAACGCTTGCGCCTAGCCTCAATCCCAGTTCCGGGTTGGAGGCATTGCCGTCGAGCGCACGTTTCTTCACTCCCTGCAGGATCGCGCCCATGCGGAAGAAGGCGAAGGCCAGGTAGAAGCCGAAATCCGGAATGCCCGAGAGCCCCATGCGCGCGCAATAGGCATCGATGAAAGCCCGGTCTTCCGGAATGCCGAGCGCCTTGCGGTCGACGCCGGCCAGACCGCGGCCTTCGGTTCCGGGCGGCCGCTGCCACTGCATGACCAGGGCCGCGAGATCGGCAAAGGGATGGCCGATGGTGGAAAGCTCCCAATCGAGCACCGCGACACAGGCGGGGCCGTTTTCGGCAAACAGCATGTTGTCGATGCGGTAGTCGCCGTGGACCAGCGTGCGCCGGCCGTCATCGTCCGGAACATTCCGGTCGAGCCAGTCGATCAGATCGTCCATCGCGGAGATTGTCCCGGTTTCGCTTGCCCGGTACTGCTTGGTCCAGCGGTCGATCTGGCGGCGGTAGTAGTTTCCGGACGGCCCGAAATCGGAAAGGCCGCGGGCCTCCAGGTCGATCCCGTGAATGGCGGCCAGCACCCGGTTCATCTCGTCATAGAGGCCGCGCCGGGTCTCGAGATCAACGTCCGGAACCCGCGGGTCATCGAAATTGCGGCCACGGACCAGATCCATGATGTAGAAGGCCGAGCCGATGATGCTGTCGTCCTCGCACAGGACATGCATCTTCGCGACAGGAACATCCGATCCGGCCAGTGCCCTCTGCACCCTGAATTCCCGGTCAACCGCGTGAGCGGATTTCAGGAGCGCACCGGGCGGCTTGCGGCGCAGGACATAGTCGCCCGATCCCGATTTCAGCCGGAAGGTCGGATTGGACTGGCCCCGGTTGAATTTTTCCGCGGCAAGCGGGCCTTCGAAGCCGGGCAGGTTCTGTTCCAGCCAGGCGGCAAGTGTCTTCAGGTCGAGATCCTGTCCGGCTGTCATGGATGGTGATCTCCAACAAGAGACGTACTGCCACAGCCGTTCACGACGCAGCTCCAACCCCCGTCGTCATCCTGAGGAGCGCGCTTGCTCGCGTCTCGAAGGATCCGCGGCTTGTTCAAGAATATGCCGCCGATTCTTCGAGACAGCGCTGCGCGCTTCCTCAGGATGACGGCGGTGGGTGAGGGGAGACCGCCGGTGGGTGGCCAAGGTCCAGTAATAGACAGAGGTACAGCCACACTCACAACTTCCCGTTAGAGTATTTCCGGAGTTCCGTCCGGGCGACCTGGCGGCGATGGACGGCGTCCGGGCCGTCGGCGAAGCGCAAGGTGCGCAGGTGCGTCCACATGGCGGCCAGCGGGAAATCCTGGCTGATGCCGGCCGCGCCGTGGAGTTGCATGGCCTCGTCGACCACCTTCAGGGCCGCGAGCGGGGCAACCACCTTGATCTGGCTGATCCAGGGCTGGGCGGCCCTTGTGCCTTGCGTGTCCATGACCCAGGCGGCTTTCAGGCACAAGAGCCGGGCCATCTCGATTTCCATGCGGGCATTGGCGATGATGTCGTAATTGGCACCGAGATCCATCAGCCGCTTGCCGAAGGCCTCGCGGTCCATGGCCCGGCGGCAGAGCATCTCCAGCGCCTTTTCCGCCTGGCCGATGGCACGCATGCAATGATGAATGCGGCCCGGGCCGAGACGTCCCTGGGCAACCTCGAAACCACGGCCCTCACCGAGCACCAGATCCTGTTCCGGAACACGGACATTGGTGAAACGGATATGCATGTGGCCGTGGGGGGCGTCGTCGGCGCCGAAAACATGCATCGGCCGCAGGACCTCGATGCCGGGCGCATCCGCCGGCACCAGAAACATGGAGTGACGGCTGTGCTTGTGGGCCTCGGGATCGGTGCAGGCCATGACGATATAAACCGCGCAGCGCGGATCGCCCGCACCCGTCGCCCACCACTTGTCGCCGTCGAGCACCCAGGCATTCCCGTCCTTTTTGGCGGTCAGCGAGATGTTGGTGGCATCGGACGAGGCGACGTCCGGCTCGGTCATCAGGTAGGCCGAGCGGATATCACCGCTGAGCAACGGCTTCAGCCAGCGCTGCTTGTGGGCCTCGGTGCCGTAACGCTCCAGGACCTCCATGTTGCCGGTATCGGGCGCATTGCAGTTGAAGATCTCCGCGGCAATGCCGACCTTGCCCATCTCCTCGGCCAGGTAGGCATATTCCACGGTCGTCAGGCCGAAGCCCTTGTCGCTATCGGTCAGCCAGAAATTCCAGAGACCGCGCTCCTTTGCCTTCGCCTTGAGCGTGTCCAGGATTTCCCTTTGCCGATCGGTCATCCGGAAACGATCACCGGACGGATGGCGGCCGACCTCCTCATGATATTCGTGATCGAGCGGTGCGATCTCGGTCTCGACCATCCGTCGGACCTGCTCGATCAGCGGACGCACCCGCTCGGAAATGCCGAGATCCATGGTTCCTCCTAACAGATTTCGTCACGCAGGTGCGCCATCGCGGCGCGGTATTCGGATTCGATGCGATCGACAACGGCCGCGGCCGGCCCCACGGACTTGACGGCACCAATGCCCTGGCCGGCGCCCCAGATCTCGCGCCAGGCCTTCGGCTTCGGACTGTCGTCGGGCATGACACTGACGTCCCAGTCCTCCGGGAGGTTGTTCGGGTCGAGGCCGACCCTGGCGATGGAGCCTTTCAGGTAATTCGCCGGATGGCCGGTGAAGAGCGACGACGTCAGCACGTCCTCCGCGCCGGCCGCCACCATCATGTCCTTGTAGGTCCTGTCCGCGTTGGCCTCGTCGGTCGCAACGAAGGGCGAGCCGATATAGCCCAGATCGGCGCCAAGCACGCGGGCTGCCAGAAGCGCCTCCCCGGTGGAGACGGCGCCACCAAGCAGCAGCGGACCGTCGAACCAGTCGCGGATCTCGCGCACCAGCGCGAAGGGGGATTGCGGGCCGCCATGGCCGCCGGCCCCGGCCGCGACCGCGATCAGGCCGTCGGCGCCCTTTTCGACCGCCTTCCTGGCATAGGTGTTGTTGATGACGTCGTGAAGCGCGATGCCGCCGCAGGCATGGGCGGCTTCGTTGACCTCGACCCGTGCGCCCATCGAAGTGATCCAGACGGGTACCTTCCAGCGCGCGCAGATCTCGATGTCCCGTTCCAGGCGCTCGTTGGAGCGGTGCACGATCTGGTTGACCGCAAAGGGCGCGGCGGGACGATCGGGATTTGCCTGGTTGTGCTTGTCGAGCGCCTCGGTGATCTGTTTCAGCCAGGCCTCGAGAACAACCGGACCATCCGGTTCATCGCGGGCGTTGAGTGCCGGAAAGCTGCCGATGATGCCGGCCTTGCACTGGGCGATGACAAGGTCGGGGCAGGAAACGATGAACAGCGGCGCGGCAACGGCCGGCAATCTCAGGCCCTGCAGCGCCTTTGGCAGGGTGCGTGCCTTCAGCATCACGAATGGTCCTCTTCAAGGTAAAACCTGTTCAGCCAGTCTGCCGCGAGGGCCGGCCGCTTTTCGCCTTCAATCTCGATCGTCGATGTCCACGTGATATCGATCTCGGCCGGTTTCGGGCGGGTCAGCGCAGCCAGGATGAAGCGGCCACGCAGCCGGGCCCCGGCCTTGACCGGCGCCAGGAAGCGGACCTTGTCGAAACCGTAATTGATGCCCATCCCGGCACCCGCGATCTTCGGCTGCGCTTCCAGCGCCATCGCCGAGAGCAGAGACAGGGTGAGAAAACCATGGGCGATGGTGCCTCCGAAGGGCGTTCCGGCCGCGCGGGCGGGATCAACATGAATGAACTGGTGATCCCCGGTCACGCCGGCAAAGGCGTCGATCTTCGCCTGGTCGATGACATGCCAGGAGGACACGCCGACTTCCTGCCCCACAAGGGCTTGCAGCTCTCCCGGGGTCAGCGCTTGCGTTGCAGCTTCCGCCGTCACTCAATAGGCCTCCTGGAAGAGATCGGGACCGGTCTCGACATTGATGCCGCCGCTGATCGGCAGGATCGCACCGGTGACATAGGCGCCGCCGTAACCGCACAGATACTGCATGGCGGCGGCAATGTCGCCCGGACGGCCGACCCGGCCGAGCGGCACCTGTGAGCCGACACGGGTGCGGATGTCCTCGTCAGCCGTGGCGAAGGCCGTCATGTTGCTGACAAACGGTCCGGGCGCCAGCGCATTGACCGTGATGCGCCGTTCCGCCAGTTCCTTGGCGAGGATCCGTGTCAGGTGATGCACAGCCGCCTTCGAGGCGGCATAGCTGTAGGCGCGGTCGCCGTGCGCGGTCTCCCCCATCACCGAGCCGACATTGACGACCCGTGCCGGATCGTCATCGGAGGCGGCCGCCTCCAGACGCGGCAGCAGGGCCTGGGTCAGCTGGAACAGGCCGGTGACATTGACCCGCATCACCCGTTCCCAGGCATGATAGGGGAACTCCCCGAGCGGCATGCCCCAGCTGGTTCCGGCATTGTTCATCAGGATGGCAAGTTGATCCGTGCGCCGTCCGACCTCTTCGGCCAGTGCCGCGATGCCCTCCTCCGTTGAAACATCCCCGGCAAAGCCTTCCGCCTTGCCGGAATATCCAAGCCCGTTAAGAGCATCAGCGGCCACCTTGCAGGCGTCCTCCTTGCGGCTGGCGATCAGGACGCGGGCGCCGGCGGCCATCAGGCCTTCGGCGGCCATGCGGCCGACACCGGTGGCACCGCCGGTCACAAGAGCGGTCTTGCCGGTCAGTCCAAACAGGGTTTCAGGCGTCATTCCGCACCTTCCGCGAATGTTTTTCTCAAAGTCAGTTTGGAGACCTTGCCGGTCGCCGTCATCGGCAATTCATCCACATAGACGACATCATCCGGCACCTGCCACTTGGCAACCCGTTTCGCCAGCAGGGCAAGGATCTCGTCCTTCTGCGGCTGGGCATCCTCGCGGGGCTGGACGATCAGCAGCGGCCGTTCGTCCCACTTGGCGTCCGGAACCGCGATCACGGCACAGTTGGCAACCCCCGGGTGGGACATGACGATGTTCTCAAGATCAAGGGAACTGATCCACTCGCCGCCCGACTTGATCAGGTCCTTGGACCGGTCGGTGATCGTCAGGAAACCGTCGGGACTGATGGCGGCTATGTCGCCGGTGCAGAACCAGCCCTCTGCGTCGAAGACCGGTTTCGAGGCCTCCGGATCCTCATAATAGCCGGAAGTGATGGTGTTGCCGCGCACATAGAGATGGCCCGGTGTCCGGCCGTCCTGCGGCAGCCGGTTGCCGGCATCGTCGACGATCTTCATCTCGACGCCGAACACGCGCCGCCCCTGACTCTGCTTGCGGTCGATACGTTCCTCGAAGGGCAGGTCCGCCATGTCCGGCGGCAGGTTGCACTGGGTGCCGAGCGGGCTCATTTCCGTCATGCCCCAGGCATGGCAGACATTGACCCCTTCCTTCTCGAAACCCTCGATCAGCGAGCGCGACGCGGCGGAGCCGCCAACGACAATGTCGCCGAAGCCCTCGGGCAGTCGGCCGCGCTGGCGGATCTCGTTCATCAGGCCGATCCACACGGTCGGCACGCCCCAGGCGGAAAACACCTTTTCCCGGTCCATCAGGTCGAACACGCTCTTGCCGTCCAGCGCGCCGCCCGGAAAGATCAGGCTCGAGCCGGAAAGCGGTGCGGAATAGGGCAATCCCCAGGCATTGACGTGAAACAGCGGCACCACGGGGAGAATGCGCGAGCCTTCATGCAGGACACGCGGAATGGTGACACAGGTGCTGTAGGCATGCAGCACCGTCGAGCGGTGCGAATAAAGCGTGCCCTTGGGATTGCCGGTGGTTCCGGACGTGTAACAGAGCCCTGCGGCCTGGTCCTCGGGAAAGTCCGGCCAGTCGATATCGTCCGGCTGTCCCTCGAGGATCTCCTCGTAGCAGAGCGCGCCTTCCAGAGAGGTGTCCGGCATGTGCGCCCGGTCGGTCATGATGACGACCTTGAGATCGTCGGGGAAATGGGGGCGCAGCTTTTCGATGATCGGCACGAAGGTCAGGTCGACGAACAGTAGCCGGTCCCGGGCGTGGTTGACGATATAGATCATCTGTTCGGCGGACAGGCGCGGATTGATCGTGTGGCAGACGGCGCCAATACCGGAAATGGCGTAGTAAAGCTCGAAATGCCGATAGCCGTTCCAGGCGAGCGTCGCGACCCGGTCGCCGTCCTGAACGCCCAGGCTCCTCAATCCGTGGGCAAGCTGGGCGATCCGTCCGGATGTTTCCTTGTAGGTGGCCCGGTGAATATCGCCTTCCGTGCGCACGGAGACGATTTCGCTCGAGGGATAGGTGTCGCGCGCAAATGTGATGAGGTCCGCTATTTTCAGCGGACGGTGCATCATCATTCCCTTCATGTGGCTCCTCCCAGAACACACCCGCTTTTGCGGAATTATAGGTGTCAATTAAAGAGCCTAGCGCGGGCCTCGGGGACTGGAAAGGTCAATTTCCCGGAAACTCTTTGACAGCGGCGCGCGCATGCGCCAAACCCTGCGCCGAGCAAAAGGAATGATTGAGACCCCTTCATGACCCAGAAACTGGTCATTGCCGTTTGCACCGCGCAGCGGCCGAAGATGCTGCAGGCGTGCCTGGAAAGCCTCGACAACATGATCGCGCCCGACGATACGCAGATGTCGATCGTCGTTGTGGAAAACGATCCCGAGCCCCATTTCACCGGCGCCGCGGCGGAGGAGATGAAGACCAGCCTGTCCCTGCCGGTGTTCTTCCATCACGAGAGACGCAAGGGCATTCCCTTTGCAAGGAACACGGCGCTTGAAGCCGCGCTGGAACAGGATCCCGACTGGATCGCGCTGATCGACGACGACGAGCGCGCGGAACCGGACTGGATCGAAAAGCTCCTGAAGGCGTGCCGCGAGCACAAGGCCGAGGTCGGCAACGGCCCCGTGCGCCGGATCTACGAGATACCCGCGCCGCACTGGTGGAAATCCCAGCTCCTGAAACCGCGCCCGACCGGCACGGTGATCACCGAAGCGCCGACCAACAACGTCATTCTGAGCGCCCGCGTCGTCAGGAAGGACGGCCTCGGCCTCAGGTTCGACGAGCGTCTGACCTTCGGCAGCGAGGACATCGACTTCTTCCGCCGCACCCACGCGGCCGGCGTGAAAATGATCTGGGTGGACGACGCCCTCGTCGAAGAGGACATCCCGGCCTCGCGCGTGACAACGGGCCGGTTGCTCAGCCGGATGCACATGGCCGCGACCTCGGGCGCGTTCAACATCGTCCTGCGCGAAGGCCGCTTCAAGGCCGCGCTGCATTTCATCCCGAAAAGCCTCAGGCGCATGTTCTTCGGCCTACTGGCCACAATCGTCGGCTTCGTACTCAAGCCCTTCGCGAAAAAGCGCGGTGAGAAACTCTATTATTACGGCCTGATCCGGCTGATGAAAGGGTCGGGCAATCTGCGCGGCCTGCTCGGCCGGGCGCACAACTATTATGACGTGATTGATGGCCATTGACCCGCCTATGAAGGTGAAGAAGCTCGCGCATATCCATCTGGGCGTCGACGGCGGTGCGGAGAAGTTCTTCGTGCGCCTCAGCGCTGCGCTTGCGCGCAAGGGCGTCGAGCAGATTGCCTTCATCCGGCACGACAGGCCATGGCGGGACGAGCTGGCAAGGCACTGCGACGTGCGCGAACTGCGTTTCAGCCGGTCGCATCTGAAACGTCACTTCGTGCGCTGGGGCATCGCCCGGCAGATCCGCAAGTTCGGCGCCACCGCCACCCTTGGCTGGATGAGCCCCGCCAGCAAATGGTTGCCTGCCCCCGGCGCCGACATGCGCACGTTCCTGCGCCTGGGAGACTGGCCGGACGGCTTCCACACCTATGGCAATGTCCAGGACCTGATCGGCAACACGCCCGAGATCATCCGGCAGGCCGTCGAGATGGGCTGGCCCGAGGCCCGGGCTCACGTGATCAGCAATTTCGTTGATCCCCTGCCCGCCGGCTTGACCCCGGTGAACCGGGCGGATTACGACACGCCGGAAGACGCCACGGTGCTGATCCATCTTGGCCGGTTTGTGGGGCGCAAGCGGTTTGACCTCGCCATCGAGGCGGTCTCCCGGCTGCCGGGGAATGTCCATGCCTGGCTGATCGGCGACGGCGAGCTGCTCGACGACATGAAGGCGCTCGCGCACAGGCTCGGCGTCGCGGACCGGGTGCATTTCCTTGGCTGGCAGCGCGACCCGTCACCCTTCCTGAAGGCTGCCGACATTCTGCTCTGCCCGACCGACGAGGAACCGCTCGGCAACATCGTCCTGGAGGGCTGGAACGCCGGATTGCCGGTGGTTGCCACCGCCTCTCCCGGCCCGAGCTGGCTGATCGATGACGGCGTGAACGGACTGCTGTCGCCGTGTGGCGATGCCGAGGCGTTGACGGGTTCCCTTTTCCGTGTCCTGGAAAACCGGGATCTGAAACAGGCGCTGGTTCAGGGCGGCAGCGCCAAATTGACGGAGCACTATTCGGAAGACGGTGTCGTGACGGCTTATGACCGCCTTCTCAGCAGTTGAAAACTGGCCTGCCAACGAAAACAGACTTTCGGGGCCGACTTTGCCGAGACACTGGAAACCTGCCTGCGGTTCGTGATATCCGGCACGCAGGCGCCGCAGCCGGCAAGGCCACGGGCAGGTTGCAGGCTGACCGGGATCAGCTTACCCGTGTCCTTGATAGGCCGCCGCGGATGAACAGGTTCTTTGTTGCGCGGATTGCAGCAATCAAATTATGGAAATCGGGATGTCCCGCCTTACAAGCAAATTGCGGTCTTTCGCGCATAAGAAATCCAAGCAGTTTTCGCGCAAGAACCTCTATGAGTTCATTCACGACGCCGCCAAGTCGGCCAAGGACCGGGGTGGGCGCTGCCTGAATATCGGCGCGGGCGGCGAGATCAACACGATCCTCCAGCAATATGGCCTGGACATCGTCAGCGTCGACATTGATCCGGACCGGAATCCCGATCTTGTGATGGACGCCTGCAACCTCGCCTTCGAGGACGGGACGTTCGACACCGTTTTTCTGTTCGAGGTGCTGGAACATGTGCCGGAGCCGCATCGGGCGGTGGCGGAGATCAACCGGGTTCTGAAACGGGACGGCAAAATCTTCTGCTCGACTCCCTTTGTCTTCGGGATCCACGACGCCCCGCACGACTATTTCCGCTATACCAAATATGGCCTGGCCTATTTGTTCCGCAGCTTTGACAATCTGAAGATTACCGAACGCAACAGTTACTACGAAACCGTCTGCGTGCTGATGCTGCGGTTGACGATTGTCCCCGACAAGCCAAGCCGGAATTTTGGCTTGGCGACGGCAGTTGCCGTCACCGTGCTCGCACCGGTCGTCTCGTTCATTTCGAAAGTGATCAAAAACCGCAGCATCACCACGGGATATACGCTAGAGGCGACGAAATCCGGATGACTTCGGCCGTTCTGTGACCGTGTCAGGCCTGATCCGATCCCGGGCGCCAGGACGCCAGGCCGGAACTTTCGCGCATGAGACCGCACTCGACGAGTGCGGATACGCCGTCAAACCGGCGGCTCCCCGCATAGCGCAGCCCCTCGTCCATGAGCCGGTCCATCTGCGTGTCGTAATCCAGATAGTGACCGGCATTGTCCGTGTGCTGTTTGCGCGCGATCGCCTCGGCAACCTTGCTCCTGAAATCGTCGAGATACTTGAAGTGCAGCAGCGCGCCCCAGTCCGGTGCGACCGCGACTTGCCTGTCGATGCCGTGCACACCGCCTGAAAACCGCATCCCCGTTTGCCACTTCAGCAGCGGAACCTTGCTCTGAACGGCGGCCGGACTCGGCAGGGCGTTTTTGACGAGCTTGAACAGCAGGTGATCCAGCTTGCGGCCCAATGCCGAGTTGCGGGTCTTCGCGCGCAGGGAAAAGACGGATCCCAGGAGAAGGCGGTCGAGCACCGTCCTGGGGCGCTTGGCGCGCTGGTGGAACAGGCGCTCGCGCGTGCCGCCGAAAACATGGCGCACCGGCGTCTTGTAGCGTTTGCCGTGGGACCCTTTCAGCGGATTGTAGCGGTAGCCGTCGCTGTCGAACCAGGGGCAACTCTCCAGGAAACTTTCCCCCGGCTGGTAGGACAGGTCCTTCAACGGCCCATCCGGATACATGTCCACCATCGGCGTGAACAACGCCCGGTAGCCGCCGGCATCGAGATAACGCGTCAGATCCCCAATGGAGAGATCGGGCCAGCCCGGATAGACCAGCAGTTCATCGACATCCGGGAAAATCACCCAGCGGTCAGCCAGATAGCGGTCGCAGAGGAGCTGCCGCCAGACAGACTTGTAGTCCCGATAGGGCTGTTTCGTTTCGATGACACTGATATCGGCCTGACCGGCAAGCAGTGCACCCGTACCGTCGCCGGAATTGTTGTCGACGACAATGAAATGCCCAACGCCCAGCCGACGATAATGGTCCAGGAAATACGGGAACCGCAGAACCTCGTTGTAGGCAAGGATCACGGCAACGACGCCGTCCTTCGGCAAGACGAGTTCATCCGCCTTCGGTGTTCCGAAGGCATCCGACAGCTGCCTGCCGAGCGCGGATTGGCCGTCCGGCTCGTGCCTGGTTTCAGGACCCGGCATAAAAGACGCTCTTTGTTGCCGGTGTGTCGAAATCAAAACCGAAGCGGTCGATGTCGGCAGCGTACCAGTCCGCGACGATCTGGATGGTCCTGTCCGTGTAAAGATCGCGGTAGTCGGCCCGCGACCGTGTGCTGATGTTGCGCCGTTTGAGTTCGCCGGTGAAACCGAGATAGGTCTGCATTTCGGCGCTCAGGTTTTCCTGGCGCAGAATGTCGGCTGCAAGCCTGCCTTCCTCATCGAGGACATAATCCTGCTGCGGATACCAGCCGGCGACGGCCCGGTGCCAGAAGTATTCGACCCGGCCCCACTTGTGGCGCTCTTCCAGGAATGCCTCGAATTCGGCCACGGAGGCCTCCGGAGGCACGTCTTCATAAGTGCGTGTCTGCAGTGAAAACTTGAACCTGGACACGGTGCGGGACCAGGGATTGCGCACGATCGCAAAGGCTTGCGTTGCCTTTCGGACGGACAGGTCAACATCACGCAGGCGCGCGTGTTCATAGCCCGGATTGCCGCCCCGCTCCGTCATGAAGGTCTTCAGCCCGTCCGCATAGGCCTTGCTCTTCAAGCGCCTGCGGTTGGCGATAACCAGCCTGTCCTGAAGCTGCGGTGCTTCACGTATCGCCATGCCACCGTTTTTCGGAATATGGATGAACAGGTGCTTTCTTGGTGCCAGTCCCAATCTGGAGGGCGCGAATTTCAAGAAATTCCTGATCTGGTATTCGTCCATGCTTTGCTTATCCGCGCCTGGCCGCAGGGCCCGCCGCTCGGGAACGGATCCTGAAGGCCGGTGACCAATCCTGTGGTGCCTTATCCGAATCCGCCGGACCTGTCCAATGCTCTGCGGGCCCAACAGGTCCCGGCCCTCGTTGACGGCCCGGACCTGCGGGTCTAAGTAACGGCGCGCTTTATCATGCCTGCATGAAATGCCAGACAACGGAAACGGACCCTCCAGGTGAGCAAACCCAAAGTACTCGTTCTTTTCCCGATCTTTAACGGCGAAAAGACCATGCGGGACAGCCTCGACTGCATCGCCGGTCAGGATTATGCCGACTTCAGGGCCGTGATCGTGGACAACAGGTCGACCGACGGCACCGCGGAGATCGCCCGCGCCTATTGCCAAAAGGACCCGCGGTTCGAGGTCCTGACCCAGGAAAGGCACCTGTCCGCGGTCGAGAACTTCATCTTCTGCATGGAATACGGCCAGGCCCATTCCGACTATTTTTGCCTGCGCGCCTGTGACGACCTGTCCAGCCAGAACTACCTCACGCAACTGGTGGATGCACTGGAGCAGAATCCGGACAAATTGCTGGCGGCGCCCACCGTCCGGCGGATCAGTGCGGACGGGGAACGGGTCCTGCACCCGGACCCGGCGGTTTTCGGTTATCCGCAATCCCTGGCCGCAGGCACCGTGCCCCGCGGACTGACCTATCCGGCCGAATGGTGCTATGGCCTGGTGCGCGCCAAAGGCGGCGCAGAGATCCTGATCCGGCGCTGGCGCGAATATCCCCATGCCTGGTGCGTCGCATCTTATGTGGTCGCCGAATTCGTCATGCGCGACCTGGCGATCTGGGTCGAGGACGCCGAGTTTGTCTTCATGATGGGATCCGGATCGTTCGAGAAATACGGTGCCAAGACCTTTTTCGACAAATTCAGGCAGCGTCTCAACTACACGCTCGGCTGTTACAGGGTGACTGCCAAGCTGCCGCCGATCCCGCTTCGAACCCGGATAAACCTGTTCCGGCGGCTGTGGCGGGATTCCCGCGCCAAGACGCGCTACGACCTGGAAGACCATGCTCTCAGGGCCATCGGACTGCGAAAGTAGGCGAAACCTGTTTGCAGCCCGGGCCGCCTTTGCTAGATAGACGCCGAAACGACAAGGCGTGACAGGACGGGCGCCAGCCGGACGAGCTCCCGGCAACTCGACGGCGGCCTCAACGTGACCTTCCCGAGCCTGTGCAGCGCGGTTCCACCGTTCTGTGCGTTCCGGTCCGGACGGTCCATTCATGGTGTGTGTGATGAAAGCAGTAATTCTGGCGGGCGGTCTGGGTACGCGGATCAGCGAGGAATCCCACCTCAAGCCAAAGCCGATGATCGAGATCGGCGGCCGGCCGATCCTCTGGCACATCATGAAGATCTATGCCGCCAACGGGATCACCGATTTCGTGATCTGCTGCGGCTACAAGGGCTATGTGATCAAGGAGTATTTTGCCAACTACTTCCTGCACATGTCCGACGTGACCTTCCACATGGACGAAAACCGCATGGAAGTGCACCGCCAGCAGGCCGAGCCGTGGAAAGTCACCCTGGTCGACACCGGTGAAAGCACCATGACCGGCGGCCGCATCAAGCGGGTGGCGGACTATATCGACGACACCTTCTGCCTGACCTATGGCGACGGCGTCGCCGACGTGCGGGTCGACCGGCTCGTCGATCAGCACAAGGCCAGCGGCCTGGAAGCCACGGTCACGGCCATTCAGCCGCCGGGCCGGTTCGGTGCCCTGGACATCACGGACAACCAGGTCACGAGTTTCCTGGAAAAGCCCCAGGGCGACGGCCAATGGATCAATGGCGGTTTTTTCGTCTGCGAACCTTCCGTCATGACCCGGATCACCAGTGACGACATGCCCTGGGAAACCGAGCCGCTGCAGGGCCTTGCCAGGGACGGCCAACTGGGTGTCTACCGGCACGACGGCTTCTGGGCGGCCATGGACACGCTCCGGGAAAAGAACCAGCTTGAACAGCTCTGGCAATCCGGCAACGCCCCCTGGAAAGTCTGGTAAGCGGCATGGGATTCTGGAACGGCAAGAAAGTCCTGATCACCGGCCATACCGGTTTCAAGGGAGCATGGCTGAGCGAAATGCTGCTGGGCCGCGGCGCCGAGATTTTCGGTGTGGCGCTGCCTCCCGAGGGCGGCGACAGCCTGTTCGCGCAGCTGTCGCTCGACAAGCGCATGTCCGGCGCCCTGCTCGACATCCGGGATGCGGCGGCGCTGAAAACCGAGGTCGCGGCCTTTGCGCCCGACATCGTCCTGCATCTTGCCGCCCAGTCCCTGGTGCGCAGGTCCTACCAGGACCCGGTCGGCAACTGGGCGACCAATGTCATGGGCACGGTGCATCTGCTCGACGCCCTTCGCAGGCTTGAGCGTCCGGTGACCGCCGTGGTCGTGACCACCGACAAGGTCTACGAAAACCATGAATGGGCCTATGCCTACCGCGAGAGCGACCCACTCGGCGGCCACGACCCCTATTCGGCCTCCAAGGCAGCCTGCGAGCTGGTTTCGGCAAGCTGGAGGCGGTCGTTCGGCGGAACCCATCTCAAGATCGCCACCGCCCGCGCCGGCAATGTCATCGGCGGCGGTGACTGGGCCGAAGACCGTCTGGTGCCGGACATTGTCCGGTCGCTGAAGGCGGAACGACCCGTTGAAATCCGCAATCCGGCCTCGATCCGGCCCTGGCAACATGTGCTCGATCCGCTTCACGGCTATCTGACCCTGGCCGAGCGTCTGCACATGGCGTCCGGCGGTGCATTCCAGTCCGGCTACAATTTCGGACCCGAGCCGGCGGATGTACATTCCGTCCGCGCGCTCGCGGACACAGTGCTGCGTCACTGGCCCGGCCGCTGGACCGATGCCTCCGATCCAAACGCCGTGCACGAGGCGGGCCGCCTCAGCCTGTCGATCGACAAGGCACGCAGCGAGCTCGGCTGGTCCCCTGTCTGGCGGTTCGAGCAGGCCGTTGAAAACACCATCCACTGGTACCGCCAGGCCGATCTCGGCGCCGAGCCGGCGGAGCTGACGCGTGCGCAGATCAAGGCCTTCGAGGCCGCGACATGAGGTTTGCTCCGCTTCCCCTCGACGGCGCCTTCCGGATCGACCTGGAACGGCGGGGCGACAATCGCGGCTCGTTCGCGCGCATGTTCTGCCGCGAGGAATTTCGCGCATTCGGGCTCAACGAGACCTGGTCACAATGCAACGTTTCCCACAGCGTCCTGAAGGGAACGTTGCGCGGCATGCATTTCCAGCGCCCGCCAAAAGCCGATGCAAAGCTGGTGAAATGCATGGCCGGTGCGGTCTTCGACGTGATCGTGGACCTGCGGCGCGGATCTGCAGCCTTCGGACGCTGGGCCTCGGTGACGCTGACGGCCGAAGGCGGGGAGATGATCTACATCCCGAAAGGCTTCGCGCACGGTTTCCAGACACTGACAGACGACGCCGAACTGCTCTATTTCCATTCCGACAGCTACAGCCCGGAGAACGAGGGCGGCCTCTTCCATAGCGACCCTGAGGTCGGCATCACCTGGCCGCTGCCGGTCACCAACCTTTCCGAGCGCGACCGGACCCTGCCGCCCCTTTCCAAGGTGGACCCTATCTGATGACCCAAGCCTGCCGCCATTGCGGACAAGACCTGACGAGACAATTCCTGGATCTCGGCTATGCGCCGCCGTCGAATGCCTATCTCGCCGCGGAAGACCTGACCGCGCCGGAAGTCACCTACCCGCTGCGCCTGATGGTCTGCGACAGCTGTTTTCTGGTCCAGACCCAGGACTACACCGCAGCCGACAGTCTGTTCGACAAGGACTACGCTTATTTTTCCTCGACGTCGAAAAGCTGGCTAGCACATGCGGCGACCTATGCTGCCGCCATCACCGGGCGGCTCGGACTGACCGGGGACAGCTTCGTGGTCGAGGTGGCGTCGAATGACGGCTACCTCCTGAAGAATTTCGTCGAGGCCGGCATTCCCTGCCTCGGCATCGAGCCGACGGCATCCACCGCAGAAGCGGCCGAAGCCCTCGGCATCCCGGTCGAACGCACTTTCTTCGGCGAGGCGTTCGCGGACGACCTTGCCGCCAGCGGCAAATCCGCCGATCTCATCATCGGCAACAACGTCTATGCCCACGTGCCGGACATCAACGACTTCACCCGCGGCCTGGCGCGCCTTCTGAAGCCCGAGGGCGTGATCACGCTTGAATTCCCGCATCTCATGAGGCTGGTCGAGTTCTGCCAGTTCGACACCGTCTACCACGAGCACTTTTCCTATCTGTCGCTCGGCACCGTGGCGCGAATCTTCGAAGCCGCCGGGCTCCGGATCTTCGATGTGGAGGAACTTCCCACGCATGGAGGCAGCCTTCGGGTCTACGGGTGCCGGAAGGACAGCGGCCACGCGGAAACCGGCGCGGTGTCCGGTTTGCGCGCCGAGGAACAACGACGGGGCATGGAGACCACCGGCTATTATGCCGACTTCCAGCACCGCGCCGAGGACGTGAAAAACCGGTTCGTGTCGTTTCTTCTGGAGGCCAGGCAGGCAGGCAAGTCCGTTGCCGGCTACGGCGCGGCGGCCAAGGGCAACACCCTGTTGAACTTCGCGGGCATTCGTCCGGACCTGCTGCCGTTCGTCTGCGACGCGGCACCGGCAAAACAGGACAAGTTCCTGCCCGGCAGCCACATTCCGGTGCTCCCGCCGCAGGTGCTTCAGGACCGCAGGCCGGATTACCTGATCATCCTGCCCTGGAACATTGCCGAGGAAGTCCGCCAGCAGAATGCCGGACTTGCCGCGCAGGGCACGCAATTCGTAACCTTCATCCCCGAAACCCGTATCCTGGGCGGCGCCGCCTGATCGCGCGACGTCCCGAAGCCAGCGAATGAAAGCCGACACCGAGCTGCCATGACCCTTGAGATCGATCCCACGGCGCGCGTTTCCAGGCTCGCCGACATCGAAGACAGCGTGCGGGGCACCGTCATCCGCATCGGCGCGCGCTCGGTCGTCGACAGCTTCGTCAAGATCAAGCCGGCGGGCGGGAGCGGCGATGTCGTTATCGGCGAGAATGTCACGCTCAATTCCGGCTGCGTCATCTATACCGGCCACGGCCTGACCATCGGCGACAACGTGGCCATCGCGGCCAACTGCACCTTCGCGCCGGTCAATCACGCCTTCGAGGACCGCAACCGGCTCATTGTCGAGCAGGGGTTCCAGCCGAGCCGCGGCGGCATCAGGATCGGTGACGACGTCTGGATTGGCGCCAACTGCGTTTTCCTTGACGGTGCCGTGGTCAACACCGGCTGCGTCATCGCCGCCGGCACCGTGGTGAAGGGCGAGGTTCCGGCCTATTCGGTCGTCGCGGGCAATCCCATGCGCCTGATCGGAACGCGGACATGAAGGCGACGGTGCTTGGCGCAAGCGGCTTTATCGGCCGCAATCTCGTCCGCCATCTGCAGAGCGCGGGCTATGAGGTTGCAACCCCCGGACGTCATGAGATCGAGAACCTCGGCGGGCCCCTCGGCAGGGTGTTCTATTGCATCGGCATGACGGGCAATTTCCGGGATCGGCCGCTCGGCACCGTCGACGTTCATGCGGGCCTGCCCGGACGATTGCTGGAGCAGACCGATTTCGAGTCCTTCGTGTATTTCTCCAGCACGCGGATCTATGCGCAGGCCGCAGGCAGTAACGAAACGTCGGAAACGGCCCCGATCGCGGTCACCCCGTCGGCTGACACCACCTACGACCTCTCCAAGATGCTGGGCGAAGCGCTGTGCCTGTCTCACGAACAGGCGGGCGTCAAGGTGATCCGGCTGTCGAATGTCTACGGTCCCGACCAGGGCACGGCCACCTTTCTGGGGTCGCTGCTGGAGGACCTTGCCGGCACCGGACAGACGACCATCCGCGAAGCCCCCGGCTCCTCGAAGGACTATGTCGCCGTGGACGATGTCGTCCAGCTGGCGGAACGGATCGCGCGGACCGGCCGCCACCGGACCTACAATGTTGCCAGCGGCCAGCCGGTCAGCCATGAAGAAATCGCGGAGGCCGTCAGGAATGAGGGCCTTTCCTGTACATTCACGCCCGGCGGTGTCCGCAGGGCCTTTCCTCAAATCAACATCGAACGCATCCGGACCGAGTTCGGCTTTTCACCGCGTTCTCTCCTGAAGGACCTGCCGGCGCTGTTGCGCGCGGCCGGCGGCAACGCCGCCAAATCGAGAGTAGACTCATGAGCAAAGACACCGACCCGATCCGGGAATTCGAGATCGAAAGACAACAGCGCATCGCCGGCTATGCCGGGGAGGCCGGATGGCAGGCGCAGTCCCGTGGCTGGATGAAGACCGCATTCGACCAGAAATACATGTACAACTTCGCCTGGGGCGGCCGGCCGATCATCCAGCTTCCGACCGACATGGCCGTGTTTCAGGAAATCGTCTGGGCGACCAGGCCGGACCTGATCATCGAGACCGGCATCGCCCATGGCGGCTCCCTGATCATGAGCGCCTCCCTCTTGGCCATGCTCGACTATTGCGATGCCGTGGAAAGCGGCGGCGTCGTCGATCCGAAAACGGCCAAGAGACGCGTTCTCGGACTTGATATCGACATCCGGGCCCACAACCGGACGGCAATGGAAGCCCACCCGATGTCGGCCAAGATCGACATGTTCGAGGGGTCCTCGGTCGAGGACGGCATGATCCGGCGGGTTCACGACTACGCCAGGGACTATGAGCGTGTTCTGGTCTGCCTCGACAGCAACCACACCCACGAGCATGTGCTGGCCGAGCTGAACGCCTATGCCGGCCTGGCCACGCCGGGCAGCTATTGCCTTGTCTTCGACACCGTTATCGAGGATCTGCCGGAAGACACGTTCCCGGACCGGCCGTGGGCGCCGGGCAACAATGCCAAGACGGCCGTGCACGAATTCCTGAGATCCCATCCGGAGTTCGAGATCGACCAGGAGATCAACAACAAGCTCCTGATTTCGGCTGCGCCGGACGGCTGGCTGAAGCGGACCGGTTGACCATTTCCTCGTCGAAACCCCTCAACGCCTGAGGGCGATCCGGTGATGCCGGATCGCCACCTTCCAGGACGTTCCGGTCATGGGTTCGCCGTCCAGATTGAACTGCACGGGTTCCGACGTCTCGATGGTGATGTTGCGGGACCTTTTTTCAACGAACCCGCCATTGAGGCCCTCGACACCGCGTTCCATGAGCGCGGAGAACAGATCGATGACCTTTCCCGAGTCCGGGAAGGGCACGATCGTCAGGTCGAGAAGGCCGTCGTCAAGTTCCGCCCTTGGACATAGCCGGATGCCGCCACCCGCCCGCCGGCCGTTGCCGATGGCGAGTGCCAGGAAGGGGCCTTCCCAGGAGAAGTCTTCCGTCTCCACCCGGGCCTCGCAGGCGGCAAGCTCCGAAAACCGGTGCAGGCCCGTGAAAAGATAGGCCGCGCCGCCGAGCACCTTCTTGAGATTGGGGTCGGTCTGCGCCGTCACCTGCGTTCCGAATCCGCCCGTGGCCATGTTTACGAACACCCGGCCATTGACCTCGCCGACATCCGTGGGCCTTGCCGACGCGCGCGTGGCAAACCGCAGGCAGGCGGGAATGTCATTGGGATCAAGCTGGAGGTGGCGGGCAAAATCATTTGCAGTGCCGAGCGGCAGCACGGCGAAGGAAAACGGCGGCCGCTCATCACCGGATATCTGTTGAAGAGCCGCGTCGACCACCTCGTGCAGAGTGCCGTCGCCACCCCCGCTGACCACCGTGTCGATGGGGCTGTCGGCGTGGTCGTGCAGCGCTTCTGTCACCAACCGGGCCACGTCCCCGGCCTCGTAGGTCACCCGCACCGAAACGTCATGGCCCATGTCACGGACCGCGTCGACCGCGGCGCGCACGTCGGTCCGGCCGGCGGACTTGCCGTTGAGGATCAGGCGCAGATGCTGTTTCTTCAAAGTCGTGTCCCCTGGTTCAGCGGAGTTCCCGTTGGATGTAGATGGACATCGGGAGCCCCTTTCGGAAGGGCCGGCAGGTCCCGGCGTTGTAGTGCACGATACATGCGCCTGGCCGTTCAGCCCGGCAGCATGGTTTCACGGCGCGTGCGGGCGGTCCGCGCTTCCTCCATCAACCACTTGCGGAAAGCGGACACCACCGGCCGCATGGTGCGTCCTTCCGGGTAAACGAAGTAATAGGCGGTCTGTTGCGCCAGGGACAGGTCGAACAGGCGCACCAGCCGTCCGGAGGCCAGCTCCTCCTCGATGAAAAACCGCGGGATCAAGGCCGCGCCCGCATGGTGGATCGCGGCCTCCGAGATCATCACGAACTGCTCGAACCGCGCTCCCTGGAAGGCGGCGTCGGTCTCCACGCCCGCCAGATCGAACCATTGCCGCCACGCCAGCGGCCTTGTCGCGAGCTGCAGGCGCGGCACGCGGGCAAGATCCGACGGCTTGCGGATCTCGTGGCGGTCACGAAAGGCGCGGGAGGCGACGGGAACGACCTCTTCGTCGAACAGGCGCTCGGCAATTGCGCCGGCCCAGACGGGGTCTCCGTGGTGAATGGCACCGTCAAACGGCTCCTCGTCGAAGTCGAAGGGCTGCAGGCGCACGCTCAGGTTCAGGCCGGCGTCCGGATAACGGCGATCGAATTCAGCGAGCCGCGGTGCCAGCCAACGCGTGCCGAAGGTGGGCAGCACCGCCAGGTTCAGGACATCGGCACTGCCCGCGTAGGACATGACCTGGCGTGTGGCCGCCGTCATCTGCTCCAGAGCGCCGCGAATGTCATGCAGGTAAAGACGCCCGGCGTCGGTCAGGACGATGCGCTGGCGCACACGGCGGAACAGTTCCACCCCGAGCCTGTCCTCCAGGTGGCGCACCTGCTTGGAAACAGCTCCTTGCGTGAGGTGCAGCTCTTCCGCTGCGCGGGTGAAACTCAGGTGCCGGGCGGCGCACTCGAAAGCGATCAGCGTATCGGCCGGCGGAACAAAGGCGCGTCGCATCGACTTTCATCCAGTTCATTCCATTTCGTCATGAATGATGGATGAGGTTTCGCTTTTCTGCAAACAAAATTGCGACAAGACTAGAAGAAACAGAATGACCTGCGGCAGCCAAGCGCCGCAATCCAACGGCCTGGATCCAGGAAGGCCTCGGGAGACACGATCATGAACGCACCGGCAACCATCAAGTCCGCACCCTCGGGCGGCGGCACGTTCGACTGGCAGGATCCGTTCCATCTGCGCGACCAGCTCGGCGAAGACGAACAGCTCATCCAGGACACCGCCCGCGCCTATGCGCAGGACAAGCTGCTGCCGCGCGTGATCGAGGCCTATCGCGAGGAAAAGACCGACCGCTCGATCTTCAACGAGATGGGTGAGCTTGGCCTGCTCGGCGTTACCTTGCCGGAAGAATACGGTTGCGCCGGAGCCTCCTATGTCTCCTACGGCGTGGTTGCCCGCGAGATCGAACGCGTCGACAGCGGCTACCGCTCGATGATGAGCGTGCAGTCCTCGCTGGTCATGTATCCGATCTATGCCTATGGCTCGGAGGAACAGCGCCAGAAATACCTGCCGAAACTGGCCTCCGGCGAATATGTCGGCTGCTTCGGCCTGACCGAGCCCGATGCGGGCTCGGACCCTGCCGGCATGCGCACCCGGGCGGAAAAGATCGACGGCGGCTACAAGCTGACCGGTTCGAAGATGTGGATCTCCAATTCGCCGATCGCGGATGTCTTCGTGGTCTGGGCGAAGTCGGAAGCCCATGACGGCGCCATTCGCGGCTTCGTGCTCGACAAGGGCATGAAGGGCCTGTCCGCGCCAAAGGTCGGCGGCAAGCTGTCCCTGCGCGCCTCCATCACCGGCGAGATCGTCATGGACGGGGTCGAGGTCGGCGAAGACGCGCTGCTGCCGAATGTCTCCGGCCTGAAGGGCCCGTTCGGCTGTCTCAACCGCGCCCGCTACGGCATTGCCTGGGGCTCCATGGGCGCAGCCGAGGACTGCTGGACCCGCGCCCGCCAGTACGGCCTCGACCGGGAACAGTTCGGGCGCCCGCTGGCCCAGACCCAGCTGTTCCAGAAGAAACTGGCCGACATGCAGACGGAAATCACGCTTGGCCTTCAGGCCGCGCTCCGGGTCGGCCAGCTGTTTGATGCCGGCAAGGTCGCCCCGGAAATGATCTCCCTGATCAAGCGCAACAACTGCGGCAAGGCCCTGGACATTGCCCGCCAGGCCCGTGACATGCATGGCGGCAACGGCATCCAGGAGGAATACCACGTCATGCGCCACGCCCAGAACCTGGAAACGGTCAACACCTATGAAGGCACGCATGACGTTCACGCGCTGATCCTCGGCCGTGCCCAGACCGGTCTGCAGGCGTTTTTCTGATCCGATACTGAAGGTGTTTGATGCGGGCGGGCTGACCGCCCGCATCTGATTCAAGGTTCCGTTGCCAGAGCAGGAAGGCCTCATGTCGGACAGGACTGCGGATGTCGTCATCATCGGGGGAGCCGTCATGGGGTCCGCGGTTGCCTGCCACCTGTCCATGCGGGACGATTTCGACGGCCGCATCGTTGTCGTCGAGGCGGACCCGGCCTACGAGATCTGTGCCTCCGCCCGGTCCGCCGCGTCCATCCGGCAGCAGTTCTCAAGCTCGGTCAATATCGAGATATCGCTCTACGGCATCCGCTTCCTGAGAGAGATCGGCGCCGAACTGGCGGTCGACACCGACCGCCCCGCGATCGACCTGCACGAAGGCGGCTACCTCTTCCTGGCAACACCCGACAAGCTGGACATTCTCCGGGAGAACCACCGGCTGCAGCAGCAGCTCGGCGCGGATATCGGCTTTCTGGACGCCGCCGCGCTGAAGGCGAAATTTCCCTGGCTGGAGGTTTCCGATCTCGCCGCCGGCTGCCACGGCCTGACGGGCGAGGGCTGGTTCGACGGCTATGGCCTGATGCAAGCCTTCCGCAGGAAAGCCCGCTCGCTCGGCGTCGACTATCTGCCGGCGCATGCTTCCCTCGACAGGCAAGGCGGCGCCTGGCAGGTTCGACTGTCGAGCGGAGACACATTGTCCGCGCCGGTCGTCGTCAATTGCGCCGGTGCCTCCGGCGGTCCGGAGCTCTGCCGCCAGGCCGGGCTGGATCTGCCGATCGTCCCGAAAAAACGCTGCGTCTTCACGTTTGAGTGCCGCGACAGGCTGGAGCGGTTTCCACTCTTGATCGACCCGACCGGCACCTATGTGCGCCCCGAAGGCACGGGCTATATCTGCGGCTCGGCACCGCCGCCGGACATGGATCCGGACTGCACCGATTTCGATGTCGACCACGGCCTGTTCGAAGAGCATATCTGGCCCACGCTGGCGGCCCGTGTCCCCGCCTTCGAGGCGATCCGTCCCGGCGCGGCGTGGGCCGGCAGCTACGATATGAACCTGTTCGACCACAACGCCTTCATCGGCGCGGTTCCCGGGATCGACGGCCTGTTTCTGGCCCTGGGCTTTTCCGGCCACGGCCTGCAGCAGTCCCCGGCGGTCGGGCGCGGGCTGGCCGAACTGATCGCCACGGGCGGCTACCAGTCGCTGGACCTGTCGCCGCTGGCGGTCGACCGGCTGGCAGCGAACCGGCCGATCGTGGAAAAGAACGTCGTGTGAGAATCACTCGGCAACGAGCAGCGGCGTAATCGGTCCGTCCTCGACCTTGGCGGTCTGGGACCGGCCAACCTGGGTCAGCGTCATCGGATCCACCGGAATGATCTCTTCCGTGCCCGCATCGGACCGGGGCGCAGCCTGCGCGGAAGGGGGTTCGTCCTCTCCGCCGTCCATGTCGTTGACCGCCGAGGTCTGCCGGCTCTCGGACGGAGCATCTGCCCCAGGTCCCGAACCATCCGTCGAGGTTCCGGTCACACCGGTCCAGTCGACCAGCCGGGACATCGATTCGGTCAGGACGGACCGCAGGCGGGTGATCCGTGTCTTGTCCGGCTCGAATGGCGGCGACTCGTGACGAAGATAGGACCGCTGGGCGAGCAGCAAGGTCACGGTGTGAATGCCGCGATCCGGCCGGCCGAAATTCTTCGTGATGTAACCGCCAAGGGTCTGCTCGTCGACACTGACGCTGTAGCCCTGCTCGCCCTTGAAGGAACCGACGAGAAGATTGCGCAGATCCGGGTCGCAGGATGTGCCGCCATTGGTGCCGACGCTGACCAGCGGCAGCCCCTTGTCGGTCACACCCTTGATGTGGGACCTCATGGACTGGCAGTCGACGATGATGACCTTGCGATGCGAGCGCAGCAGCCTGTCGATCTGCCGGCGCAGAGCCTTGTGGAACGGCGCGTGGAACAGCAGGGACCGTTGTTCGACTTCCGTCGGCCCGGGCTCCTCGCCTTCCTGGTAGATGCGCTTGCCGTCGAGGGTCGTCACCGGGCAAAGCGCCTTCGCCGGATCCCCGGCGTCGGAAACAGGTGTTTCGGGATCCCTGTCCAGGTCGATGACATAGCGGGAAATCGACGAGCGCAGCACGGTCGCGTCCAGATCTTCGTGAAAGTCGAACACCCGCTCCAGGCGCCAGGCCAGGTCCGCCTGCAGCCGTCCCGTCGCGTTCAGGCGCTTTTCGACAGCATTCGGGATCTCCGTGCCGCTGTGCGGCAGGCAGAGAATGAGTGGACTTTGACCTTCTTCGACGAGGATCATGCTGCAACGCCTAATGGAAGAAACCGAACGGTATCCAGCTTGGAGAATTTACTTTACGGAAACAAGACATTTTCTTTGCAGGATTGAGACAGGAACGGCCCCGCTGTTCGCAAGACAAAAACAAAAATCATTGATTCCGGCAACTTACGGCACGTTAACGTCTTGCCCTCTCCCTTGGCAATTGCTCCGGCGAAACCATGTGACGAAATCACCACAATTTTGCACCTGCACAATGCGGGTGGAAACCGGCCGGCGCCGCCGGCGGGTCAATCTCCGGCTTGACGGACGCTGTCTGCCGGGCCAGTTTTTGTGTCCCTTCCGGCGTTGCCGCAAGCCGCCCCCGCCGCATCTGCCCCGCGATTCACACGAGGACCCGCCATGACGCTTCGCAATGGCAAGGAATTTCTGATGATCCCCGGCCCCACCAACGTGCCGGAGGAAGTTCTTCGCGCCATGCACCGGCCCGCCATCGACATCTACGAAGGTCCGCTGGTGGAGACGACGGTCTATTGCCTCGCCCGTCTGAAGCAGCTCTTCAAGACGGAGGGCAAGACCTATATCTACGCCGCCAACGGCCACGGCGCCTGGGACGCGGCCCTTTGCAACACGCTGAAACGCCGCGACAGGATCCTGGTGCTGGAATCCGGCCGGTTCGCGCTCGGCTGGGGCGAGGCCGCCGAAGTCATGGGTCTTGAGATGGAGGTCCTGCCGGGCGCCTATGACCGCGCCGTCGACCCGGCACGGCTCGAGGCCCGCTTGAAGGAAGACACTGGCCACGAAATCGCGGCCATCCTGGTCGTGCAGATCGACACGGCCTCCGGCGTCTGGAACGACATCGCCGCGCTGCGCAAGGCCATCGACGCCGCCGGGCACCCGGCCCTCTTAATGGTCGACACCATCGCCTCGCTCGGCTGCGTGCCGTTCGAAATGGACGCCTGGGGCGTCGACGTGGCGCTGACCGGATCCCAGAAGGGCCTGATGTGCCCGCCGGGGCTTTCCTTTGTCGCCGCCGGCCCGAAGGCCGACAAGGCCCATGAAACCGCCAACCTCAAGACCCACTACACCGACTGGACCTTCCGCCAAGGCGCGATCCACTACCAGAAATATTGCGGCACGCCGCCCGAGCATCTCCTGTTCGGCTTCCGCAGGGCGCTGGAGCTTTTGCAGGAAGAGGGCCTTGAACGGGTCTGGCACCGGCATGCCCTGCTCGGCGAAGCCACGCGGCGAGCGGTCACCGTCTGGGCCGAGGGCGGCGCGCTCGACTTCAACATTTCCGATCCTCATGCCCGTTCCAACAGCGTCACGGTGGTGCGGTTCAAGGGCGACGAGGCGGAGGCCTTGCGTGCCTTCACCAAGGAGACCTGCGGCGTCACCATCGGCGGCACGATCGGCGAGATCTCCGGCAAGGGCATCCGCATCGCCCATATGGGACATGTCAACGCGGTCATGCTGCTCGGCACCCTGTCGGCCATCGAGCTGGGCCTGCAAAAGCTGGGCATTCCGCATGGGCGTGGCGGCGTGCAGGCGGCGATGGACTACCTGGCGGGGGTGGTGTGAGGGGGGCGCAGCATTCCGCATCAGACCGTCAGGTCCCGGAAGGTCACCGGACGGGAAAACCGGCTGGTTCCGGCCTTAGCGACCGGCCGGGGGCGTGGTCTTCAGCCTGTCGCACAGGTCTTCGAGCTGCCCTCGCTCCCATCTGGAATGCACCCGCTTTGTGGACGCCGGGTTGTTCTGCAATCCCAGCTTGAGGCTCTCCCTGTAGGATGCCCGTGGCCTGATGGGACGGGGTGCAAAATTTCCGCCGCATGTCGGACAGACATCGTGAAGGACAGTCTCCACGCACTCGGCGCAGTAGGTGCATTCGTAGGTGCAAATGCGCGCCTCGAGCGAGTCATGCGGCAGGTCGCGGTCGCAGAGTTCGCAATTCGGTCTGAGTTCAAGCATCCAATTCTCCCTTGGCAGGCAACGGTTCCAACCGTGCGGTCTTGTCGAGGACAAGTGTGCCAATCGCGAGGACGACAAGGCCGATCGACAGGACTGCGAGGAACGCCCATCCCAGACCTGAAATGACGAGACCCGCTGCAAACGCGCAAATCGTCGAGACAAGGGCAATCATCGTGTCATTGACCCCCTGAACGGCGGCTTTTTCCGCCTCTGTCACGGCGCTGGCCAACATGGACGTGCCCCCGATGAAACCGAAATTCCAGCCAAGTCCCAGCAGGATCAGGGCGCCGTAGAAGTGGGCCGACGAAAGCCCTGCCGCTGCCGCCAGACCAGACGCAATGAGCGTCGCCAGTCCAGTGACCGCGATGGTCTGCGCACCGAAGCGCTGGATCAGGAAACCCGTGAAAAAGCTCGGCGCGAACATGGCCACGATATGCCAGCGGATGACGTCACTGGCGTGGTCCTCGCCGAATCCGTTTCCGATCATGGCCAGGGGTGTCGGGATCATCAGGAAGATCATGACGCCCTGGGAAACCGCCGCGATCGCAACGGCGCGGCGAATGGGCCTGCGGCGCAGGGCAGCCAGGGACGCAAACCGGCCGGCGCCTTCCTGAACATGCGTGCGCGCCGGTACCGGCAGCCTCACGGCCGCAAGCGGAACAATGCCGACGCAGGCTATGACCGCAAGGGAGGCATAGGCCCCGGCCAGCGGAACGGGCGCCAGGGCGTCCCTGGCGACAATGAACAATTGCGGGCCGCCTATTGCCGCGATCAGGCCCGAGGTCAGCATCAGGGAAATTGCCACGGGTTGCCATCTAGGGTTGACGGCCTCTCCCGCGGCGAACCGGAAATACTGAAACGATACGAGCCCGGCCCCCAGTGCGAAATGCGCCGCGCACAGCAGCGCGAAACTTTGCGCAAACATGGCATAGGTCGCCGCAAGTGCGCCCGTACCCGCCGCCAGACCTCCGACGACAAAACCCAGCCGGCGGCCGACACGGCCCATGAGCAGGGAAAAGGGCGCGGCGGCAAACAGTCCTGCCAGTGTCTGGACCGACGCGGGCAGTGTCGCCAAGGCGGGATCGGGCGCCAGCATGAGACCCGACAGCCCGCCCAGGATCAGCAGCATGGGCATCGCCGCCCCCAGGATCGTGTTGGACAAAAGCAGGCTCAGGAAATTCCTGTTCGCACCAGACAAAACACGTTTCATCGGCCGGTCTTCTCTTCGTTCGCGGGTTGACTCCTGGCGTTATAGACGGGATGACAGGTGTCCTGAATGACAATCTGGTATCAAAAATGGACAGCCTACGCTCGTCCCGGAAAATCGATGTCCTGCTGTTTGACGGCGTCAACCTGCTCGACGTCGCCGGGCCGGTTCAGGCGTTTGAAGCGGCGAACCTTGCCGGCCGCGCCCGATACCAAACCCGCTTTGTGTCGCTCGACGGCAAACCCGTTCACGCCTGTTGCGGTTTGAAGCTGACCCCGGACGCGAGGCTTGCGCCTGAGGCCCGCGGATATGATCTCCTGATCCCGGGCGGCAAAGGGGTCGATGATCTGCTTGGCAAGCCCGGGTGCCTCAAAACCATCCGGCGGCGCGCTGGTGGAGACGGGAGAACCCTCTCCGTATGTTCCGGTGCGCTGGTCCTCGCGGCGGCGGGTGTTCTGGACGGACACCGGGCGACGACCCACTGGTCGCGGCTGGAGGACACGCGCAAATACCCTTCGGTCCTGTGGGACCTCGACCGGATCAGCATTTCGCAGGGCAACGTCCACACGTCGGCCGGCGTCACGACCGGCATCGACCTGGCGCTCGCCATCATCCAGGCCGATTGCGGACCGGCTGCCGCGCTGGCCGTGGCCCGGGAACTGATCGTGCAGCTCAGGCGCACCGGCGGGCAGAGCCAGTATGCCTTTCACCTGGCCGGTCAGTTCACCGGCGAAGACGCCTTGGCAAGTCTGATCGAGCGGATCGTGACCGAGCCGCATCTGGACTGGTCACTGGAGACCATGGCCGACACGGCAGGGATGAACCCGCGCACGCTTTCCCGGCGCTTCAAGCGCGATGTCCATGACAGCCCGGCGCAATTCGTCGAGAAAATCCGGGTCGAACACGCGCGAAGCCTCCTGCAGGACGACCTGCCTCTCAAGAGTGTTGCCGTGAAAAGCGGCTTCGGCGACCTGCAGCGGATGCGGCGCGCCTTTCAACGGCATTTCGGCGTGCAACTCAGCGAATACCGGACCATGTTCGCATGACCGCAGGCGTTGTGAGGCAGCGTCGAGACTGAGCCGGAAAGGGAACAGCCTGGCTTAAGAGGCGACGGTGAGCGGTAGTGAGCGTCTGTAGGCTGTTACCACGGAAGTGCGTGGGAAGGCGCTAAACAAGTCATGATTTTTGCACTGATCCATGATGAACGGCGGGCAATGTGCCCACCGTCATCGCGATCATCAATCAGTGCAGCGTACCCATGGCCTTGTCCGCCTTCTGGCGGGATTTCTTGATCTTCCGTTGCCGGGCCGCTTCCGCCTTGCGGGCCTTCCGGTTCAGCTTCAATTCACTTGAGGGGGAGTTGTTCTTAAAACCAATCGGATTGTTCCGGGGCATGTCGTCGAACTGCTGAACGGAGAGCGGCTGAACCGGCCCGCTATCCATAGTCACAGGCGCAGGCATTTGCGGATGGACGCTCTCCCACTCCGAGGCCCTGTAAATATCCTCAAGCGTTGTCTGTGATCGTCTCAGCACAAAGTCTTCCGTATTTGGCAGCGTGTCAGAAAGTGTCCACGCAAACACCGTTGTCAGACCTGTTTTCCTGAAACGCACATAGCCTTCAAGCTCGCCGGACTCGACAAGCTCGATGCCGCAGCCTTCCATATATTCGCGCATGGAAAAGTGTTTGCCGTTTGGCATCATCCAGCGCGTACCCAGACGCAATTGCCTCTTTTCGCGGACTCGCTCCATGCCATTTTTGTCTTCATACAGCATGAACGCCCAGAACGGCTTGTCGTCTTCAGAGCCAACCTCGCAGCCGGTGGATGCTCTGATGAGTGAGCCATCCGCATGCTGGACAACACCATCATCCCGCAGAATGTCGATAAGAGGGACAAACTTGCCCTCGTATGTGCCGCCAGCGCAGTAATAGACGTGTGCCGGGGTAACGAACGTACCGTGGAAATCCAGGATGATTTTGGCTTCGTTCTCGAAGGTCTGCTTAACCCGTCCAGGTTTTAGATTGCCGTCCTGGTCGAATGACAGCACCCAATCGTTCGCAGTCACTTCTTCAATTGGTTTCTGCCAGACCTTCGCCCGGACTTCTTCCTCGTTATACAGGCCGTCTGCCGCCGGCTTCAAACCCGCCTCAACTGGCCACATGTCAACCATTGTGCCTGCGAGGAAACATCTATCGAGATTTAAGCGCAGTGTTTTATTTCTAGAAAAAGTAGTAAGAGTGTATGTTCCATTTATCATCTTACCATGCAGGCCTACAAATTCAATATCAAACGGGGCACCTTTCCCAATGAATAGTCTTCCTACTGCTCTTGGAATTTCCAAGAAGGGGTTCATAGTATTTGCGGAAAAATCGAACTGTTCATTAAATGGTCTAATCTCACCAACTATGTTGTATTTGTTATTTCCAAGTACCGTAACTGTTCCTTTAAAGCCTGCAGAGGTGCTCCCCCAAACAAATGCTTCTTCTGAATGCAATCCATGACTTTGATAGTAAGAATGGGATTTTACAGCTTTTTCTGCTCCTAGCTGGCTACGTAGGGCACTATTAGTTTCAAAGACTACAGTAGTCCCGACGGGTACATTTTTTGTAGCGTCTCGGATAGATGTCGCGAAACTACCCATAGAAAAAACACTGCCTCCGCCACTATTCATGTGAGCGCTTCTATCTACATAGATAGTATTTCCGCTACCACCATTCCAATGACTAGCAGCTTCTTTAGAGGTAAATATTGTTTATGGATTTGCCTTGGTCCCATTACCGGCCATTCAAATTTTCCTCGAGATCGAAAGAGATGACCCTTGCCGTAGAGCTCATTGTTACTTCCAGTATAATATTTTTTTCAACTGTATTTAGAATGCACTTCCCACCTTTTACTATTCCCATTTTCAAGTACTGCTGGTCTGGCTTCTCAATAAAACAGTCAGAATAACGAAACCCATCCAAATCTAATTCACTCATTTTCTTAAAATAGAAAGAGGTTGCCGCTTTCATGAAATCATCATCAGTGGGGGAATAAACTAAAGAAAAAATAACCCAAGAAGATATAAAACCAAAAAATATCGAAATAACGACATAAATAAAAATACGCATATTCAGAAATTCGCGATTCGATCACATCTTGAAGTAGCCTGTGATCATTGCACCAGAATTACACCTTAACAAGCAAGTATCCAAAAAAATGGGACCTGTGCAACACCGACCCTGCCACTAGTTGGTTCGGATAAGTTTCATCCCCCCCTAAAGCACTTCCTCCAGCCGGTCACAGATCGTCTTCAGCACCTTGATGCGGGCGTGGCGCTTGTTTTCCGATGAGACCAGGGTCCAGGGGGCGTAGTGGGTCGAGGTGCGGTCGATCATGTCGCCGGCGGCAATCGCGTACTGGTCCCATTTGAGGCGGTTGCGCCAGTCCTCGTCGGTGATCTTGTGCTGCTTGTAGGCAATCTCCTCGCGCGCCTTGAACCGGCGGAGCTGTTCCTCCTCGGAGATCGCCAGCCAGAATTTCTGGACGATATAGCCGAAATCGGTCAGTTCCTGCTCGAATTCGTTGATCTCGTTATAGGCGCGCAGCCAGTCGTCGTGACCGGCAAAGCCCTCGACCCGTTCCACCAGCACGCGTTCGTACCAGGAGCGGTCGAAGATGGCGAAATGGCCCTTTCGCGGCACCCGACGCCAGAAACGCCACAGGTAGGGCCGGGCCTTTTCCTCGTCTGACGGCGCGGAAATCGGGTGGACCTTGTAGATGCGCGGGTCGAGCGGGCGGATCACCCGGCGGATCGCGCCACCCTTGCCGGCGGCGTCGTTGCCCTGGAACACCAGCACGACACCGGTCTTCGACAGGGCCTTGCGGTCGGAGAGTTCGGAAAGCTGCTTCTGATACTTGTCGCGCAGCGCGTGATAATCTTCCTTTTCCAGCGTTTCGGTCAGGTCGATCGTGTCGACCGCCGTCTCGCGTTTCAGGCCGCCGACAACGGGCGGGGCAGCGACCGAGTGCGGTTCGCCGTCCTCCAGCTTGAGCTTCATGGCCCCGGCCACCGTCTGGGCAAGGGCGGAATCCCGGTATTCCGGGTCCTGGGAGGGGATCACGAACCAGGGCGCGTGGCCCTTGCTGGTTTCCAGGATGATCTTCTCACCGGCCTCGCTGGCCTTCTTGTGGTGTTTCAGCGCCGCCCAGTCCGCCAGCACATGACGGGCGGCGTTCTTTTTCTGGATGGTCTCCAGCCGCTCTTCCTGCACCTTCTTGGGCAGGTAGAACCAGAATTTCAGGATCAGCACGTCCTCGTTGGCGAGCATTTCCTCGAAGCGCCGGATCCGTATCAGCGCCTTGTCGAAGGCATCCTCGTCGATCTTCTTGTAGATCCAGTCGCGCAAGATCGACTGGTACCAGCTGCCGAAGACAATGGCCGTGTCGCCCTTTGCCGGCAGGTCGCGCCAGTAGCGCCACAGCGGCGGACGCAGGCGGGCCTCGTCCATCGGTTCGCCATAGGCATTGCAGACCAGGTGACGCGCATCCATCCAGCCATAGAGCCGGGCCACCGCCTCGCCCTTGCCGGCACCGTCCAGTCCGTCGACCAGGATCAGGGTCGAAAACGGCTGCTTCTCGACCATCGGCAACTGCGCTTCCAGCAAGGCTTCCCGCAATTGCGGCTCGAGCTTCTTGAAGGCCTTCTTGGTCATTTTCTGCGGCAGACGGGCGGATTCAAACACGAAGACCTCCTCAAAAAAAGACGCGCGGATTTCATCTTGAAACAGCCCGGTTAAAAAAGCCATCTCCGCAGACACGGCCCGCAATGACACGAGAAACCGATTTTTCGCTGTTGGATGGAAGAGTGCGCCCTTATATGAAGCGGTAACCGAATCCCCGGCCGGCCATGCCGGCCGCATATCGGCCCTTGATTAGCGCCTTTTTGAAACGACCAGACCGACGTCCGTGACCGAATATATTGATCCCGTTCTGACCTTCATCGCGGACAACCCCGGCCTGGCAGGCCTGATCTGCTTTCTTGCCGCGATGGGCGAGGCGCTGTTCATCATCGGCCTGTTCGTTCCGACCACGGTTGTTCTGGTGGGCGCGGGCACGCTGGTCGGGCTCGGCAAGCTGGATCCGGTGCCGCTGTTCATCTGGACGACGCTCGGCGCGACCGCGGGCGACGCCATTTCCTACTGGATCGGCTACACGTTCAAGGACAGGATCCGGACGATGTGGCCGCTCAACAAATACGCCCACATGGTGGAAAGCGGCGAGAAGTTCTTCAAGCAGCATGGCGGCAAGAGCGTCTTCATCGGCCGGTTCGTCCCGGGTGTGAAGTCCGTCGTTCCGGGCATCGCCGGCATGGCCGGCATGAACTTCAGCCGCTTTTCCGTCGTCAACGTCACCTCGGCCTTTGCCTGGACCGTCGTCCACATCGCACCGGGCATCATCGCCGGGTCCGCGCTCGGCGCCATCGGCGAGATCAGCGGCCGCCTGGCGCTGGTCCTGGGCGCACTCCTGTTCGTGATCTTCCTGATCGTCATGCTGGGCCGCTGGCTGATCCTGATCGTCCTGCCGCTGTTCCCGAACGCGCATGCGGCCATCGTCAAGGGCTTCGCCAAACGCCCGGACCGGGTGTCGCAATGGATCGCGCGCAACTTCGATCCGGCCCATCCGCGCTCGGCCGGCATGCTGGCCTCCACCCTGCTGCTGCTGATCACCGTGCCGGCCTTTTTCTGGATCGTCGGCGAGGTCGCGCCCGGCGAGCCGATGGTCAGGGCGGATCTTGCGATCCTCAATCTGTTCGACAGCCTGCGCACGCCGGCCGGCGACAGGATCATGGTGTTCATGACCTCGCTGGGCGACGGTGTCGTGGTCGCGGCCGTCACCTTTGCGGTTGCCCTTTACCTGTTCGCGCGCAAGGCCTGGCGGCGCGGCACCGGGTTCATCATCGCCATGGCCGGCACGGCCCTGTTCGTGCCGCTGTTCAAGCTGCTGCTGCATCGCTCGCGGCCGATAGAGCTTTACGCCGGCGCGGACGCTTACTCCTTTCCGAGCGGCCACGCGACGCTGACCGCGGTGCTGTTCGGCATCTGCGCGGTGCTGGTCGCCCATGACCTCAACCGCTGGGCCAAGGCGAGCATCTTCACGGTCACCGCCGCTTTCGTCATCACGATCGGCTTTTCCCGTATCTATCTTGGCGCCCACTGGATGTCGGACGTGCTGGCCGGGCTGCTGTTCGGCACGGCCATGGTCTCCGCCTTCGCCTTCGTGTTCGGACCGATCCACAACGAGAAGATCGGACGGGCAACGGTCGCCGGGATCGTCGCGCTGACGCTCGCCGTATTCGGCGGCTGGCATCTCGAGCGCACCTATGACACGGCCTTGCGAACCTATGAACCCAGGTCGAACAAGGAAGTGCTGACGGCAATTGGCTGGCGGGAGGCCGGCTGGCGGTCCCTGCCGGCACGCCGGATCGAACTCAACGGCGACCGGGAGGAGCCGCTGGTGATCCAGTATTCCGGGTCGCTCGACCGGTTCGCCAAGTCAGCCGAACAGGCGGGCTGGAGGCAACCGCCGAAATGGTCGCTGTCGACGGCAGGCGGCTTTGTCGAAGGCAAGACCCCGCCCGATTCCCTGCCCATCCTGCCGCGCAGCCAGAACGGCCGCCAGCCGGACCTGGTGCTGATCCGCCGGGACACGGACGAGGCCGGCGGCCGCTGGGTGCTCAGGCTGTGGCCCAGCCGCTACGAGCTACTCGACACCGGAAAACTGCACCCGCTTTACCTTGGCAGTGTCGTGCACGAGGACATCCTGAGGCCGATGGGCGAGTTCTCCGGCCCGCGCACCAACCTTCACGTCCCCGATCCCGCGGACAACCCGGCGCTGCTGCTGCCGGGCGCGGTGACCCGCAAGCGCGAAGACGGCACCGAGGTGGTGCTGGGCTCCGACTACGGCCGCCTTGCGCCGCTTGCTCCCAATGCAAGGCAGCCTGAAAAGCCAGCGGCCAACCAGCGGGGTCGCTAGCACCCCCGTGCCCGGGCGCCGCAGGCGAAGCCGGCTGGTCACCGGCAAATATGCGCCGCAATTTTCACCCAGCTTCCAGCTTGTTGTTTTTTTTCGGCGTGTCATGCTGCTGAATACAAGGTGCCTCTTGATATTCTCTCCTTATTTTCATATATTCGAATATATCGTAATTAAGAGCGTACCATGACCGAATTCACACCTCTTCTCAGCTTCCTTGGCGGGACGCTGATCGGCCTTGCCACCGTAGCCCTCATGGCCGTCCACGGCCGTGTTGCCGGCATCAACGGCATTGCCAGCGGCTTCCTGACCACCACTCTCAACCAGGACTGGGCCTGGCGCGCCGCCTTTCTGGCCGGCATGATCGCCAGTCCGCTGATCCTGCTCGGGGTGACCGGCCAGCTGCCTGAAATCACCGTTCCGTCCTCGCCGCTGCTTCTGGTGGTTGGCGGTTTCCTCACCGGGATCGGCACCACCTATGGCTCCGGCTGCACCAGCGGCCACGGTGTCTGCGGCATTTCACGCCTGTCGGCGCGATCCATCACCGCGACCGCGACCTTCATGGCGACCGCCGTCGCGACGGTCTTCCTCACACGCCACGTCTTCGGAGGCTAAGACCATGAAACTTCTTTCAGCTTTCACGTTCGGCCTCCTGTTCGGCTGCGGCATCCTCATCTCCGGCATGGGCAATCCGGCCAAGGTGCTGAACTTCTTCGATATTGCCGGTACATGGGACCCGAGCCTCGCTTTCGTGATGGGTGGTGCCCTGCTTGTCACGGCCATCGGATACCGACTTGTGTTCCGGATGCGCGCACCGCTGCTCGCCGAGGTCTTCAGCCTGCCGACACGGACGGATCTCGACCTGAAACTGATCGGCGGCTCGGCGGTTTTCGGTATAGGCTGGGGCCTTAGCGGCTTCTGTCCGGGCGGGCTCATTCCCGTGCTCGGACTTGGAGCCGATCCCCTGATCACTGCACTCGCCATCGCGGCCGGTATCCTCACCGCGCGCTGGATGATCACCCTGGGCAACCGTACCCAACCGGCCAAGGCCTGAACAGGCCCGGCCGGCACCACTAGGGAGACAAAGATGAGCAATTCGAATTATCCGGTCGACATGACCGTCGAGCCCGAGGTCACCGCCTTCTTCGACCCGGCAACCAACACAATCAGTTACGTGGTCAAGGATCCGGCTTCGAAATCATGCGCGGTCGTCGACAGCGTCATGGACATCGACTACGCGGCCGGACGCATCACCTATGACCATGCCGACGAGATCATCGCCTTCATCCAGAAGAACGAGCTGGAACTGGAATGGCTGATCGAGACCCATGTCCATGCCGATCACCTGTCGGCCGCGCCCTATATCCAGCAGAAGCTGGGTGGCAAGCTGGGCATTGGCGACAGGATCACCGTGGTTCAGGAGACCTTCGGCAAGGTCTTCAACGAAGGCACCGAGTTCCAACGGGACGGCAGCCAGTTCGACAAGCTGTTCCAGGATGGCGACACCTACCAGATCGGTGAAATGACCGCCTTCGCCATGTACACGCCCGGGCACACCCCGGCCTGCATGGTACACGTGATGGGCAACGCCGCCTTTGTCGGTGACACCCTGTTCATGCCGGATGGCGGCTCGGCACGCGCGGATTTCCCCGGCGGCGATGCGGCAACGCTTTACGAAAGCATCCAGAAAGTGCTCGCCTTGCCGGATGCCATGCGCCTGTTCATGTGCCACGACTACGGCCCGAACGGCCGGGATATCCAATGGGAAACCACCGTCGGCGCGGAAAAGGAACACAACATTCATGTCGGCGGCGGCAAGACGAAGGAAGACTTTGTCCGCTTCCGCACCGAACGGGACGCCCAGCTCGACATGCCGAAGCTGATCATCCCGTCGCTGCAGGTCAACATGCGCGCCGGCAAGCTGCCGCCGGCCGACGAAAGCGGCAAGACCTTTCTGAAAGTGCCGGTCAACGGCCTTTGACAAGAACGGCCGGACAAGCCTGACCTCTCGACCCCGAGAGGCGGGCTGTCCCCTGAAAGGTCGTCGAAAACCTGTGCCGGCGGAGGCGGCAAATCCCCATGAAAGCGATCAATTCCCAGATTTCGGTGGCGCCGCAGATCCGGCCCGAGGACCTTACGGACTATGCCCAGCAGGGCTTCCGCTCGATCATCTGCAACCGGCCTGACGGCGAAGGGGCCGATCAGCCGGTTTTCGAGGAAATCGAAACCGCCGCGAAGAAGCTCGGACTCGAGGCGCGGTATCTTCCGATCGTCGCCGGCAAGGTGTCCGATCAGGATGCCGAGGATTTCGGTGACCTGCTGGACAGCTTGCCGAAGCCGGTGCTTGCCTATTGCCGGACCGGAACACGCTCGGCAACGCTCTGGTCCCTGTCCCAGGCAGAAAAGCAGCCGCTGGCCGACATCCTCGCCCAGACCAAAACCGCCGGCTACGACATGGCCGGGGTCGTGCGCCGCATTGCCAATGGTGGCCGCACCCCGACGGAGAGTGCCGAAGATGCCAGGTTCGACGTTGTCATCGTCGGTGGCGGTGCCGCGGGGATTTCGGTCGCCTCGAGCCTGCTCGCGCGCAAGTCCGATCTGGACATCGCCATCATCGATCCGGCGGACGTGCATTATTACCAACCCGGCTGGACCATGGTCGGCGGCGGCATATTCGATGCCGCCGACACGGCCAAGACGATGGGGTCCCTGATTCCGAAAGGCGTGCACTGGATCAAGTCCGCCGTCGCCGCCTTCGAACCGAAGGACAATGCAGTCCTTCTCGACGGTTGCCGGGTGGTCAAATACGGCCGGCTGGTGGTTTGCCCGGGGCTGAAACTCGACTGGCACAAGATCGACGGTCTGGTCGACACGCTCGGCAAGAACGGCGTGACGTCCAACTACCGCTACGACCTGGCGCCCTATACCTGGCAGCTCGTCCAGGGCCTGCAAAAGGGCAAGGCGCTGTTCACCCAGCCGCCGATGCCGATCAAATGCGCCGGCGCGCCGCAGAAAGCGATGTACCTGTCGGGAGACCACTGGCTGAAATCCGGCCGGATCGGCGATATCGACATCCAGTTCATGAATGCCGGAGGTGTGCTGTTCGGCGTCAAGGACTACGTGCCGGCACTGATGGACTACGTGGAACGCTACGGTGCGGACCTCAATTTCTTCCATAACCTGATTGCCGTCGACGGTCCGGCGAAGAAGGCCGTCTTCGAGGTCAAGGAGCCGGAGAAGGACGCGCGCACAATCGAAGTCGATTTCGACATGATGCATGTGACGCCGCCGCAGACCGCACCCGATTTCATCCGGGTCTCGCCGCTCGCGGACGCCGCCGGCTGGGTCGATGTCGACCAGGCAACCCTGCGCCACGCGACGTATGACAACATCTGGTCGCTCGGCGACGTCATGAACGCGCCGAATGCAAAGACGGCGGCGGCGGCCCGCAAGCAGGCGCCGGTTGTTGCCGAGAACATCGTCTCCGACATCCATGGCCACAGCGCCACGGCGCAATATGACGGTTACGGTTCCTGTCCGCTCACGGTCGAGCGCGGCAAGATTGTTCTCGCCGAATTCGGCTATGGCGGTACGCTGTTGCCGAGCTTTCCGCGTTGGCTGGTGGACGGGACCAGGCCGACGCGGACTGCATGGCTCCTCAAGGAGCGGATCCTGCCACCCGTTTACTGGCGCGCCATGCTGCGCGGCAAGGAATGGATGGCCAAGCCGGAAAAAATATCGGCAGCTTAAAACACCCCCACAGACCCATACTGGGTACGGGCCCCATCAACTTTAACTCGAGCCGGCCCGCCGGCTCGAGTTTTCTCTAAAAGAACAAAGGTCACGACATGATCCGGCTGCAGCGCTATTTGCCCATCCTCGACTGGGGCAGACGCTACGACAAGGAAACCGCAACCAGCGACCTTGTGGCCGCGGTGATCGTCACCATCATGCTGATCCCGCAGTCGCTCGCCTACGCGCTGCTTGCCGGCCTGCCGCCGGAAGTCGGCCTCTACGCGTCGATCCTGCCGCTGGTGGCCTATGCCCTGTTCGGCACCAGCCGGGCCCTGGCCGTCGGCCCCGTTGCCGTGGTCTCGCTGATGACCGCCTCCGCCGTCGGCGAACTGGCGCAGCAGGGCACGCCGGAATATCTGGGCGCCGCGATCGTGCTGGCGTTTCTCTCCGGCCTGATGCTCATCGCCATGGGCTTCTTCCGGCTCGGCTTCCTGGCCAACCTGCTCAGCCACCCGGTGATTTCCGGCTTCATCACCGCCTCGGGGCTGCTGATCGCCTCCAGCCAGCTGAAGCACATTCTCGGCGTTCCCGCCCATGGGCATACGCTCTATGACATCCTGCTGTCGATCGGCAGTCATCTGGGCGACATCAACTGGATCACCTTCGTGATCGGTGCCGCGGCAACCGGTTTCCTGTTCTGGGTGCGCAAGGGGCTCAAGAAACTGCTGCTCGGCATCGGCCTGAAACCGTTTCTCGCCGATATCCTGACCAAGGCCGGACCGGTCGCGGCCGTCGCCGTGACCACCGTCATTTCCGCAGCGTTCAGTCTCGGCGACAAGGGCGTTCGCATTGTCGGCGACATTCCCTCCGGCCTGCCCGTGCCGCATCTGCCAGCCTTCGACAGTGAGCTCTGGCTGGCGCTGGCCGGGCCTGCCCTCCTGATTTCGGTGATCGGCTTCGTGGAATCGGTTTCGGTCGCACAGACCCTTGCGGCCAAGAAACGCCAGCGGATCGAGCCGGACCAGGAGCTGATCGGCCTCGGCGCGTCCAACATCGCCTCCGCCGTTTCCGGCGGTTACCCGGTGACCGGCGGCTTTGCCCGCTCCGTCGTCAATTTCGACGCGGGTGCCGCGACACCGGCTGCCGGTGCCTTCACCGCCGTCGGCATCGCGCTCGCGACCTTGTTCCTGACGCCGCTGCTCACCTATCTGCCCCAGGCGACCCTGGCGGCAACCATCATCGTCGCTGTCCTGTCGCTGGTGGATTTCGGCGCCATCAGGCGCACCTTCGACTATTCCAAGAGCGACTTTGCCGCCATGGCGGCGACCATCCTGATCACGCTGTTCTTCGGGGTCGAACCGGGGGTCGTCACCGGGGTCGCGCTGTCGATCGCCCTTTATCTTTATCGCAGCAGCCGGCCGCACATGGCCATCGTCGGCATCGTTCCGGGCAGCGAGCATTTCCGCAACATCGACCGGCACAAGGTGGTGACCGGCGAGCGGGTGCTGACGCTGCGTGTCGATGAAAGCCTGTTCTTTGCCAATTCCCGTTTTCTCGAAGACCGGGTCTACGCCCTGGTCGCGGAGAAGCCGAATATCGAACACGTGGTGCTGATGTGCCCGGCCGTGAACGAGATCGACGCCAGCGCACTGGAAAGCCTGGAGGAGATCAATCACCGCCTGTCGGATTCAGGCGTCTCGTTCCACCTCTCGGAGGTCAAGGGGCCGGTGATGGACCGGCTGAAGAAAACCGAGTTCCTGAAGCACCTGACCGGCCAGGTCTTCCTCAGCCAGTATGACGCGCTGTGCACGCTCGATCCGCTGACCGCCCATATTTCCGAAAGCCGCACGCCGAAAAAGGCGGCGCGATCGGATATCTGGTCCGGGCCCGAGATCTAGAGCACTGCCCGGTCAAATCCGGGATTGCTCAGTCGCTGTGCGCGGATTGCAGGATCGGAATGATCTTTTCGCAGAAACGGAAATGCACCGGCGGTTTTTCGCCTTCCTGCACCATCAGGCCCTGGGTTCCCCTCGGAGTGACGGTCACAAGCTCGATCGCTTCACCGCCATCGGTCAGGAGACAGCTGATGGCTGCACGTTGCCTGTGCATGCCGGCTTTTTCCGCGCCGTAGACCTGGCAGATCCGGCCCGGGGTCTCCAGCAGTCCCCGGTAGATTGCCAGCGCCGTACCAGGATCGCTTCGATCGATCCTCGGCGCCGGACACTGGGTCGGGTCACGCACCCAGATGCCTTGCGCAAATTCCGCAAATCTCAAGTCCAGCATCTTGCCCTGCAACAGCGGAGCGGATTTGGGAACCTCGAACATCAGGTCGCCCTTGCCCGCGTAAGCGGATCCGCAAACCGTTGTGAGCGCCAGAGCCGCCAGGGCTGAATATTTAAAAATGCGCAACCGTACCCCCTTGCCGATTGACATGCCGACGCCCGGATTATGCAATCAGAGTCGCCAACACGCAAATCGGGGAGATCTTTCAACTTTTACGATAAAGCGGCTTGCAAAATACGAACAAAAGTGGAACAAAAAGGAAATGAATAACGATAGTTCATCCGCCGGACGCATCCAGCTTGACGACCCGCTCAAGGATGGCCGTCAGTCGGAGACCGCGCTCAAGGTTTGGCGCGGTACCGCGCGGCTGCTGCGCCAGTTCGATTTCGCCTGCCTTCCGGAAGTAACCCTGGCCTCGGCGCGGCGCGCGGACCTGCTGGCCCTTGGCCCCAAACACGAGCTCTGGATCATCGAGGTCAAGTCCTCGGTGGCCGATTTGCGTGCGGACTCGAAGTGGCCCGACTATCGCCAGCATTGCGACCGGCTCTATTTCGCCACCCATCCGGACGTGCCCCTGGACATCTTTCCGGAGGATGCCGGACTGATCGTCTCCGATGGCTTCGGTGCGGAAATCCTGCGCACCGCGCCGGAACACAAGCTGCCGGCCGCCACCCGCAAGGCCGTCACCCTGCGCTTTGCCCGCCATGCCGCCCACCGGCTGCACAATCTGGCCGACCCGGACGGAACCCGGCTGTTCGACCGGTTCTGAGGCGCTTCCCGCTCATTTTATCAAGTCCGGCCCACTTCTTGTCATCCGGGCCGAAGCGCTGCGGAGGGCCGGGACCCAAGTCTCCCGGGCGGACTTTAAGTTGTCAAACCCTGCTTCTGAAGGCTCCCGGGTCCCCGTGTTCGCAGGGATGACATCGAGCCATGTATTGGAAAAGGCCGCGGCGAACCGCGGCCTTCCTGATTGTTCGCAGCGCAGGCAGGGTCAGACGAACAGGTTGACCAGGCTTTCAAGATATTCCTGCCTGCCGGATTTCGGCTGCGGTTCCAGGTCGGCGCCATGGACACGCTCGGCCAGTGCCTCCAGCGAGGAACCGCCCTTGAGGATGTCGGCGTTTTCCGGTTTCTGCCAGCCGGCATAGCGGTCGTCGACAAAGCCTTTCAGGCGGCCGTCCTCGATCATGGCGGCAGCCCCCTTGAGGCCACGGGCAATCGCGTCGGCGGAGCCGACATGGGCCTGGATCAGGTCGACCGGATCAAGCGACTGACGGCGCAGCTTGGCATCAAAATTGGTGCCGCCGGTGGTGAAGCCGCCATCCATCAGGATCTCGTAATAGGCCAGCGCCAGTTCCGGCACGTTCATGCCGAAATGATCGGTGTCCCAGCCGCACTGGTAGTCGTTGCGGTTCATGTCGACGGAGCCGAGGATGCCGAAGGAACGGGCCATGTGCAGTTCGTGCTCGAACGAGTGGCCGGCCAGGATGGCATGGCCCTGTTCGATGTTCATCTTGACCTCGTTTTCCAGCCCATAGGCCTTCAGGAAACCGTAGACCGTGCCGACATCGTAGTCATACTGGTGCTTGGAGGGTTCCTGCGGCTTCGGCTCGATCAGGATCGTGCCGGTGAAGCCGATCTTGTGCTTGTACTCCACCACCATGTTGAGGAAACGGCCGAGCTGGTCGAGCTCCTGTTTCACGTTGGTGTTGAGCAGGGTCTCGTAGCCCTCGCGGCCGCCCCACAGCACGTAGTTCTCGCCCTTCAGGCGATAGGTGACGTCCATGGCGTTTTTCACCTGGGCCGCGGCATAGGCGAAGACGTCCGGGTCCGGATTGGTGGCCGCGCCCGACATGAAGCGCCGGTTGGAGAACATGTTGGCCGTGCCCCAGAGCAGCTTGATGCCGGTGTCCGCCATCTTCTTTTCGAAGATATCGGCAATGGCGTTCACATTGGCATTGCTCTCGGCCAGCGTCCCGCCTTCCGGCGCGATGTCGCGGTCATGGAAGGTGAAGAACGGCAGGCCCAGGATCTGGAACATTTCGAAGGCGACATCGGCCTTCAGTTTCGCCTGCTCCATCGGGTCGCCGCCGGCCGCCATCCAGGACCGCATGAAGGTTTCCCCGCCAAAGGGATCGGAGCCCGGCCAGCAGAAGCTGTGCCAGTAGCAGACCGCCATGCGCAGGTGGTCTTCCATCCGCTTGCCGAGCACCACTTCATCCTTGTTGTAGTGGCGGTAGGTCAGCGGGTCCTTGCTGTCGGGACCGGCATATTTGATCGGCTGCAGATCGCCGAAAAACCCAGTGCTCATGATCAGATCTCCTTAGAAGCCGGCCTGTTTCAAAGCCGGATAAAGTTTGCGCCAGCGGCCATAGGCCTCGGCATAGGGTGCGATGAGGTGCGGAACTGGGTCGATGCTGGCCTTCAGCGCCGGCTTTTCGAAGATGCCGTCCGTGGTTCCGAGAGCCGCCGCCTGGCCAAGCCGGGCGGCGCCGAGAGACGCGCCGAAATCGCCGTCGACCGGAATGTCCACGGTGACGTTCAGCAGGCTGGCGATGATTTCCAGCCACAGGGTCGAACGCGACCCGCCGCCGACCGCCAGAACCCGGTCGATGCGCGTGCCGGCAACGCTGAGCGCTTCCAGGCAGTCCTTGAGCGCGAAGGCGACGCCGTCGAGCACGGCGTGGGTCAGCACCTGGTCGTCGGTCTCGTGGGAGATACCGGCAAAGGCGGCACGGATCTCGACGTCGTTGTGGGGCGTGCGTTCCCCGCCGAGATAAGGCAGGAACGAGACCGGGGCCGGGCCTTCGACCGAGGTCAGCGCCGCCGTCAGGTCGCCGGGGGATTTCTTCAGTGTCCTGCCCAGCCAGTTCAGGCAATCGGTGGCCGACAGCATCACGCCCATCTGGTGCCAGGTGTCCGGCACCGCGTGGCAGAACGCGTGCACGGCACTGTCGACATTGGGTGAAAACCGGTCGTTGGTGACAAAGAGCACGCCGGACGTGCCAAGCGAAACAAAGGCCGAGCCGGGATCGACGGCGCCGACGCCACAGGCCGAGGCGGCGTTGTCCCCGCCGCCACCGGCGACAACCGGCGCAGTTTCGAAGCCCCAGCGGGCACAGAGATCGCTTTTCAGGAAGCCGGAGGCCGCGGAGCCTTCGACCAGACGCGGCATCTGCTTTCGCGTCAGGCCGGTCGCGGCCAGAAGCTCGTCGCTCCAGTCGCGCCTGGCAACATCCAGCCAGAGCGTTCCGGCGGCGTCGGACATTTCGCCGACATATTCGCCGGTGAACCTGAAGCGGACATAGTCCTTGGGCAGCAGGACCATTGCGGTCCTTGCGAAGATCTCCGGCTCGTTCTCGCGCACCCATTGCAGCTTCGGCGCGGTGAAGCCGGGCATCACCCGGTTGCCGCCGAGCGTGAGAAATTTCGGCTCCGCCGCTTCGAGCTCCGCGCATTGTTTTCCGGACCGGCCGTCGTTCCAGAGGATGCACGGCCGCAACGGCTGCCCGGCGGCATCCAGCAGGGTCGCGCCATGCATGTGGCCGGACAGGCCGATGCCCCGGACGGCGGCCAGTTCCTTCGGCGCCTTGGCCTTCAGCGCGTCG
Source organism: Roseibium sp. Sym1 (assembly GCF_027359675.1). Taxonomy (NCBI): domain Bacteria; kingdom Pseudomonadati; phylum Pseudomonadota; class Alphaproteobacteria; order Hyphomicrobiales; family Stappiaceae; genus Roseibium; species Roseibium sp. Sym1. Next base: position 1,347,285 of record NZ_CP114786.1, read on the forward strand.
AGCACGTTTTCGCAGGCCACCCACCAGCTGTCCGGATCCTGTTCGGACCAGCCCGGATGCGGTCGCTCGACGGTGAGCTCCGACGTTGCCGAGGTGATCAGCGACTGATCCTCTCCCAGAAGAATGGCTTTCACCGAACTCGTGCCGATATCGAGACCGATATACATGAGGTGCGTTCCTCAGACTTGATCAAAAAAGATGCCGATCCCCGTTTCCGGGGGTGTCGGCAGGGATCCTCGCACCGATTGGCCGGAGAGTTAAGCCCCCGGAACCCATGCAAGGACCCGCGGGTGAAAACCCGCGGGCCGCGCTGGTTTATCCGACCACGGTGTCATCGACAAGAGCACCAGGTCCCGGAGTTGCCCCGTCCGGGCACTTGCCGAGAATGATCATTCCGAGCACGTCGTCATCCGTGACATCGGTCGTCTTGGCGGTGCCGACCAGCTGGCCGTTCTTCATGACGGCAATCCGGTCGCAAAGCTGGAAGACGTCATGAATGTCATGGCTGATCAGGAAGATGCCGAGACCCTGTTTCTTCAGCTCCTGGATCAGCTCGGCCACCATCTGGGTCTCGTGTACCCCGAGCGCCGCCGTCGGTTCGTCCATGATCAGGATCTTGGCGTTGAAATAGACCGCCCGGGCAATCGCCACCGACTGGCGCTGGCCGCCCGACAGGGCTTTCACCGGCGCATGGAACTTCTTGAAGTTCGGATTGAGCCGGCCCATGATCTTGCGCGTTTCCGCTTCCATGGCGTCGTCATCGACAAAGCCGAGTGGCGAGGTCAGTTCGCGGCCCAGGAACAGGTTGGACGCGGCGTCGAGATTGTCCGCCAGCGCGAGCGTCTGGTAGATGGTCTCGATGTTCTGCGCCCGCGCGTCCCGCGGCGAGTGGATGTGAACTTCCTCGCCGTTGATGCGGATCTCGCCGCTGTCACCCTTGTAGGCCCCGGACAGGATCTTGATCAGCGTCGACTTGCCGGCACCGTTGTGGCCAAGCAGGCCCACCACTTCACCAGGATAGAGATCCACGGAAACGTGATCCACGGCGCGCACCCCACCAAAGGAGATGCACATGTCTTTCATTTCTACGAGAGGCGTGTCCATGTCTTAGTCTCCCGTGCGCTTGCGGTAGATGATGTCGACCAGAACGGCGAGAACCAGAACGGTACCGACAACGATGTTCTGAAGCGGTGCGTCGACACCGACCATGGCCATGCCCGACTGCAGCGACTGCATGATCAGGGCCCCGAGAATGGCGCCGTAGATCGTGCCGATGCCGCCGGCCAGGGCAGTTCCGCCGATCACGGCGGCGGCGATAACCCGCAATTCGTCGAGCGTGCCGATGTCGTTGGTCGAAAAGCCGAGACGGGCCGCGGCGACCGCACCGGCCAGAGCGGCCAGGCCGCCCATGATCGCGAACACCTTCACGGTCAGGAAGCGGGTATTGATGCCCGACAGCTCCGCCGCATCCGGATTGCCGCCTGTTGCGAAGATGTAGCGGCCGAGACGCGTACGCTGTGCGACGACGGTCATGACAACCGCAACGACAATCAGGAGCAGGACCGAATAGGGAATGCCGTAGCCCATCGTCAGGCCTTCCGGCAGGGTGTCGCCGCTGGCCTCGAAGATGCGCTTCAGGCGCGCTTTCGGAATGTCATAGGAATTCAAGATCCAGACAAAACCGAGAATGGCGACGGACGTTATCGCCCCGATCGTCACTTCCGCCCAGACCGGCTTGACCGGGAAGCCGTGGGAAGACTTGCGGCGGCGCGAGGCCACCTGAAGCCAGAGTGCGGCGGCGACGGCCAGCACACCGAAGATCCACGAACCGGTTTCGCCCATCGTGCCGCCGATGCCGCCGATCTTGGTGAAGGTCTCGTCGAGCGGGCCGATCGTCTGGCCGGACGTGATGAACCAGGCCACGTTGCGCCAGACCAGAAGGCCGCCGAGCGTAACAATAAACGCGGGGATGCCGAGATAGCCGATCATCCAGCCCTGGAACGCCCCGATCACCACGCCGATGACGACGCCTGCCAGAATGGCAATCAGCCAGATAGCGGGATGGCCGAGACCCAGGATCCCGGGAAGAATATCCGTCTGAACAACCGCCATGACCGCCGCGACCGTGGCAAGGACCGAGCCGACGGACAGGTCGATATGGCGGGTGACAATGACGAAGACCATGCCGGTCGCCATGATGGCGACGGAGACGGTCTGGATCGTCAGATTGAAGATGTTGCGCGGTGTAAGGAACCGGCCGTCCGTGAACACATTGAAGACCAGACACAGGACGATGAACGCCCCGATCATGCCCAAAAGCCTGGTGTCGAGCTGCAATGCGGCAAACAGATTTCGTGCTGTCGGGCTTTTGGGCCCTGACAGTGCAGTGTCGGACATAGAGGTTACTCCTGCTTGGAGACCATCACGCTTTCGCATCGGGTGGCCCATCCCGGGGAGCGGCTTTCGGCAAGCGGTCCCTGTTTTTAGGCCCCGGTTAACAGTAACCGGGGCCGCGCTTTTCGCGTATTGCTATTAGTTACAGGGTGCCGGACCGTTCTCGACGCCCTGGCACAGGTCTTCCTTGGAGATCCAGCCCGCGTCGACGACAGCGGTCAGGTTGTCCTTGGTGACCGGAAGCGGTGCCAGGAACTTGGCGGTCAGCTCGGTGCCGCCCGGCGACGTCCAGGCAGCTGCGCCATCGACATCGGCCATGTCGTCGCCATTGGCAAGCGCCACTGCGATTTCGCCGGCAGCCTTGCCGAGCTCACGAGCGTCCTTCCAGACGGAGACGGTCTGGGTGCCCTTGGCAACGCGGTTCAGGGCGGCATGGTCGCCATCCTGGCCGGACACCGGAATGCCGTCCATGCCCTGGGCGGTCAGAGCCGCGACAACACCGCCTGCGGTGCCGTCGTTGGATGCGACAACGGCGTCAACCTTGTTGTCGTTGGCCGTCAGGATCTGTTCCATGTTGCGCTGAGCGTTCGCCGGCAGCCAGCCGTCGGTGTAGGCTTCACCAACGATGGTGATGTCACCGGCATCGAGCGCGCCCTGCAGGACTTCCTGCTGGCCACCGCGGAGGAAGTCCGCGTTCGGGTCCGTCGGGGACCCCTTGATCATGACGTAGTTGCCTTTCGGCGCGGCTTCCAGAACGGCGCGGGCCTGCATGCGGCCGACTTCAACGTTGTCGAAGGTCAGGTAGAAAGCGCGCGGATCGTCGATCAGGCGGTCATAGCCAACGACCGGGATGCCTTCGTCGGCAGCAGCCTGAACAGCCGGACCGATCGCCTGGGCGTCCTGTGCCAGGATGATCAGGGCGGTCGCGCCCTGCGCGATCAGGGCTTCCACGTCGGACAGCTGCTTGGCAGAAGAGCTCTGCGCATCCGCGGAGATGTATTTCGCGCCGGCTGCATCGAGAGCGCCCTTGATGGCGGCTTCGTCAGTCTTCCAGCGTTCTTCCTGGAAGTTGGACCAGCTCACGCCGACAACGATGTCTTCCGCATGGGCGATGTTCAGTGCGGTTGCGGACAGCAGGGCGCCCGCCAGCAAAGTGGTGATTTTACGCATTGCGATGTTTCCTCCAGTGGGCGCAGCCTACGTCGATCGGCTGCACCTAAAATGCGTCTGTGTCGAAGCGCCTTGTCGGGGCGCTTTCTGATAGGACAACCTTATTGTTATTTTTTTTGGTGCCCGAAAAAAAGTTGCAGGAAAGCGCAGCTCCTGTCAACATGGTTTTGCAAAACTCTGCTCCCCGGGATCGAAAATTCCGGAGAAAGGGCAGAAATCCGGGGAAACCGGAACAGAGGAAACACCTTGGGAAGAGCTGTGCCAGCATGACACGCAAGGCGGACCGGGATCAGATCCGGCGGCAAAACAGAAGTATTGTTCTACAGGCCCTGCGCCGGAACGGTCCGATGGCTCGGATCGATCTCGGCCAGATGACGCGCCTCAGTCCAGCCACAGTAACGGCGATCACCTCCGACCTTCTGGAGCAAGGGCTGATCCTGTCCCTGGAGAGCGAGGAACCAAAGGCGCCCCAGGCACGCGGCCGGCCGCGTACCCTCTTGCAACTCAATCCTGAGGCGGTCTACACGATCGGTGTCCGCCTGGCCGTCAACACAATTGATCTCTCGCTGGTCAATTTCGCCGGAGAGGTGGTCAAGGAGGCGCGCACGCGATTCGACACCGCCTCCGCCGACGCGGAAAACTTTCCGAACACGCTGGTCGAGGCGATCCGCCAGTTCCTGCAGGAAGCCGGAGTCGGCACCAGCCGGGTCCGCGAAATCGGCGTCGCCGCGCAGGGCGTGGTCGAGACGGAAACGGGCATGGTCGCCTGGAGCCCCGCTTTTGCAGGCCGAAAGATCCCGATCGTCGGCCCCTTGCATGAGGCCTTCGGCGCCGAATGCTACATCTCCAACGACACCAACATGATCACCGAAGCGCTGCACTGGTCCGACCCGAACCGCTACAGCGGCACCTTCGCGGTGATCATGCTCGACTATGGTGTCGGCATGGGACTTTACCTGAACAACCAGCTGTTTTCCGGCGCCAGCGGCACGGCCGCCGAGTTCGGCCACGCCAATCACGTGCCGGGCGGCGCCCTGTGCCGGTGCGGCAAGAAGGGGTGCCTCGAGGCCTATCTTTCCGACTATGCCCTTGTCCGGGCCGCCTCGCACCTGCCTGAAGACACCGATCCGATCACCATCCGCGCCGGTGTCAGCGGCCTCGCCAGGCTGATCGAGCTGGCCGGGTCGGGCGACAGGGATGCCTGCAAGGCCTTTCATGAGGCCGGCCGGGTGCTGGGTTACGGCCTTGCCAGGGTGATTGCGATGATCGATCCCAAACGGGTCGTCCTGACGGGCGCCGCCATGCGTGCCTTCGCTTTCATGGAAAAGGGCATGTGGGAAGGTCTGGAGGAGGCGCTGGTCGCAGACCTGAGGAACAATTTCTCGCTCGACGTGATGCCCTGGAACGAGGACTTCATCCGCAGCGGGCTGATTGCACAGTCGATGGAACGGCTGGACAAGGATTTTCTCGGCACCGCATCGACACCTGGTGATCGCTCCGCCCGTCCGGACAACACGGAGGTAACCGCATGAGTCGTCGACACGGCCTTGGTCTTTCCTGCTTCGCGCTTGCACTTCTGCTGCCCGGAGCCGCGCAGTCCGATCCTGACCTGCCGCCCTGGAGCGAGCGGGCGCTGACCCACGAAATCGATCTGAACGGCCTCGCGGCCTCGGGCGAAGACCCGATTGCGGTGCTTCAGCCAATCGGCGAAGAGCTTTTCAAGGCCAAGTTCACGACCCTCGACGGTGCCGGGCGTCCGGACGCGACCGGGGCCATCGTGCCCACAAAGGTGCGCCGGAAATCGCACCTCGCCTTCCAGCGACTTGCCGGCATGGACGCCAATGCCTGTGCATCCTGCCACAACGAGCCGGTTACCGGCGGCGCAGGCGCCTTCACGGCCAACGTGTTTGTCTCGGAAGGCTTCGAAAGCGCCGATTTCGACACGACAGACCCGCAGTTTTCCAACGAGCGCAACACCAACGCCCTGCAGGGCGCCGGCCTGATCGAACTGCTCGCCCGGGAAATGACCGCCGATCTGCGGTCCCAGCGGCAGGAGGTCCTGAAAAAAGCCCGCGCCAGCGGCCAGCCGGAGACGATCAAGCTCGCCACCAAGGGGGTTGCCTTCGGTACGCTGACGGCGGATCCGGACGGCACGCTGGACGTTTCCGGCCTCGACGGCATCGACGACGACCTGACCCTGCGCCCGTTCAGCCAGAAGGGCGTGTTCGCGTCCCTGCGCCAGTTCACGGTCAACGCCATGAACGATCACCACGGCATGCAGGCCAGCGAACGTTTCGGCGCGGACTGGACCGGTACCGACGATTTCGATGGCGACGGGCATGCCGACGAAATGTCTCCGGGGCAGATTTCCGCCCTGGTGGCCTGGCAGGCAACGCTTGCCGCGCCGACCCGCAAGACGGACCTGCCGGACATCTGGCAGGCCGCGGCCGCGGAAGGGGAGAGCCTGTTCGGCGGGATCGGCTGCACTTCGTGCCACATTCCGGCCCTGCCGCTGGAAAGCCTGAAATTCCAGGATCCGGGCCCCTATGACACCGCCGGCACCCTGCGCCAGAGCGATGTCGACACGCCTCTGACCTATGACCTCGGCACGCTGGACTGGGTCAAGGCCCTGCCCCGGGACGATCGGGGACGGGTCCTGGTGCCGCTTTTCGGCGACCTGAAGCGACACAAGATCGCCGACGCCGCCAACGACACGTTCGGCAACGAGCTGCTCGCCCAGAGGTTCGTCGCCAGGGACGTCTTCATCACCGCGGAACTCTGGGGCATCGGCAGCACCGCACCCTATGGCCATCGCGGCGACCTGACCACGCTGGACGAGGTCATTCTCGCCCATGGCGGCGAGGCCACCGACAGCCGCAAGGCCTATGCCGGGCTCGGCGAGAATGAGCGTCAGTCCATCATCGCCTTCCTGCGCAGCCTGGAGATTGCAGAATGACCCGTTTTTCCAAGGTGTTGGCCGGTTGTCTCCCTGTCGCTTCCGGCAAAAATTCTGCAGCAAACTCCGGTGTCACCCCGGTCGACCTCAGGGAGAACCGGGGCCCACTCGTTTCCAGAGATCGGGTTTCTTTTGCTCCGTCCAAGGTTGAAACAAACTCCTCTTCAACAAGTGGCCCGGCGAGTAGGCCCCGGATCGGCGCTTCGCTTGTCCGGGGTGACACCGGGATTGAGGCATGCCGGAGTGCCGTTATGGCATCGGTGCGAACGCAAGAACGCGCTTCCCTCACCCGGAAAACAACCTGGTCCGTGCTCTGCGCCATTGCCCTGGTTCTATGCGCACCAACAATGGCGACCGCTCAAGACGAGGCGCTCGCTTCCCTGGCACCTGTGCCGTCCTACGTCGAGGAAGCGCAGGCCGCAGGCCTCGACCATACCTATGACGGCGCCTGGGAGTTCTTTGTCGGCGGCGGTGCCGCCATCTTCGACTGCAATGGCGACCGGCGTCCGGACCTGTTCCTGGCCGGCGGCAAGAACCCGGCACGGCTTTACCGGAACGACAGCCAGACCGGCGGCGCGCTGAAATTCACCGCGGTGCCGACAGGTCTCAGCGAGCGTCAGGCCGGCAAGGTCCTGGGGGCCTATCCGCTCGATTTCAACAACGACGACGTGCTTGATCTGGCGATCATGCGCCTCGGCGAGAACCTGCTCCTGGAAGGCAAGGGCGGCTGTACGTTCGACGTCGCCAACCGGGCGCTCGGCTTTGACGGCGGCCGCGAATGGACCACCGCCTTTTCGGCCACCTTCGAGCCGGATCTCGACTATCCGACGCTTGCCTTCGGCAATTATGTCGACCGGTCGGCGCCGGGATCGCCCTGGGGTACCTGCCACGACAATTTCCTGTTCCGGCCGGAAAAGACCGTGAACGGCGGCGTGAGCTATCCGGAAGCCAACAGGCTGTCGCCCGGCTACTGCACCCTCTCCATCCTGTTCACCGACTGGAACCGCTCCGGCGAGGCCGCACTCCGGATCTCGAACGACCGGCACTACTATCGAGGCGGCGAAGAACAGCTCTGGGCCGTGCCTCCCGGGCGCCCGCCGCGTCCCTACCGGAAGTCCGACGGCTGGCAGCACCTGAAGATCTGGGGCATGGGCATCGCCTCCGTCGACCTCGATGTCGACGGGTTCCCCGAATATGCGCTCACCTCAATGGGCGACACCAAGCTGCAGAAGCTCGACGTGGAAACGGACGAGACCGTCCCCGTCTACCAGGACATCGCCTTCGACCTCGGCGTCACCGCCCACCGGCCCTATGACGGCGAGGACCTGAAACCGTCCACCGGCTGGCATTCGGAATTCCAGGACGTCAACAATGACGGGCTCTGGGATCTGTTCATTGCCAAGGGCAATGTCGAGGCGATGCCTGACTTTGCCGCCTATGACCCGGACAACCTACTGATCGGCCAGTGGGGCGGCACCTTCACCGAAGCCGGCGGACCTGCCGGGATCGGCCTCGACCGGCGCGGACGGGGCGCGGGCCTTGCCGACTTCAACGCCGACGGTCTTCTCGACCTGGTGGTCGTCAACCGGGCGGCGCCGGTCAGCCTGTTCCGGAATGTCGGCCGGGGCACGAAGGCAGCGCCGAAACCGCTGGGCAACTTCCTGGCCATCGACATCCGCCAGCCCGGCCAACCCAACAGCCGCGCGGTCGGTGCCAAGATCAGCGTGAAGACCGGCAATCACACGCGGGTCAAGGACATCCAGATCGGCGCGGGCCACGCCTCCGGCCAGATGGGCTTTTTCCATTTCGGTCTTGGCGTCGCAGAGCGGGCGAATGTGCGCATCAAGTGGCCGGACGGCGACTGGAGCCACACTTACCGGGTGTTCGCCAACAGCCACGTGATCATCGAGCGCGGCGCGGAAAAGGCCAAGCTCTGGTATCCGGAATAAGCTCAAAAAACGGGCGTTCCAAGGGGGTGACATTTCAGGGTGCCTGCCGGAAAATACGGCGGACAATCAATGATTTGGAACCTCTCATATGGCAGGCCCCGCGGACAAGAAAACCTTCAATCCCGCGTCCGTGCGCGCTCCGTTCGGGCACTACAGTCATGGCCTGCTGGTGCCCCCCGGCGCCAGCCTGCTGGTCACCTCCGGCCAGCTCGGTATCAATCCCGATGACACGATCCCGCCGGACGTGACCGGCCAGGCGGAAATCTGCTTCGAGGCCATCGGCGCCATCCTGTCGGAAGCCGGGATGAGCTTCGAGGACGTCATCCGCATTTCCGGCTTCGTCACGCGGCGGGAGGACTTCCCGGACTACATGGCCGTACGCGACCGCTACACCGGTTCGCTGAAACCCGTGTCGACCCTGCTCGTTGTCGGTGGTTTCACACGCGCGGACTTCCTGGTCGAGGTCGAAGTGACGGCGGCAAAGGTCTTCTGAAGGACATTTGACGCGAGCGGCGTCAGAACCGCTCCATCTCGCGGCCGACCTTTTCCAGAAAGGCCCCCGTCGTCTCCGGGGTACAGTTGTTCATGTCGTAATGCGCCAGGTACTGCACGGGCGCACCCAGCTTGATCTGCGCGCGGATGACCCGCTTGACGATCTTGCGCGGCGGATCACCGACCAGGAGCGCCCGCCAGCGGCTGCCGCCATAGGTCATCACGGCGGCCAGCTTGCGGATGTGTCGCAGGGTCGGCGTCAGCTTGCCGTCTTCCAGATCGAAGGACACACCGGGCAGCCAGACCCGGTCGAAATAGCCCTTCAGCATGGCCGGAAATCCGAAATTCCAGACCGGGGTGCAGATCACAAGCCCTTCAGCGGCCTGAAGACGCTCGCAATAGCTGTCGACCTTCTGCCGGTTGTCCGGAATCGTGTGATAGATGTCCCGGTCCACTTCCGAGAGGACCGGATCGAAGCCTTCCTCGTAGAGATTGCAGCCATCGACCTCGTGGCCGGCCCTTTGAAGGCTATCGCAGGTCTTTTGGTAAAGCGCCCGGCCGAAACTGTGCTTCTGCGGATGCGAATGGAGAACCAGCACACGCATCGCTCAGGCCTCGGCAAAGGCCTGAAGGCCCGGGAAGAGATAGTTCTTGCCGGCACTGAAATCGAAATCAGGGTTGTCCCAGGCAATCATCTTGCCGGGATTGAGCAGGCCCTTCGGATCAGTTTCCTTCTTGAAGGCGAGCTGGACCTGGTCGGTCTGTTTCATGCCGCCCTCTTCCAGCGTGTAGCGGTGCGGGTTGAAAACCGGGCAGCCGTTTTCCTCGTGCAGGCGGATGATCTCGTCGAGCCGCTCTTCCGTCGTGTAACGGATCAGCGGCAGGCCGGAGCACTGCACCTGGCCGTCGAAGCGCAGGAACTCCAGGTGGCCGAAGATTTCACCCGGGAACATTTCCGTTGTCTTCCTGACCAAGTCCACATGATCCGGTCCCGGATACTGGGTCTGCAGATAGGTGAAGGAACTGTCGAATTTCAATGCCCGCAAGGTGGTGTGGTTCCAGGCCAGTTCATAGGCATGGGGAATGCCCTTCATGCTCTCGACCTCGTCGGAGCGGAAGCGGATCTCGCCTTTCATGCGTTCGGCAAGCGCCTGCACCGCCGACATGGATTGCGGCGCCACCATGAGCACGCTGACGGCCTCGCCTTCCTTCAGCCACGGTTTGTGCCGCGTGAAATAGTCGAAGGGGATCGGCGCGGCGATCGGAGCCACTTCCTTCAGGAGCAACCCGTTGCTGCGCGCCAGCTTGTCGGAAAAGACCACCGCGTCCATGAAGGTGTCATGGCCGACGATGACATCGACCCAGTCATAGGCTGTGGTCAGGGGCATTTCGACCTCGGTGATGATGCCGTTGGTGCCGTAGGCGTGGCTGACCTTCTGGAGATCCCAGGTGGAAAGCTCGATCACACGGGGTTCGGCTTCCATGGTGACAATGCGCAGGCGCAGGATGTTGCCAAGGTCCCTGAGGCCGCCCCAGTGGACGGAGCCGACACCGCCCGAACCGCCGGCAATGAACCCGCCGATGGTGGCCGTCTGCGCGGTGGAAGGATGGAAGCGCAGCTCCTGTCCCGAATGTTCCTTCGTGATCTTGTCGAGCCTGGCCATGACGATACCGGGTCCGCAGGTAACCCTTCCCGTCCCGATTTCCTTGACCTCGTCCATCTTCGACATGTCGAGCACGATGCCGCCCGACAGCGGCATGGCCTGGCCGTAATTGCCCGTGCCGGCACCGCGCGGCGTCACCGGAACACCGTGTGCAAACGCGGTCTTCAGGACACGGACGACCTCGTCCTCGCTCTTCGGTGAGACAAGCAGGTCGCCGGTGACATTGTCGAGCTGGGCCTTCAACACCGGTGAATACCAGTAGAAATCCCGGCTCTTGGCCTGAACCAGACGCGGATTGTCTTCCACGGCAATGCCGTCAAGGTCGGCCTTGATCTTTTCGTAGTCGGCCATGGTCAGCCTCTCATCAGCGGGTCAAGTTCACGATAATCCGGCAGGCGGCGGTCGATGCCCATGCCATTCCGCATCACGATGCGGTCCGCCTGCGGACGGGACAGAAATTCACTCCAGCTGCGCGCATTGAAGATCACCAGGTCTGCGGGCCCGCCCTCGGCAATGCGCCCGGCCTGCGGTTCCTTCAGAATGTCCGCCGGACGGCTGGTCACCAGGGTTGCCGCATCTTCCAGCGGATGATCCAGATGCGCGATCCGCACCGCCTCGCGGAAGACCTCGACCATGTCGAGATCGCCATAGGCGTAGAACGGATCACGGGTGTTGTCGGAGGCCACAGCGACCGGGACACCCGCGGCCTTCAGTTCGTGCAGAAGCGTGATCCCGCGCGAACGCGGCGTGCGGTTCGCCTGCCTGTCCTGAAGATACATGTTGCACATCGGCAGGGAGACCACGGACAGGCCGGCTTCGACGACCTTCTCGATTGTCGCCGCCGCCTTGTCTTCGTCCTGGCGTGCCAGCGAGCAGCAATGCCCGACCGTGACGGCGCCTTCAAACCCGTTCCGGAGCTTCGCCTCGGCAATTTCAAGAAGGGTCAGGACGCTGGCGTCCTGGGTCTCATCCACGTGGAGATCGATATCGAGCCCCTTGTCCGAGGCGGCACGAAACAGGATGTCCAGCCTCCGCCCGAGATCCGGCATCGGGAATGTGACCCCGCCGAGCAGGGCCCCGCTCTGCGCGACCACCTCGACCAGGTCGAGAAAATAGGCCTCGTCGTCAATGGCGTCGATCGGAAACAGGGCGACGGCCTGAAGGCTGATCCTGTCCTTCCAGCGCGCGCGCATGTCCGTGAACACGTCGAAAGAGATCCGGTGCTGCGGCGCGAGGCTGTCGATATGGGTGCGCAGCAGGGAGGTTCCGTGCGCATAGGCGCAGCGCAGTGAAAAATCCATGCGCGTCTCGACGTCACCGGCAGTCCATCTGGCTTCGCGATCCGCCCTGACGGCAGCGAGGGCGCCGTCGAAATCACCGGTCGGGTTGGGCTGGCGATCCCAGATATGCCCCTTGTCGATATGCGTGTGCATGTCCGCAAAACAGGGCCATACCATCCTGTCCCCGAGGTCGGCGGCCTCTATGTCCGCGGGGGCACTGCCGGCGGGCAGGACGGCCTCGACCCGCCCGTCCGAGATGATCAGGTCCGCAGCGCAAAGCCCGTCGGACGAAGGGCCGGACCGCCCCGCGACAAGCGCTGCGGGAAGGGTTGCGGCGCACAGTGCAAACCGGTCACCGGCCGGAAGATCTAACACCATCAGTTCTCCCGTTTCACGCTGCTTTCGTGCCAGCGATGCAGCGTCCACCACGAGATGAAGGACGTCAGGGCAAAGATCAGCACGCCCAGGCTCGCGAGCAGGAACAGGGCCGCGAACAACCTGGGAATATTGAGACGGAATTGCGATTCCAGAAGACGAAAGGCGAGCCCGGATCCGGCGCCTGCCGAGCCGGCGGCGAATTCGGCAACGACCGCGGCAATCAGCGCCAGTCCGCCGCCGATCCTGAGACCGGTCATGAAATAGGGCAGGGATGCGGGCAGTTTCAGATAGACCAGGGTCTGCCAGCGCGAGGCGCCATAGAGTTCGAACAGGTTGAGCAGGTTGTGGTCCACGCTCTTCAGGCCCTGCACCATGTTGGACAGGATCGGGAAGAAGGCGACCACGAACGCACAGATCAGCAACGCCACCTGGGTCGTGGGCGCGTAGATGAGGATCAGAGGGGCGACGGCGATGATCGGCGTCACCTGGAGAACAACGGTGATCGGGTAAAGCGCGGTCTCGATCCAGCGGGACTGCACGAGCAGGATCGCCATGCCGCCTCCACCCAGGAGCGCCAGTGCCAGCGAGGCCAGGGTGATCTTGGTGGTGACCCACAGGGCGGGAAGAAGCACATGCCAGTCGGTGACCAGCGATTTCACCACCAGTCCGGGCCCCGGAAGGATGTAATGCGGTATGTCGTTGACCGTCACCATGACCTGCCAGAGCACGATCAGGGACAGGATCACGCAGAGCGGCACGACGACGGTCAGGATGCGGTCGCGACGCCTTGCAGCCGCGGCGCTTTCCTTTGTCGGCAGTTGGACGGAATACCGGCTGCCCGGCCGGGCGGAGCTCTCGGCGTCCGCCGTTTCAGTGGGCGCCCGGTCGGGCCGGAGCGTGTCGTCGGCGGATGACATCGTCAATGCTCCTCGCCTCCCATGGCTTCGGACAGCTTGGCGGAGACGTCCGCGCAGGCCTGCCGGTATTCCTCGGAAACCCGGTACCGGGCGTCCCGCTCCAGGCTTGTATGCAGCGGGAAATCCGCATGAACCCGGCCCGGGCGGGCCTTCATGACCACGATCCGGTTGGCAAGATAGGCGGATTCATACACTGAATGGGTCACGAAGATCACCGTGATCCCGGTCGCCTTCCAGAGCGCCAGCACGTCGTCGTTGAGCTTCTGCCGGGTGATTTCGTCGAGCGCCGCGAAGGGCTCGTCCATCAGCAGCAGCTTCGGGTCGGTGACCAGCGCGCGCGCGATCGAGACACGCATCTTCATGCCACCCGACAGTTCACGGGGATAGGCGTCGGCGAAATCCTTCAGGCCGACGCTTTCCAGCGCCGACAGGATCCGCGGGGCTGCCGCCTTTTTCGAAAGCCCCTTGAGGCGGAGCGGCAGGTAGACATTTCCGAACACCGTCTGCCAGGGCATCAGGGTCGGCTCCTGAAAGACGAAGCTGATGTCGCCGTCGGGAAGGCCCTTGGGAGTGATCCGGAAACTGGGCCAGTCGATCCGTCCCTCGGAAACGCCGCCGAGACCCGCGATGATCCTGAGGGCCGTCGACTTGCCGCAACCGGACGGGCCCAGCAGGCTGATGAACTCGCCCGGCCTGACAGTCATCGACATGCCCGAAAGGGCAAGCGTTCCATTGGAAAAAACCTTGGTGACCTTGTCCAATGCAACAAGCGGCCGGGAAGACCCGGCACTCGCGGCCACCGGGTCTGTCGCTGTTATGGTGCCCTGTTCGGCAATGACCATGCTTCACTCTGCGTCTGGAGAGGCCGCTCCGCACACGAGGCGCGAAGCGGTCGGCAGCCGGGACTGTCCCTATTTTTTCAGCTCGAGGCCGACGCCCTTGCAGACGAATTCAGTCGTATAGGACTGGGTGTAATCAAGCGACGCCTCGACAACGCCGATAGAAGAGAGCGTATCGAAAAACTGCTTGAAATGTTCATCGGTCATGCAACCGATGCCCTTCTCGACGGTATCGCCGGAATCAACGATGCCGTATTCCTTCATTTTTTCAAGCGAGTAGGCAAGCTGCCCGTCGGTCATTTCCGGGTTGTCCGCCTTGATCAGTTCGTTGGCGGCGGCGTTGTCGCCGTAAAGGTAATTGTACCAGCCCTCGATGGAGGCATCGACAAAGCGCTGAACGAGGTCCGGGTTCTCCTCAACGAGGCTTTTCGAGGTGGTGATCATCGTCGAATAGGGAGTCCAGCCCTCATCCGCCAGCAGGAAGACCTTCGGCGCCCAGCCGGCCTGCTGCTCGATCTCGTAGGGTTCGGAGGTCAGGTAGCCCTGCTGACCCGACTTCGGGTCAACGATGAAGGGAGCCGGGTTGAAGGTGTAGGGCTTGAACTGGGCGTCGGAAAAGCCCTCGAAGTTCTTCTTCATCCACTCGAAATAGGTGACGTAGCCGTCCTTGCCCATATAAAGGGTTTCGAGCTTGGTCAGGTCCTGGAAGGTGTCGATGCCCTGGTCGGGATGCGCCGTCAGGATCTGCGGATCCTTCTGGAACATGCTGGCCACATTGATCAGCGGGATACCCTGCTTGACATAGTCGAAGCCCTTCAGCGTTCCGCCCATGTAGAAATCGATCTTGCCGGAGATCAGCAACGCGTCGTTGGCTGCCTGCGGGCCGCCCGGTGCAATCGTGACCTTCAGTCCGTATTTTTCATAGGTTCCGTCGGCGACGGCCTGATAGAAACCGCCATGCTCGGCCTGTGCAAGCCAGTTCGTGCCGTAGGTCACCTCGTCAAGGGCAGCGGCCTGATGCGCGGCCGTTCCGGTGAGAAGCGACGCCGCGAGCAGCGTTTTCGCGGATAGGAAAACTTTCATTTGAGGCCCTCCAGTAAGATAAATCCGGCGTGATACCGCGCATTTACGGATTTTATTTGAGACCTTGAAGCGCGCGTTGAAAAGCATCAAAATTCGACTGCAGCGATGCCTTATTGTCATCGCTTCATTTTCTGGCGCCCATTTGGTCCGCATGCTTAAAAAGGAGGCGTTCATTGGCCCTGCTCCATTCCAGGAAACTGCTCTACCTGGACGAAATCGCCCGTTCCGGATCCATCCGAAAGGCCGCCGACCGCCTCAATGTGTCGTCCTCGGCGATCAACCGGCAGATCCTGGCGCTGGAAGAGGAGTTCGGCGTTCCCCTGTTCGAACGGCTGCCGCGCGGCCTGCGCCTGACAGCCGCGGGAGAACTCTGCATCGAGCATATCCGTGATGTTCTCAAGGACTACGAGAGGCTTGAAACCCGGATTCGGGCCCTGAAGATGCCGCAGGTCGGGCGCGTGTCGCTGGTGACAACGGTGGGTCTCGCGTCGGGCCCCCTGCCTGAAATCATTGCGAAGTTCATCGAGGACAACCCGCGCGTTCACATCATGCTGCGCAGCGACGGCGGCACGACAACGATCAACCCGGTCCTGACCGGCGAAGTCGACATCGGCCTGGGCTTCAACATTGCGCCGACCCCGGGCTTGCGCACACTCGCGACCTTCGACATCCCGATCGGCGCCGTCGTCCCGCCCGATCACAGGCTCGCCCGGGAAAGCGGCCCGGTCGATCTTGTCGACGTGGTCCAGGAACGGCTCGTGCTGGCGCAATCCGGCACGAGCCTCAGGGATGTCATCAACCTGGTGCTCTCGTCGGTGCCGATCCCGGTGGAACCCGTCCTGGAGACGAACTCCTCGGAAACCGTCCGCCAGCTCGTCCGGCGGGGGATCGGCATCAGCCTGCTCAATCCGCTCGATGTCCTGGCGGAGTGCCAGCGGGGAGATCTGGTGTTCCGGCCGCTGAACGCGGCCCGGAGCCACCACCAGCCGATGAAGCTGTTCACGCGGGCGCGCGCATCAATGGATGCGGCGACCAGCCGTTTCATCGAGTTCCTGCTTCAGGAACTCGCGGCCCAGGTGGAAGGGCTGCAGAAACAAGGCAACCTGCCGGTGTGAACAGGCTCACACAGGCCCGAACAGGGGTCAGTCCGGCGAATAGAGATTGTCGAGGGGATAGCCGGCAAAATCGCGCAGCATCTCGATGAAGCCGGCGGCCTGGTGCGCGCTGATCGCCGCGCCTTTTTCCGCGGTTCCTTTCGAGGCATCACCAACGACCCCGGCCGGATTGAGGTCATGGGCGATCCAGGCAAGCGCATGAGGCGGCGTCGGCTGCAGGAATTTCGACTGCCGCTGCATGTCCTCCGCCCTGGAAACGAAATTCCCTGCCTTGTCCATGCGCACGAGCTCAGGCCGGAAATGCAGCATGAGGGAAGTTTCCACTTCGCCGCCATGAATGCCGAATTTCGTCTCGTGGGCCGAGATCATGCCCTCGGGATGGCCGAACCGCCCCCATTGGGTGACCAGCACCGCCATATCGAACCTGACCCGCAATTCCCGCGAGACGATGCTGATGATGTCGGTGTTGCCACCATGGGAGTTGACGATGACCATTTTCCGCAGGCCCGCCTCATGGACCTTCTCGCCGATGGCGGTCCAGGCCGGGATCAGCAGCTCGGCACTCCAGGACAAGGTCCCCGGTCCGTATTTGTGCTCGTTGGCCTTGCCGATCTCCTGAACGGGCAGGACCAGAACATCGAGGTCTTCGGGAAGCTGACGGCGGGTTTCGGCGAGCATGCCGTTGGCGATGGCCACGTCGGTCGCAATCGGCAGATGCGGGCCATGCTGCTCGGTGGAGGCCGTGGGCAGGATGGCGATCACCCGATCCGGATCGAGCGCGGCAAAATCGGCAGCATTCAGTTCGTTCCAGAAAAAAGGCACTGTCATCGGCGTTGTCCGTTCCATGTCCTGCACTCTGCCTCCTCTTGGGGTAAGGCAAATCGGCAGTACATGAAAAGCATCATTATGTTTGCATAGCGCTGCCTTTTTGGAAGCAGTCAATGATCTTCCGGAGGCACGCAATTTCCTATCTCTCCATCGCAATTCACCTGATCCAGCAGGCCATTCTGACACGGCGGCCAGCTCACGCCGGGCACATCGGGCGGTGCTGCAAGCGCATGATTCCCGCGGACGGACGTTGTCCCCAGGCGTCCACAGGCGCAAAATCGAATTTCATCTTTGCCAACCAGAAGGAGGTGTTAGCCACATTTACACCAAAAATTTACCTTGTGATGAGGCTGGTGGAACGCTGCGGGTGGGCTCGGGCCGTGGCGTTGGGTAATCAAAGGTGGGCAAAAGCATGTTTGTTGCGTTCTTGGTCGGGGCCGTGATGTATGGCGCCATCACGCTTGTGTTTCTGATCCTGTCGTCGGCGGAACTGCTGGAAAGCGGGTTCAGCACGCCTTCCCGTTTGGCCAGCGTCCTGGTGACCGCTCTCTTCTGGCCGGTGACGCTCGTCGTCATGAGCCTGGTTGTCCTGATCCAGGGCCTGGCCGCCCGTACACCCCGCACAGCACAATCTCCTGCCCTGAAACTGGTTCAGCGGTCCCACTGACAGGCATCGCTCCAGAACACGGCCTCGCTCCTTTCTCCTTCGAGCGCGGCCGGGCACACCGGCTTTTGCCGGTTTCCGCTTGGTCGGGAGCCGGAAACCGCGTCATGACGCAAATTTCATCACTTGCCAATTTTTGACCTAAATTGCTGAATTATCGGCAATTTTATTGCTGAATTTTTTTCTCAAGTTTATAATCATTCCAAAAAAAATTTGACTAACTGTTCAAATTTTCTTCCAATGTCATGGTGAGCCTCCTCAACCAACGAAGGCGGCCGCGTTCAAAAACGATCGCCAACCTTCCGGAGATCTCCATGACCCAGACCAAAGCCGGCCCGGATATTGCCGCCGGGCGCTTGCCTGAGGACGCATACGCAGAGAATTTTTCCGACCTGCACCCCCTGCTGGAACCGCATGAGGCGCAGGTCGAGGCCGACCGCTGCTATTTTTGCTACGACGCGCCCTGCATGCAGGCCTGCCCGACCAGCATCGACATTCCGCAGTTCATCCGCCAGATCTCGACCGGCAACCCGACCGGATCGGCCAAGACCATTTTCGAGCAGAACATCCTGGGCGGCATGTGCGCCCGTGTCTGCCCGACAGAGACCCTGTGCGAGCAGGTCTGCGTGCGCGAGGTCGCGGAAGGCAAGCCGGTCAAGATCGGCCAGTTGCAGCGTTACGCCACCGACCACTACATGGCGGGGAACGACAGCACGCCGTTCTCCCGCGCCGCGCCGACCGGCAAGAAGGTTGCCGTGGTCGGTGCCGGCCCGGCCGGCCTTTCCTGTGCCCACCGGCTGGCGGTGCACGGTCATGACGTCACCCTGTATGACGCCAGGGACAAGGCGGGCGGTCTCAACGAATTCGGCATCGCCTCCTACAAGTCGGTCGACAATTTCGCGGCCCGCGAAGTCGACTTCATCCTGTCCATCGGCGGCATCGAGCTGAAAACCGGCATGCGCCTCGGGGACAACCTGGATCTGGCTGCCCTGCGTACGGACTACGATGCGGTGTTCCTCGGCATCGGCCTTGGCGGCGTCAACGCTCTCGGCATTGACGGCGAGGACAAGAGCGGCTCGCTCGACGCCGTCGACTACATTGCCGACCTGCGCCAGGCCGGCGATCTCTCCAAACTGCCCGTCGGCCGCCGGATCGTCGTCATTGGCGGCGGCATGACCGCTGTCGACATCGCCGTCCAGACCAAGCTCCTCGGTGCTGACGATGTCACAATCGCCTACCGCCGCGGCCAGGATCGCATGAACGCGTCCGAATACGAACAGCATCTGGCGCAGACCACCGGCGTGAAAATCATGACCTGGGCTCAGCCCAAGGCATTGGTTGGCGCGAACGGCGCGATCACCGCAATCGAACTGGAGCGAACGGAAGACCGGAACGGATCTCTCGCCGGGACCGGCGAAACCGTCACGCTGCCCGCCGACATGGTCTTCAAGGCCGTCGGCCAGACGCTGGTTCAGGCCGATCTGGGCGGAGCCCTGACCCTCGAAAAGGGACGGATCGTGGTCGGCGAAGACCGCAGAACCAGCCTGGCCGATGTCTGGGCCGGTGGCGACTGCATCTCCGGCGGTGAGGACCTCACGGTCGCCGCGGTCGAGGACGGCAAGGTCGCCGCCGAAAGCATCAACGCCGCCTTGAGCGCCTGAACCGCGCTCGGCGTCACGGATTTGAGGGAGAGCCATCATGGCTGACTTGCGTACAGACTTCATCGGCATCAAATCGCCGAACCCGTTCTGGCTGGCTTCCGCACCGCCGACGGACAAGGAATACAATGTCGTCCGGGCCTACAAGGCCGGCTGGGGCGGCGTTGTCTGGAAAACGCTCGGTGAGGACCCGGCGGTCGTCAATGTCAACGGCCCGCGCTATGGCGCAATCCATGGCAAGGACCGCCAGCTGATCGGTCTCAACAATATCGAGCTGATCACCGACCGGCCGCTGGAGGTGAACCTGCGCGAAATCAAGCAGGTCAAGCGCGACTGGCCCGACCGGGCCCTGGTCGTCTCGCTGATGGTGCCGTGCGAGGAGCAGAACTGGATCGACATTCTCAAGAAGGTCGAGGACACGGAAGCCGACGGGGTGGAGCTGAACTTCGGCTGCCCGCACGGCATGAGCGAGCGCGGCATGGGCTCGGCCGTCGGCCAGGTGCCGGAATATATCGAGATGGTCACCCGCTGGGTGAAACAGCATTCGCGCATGCCCTGCATCGTCAAGCTGACCCCGAACATCACCGATGTCCGCAAACCCGCCCAGGCCGCCAAGGCCGGCGGCGCCGACGCGGTGTCGCTGATCAACACGATCAACTCGATCATGGGCGTCGATCTCGACATCATGGCACCGTCGCCATCCGTCGACGGCAAGGGCGCCCATGGCGGCTATTGCGGCCCGGCGGTGAAGCCGATCGCGCTCAACATGGTCGCGGAAATCGCCCGCGACCCGGCCACCCACGGCCTGCCGATCTCGGGCATCGGCGGTGTCACCACCTGGCGGGACGCGGCCGAATTCATGGCGCTCGGCGCCGGATCGGTCCAGGTGTGCACGGCCGCGATGACCTACGGCTTCAAGGTGGTCGAGGACATGATCGAGGGCCTCAGCGACTGGATGGACCAGAAGGGCTACACGTCCGTCGATGAAGTTGTCGGCAGCGCGGTGCCCAACGTGACCGACTGGCAGTATCTCAACCTCAACTACATCGCCAAGGCCAAGATCGATCAGGATCTGTGTATCCAGTGCGGCCGTTGCCACATTGCCTGCGAGGACACGTCCCACCAGGCGATCACCAGCATGGTCGATGGCGCGCGCAAGTTCGAGGTGATCGACGAGGAATGCGTCGGCTGCAACCTGTGCGTCAATGTCTGCCCGGTCGAGAACTGCATCACCCTGGAACCGATGGCCGCCGGCAGCGTCGATCCGCGCACGAAGAAGCCGGTCGAAAAGGACTACGCCAACTGGACGACCCATCCGAACAACCCGATGGCCGTCACGGAAGCCGCCGAATAGGCGATCAGCTTTCAGGAACGGTCACAGAAACGCGGGTAGGCTCCTCCCCTGCCCGCGTTTTCTGTTTTCAAAGGCCAAACGCCAGTTCGGGCTTCGTCAACATCAGCCAGACGATCGTCAGAACCGCGAAAAAGGCGGGAAAGCCGCAGGCGAACCAGATCCGGTAGAGCCTGTGATAGGCCTGTGGGAGCACCGTGCCATCCTGCGCCGCGGCCAGCGCCAGCCGGCGCATGCGGATCTGGATCCAGACCACCGGCAGCCAGAACGCGCCGACAAGGACATAAAGGCAAAGCGACACGAACACCCAGCCCTCCAGCAGAGGCCAGCCGACTTCCTGTGCCAGAAGGTAGCCCGTGATCGGCTGAACCAGCGCCGCGGTCGCGGTGAAGACCGTGTCGGCCAGCACCACGATGCCGGCGACATGGGCGATCAGGGCGGGATTGCGCGAGGCGTTCGAGATTACCATGAAAAACGCAATGCCCGCACCGGTGCCGAGCAGCACGCAGGCGCTGATCACATGGGCAAATCGCAACAGGTCATACCACATCAGCGCTCCTCCAGGACGAACGCGACCAGCAGGGCCGGCATCATGGCCGGCAGGATCTTGACCAGCGGCCCGAGCGGGTCCGCCCAAAGACCCGGTGTCAGCACGGTACCGCTCACCAGGTAGGCGGCGGAGACCGCGAGCATGCCGAGACAGGCCGGACGGCACCAGCGCCGCCACAGCACCGCGATCCCGAGACAAATGTCGATCACGGCTCCTCCGGCAACGGCACTACCGGCAAAGCCCGCCGAATACCCGGCTTCGGTCAGAACCCGTGTCGCCGCATCGAAGGACAGCAGACCGATCATGCCGGACAGCAGCCAGAACAGGGACAGGCAGCCGATGGCAACCGGCAGGACCAGGTAGAGCCGCGCAAAGGCCCGTTCCTGTGCCGTCGCAGGCAGGCGCGCGAGCGTTTCCTCCAGGTTTGCGATCGCCCCGCCACCCTGCTTGCGCCACGCTGCCGGGTCCCCGCGAATCCCCTCCTTCAGCGGCAGAAGCGCATTGGTGCGCAGCGGTGAACGCCACCCCAGCCAGCCAAGCAGGTCAGCCGCACGCCCCAGGCCCCGGACGACCGGTTCAGGCACGGGGAGCGTGACTTTCCATGGCGGCAGACCGAGCCAGGCGCGCACCGTCCGGGTGAGCTCGAAAAAGGACCTGCTGCCGTCCTCCGTCAGATCGGCGACAAAACGGCTGCCGCGCGCGCCATCGGCGCAATCGGCGACCGCCTCCGCGAGATCGTCGACATGAATCGTCTGGATCAGCGCGTCCGGGAAGACCCGCGCACCGACCATCGGCAGGGCCGCACTGGCACGCAACAACGCGGTACCGCCATAGGCCTCCGGCCCCAGAACCAGCACCGGGCGCAGCACGATCCAGTCCAGATCGGAGTTCATGACATGGGCGTCACCGCGCGCCTTGGTCCGGAAGAAATCGGTGGAGGCAGTCTCGGCAACCCCGGCCGCGGAGATTTGGATGAAGCGGGCAGGCGTCGCCGCCAGGGCCTCTAGCATGCGCGCGACCGCCGTTTCGTGAATGGCCACCAGATTGTCCCGCGCTCCGTCCTGGAGGGCACCGGACGCATTGACCACCACATCCGCTCCGGCCAGCAAGGCCCGCCAGGTCGCGGCGTCCGCCCTGGCAAAATCGAGAAACGCCCAGTTGAGGCCGGGAAAGGCGCGACTGGCGGCCTGTTTCGACCGGCCAGCACATGTGACCGCGTATCCCCGCGCCATCAGGGCCCGGACACAGGCCGCGCCGATGAACCCGTATGCGCCCAGCACCACAGCCTGTTTCATGGTCGTCGCCTGTTGGATTGTGACTGCACAGGTCTTAGAGCGGCTTTGCGCGCATGTAAAACTAATTGGCGGCCGTCGCCTTTTGCCGGCGGGGCGGCGAACTGTCCAGTTCTTCCAGCGGCTTCGGCTTGTCGAACAGGAAGCCTTGCAGGTAGTCGCAGCCGGCATTGACGAGGAAAGCCCGCTGGGCCTCCGTCTCGACACCCTCACCGACGGTCTGCATGCCCATGACCTTGGCCAGGCCAAGCAGGGACCGCACAAGCATGTCCGCCTCTTCGTCCTGGCCGATACGCCAGACGAAACTGCGATCGATCTTCATCTTGTCGAAACGGAACTTGTGCAGATAGTTCAGGCTCGAATAGCCCGTGCCGAAATCGTCAATCGCGAGGCCGACCTTCAGTTCCCGCAGCATCAGGAAGGTGTCACGGGTCAAGGGACTTTCTTCCAGCATCAGGTCTTCCGTGATTTCCAGAACGAGCCGCTCCGGCGGGAAGTCGTATTTCTTCAACAGGCTCGCGACCTGTCCGGCAAATCCGGGCTTCTGGATCTGGCTGGTGCAGACATTGACGGAAATGCCCGCCGATTTCCAGGTGGCGGCGTCACGCAGGGCGCGTTCAAGCACCCAGGCACCGATCACGGGCATCAGGCCGGCATCCCGGGCAACCGGGAGGAAGAGGGCCGGCGAGACCAGCCCCCGTTGCGGATGGCGCCATCTGATCAGCGCCTCGTAGAACTCGGTGTCCCCCTCGGCCGCGCGCACGATAGGCTGGTAATACAGCTCAAACTCGTCATCGCGCAGCGCCCCGTCCAGTTCGACGCGGATCTCCCGCTGTTGCCGAAGCCGGTCATCCATCTGTTCGTCATAGAGACGGAAGGTGCTCTTCTGTTCGACCTTGCAGCGCTGGAGCGCGATGTCTGCTGCCCGGATCACCGCGGTCAGGGACTGGCCGTGGTCCGGATATTGCGCGATGCCGGCACTGATGGATGTTTCGATCCGCTTGCCGTCGCAATCCACCGACTGGCTCAGGGTTTCGAAAAGCCGGTCAATTTCAACGAGGGCCTCGCTGGCGGTCTCCCAGCGCTCCGTCAGGATCAGGAATTCATCGCCTCCGATCCGGCCGATCAGGTCGCGGTCGCCGAAAGCCTCCAGGATCCTTCCGGCCTGCGCCACGATCAGGCTGTCCCCGGTGGTATGCCCGTGAATATCGTTCACCTGTTTGAGGTTGTCGACATCCAGGTAGATGACCCAGGCGCTCTTGTCCCGGGCCGCCAGCAGGTTCAGCCGTCTATTGGCCGCGGTATGAAAATACCCGCGGGAAACAAACCCGGTGAGCGAGTCATGGTCGGCGGCATAACGCGCCTCCTGCTCGCGCTGAGCCAGATCCCGTTGCGCATTGGCGTTCTGGCGCATTGCAATGAAGGCAACGGTCAGAATGATGCCGAGAGACAGGACAAGGACCGGAATGGACGACAGGATAATCGCCGAAGCGTGACTCATCGGCACCCAGGCCAGGTAGCCCAGGACCGTTCCATTCTCTCTTTCCAGCGGCACCCCGATCATGTTCTCGGGAATGGCCTTGGTGAATACCAGGTTGTCGAGCGACAGGCTTGCCAGGAGATTGCTGAGATGGATCGTGTCGATCTCGAATGCGGTGACCAGGATGTTCGGCGGTTCATCGACCATCCTGATGCCGCCTGGGTCGGGAACAATTGCAAAGGCCGAGACAATGTGCGGCCGCCCGTCGAGTTCCAGAACATCCACGCCGGAAATATCGGCCAGTCGCCCGGCAAAGCGGATGTCGCCGGATTCCGACCTCACGAGCGCGTCTGAATAATTGGCCCTGATCTTTTCGAGCGTGCTGCCTAACTGGGGCTCGATCTGCTCCAGGTAGAATTCCTGCTTGTGTATTCCGTAAAGGTCTACCGCCAGCAATACCTGACGCTTCCGGTCGATCAGTGCGGTGTAGTCGTGAACGAAATCCAGCGCCATATCGACACCGAACCGCTTCTGGATCCAGGATTCCGACGGGTTGGTCTCAATGTTCTCATAGGCGGCATTGGAGGCCGCGTAACGCTCCATTTCCTTCAGCAGAAAGAGCTTGTGGTTCTCGAATACGCGTTCGACGGAGCGCAATTCCCGTTTCGCAGCTTCCCGTTCCGCGACCACGACCTTGAACAGGACGGCACCGAAGGAAAAGATCACGGCGCAAAACATCAGCACGATGACCAACCCGGAAGGAATGCCGAGTATGGTGGACCGGGCGCGGCGCGGTTCGGTTGCGGCCTTGTCCGGAGAGCGCTGAGCATATTCGATTTTGTCTGCGTCCTCAGACAGATCGCGCATGAAGCTTCCAGGTCCTGCTGGTTCGTCAGCGGTGCATTCTGGGCTGAAACGCTTAATTTTTTCTACCCGGCTGTCAATTCGCAATCTCCGCAAGTGTTGCGGCCCGGCTCGCCCCGGCCGGGACCGCCATTCGAATGATTGAACCATGGGACAAGACGTCTATTGTTTCCGGTGCCGAGCCAACCGAAACGTCAGGGATAGACATGCAGGGTTCCAGACTGTTGCTGACCGCCTCCTTGAGCCTGTGCGCCGTCATCGGTGTCTGGGGCGTTGCCGACCCGGCCAGCCTGCTCGCCATCGCCAGCACCATCGTGGACCGGTACTTCGTCAGCCGCGGCTGGTTCGTCATGCTGTCGGTCACCGTGATGTTGCTGTTCTGCCTTGGCCTGGTCTTCACCAGGGTCGGTGACATCCGGCTCGGCGCGGACACGGACCGGCCGGAATATTCCACCTCGACCTGGATCGCCATGCTGTTTGCCGCCGGAATGGGCGTGGGGTTGTTGTTCTGGGCCGTCGCGGAGCCGTTGACCCATTTCCACTTCGCACTGGAAGCCCTGCCGCCTCCCATCGCGGCAGAGCAGGCGCTGCTGGCAGCCAATTTCAACTGGGGGATCCATGCCTGGGCCATTTATGGCACCACCGCGCTGACGATCGCCTATTTCAGTTTCCGGCGCGGCACACCGATGCTGGTCAGCGCGCCGGTGAAGAACCTGTTTCCGGGAGAAGCGTGGGCACATGCCGTCGGCTGGTTTTCCGATTTCATGGCCATCGCCGCCATTGCCATCGGCGTTGCCGGGTCCGTCGCCATGGGCGTCTTTCAGGTGGCCGACGGGGTCTCGGTCCTGTTCGGCACCGAGGCGGCTTCCCCTGTCCTGGTGGGCGTGGTGTTCGCCCTGATGATCGCAGCCTATGTCCCTCCGCTGCTGGTGGACCTGGGTGCCGGCATGGCGAAACTCTCCAACATCGCCATGGCCCTCGCAATCGGGCTTGTTGCCTATACGGTCATTCTCGGCCCCTCCGAATACCTGATGAATTCCATCGTCGGAGGCATCGGCAATTATGTCTCGGTCGTGATCCCGCGCGGATTGCAGACCTTCACATTCTACGGCAGCGAGACCAGCAAATGGTTCCACGACTGGACACTGACCTACATGGTCTGGTGGATCGCCTGGGGCCCCTTTGTCGGTGTGTTCGTGGCACGCATATCCAAGGGACGCACCATCCGTGAATTCGTGCTCGGCGTGCTGATCGGGCCGACCCTGTTTTCAACGATCTGGTTCGGTGCCTTCGGAGGTATCGGTATCTATGAAACGCTGAATGGCAGCGGTGAACTTCTGGCCATGACCCAGACCAATGTCGAGCGAATGACTTTCGCCCTGCTTGAACGGCTGCCGCTCGCCAAGCTGACGACGCTGGCAACCGTGCTTGCCGCTTTCCTCTTCATCGTCACCAGTGTGGTCAGCGCCGCCTTCGTGCTGGGCACGTTTTCAACCGGGGGCGATCCGAACCCGAGCGCGAGGGTGCGCCTGATCTGGGGCGGTCTTCTGGGTGTCCTCGGGGCGGCGATGATCCTGTCGGGTTCAATGCAGGCGGTCAAAACGCTGATAGCGCTCGGAGCGCTGCCCTTTGTCTTCATCACCGTGCTGCTGCTCACCTGCCTCATGCGGGCGCTGATGGAGGACGCCGGAAAGGAGACCGCCGATGCTGATCGGTGATCCGTTCGACACGCTCATGAACCTGGGCACCTTCGCCTTTGTCGGCGCCATGATCTGGCTCCTGATGCGCAAGGGGCCGCAGGACGGAGAGTGACTCAAGGTCCCGGACAAAGAAAAAGGCCACCCTTTCGGGCGGCCTTTCTCGTCTCAGGCATTCTCGGTGACCTCAGAGCTTGTCGGTAACGGCCGTCGAGGTGGCGCCTTCCGGCTCCTTGGTGATGACCGGGTCGGAGCCACCGGAAAGGAGCGACTTCACGGTGCGCTCGTAGGCGTCCATGTCGAGCTTGCCGTCAGAGCCGTCGACCAGCTTGTTGATCTCGCCAACCATACGGATCTGGTGCTTTTCGGTCTGGGCGCCGGTGGCGTCGTTCTCCAGAACGATCTCGGCGGCTTCTTCCGGATGCTCGGCGGAATAGGCCCAGCCCTTCATAGATGCTTTCACGAAGCGCGCCAGCTTGTCGACCATAGCCGGGTCATCCAGGCTGGATTCCAGCACGTAGAGACCGTCTTCGAGGGTTGCAACGCCCTGGTCCTCGTATTTGAAGACAACAAGATCCTCCGCCGGAATGCCGGCATCGATCACCTGCCAGTACTCGTTGTAGGTCATCGTGGAGATGCAGTCGGCCTGCTTCTGCAGCAGCGGATCGACGTTGAAGCCCTGCTTCAGGACGGTCACGCCTTCATCGCCGCCATCGGTCGGAATGCCGAGCTGGCTCATCCAGGACAGGAACGGATATTCGTTGCCGAAGAACCAGACACCGAGTGTCTTGCCCTTGAAGTCTTCCGGCGAGGTGATGCCGGTTTCCTTGCGGCAGGTCAGCATCATGCCGGATTTCTTGAACGGCTGCGCGATGTTGACCAGCGGCACACCTTTCTCGCGGGACGCCAGGGCTGACGGCATCCAGTCGATGATGACATCCGCGCCGCCACCGGCGATGACCTGCGGCGGAGCAATGTCCGGACCACCCGGCTTGATGGTCACATCCAGACCTTCTTCCTCGTAAAAGCCCTTGTCCTGGGCCACGTAATAGCCGGCAAACTGGCCCTGGGTGACCCATTTCAGCTGCAGCGTCAGCTCATCGGCGGCGTTTGCCGCGCCCGCGGCCAGGCTTGCGCCCAGAACCGATGCGAGCGCCAGACTTTTCAATGCCTTCATTGCCATTCCCCTACTGGTTACGGGCCCTACCGAGGCGGTGAGACCCTTCTCTGGAATTCTTTAACCTCTTGCCGGAGCCGAACCGGACGGCTCCCGCGCGTCCACAGCACCCCGGCATTTTGGCCAAAGCAGGACACCGGGGCATTTTTGCCTTCCGGGCACACCGCACTGACCAAATGGTCAAGAAAATCTAGAAAGCTGCCGTGTCACTGGTCAAGGTTATTTTTTGATCAAGGTGAAAAGAGCCACCTCTGAGAGGTCTTTTCCCCTTCCCAGTCGGTTGCAATTTTCTCGACGGAGATTTTTGGTTGCTTCCCGTACCGTTATCCGGTCCATAGTCTGCCGGCACAACGGGAGGAGATTGTCAGGGCTGACAGGCGCATACCGCCGCGGCCGGGCAATGCAACGGACAGACAAGATGATTTCCAAATCCGCATTAGACTATCAGCCGCTGCCGCTGCCGGATCGGCGACACTTCACCGACGAGGAAATGACGGCGCGGGCACAAGAATTCTATGAGGACGTACGCACCCGTCACACCGTGCGCCAGTTCACCGATCGACCGGTCGACCGGTCCGTTATCGAGACCTGTGTCCGGGCCGCCGGCACGGCTCCGAGCGGCGCCAACCACCAGCCCTGGCATTTCGTGGCCATATCGAACCCGGATCTGAAGCACCGGATCCGCCTGGCGGCGGAGGAAGAGGAACGCCGCTTCTATGACGGCGGCGCCGGTGACGAATGGATCAAGGCGCTGGAACCGATCGGCACCAATGCCGACAAGCCGCATCTGGACATTGCGCCCTGGCTGATCGTGATCTTCGCACAGCGCTGGGGCACCTATGACGACGGCACCCGCTACAAGCATTACTACGTCCCGGAGAGCGTCGGCATCGCCACCGGTCTCCTGATCACGGCCCTGCATCATGCCGGCCTGTCGACCCTGACCCACACGCCGAACCCGATGAAATTCCTCAACGAGATCCTCGGGCGCCCGGAAGCGGAGAAGCCGGTGATGATCCTGGCGGTCGGCCACCCGGCCGAAGACGCCACCGTGCCGGCGGTCGCCAAGATCAAGAAGCCGCTTGAGGAGATCCTGAGCGTGTTCGAGGGGTGAGTGGGCCTCTTCTGAAGTTCTCAGGCGTTTGTTCCCTCCCCCCAACCCTCTTCCACAAAAAAAACTATGCTCTGCCAAATCCGAGTGCCCTCCCTACAAAGGGGAGGGGAGCCGGCTGCAGCAACCGGCCGGTCCACCGAGTTCTAAGTTGAGCTGATTTCGACCCAAACACGACGTCATCCTGAGGAGGACCGCAAGGTCCGTCTCGAAGGATCGGCCCCTTGATCCCGAATATCCGGCGAATCCTTCGAGACGCGCGCAGGCGCGCTCCTCAGGATGACGTTGGAGTTTGTGGCCTGGTTTTCAAAGTCTGGCTTATCATCCCGTCACATGGGTCGGCGCGGCACTCACATTGGCCGCAATCTTCTCGAGCAGGGCCTTGCGGTCCTTGCTGCCGTCGGCGGCGTAGTTGAGGTTCTTGAACAGCGAGGTCTGCTCGGTAAAGAACTTCCGGACGGCGTCCTTGTCCTCGAAGGCGAATTCCGTCTTCGCAATCCTGTAGACCAGGTCGAAAGTCTCCTGCTGGCGTTTGAGCGGCGCCGACACGTCGACATCGTCGAACGCATCCTGCTGCAGGTAGACCATATCGAGGAAGAGGGCCTTCTGCTGCAATTCGAAGTCCTCGGTTGAGACCCCCTCTTCTCCGGTCACCTGCATCATCCGCGTGATTTCGTCGCCTCTGGCCAGGAGATCGATCATCTCCTCGACGCGCGGCACCCAGTCGGGACCGATGTTCGCGGCATACCAGTCGCCGAGCTGGGCGTGGTAGCGGGACCAGGACAGCAGCGGGTCGACCGCCGGGTAGAAGCGCTTGTAGGCGCGTTCGGACGAGAGGCCCAGGAAAGTCTTCACCGTCCCGAGGGTCGACTGTGTCACCGGTTCCTCGAAATTGCCGCCGGCGGGCGACACCGTACCGATCATGGTCAGGCTGCCGGTGTCGCCGGTCGCCGTGCGCAGCACGCCGGCGCGCTCGTAGATGCCCTTGATGGCACTGTCGAGATAGGCCGGGAAGGCTTCCTCGCCCGGGATTTCCTCCAGACGCCCCGACGTCTCGCGCATGGCCTGCGCCCAGCGCGACGTGCTGTCCGCTATGAGCAGGACGTCATAGCCCATCTGCCGGTAATACTCGCCGAGCGTGATGCCGGTATAGATAGAGGCCTCGCGGGCGGCGACGGGCATGGAAGAGGTGTTGCAGATGATCACCGTGCGGTCCATCAGCGTGCCGTCACCGGAGGGATCCGGCTGGTGCGGGAATTCGGTGATGGTCTCGACCACCTCGCCGGCGCGCTCGCCGCAGGCGACCACGATCACGATGTTGACCGCGGAAAAGCGGGAAATCAGCGACTGCAGCACGGTCTTGCCGGCACCGAACGGGCCGGGAATGCAGCCCATGCCGCCGCGGGCGATCGGAAAGAACGTGTCGATCAGGCGCAAGGTGGTGATCAGGGGTTCGCTCGGATAGAGCCGTTCGCTCTGACCGGCCTTGACCAGGCCTTCCGGAATTGCCCGGCGCACCGGCCAGTGCTGCACCATGGTCAGGTCGCGGGTTTCGCCGCGATCGTTCCTGAGCGTCGCCACGACCTCGTTGATCGTGAAACTGCCCTCCCGGATCCGGTCGACCGTCCAGGACCCGGTCAGCGAAAACGGCGCCATGATCCTGTGTTCGAACCGGCCTTCCGGCACCGTGCCCAGTGTCTCGCCCGCCTTGACGGACGCACCGGACGTCACCCTGGGTTCGAAGGACCATTTGCGCTTCTGGTCGAGTGCATTGGTCAGGACACCGCGCGGCAGGAAAAACCCGTGTTCCGCCGCAATGTCCGCAAGCGGGTTCTGCAACCCGTCGAAAACCGTGCTGAGCAATCCCGGCCCGAGGGCAACAGACAGCATCTCGCCGCTCTGGATCACCTTGTCTCCGACCCGGACACCGGAGGTGCTCTCAAACACCTGGGCCTCCGCCGTTCTGCCGCGCACACGCAGGACTTCCGCCTTCAGGTATTCGCGCGGCTTGCCGTCCCGTTCCGGGCCGTGCGGAATGATGTAGACAACCTCGTTCTTGATCAGCGGCGCGTCGCTTAAAGGAGACAGCGTCACGAGGTCGTCCTGAACGGCGACGATTTCCGCGGTCGGCTCCGGCAACTGGACATGGCTCGTCATCAAAGGGCTCCGTCTAGGGCAGAAGATGTGTCGGGAAACAGGTCGCGCGGTGCGGCGGGTGTCCGCGGGTCCGTCTCGTCGCCCAGTGCGGCTGCGACCAGCTCCCGGAGCCGCGCAGCGGCATCGTCGCTGTTGTAGCGGGACCAGCGTTCGACGATGACCCAGCGCAGGACGTAGATGGCGACGGCTTCGAAATCGAATTCGTGCAGGGAATTGTAATGGTCCAACTGGTTGAACACCTGCGTGAGCGCCAGCCGCTCCATGGCAATCTGGTCGCCTGCCTGCATCAGCCTGTGCGCTTCGCCGACCCAGGGCATGAAATGGCCCAGACCGAAAGCCGGGTCGCTCCAGTTGGCCTTGATCCGGCTGCACCAGCGGCCGTAGCCCCAGGTCTGAATATCCCCCGCGACGTCCTGGCCGTCCCGCCGCCGGCGCAGGGCCGCGATGAGCGTGCGCGTCTCCATGCGCGCGCCGACCAGATGCTGTAGGTCCGGGTAGTCCTTCAGATCCGCGACAACGCGGCCAGCCTGCTGGATAACCTCCTCGTCCCGGCTGAATTTTGCAACGCCCGACCAGGCGGTGATGTCGACGATTTCCTTGAGCAGCCGGGCATGCTCCGGCTCCAGCATTCGAAGCCGCTGCGTCAGCCGGTACTCGGAAATCGGCACCTCCCTGCGGGAAAACAGCTTACCGAGATGGGGCAGGCTGGTCACCAGGGCGATATATTGGTGCGGCCGGCTCATGGTCAGCGCAGGACCCCTTCCATAACGGCCCTGAGGCGCGGCTGCAGATGGCGCTTCAACAGGGTTGCGATCGCCTCTTCCGTGAGATCGATGGAGACATTCCTGTCGGTCAGCTTCACCTTGATGCCGTCAAGGCCGGGCGCCGTGGAAAAGGTGACACCGTCGCGCAGCACCTGACCCGCAAGGGCAATGACGAAATGGGTCAACGTGCCCGGCTCGACCGCTTCCGGAGACTGCTTCAGCTCCTCGAAGGTGACGACCTTCTCAGGCAGCACGATTTCCATGGGTTCGGTGTCGCTGACCGAGGCATTGTCCCTTGCATTGGCGGCCATGGCCAGAATGAGCTTCTGCAGGAACTGTTCGTCGGCGAGCGACGTTGCCACAAGCCGGCTGGCCTCCTGCTGGATCCGGTCGCCGAGTTCGTTGCGCAAATTCAGGACGAGATCCCGCGCCGCGACCTTGAGCCCGTCTTCCGTCGCCGCCTTTTCCTTCGCGGCCTCTGCCCGCGCCTCGGCCAGAAGGTCGTCCGCCTTTTTCTGTGCCGCCGAAACGATCTCTTCCGCCTTGGTCCTGGCCTTGGCGAGAATGGCATCCGCTTCGGATTGGCCGGCGGCCACGCCTTCGGACTTCAGGCGCTCGATCAGTGCCTGGACACCGGCGCCCGCGGCATTTTCCAGATCCTTGGAGGGGTCGTGCTTGGACATGTCAGCCTCCTAGCTTGGAATGGAACCGGCCAGGACCAGTGCGAACACCAGCGCGAACACGGAAAAGCCTTCCAGCACCGCGGCCGGAGCCAGCGAAATGCCGAAGATTTCCGGTTTGGCCTTGGAGGCATGAATGGCGGAGGCCAGCACCTCACCCTGGCGGATGCCGGTGAACAGCATGGTGACGCCGGACAGGAGCCCGATGCCGAACAGGGCCGCGCCATTGGCAGCGTCGATCTGGGCCTGCTGCAGCGAGAACATGATCACGATGCCGTAGATCACCTGGGACGACGGCATCAGCGACACGCCGATGAAGCGGCCGTAACCGCCGTCGCTGTCCAGCATGGCGCCGATCGCGGCGCTGCCGCCGAGGGCGCAGCCCCAGGCGCTGCCGATGGCGCCGAGCGCGACCGGCGCATAGAGTCCGAACCAGCCGAGAGCCACAACGAATTCGTTCACAGGCGTGTCTCCTCTTTCTTGAACGGACGGAAGGGTGTGCCCTCGTCCTTCAAACCCCAATTGAAAAATTCTATGACATTCAGGCGCAGCCCATGCACGCAGCCGGCAATCAGCCCCAGCCCGATATTGATGGCGTGGCCGATGGCCAGAACCGAGACGGCGATCAGGATACCGACACCCGGCACCGCATGATTGAGCTGGCCGGACAGCGAATTGATGGTCTCGGCGAGCGACGCCGCGGCCAGCCCCAGTGCGAACAGGCGCATGTAGCTCAGCACATCGGAGAAGATGTTGACGATCCGGGCGAGCGAAGCCAGGCCGTCAAACACCCTGAGACCGCCGGATTTCAGTGAATCCACCTTCCGGTCGCTGCCGAAGAAGCCGACCGTCAGCAGGCCGGCGACCACACTTGCCGGCGCAGCGGAAGCGATCACCGTGCCTTGACCGAGGAAGGTTGCCAGCCCTCCCAGCGCCACCAAGCACCAGCCGATCGGCTGGAACCGGCCGCTCGGCGTCGTCTCGTGCCGGGCCCGCATCAGGTTGGCGAGCACGATATGAACCACGCCGATGGTGAGCGTGATCTTCATCATGGTGTCGACATCCTTCAGATGCAGCACCTTGAGCTGTCCCAGGAAACTGCCCTCCGGCGGCGTGACGCCGAAATAGCTGCCCGTGGCGACACCGAAAGCGAACGTCGAGACCATCAGCCAGACGGACATGCGGAACATGCGGCGGGCCAGCGCCGATCCGGCAAAGCGCTTGCGGAACACAAACAGCAGAAGAAGAAGGAGCAGGCCGTAGCCGGCATCCGTCATGATCATGCCGAAGAAGACCACGAAGGACACATAGACGATCGCCGAGGGGTCCCAGTCCCGGTAACCCGGTGTCTGATAGAATTCGACCAGGTCCTCGCCGGCCTCCATCGGGCGGCTGTTGTCGAGCAAGGTCGGCGGCCTGTCCTCGTCGGAGACCTCTTCGGCAACGACCGCCACACCGAGATCCGAAGCGAGTGCCTGGATTTGGCTCATCTGGTCGGCGCGGGCCCAGGCCTGCAGCACGAAGACACGCTCGATATCGGCCGTCTCCAGCGAGGCCCGGTGGCGGGCGGAATGATCGCGTGCTGCCGCCAGGTTCTGCGCGAGCATGTAGCGCCACTTGGTCAGGACCTGGCGGGCCAGCTCGAGTTCTTCGAGTTCGACAGCCGCATCCTCGTATTGGTGCTTCAGCGTTGACAGGGCCTCGGCGCCGACATGGATGCGCGGCACGGGCATGGCGTCGACCGGAGGCTCTTCCGGCGACAGCAGAACGATATAGCTTCGGTACCTGTCCCGGTGAACGATTTCCAGGACCTTGTCCGCCGGATCGACCGCTTTGAGCTTGCCATTCGGCACCACGTAGAACCACAGCCGGTGATCGCCGATCTCGGCCAGGTCGGAAAAACTGAATTCGCCCCAGGGTTCGACGTCCTGGATCCGCTTGTCCAGCCGGGCGAGCCGGTCCTCACAGGCCTTCAGCGCCTTCTTGTTGTCCAGTGCCTGCGTGATCACCTCTTCCAGCTCGAAACCTTCGGGGTGGGTCACGGGACGGCGCTGCGCCGGGCTGTCGACCAGCCAGCGCAAGGCCTCGGCCGCCTCGCGCCCGCGGCCGGCCGGCACGGCCTCCAGTTCCTTCTGCGCGGATGTCAGCGGAATGAGATGCAGGGCGCCGAACTCCTGGGCGGCTTCCAGCACCCTGTCCTTGTCATCGAGGACACCGACCAGGTTGACCTTGACCAGCGGGACAATGCTCATATCTCGGCCACCCTACTCTCGGCGCCGCGGGCGGCGGTCTTTCTCTTGGAGATCTTCGCACGCACCACCGCGTCCCGCTCGGCATCGGCCAGCGCCATGCGGATCTTCCTGATGTTGCGCTCCGCCTGCGGGATGAGGAC
This sequence comes from Roseibium sp. Sym1, assembly GCF_027359675.1. Lineage (NCBI taxonomy): Bacteria > Pseudomonadati > Pseudomonadota > Alphaproteobacteria > Hyphomicrobiales > Stappiaceae > Roseibium > Roseibium sp. Sym1. The sequence continues at coordinate 1,382,187 of NZ_CP114786.1, forward strand.
CTTCTCGAACAGGTTGACCCTTCGCGAAATCACCGCCTCGGCCTCGATCAGCCGCGCGATCCGCTCATGGGCAACCTCGCGTTCCAGGTTGAGGCGCAGAAGTTCCCGCATGCCGGCGACATAGGCATCCACCCAGTGCGGACGCGCCAGCAGCGAATAGGGCTCCGTTCCGACTTCGACGGCCTCGAGCGTCGGCAGCCTGGTGCCGGACAGATTCTGTTCTCCCCGGATCGCCTCCTTCAGACGGACAAGGTCCTCAAGCGGCACCTGCCTGTTGGCCAGCATCGGCAACGAATGGGCCAGTTCGGCGAAGCGTTCTTCATACTCCCGGTCGAGCCGCGCCGCGGTCTCCCTGGCCTTGGCCCGTTCGGCCATGATCTGCAGGCGCTTGAGCTCGAGCGACGGCAGGAAACGCCTGTATTCCGCCAACTGTGCGCCTTGCCTGGCCAGCGAGGACTTGTTGAGAGCAAGTTTCGCCATCAGGCCGCTTCCTCATCCGAGGGCTTGGCGGCCGGAGGCTTCTTCGGGAAATACTTGTCGATCAGCCCCTGTTTCATCAGCAGCTGTTCCGGCTCGAAACACTCCGCCAGGGTCTGCCAGCACAGGTCGAGCGCCTCTTCCAGCGGTTTCGACACCTCGATATCCATGAAGCGTTCGCGGAACAGGGCACCGAATTTCAGGAGCTGCTGGTCATAATCCGACAGTTCGAAGGCCATCGACTGCTTCTGCTCCGCATCGCGCGCACCGGAGTAGAACCGGATCATGGTGTTCATGATCTGGTTGTGGTCCTCCCGGGTGACCTTGCCGATCACATGCTGCTTCAGCCGCGACAGCGAGCCGAACGGGTCGAGCACGCCGGAGTGCAGGTAGAACTGGCCCTCGGTGATGTAGCCGGTGTTGTCGGGGACCGGGTGGGTGACGTCATTGCCGGGCATGGTGGTCACGGTCAGGATCGTGACGGAGCCCGAGCCCTTGAAGTCACAGGCCTTTTCGTAGCGGCGCGCCAGCTGCGAATAGAGATCGCCCGGATAGCCGCGGTTGGCGGGCACCCGTTCCATGGCGATCGAGACCTCCTTCATGGCATCGGCGAAGGCAGTCATGTCGGTGAGCAGGACCAGCACCCGCTTGCCCTCCTCGACAGCGAATTTTTCCGCCACGGCAAGTGCCATGTCCGGGACCTGAAGGCGCTCGACCACCGGGTCGGAAGCCTGGTTGATGAACATCACCGTGCGCGGAAAGACGCCCGCATCCTCGAACTGTTTCCGGAAGAAGGCATAGTCGTCGAAGATCAGGCCCAGCCCGCCGAAAACGACGATGTCGGCATCGGCCTGGATTCCGATGCGCGCAAGGAAGGGATTGTAGGGCTCGCCGGAGACCGAGAAGATCGGGATCTTCTGGCTCTCCACCAGGCAATTGAAAATGTCGATCATCGGCACGTCGGTGCGGATCATGCGCGAGGCCAGCACCCGTTTCATCGGATTGGCGGAAGGGCCGCCGATGGGCACGGTCGGGTCGCTGGACAGGTCCGGCCCCCTGTCGATCGGATGGCCGGCACCGTCGAAGACCCGGCCCAGGATGTTATCGGAGTAAGTCACCTTGGCCGCTTCGCCGAGAAAGCGGACCGAAGCGTTGTTGGCAAGGCCCTTGGTGCCCGAATTGACCTGTAGCGACACCATGTCGTGGTCGATGTTGATGACCTGGGCGAGTGATGTCGTGCCGTCACCGGCATCGACCAGCGCAAGGTCACCCAGGCAGGGCCGCCCTTCAGAGTCGGACCTCGACGCGGATGCCTGAATGCGGATGATATCTCCGACGATGTCGACAATTCTAGTGTGGGAGACCAGCATCAATGCCCCCTTGGCAATGGCAATTTCCAAATCGAACGCCGCTCTACAGCCACAAGGTCAGCCCCTCGCGGCCGCTCGGAACTGGTATCTTAGGCGGGTTTCTCGCTCCTGCACAACCGTCGTGACGGACACGCCCACCCGAGCTCCATGAACTGGAAAGAGGTTAAATGAGAAACCGTTACATGCGTATGACCTGAATCAAGGGTCATCGAGTCGTACGTTTTTGCCGGGAAGGAGCCGCCGGAACAGGGTGCGATGCACAAAGACGCGTGTCGTTCATCGACTGCCGATTGCCATACCCGAACGCGACTCGTATCCGTCCACCTGGACAACCGGTGCAATACTGCCTTCTGACGAAACCCGACTTTGCCACAACCCGGGATTTAAGTGACCTTCTTCTGATCACCAGCCCCGCGCACCGGCGATTCCATGGCCGTTATCGTCCCGGAACCAGGCATGTTGAGCTTCGGCGGTCCATCTTGAATTCCTTCGTTTTCCCAACAGTTTGCGCACCTTTCAAATAGTCTGCCTTTCCAGATCCGTCCCTTGGCGGGAACAGTTTGACTCCTGCGGTTGTGTCATCCAACCAAAGTCGTGCCTCAGCTTTCGAGCACCGTTTGAGAGACTATTTCCCCGGACAACAAATTGCGAGACTCGACACTGTTTAAAATCACATGATTTTTTTAAATATTTCTCCCGCTTATCCTTAATTGATTCCCTTACGTAAGGTTTTAATGCATGCACTAATGCGCAAGGATAGGTTTAAACCTAGTTGTATTTCGCAATTTTGCTTCACATTTTAGTAAAAATGGTATTTTTTGGCTGCGCTTTCCAGCAAGCTATGAACACCCGGTTGCGTTCCTTGTTTTGAAAACCGGATCGCGAAACCGATGAGGAGAGGTAAAGTTGACGGACCAAGTGACTGACCATGCACTCGAACTGACCTCGCCTCCAAAATCCTCTGAAGACGCGCATGCACACAAGCGGGACGCCCGCCGCCCCAATGCCGGTGCTCGGCCGGACGACCGGACGCCACCGGTCCGCAGCGACATCGGCACCATCCTGCTGCACTGGACCCTGGTGGTGGCCATTGTCACCAGCCTTGTGACAGGCCTGAGACTGTCCACCGACGCGGAGGGCGCCTGGTTCTCCAAACTGTTCGAGCCGATCCTGCCCCAGGGTGAAATCTGGACATGGCACTACCTGTCGGCGATCTTCGTGCTGGCGCTGATCTTTTCCTATGCCGCCTACATGTCCCTGGCACGTCTGAAACGACGAATCTCGTCCAAGAAGATGGTGGTCCTGACCCTGCCGGCAAGCACGAAGCTGCGCCTGTCCGCGGTCAATGTCATCGCCTACTGGATCCTGTTTGCGTCCGTTCTGACCCTTACGGCCACCGGTGTCTGGCTCTATCTCGGCCATGGCGGCATCTGGGTAACGGTACATTACACCGCCGCGCTGGTGGTGCTGACCTATATGATTGCCCATGTGATCCTGCATTACGCCTATGGCGGTCTGCAGCAACTGCTGCGCCTATTCCGGCCGCAGAAATTGCGGAGATTTCCGGGCATGGCCGCCCATCCGCTCGCCATCGCACTGACGCTCGGCGCGGTGGTGATGGCCGGTGCGGTCACGCTGGATTTCGGAACAAGGGACGATCTTGTCGTCGCGAGGGCCGACACCCTTCCGGACCTGGACGGGTCTCTCGACGACGCGGTCTGGCAGGATGCACGGCCGGTCCTCGTCGAGACGCACCAGGGATCGAACCTCTCCGGCACCGGCGCGTCGACCGTGGAAGTGCGCGCGGTCCAGGTCGGCGACAAGATTGTCTTTGCCTTCCGCTGGGAAGACGCCACCCGCTCGTTGAAACGGCACCCGCTGATCAAGCGGGAGGACGGATGGCACATGCTCAACAACCGTGCCGACCTTTCCGACGAAACCGCCTTTTACGAGGACAAGTTTTCGGTCGCTTTCTCGACCACGGATGTCTATGGCGGTGGCGGCGCGACCCATATGGGACCGAAACCGCTCAGCGACAAACCGGCGGCGTTTCACGGCCGGGGGCTGCACTACACGACAGATGGCAGCATGGTGGACGTCTGGCAGTGGAAGGCGTCGCGCGGCGGCATGCTGGGCCGGGTGGACGACATGCATTTCAGCACCCCGACCGCACCGAGCGAGGCGCATGTCGCGGGCAAGGCCCGTTACAGCGCAGGCTACAATGCCGACGAGGGCACCTCGTTCTATGTCTACAACTACCACAAGAAGTCGGGCTCGGACTATCTGAGCAGCGTCGATGCCAAACGCCTGCCGAAGGATTACAAGGCCACGGCGGCCAAGATGGGCACGATCAGTCTTTCCGTGAAAGCCATGGAGGACGAAGGCTCGCAGTGGTGGATGTTCGAGGACGAGAGCGTGCCCTATTCAGCTGAAAAGGATGCTGAGATCCCGGTCGGTACGGTCATTCCGGGCGTGCTGATCCAGGGCGAATATTCCGGCAGCCGCGCCGACCTCAAGGCCGGCTCGAAGTGGCAGGACGGATACTGGACGCTCGAAGTGATCCGGGACATGGATACCGGGCACAATCAGGACCTTGCCATGGTGGACGGCCTCTATGTCTGGCTGTCGGTCTTCGACCACAATCAGACCCGGCACACCCGCCACTCGCGCCCCGTGCGCCTGACCTTCAACTGAGCCTTTCAACGCAAAAAGATCACGGACACGCGCCCATGTCGAAAAGCACTTGCACGGTCACAATCAACGGCCAGAAGATCAAGGCGAATGTCGGCGACACGTTGATCGATGCCGGCCTTGGCGGCCGTCTCGTGATCCCGCATGACTGCTGCTCCGGCCAATGCGAAACCTGCCGGGTGCGGGTGCTGAGCGGCGAGATCGACGACCTGGGCACGCGGGAGAAGGACACCGTGCTCGGCTGCCTCGCCGTCCTGGAGGGAGACGCCGAGATTTCCTACGATCCGGTGCCGATCGTGAAGACCACGAAGGGCACCGTCGAGAGCATCCGCCGGATCAAGGACGACTACCTGGAAGTCCGAATCCGGACCGGCCGTCCCGTGACCTGGCTGGCGGGCCAATATCTGCGGGCGACCTTCGCCGGCTTTCCCCCGCGTGACTACAGCCCGACCACGCCGCTCAACCTGGATGCCGAACAGGATGTCATCGTGTTCCACATCAAGGTCTATCCGGACAGTGTGGTGTCCTCGAAACTGGGCAAGGAGATCGGCGTCGGTCATTCCGTCAAGCTGCGCGGCCCGTTCGGCAATGCCTTCCTGCGCCGGCAGCCCCAGCCGATCCTGCTGACATCCACCGGGACGGGCTTTGCGCCGATCTGGTCGATCGCAGTGGCCGCCAGCATGGGTCAGCCCGGGCGTGAGATCCGTGTCATCGCCGGGGCGCGAACCCGGGAGGGGCTCTATATGCGCGATGCGGTCCGCTGGCTGCAAGCCCGCAACGTCCCGATCACGCTGACCGCGAGCGACGGCGACAACGACACTGTCCTGACCGAGCGGCCCCATGAACTGGCCGGACCACTGACCTCCGATCACGTGATCTATTCGGCGGGGGCTCCCGCCCATGTGGAAGCGATGCGTACGATCGCGCGCGCGGCGGGCGCGACCTTCCACGCGGATCCTTTCTACGTGGCGGAAGAGGACAAGGGGCTCGCGGCGCTGGCCGGCAGCCTGCTGCGCAAGGCAAGGGCCCCCTTCTCGTCGGCGACGACCGCGGGCTGACAATCCCGACGCCTGCCCTACTGGGCCGCCGTTGCCAGGCTTTGCCGGCTCGAGTAGATCAGTTCCTGGACACTGGCGACCGGCATCGGCCGCCCCAGGTAGTAGCCCTGCGCGTCGGTGCAGCCGATTTCGGCAAGCATGTCGAGAAGTTCCCGGGTCTCGACGCCTTCGGCGGTCGTGGTCATATCGAGATTCCTGGCCAGTTCGATGACGGCCTTCACGATCGATATCGAATCGTCCGAATAGGCCATCGACCGCACGAAGGACTGGTCGGTCTTGATCTTGTCGAACGGGAAACGGCGCAGATAGCTCAGCGAGGAATAGCCCGTTCCGAAATCGTCCATCGACACTTTCACGCCGAGGGTCTTGGCCTGGTGCAAGGCATCCAGAACCTCTTCGGAATCGGTCAAGAGCACCGTTTCCGTCACTTCCAGTTCAAGCCGGTCCGCACTCAGGCCTGAATTGGCCAGCGCCTTGATCAGGACCGGGCCGAAGGCGTGCCCGCGCAGCTGCCGCGGTGACAGGTTGACCGCGACCCGCAGGTCGTCCGGCCAGCCGGCGGCGACCCGGCAGGCTTCGTTGAGCACCCATTCACCGAGTTGCAGGATCAGTCCGGTGTCCTCGGCAATCGGTATGAAGTCTCCCGGCGGCACCATCCCCCGCTTGGGATGGTTCCAGCGCACCAGCGCCTCGAAGCCCGAAATCCTGTAGTCCTTGAGCTCGTATTGCGGCTGGAAGAAAAGTTCCAGCGCCTCGTTTGCAACCGCCGCTCTGAGGTCGGTGATCAATTCCCGGCGGTCGTTCACGGCCGTGCCCATGTCCACCTGGAAGAACCTGTAGGTGTTGCGGCCGTCTTCCTTGGCCCGGTAAAGCGCGAGATCCGCCTGCTTGAACAGGTCATCGCCGGCAATGCCGTCGCCCCTGGCCACCGAAATGCCGATGCTCACACCGATGACGATTTCATGATCGGCAATATAGAACGGCTGCGACAGCTTCCAGATGACCTGTTCCGCGAGATCCTCCACCTCCTGGGAACCGACCGGCAACTTCGTCAAAATGGCAAATTCGTCGCCGCCCAGCCGGACCACCAGGTCCTGGTCGCCGCACATGTCCCTGAGCCGGTCGGCAACCTGTCGCAACAACTCGTCCCCGATCGGATGTCCGAGCGAGTCGTTCACCATCTTGAACTCGTCCAGGTCCAGACAGAGGATCGCAAATTCTCCGCCTTCGTCCTGCTGGCGGGAAAGCAGGATTTCCATCTGGTCCCGGAACTCGATGCGGTTGGGAAGCTGGGTGAGCAGGTCGTGGCGAGCGAGGAAGGCCAGCCGGTCACGCGCCTCCTGCCGCTCGGTGATGTCCTCGGAAATGGCAACCCAGCCTCCGTCGGCCAAAGGCTGGCGCGTGGTCAGAACGATCCGGTCGGAGCGGGTCCTCTCCATCTTGGTGCTTTGCGTGCCGGTGGCAGCGCCTCGTTGCGGACCAATGTGCCTGTCCTGGCGGGGCATCTCTTCCGGCTCCAGCATCTCGACTTGCTGAAGCGCACCGACCTCCGTTTCCGTCATGCCCGGTTTCACCCTGCCGCGGTCAAGTTCAAACAGTTCGGCAAATCTCTGGTTGGAAACAATGAGGCAACCGTCCCGGTCGAACATGCACAGCCCATGTGACATGTTGTTGAGGGCAGCGTCGAACAGGATGTTCTGCTCGCGCAATTGCGTTTCCTGAGAGCGCAGGATGGTGTTTTTCTCGTGCACGCGCTCGCGCAGCGCGTCACGTTCCTTGACCGAGCGCTGCAGGGAAACCACCGAGCGGGCAATGTCACCGACCTCATCAAGCCGTTCGGTACCGACCACGCGGCTTTCGAAATCGCCGGCTGCAATGCCGGTCAGGACGCGGGTGATCTTTGTCAGCGGACGCGTGATCCGCCGTGACAGGAGATAGGACACTGTTGCAAAGGCCGCGAGCGCCAGCAGTCCGAACAGGAACAGCCACCTGAGCAACTTGGCTTCTTCCTCAATGCCGATCCGCGTCAATTCGGCCTGGGTCGCGGTCAGCGCCTCGATGGGTAAAAGGGCACAGATGCTCACCGGTGGCACCGGCACGCCGCATTCGATTATCCGGGCTCCGTTGTGGGTAATGTTGGGTGCTGTCGGCGATTGCTCCAGATCGGACAGGTCGCCATAGAAATTGGCCCGGGAAATGATCCTGTTGTCGAAGACAAGGGCCAGTTCGAACGAATTGATTTCGGCAAGGTCCACGAGCATGGGTTCTTCGACCCGCAACCAGCGCTGTGCCAGCAACCCGCCGATGACATAGCCGAAGTCGTCGAACACCGGCGTGAAGATCACCTGCGAGACCGCGTTGACCGTGTCACCGGGTACAAAGATGCTGGTCTCGTTGCGCGGAAGAATGGTGGAGAAGGTCTGTTTCCCGCCCGGATAGCTGTCCTTCAGGGACGCCGAGATCCTGCCGAAGAAACCGGAGCTGCGAATTCTGCTGTTGAGCGCAACCAGATCGGCGGAATAGGACGAGGCACCGATCACCCGTCCCTTTTCGTCCAGAACGACCAGTCCGTCCACATCCGCGAGCTTCGCTGCAGGTCCCAGCAATTCCGACATGGCAACGTTGTTGCGCGATTCAACGGCCTTTGCGGTGTCCACGCGTTCCGAGATGGCATTGACCCGTCGGAGCCTGTCCTGAAACAGGAACTCCAGGCGGGTACCGGCCAGCTTCACATCCGCTGTCAGCGTCTCCAGCAAACGGGCATGGGACAGCTGCAGGAGTTCCGCCTCCTGACGGGCCATGCTGCCTTCAAGCTGATAGGCCACCAGTCCGATGAGACCGGCAAAAGCGCAGATGGCCGTGAAAACGGCGCCATAGGTGTAGTGCCAGAGGAGGGACGAGTGACGAAACATACTGATCTTGTTCGCTAGTTACTGACGGGGACGCCACCGTAATTGCGTATCAATTCCCGAGCCTGACCTGACAGGCTGTAATTGAGAAAAGCCTCCATGTCCGGTTCCAGCGTTCCGTTCTTGTAGATCAGAGCCAGCGTCACGGCGCTCGGATAGCCGTCATCCGTCGGATGAAACCCGTCGATCTTCTGAATGGTGAGCCCCTCTTCAAGCAGGCCCGAATAAGGACCGAAAGCGATGGCACCCTCGACATCGCGTGCCGTCTCGATGGCGTCCTGCGTCGTGAGCGCCGTCTTGCTTCGGGGAGAGAATTCAAGGTCCTGCCAGCCCGGCATCGTCCCCCGGAGCACCTGAAGAGTGCTGTCCGTGTCTTCCCGCCTGACCAGCCGGACACGGAGGTCCGCACCGCCCAGCTCGGACCAGTTGGTAATCTCGCCCGAATAGAGCCCGACAAGCTCTTCACTGGTGAGGGCATCAACGCCGGCAGAAGGATGGGTGAAAATGGCGCTCGGAATCCTCGCGATCGGCTGGTATTCCAACCCGTATTCGACCTCGCTTTCGGACAGGGGCCGGGCAACCCTGCCCATGCGCTCCGCACCGGAACCAACAGCGGCAATGCCACCGCCGGAGCCGATGCTAGGAGGAATATCCAGCTCCACGTCAGGATAAACCGCGGAAAATCCGCGCCCGATTTCCCGAAGCATTTCAAGCCCGTCTCCGGTCCCGACAACCGTGAGACTGGTTTGTGCCGAACCGGATCCAGTCTGGATGAAGAGTGAGCAAAGTGACAATGCCAAGCCGAAGGCCAAACTGCGCATATTTACCACCGATATCTGTGTGTACTATCTAGAATGCCGCATTCAAGTTAATTAAACGCTAAATCACTGCGATTAATTACGATAAATGTGTATTCGAATTTGAAATACGAAATAGAACTGAACAATCTCTCAAATTGAATGATACTTTCGACATAGGAAATATTTGCCTACGAGAATTTTCTTGCCTACTTGCCCGTGAATTCATCCGGAGATCATTCGACCAGCCAAATCTATCTCGTAGCAATGTTGACTTATACGTATTTACTTTAATGTTTCTTGCGAGATGGCAGCCAATCTCTCTGAATAGCTGCGCCGTTCCCGAACGGAAGATCATTGCGTGCAGGGCCTCGTTCGCTGCCGTTATTCTGATACGGGCGCCGCACTGCCGCGCACGACCAGTTCGACATCGACCATGACGGGATCCCGCCCAAGACCGGTCGTGTCTTCTCCGGCATCGATGCAAGTCAACAGCAGGGAGGACGCCTGAGATCCAAGAGCCCGCCTGTCCTGGCGAATGGTTGTCAGGGCCGGCACATAATATTCGGACAGTTCGATATCGTCGAAGCCGACAACGGAAATATCCTGAGGCACCCGGACCCCATTGGCGGTCAGAACGGAGATCAGGCCAAAGGCCACCTGATCCGAAGCGCAGAAGACGGCCGTTGGCCGGTCCCGCATGACCAGAATACGCTCGCCCGCCAAACGCCCGGACTCCAGGGAAAAATCGCCTCGTATGATCCATTCCCCGTACACCGGAAGACCGAGCCGCTCCCGCTCGAGAAGCATGCCTTTGCGCCTGGCGTGGGTCAGGACGTTGTCCTGGGGACCCGTAACATGGGCGATCTTGCGATGGCCGAGCTCATACAGGTGGCGCACCGCGAGCTGCGCACCCCGGACGTTGTCACTGCGCACGGAAGGCAGGTTCACACCGTGGACCCATTCACAGGCAAAGACGATCCGGTCGGAAACCCCGTTTTCCTCGAAGAGCTGGAGTTCATTTTGCGTCAACGACCCGTCCAGGCAGATCATGCCGTCGATCTGGGAATCCAGGAAATAGTCGACACTGCGCTTTCCGGCCGCCGCGCGATCCTTGGTGTCCGCGATCAGCACGGAATAGTCCCGGTCGCCGAAGGCCTCGCTGATACCGGCCAGGATCTGGGAAAAGAACGGATTGCCGAGATTGGGCACGAGAACAAGAATTGCCCTGGCCTGGCGGGTCCTCAAGTTGCGCGCGGCCCTGTTGACCCGGTAACCGGTGGCCCGGATGGCGGCGAAAACCTGTTCCCGCGTCGCTTCGGACAACAGCTCGGGATTGCTCAGCGCACGGCTGACCGTCGCTGTGGAGACGCCCGCCTCCCTGGCGACATCCCGAATACGCGCCGTTTTTTGAACCAAGCCTGTCTCCCAAGCTTCTGATTGTCATTGCTTTCTGGCCGGATCCCGCAAGCCTTCGCGAGGGTATCGACATTCCGGGTTGACACGGAAGCGTTTCCCGAGAATGATGAATGTAATCGATTACATGAATAATACAACAAAATGTAATCGATTACAAAACATGCGGTGGAGGCCGCATAGCGAGGACAATCGGACAAACAGTTCGATGGGAGGACATGATGAAAGCATTACGCGCAGTTTTTGCAGCAACCACTGCCCTGTGCGCGGCCACCGCCGCGCAGGCCGCCGACCTGGAAGTCACGCATTGGTGGACATCCGGCGGCGAGGCCGCGGCCGTTGCCGAATTCGCCAAAGCCTTTAACGAGAAGACCGAACACAACTGGGTCGACGGTGCCATCGCCGGCGGCGGCGGCACGGCCCGCCCGGTCATGGTCAGCCGCATCATCGGCGGCGACCCGATGGGCGCCACCCAGTTCAACCATGGCCGCCAGACCGAAGAGCTGATCGAAGCCGGCCTGATGCGCGACCTGACCCACATCGCGGAAGCCGAAGGCTGGAAGGACCTCGTCAATCCGTCCTCCCTGCTCGACAGCTGCACCGTGGACGGCCGAATCTACTGCGTGCCGGTGAACATCCATTCCTGGCAGTGGCTGTGGCTGTCCAACGCCGCCTTCGAGAAAGCGGGTGTCCCTGTTCCGAACAACTGGGACGAGTTCGTCGCCGCCGCGCCGAAGCTGGAAGCTGCCGGCATCGTTCCGCTCGCCCTCGGCCAGCAGCCGTGGCAGAACTCCGGACTGTTCAACGTTCTGCTGGCAACCCTTGCGGGTCCGGAAACGCTGGTGCAGGTCTACGGTGAAAAGGATGCCGAAGTCGCCGCCGGTCCGGAAATCGCACGCGTCTTCAAGGCCGCCGAGGATGCCCGCCGGATGCGGCAGGGTTCCAACGTGCAGGACTGGAACCAGGCGACAAACCTGGTGATCACCGGCAAGGCCGGGGGCCAGATCATGGGCGACTGGGCCCAGGGTGAATTTCAGGTCGCCGGCCAGGTCGCCGGCGAGGACTATACCTGCCTGCCCGGCCTGGGTGTCCACGAGGTGATTTCGACGGGCGGAGACGCCTTCTATTTCCCGGTGGTCGACGACCCGGAAATCCAGAAAGCCCAGGACGAGCTCGCCTCGCTGATGGTCTCGCCGGAAGTGCAGGTCGCCTTCAACCTGAAAAAAGGCTCCCTGCCGATCCGCGGCGACGTCGACTTGGCGGCCGCCAACGATTGCATGAAGAAGGGGCTGGAGATCCTCGCCGCCGGCAACACGCTTCCGGACACCAACCAGCTCAACACGGAAGATACCAACACGCAGCTCAACGACCTGTTCGTGGAGTTCTTCAACGACGAGAGCATTACGGCTGAGGACGCCCAGGCGCGCTTCGTCGATATCGTCGCTCAAGCGGACTGATCGCTCTTCCTCCAGAACCGTGGGGCCCGAAAGGGTTCCACGGTCCTTTTTTCTTCCTTCTTCTGCCGGGAAGCAGCAAATGGCGAACAGCACCCGTCCTTTTCAGCCGTTCCGAAATCTAAATGCCAAGATCGCCTCGATCCCGATGGTCATGACGGCCCTGGTGATCTTTGTCGGCTGCACGGCCTGGACGATCTATTATTCCTTCACCAAGTCCAAGCTGCTGCCGAAGGCGAATTTCGTCGGCTTCGACCAGTATGAGCGCCTGTGGTCAACCCGCCGCTGGCTGGTGTCGATCGAGAACCTGCTCATCTATGGCAGCCTGTCGCTGATCTTTTCACTGATCATCGGCTTTCTGCTGGCGGCGCTGCTCGACCAGAAAATCCGCTTCGAGGACACTTTCCGGACGATCCTTCTCTATCCCTTCGCCCTGTCGTTCATCGTCACCGGCCTGGTCTGGCAGTGGCTGCTGAACCCGGATTTCGGGATCCAGGGCGTGGTTCGCGATCTCGGCTGGGAAAGCTTCAGCTTCGATCCGCTCTACAACGCCGACATCGTCATCTACGGCGTCCTGATCGCCGGCCTGTGGCAGGGTACCGGCCTGGTCATGTGCCTGATGCTGGCCGGCCTGCGCGGCATCGACGAGGACATCTGGAAGGCGGCACGGGTCGACGGCATTCCGATGTGGAAGACCTACCTCTTCATCGTCATTCCGATGATGCGGCCGGTCTTCATCACCACCATCGTCATCATCACCTCCGGCATCGTCCGGGTCTACGACCTGATCGTCGCCCAGACCGGCGGAGGGCCGGGCATCGCCTCGGAGGTCCCGGCGAAATACGTCTACGACTACATGTTCCAATCGCAGAACCTGGGCCAGGGCTTCGCCGCATCGACCGTGATGCTGCTGACAGTGGCGATCATCGTCATTCCCTGGGCCTATCTGGAATTCGGGGGCAAGCGCCGTGCTTAAGACAACCGACCCTTCCGCCGCCGCTCCGGTCCCGCTCGAGGACGGTCCGAGCGGACGCCGGCCGCGACCGATGCTGTCCCGGCGCAACATCATGCTGTACGGCACGCTGATCGTGATCAGTGTCTATTACCTGCTGCCGCTCTACGTGATGGTGGTGACCTCGTTGAAGGGAATGCCCGAAATCCGTTTCGGCAACATCTTCGCGCCCCCCCTGGAAATCACCTTCGAACCCTGGGTGAAAGCCTGGGCGGAAGCCTGCACCGGCCTCAATTGCGACGGGCTCAGCCGCGGGTTCTGGAATTCGGTGCGCATCACCGTTCCGTCCGTGATCATGTCGATCGCCATCGCCTCGGTGAACGGCTATGCGCTCGCCAACTGGCGCTTCAAGGGCGCGGAAGTGTTCTTCACCATCCTGATCTTCGGCAGCTTCATTCCCTATCAGGTGATGATCTACCCGATCGTGATCGTGCTCCGGGAAATCGGTGTCTATGGATCGCTGACCGGCCTCGTCATCGTGCATACGATCTTCGGCATGCCGATCCTGACGCTCCTGTTCCGGAACTACTTCGTGTCCGTTCCGGAAGAACTTTTCAAGGCGGCGCGCGTCGATGGAGCCGGGTTCTGGGGCATCTATTTCCGCATCATGCTGCCGATGAGCCTGCCGATCTTCGTGGTCGCGATCATCCTGCAGATCACCGGGATCTGGAACGACTTCCTGTTCGGCGTCGTCTACACCAAACCGGACACCTATCCGATGACGGTCCAGCTCAACAACATCGTCAATTCGGTGCAGGGCGTGAAGGAATACAACGTCAACATGGCCGCGACCATCCTGACCGGGCTGGTGCCGCTGATCGTCTATTTCGTCTCCGGAAAACTCTTTGTCCGCGGTATCGCGGCCGGCGCTGTGAAAGGCTGAGGACCTCCATGGAATCAAGCATCTCCATAAAAAACCTGACCCTGAGCTTCGGCGCCCTCACCGTCCTGAAAGACCTGAACCTCGATGTCGGCCAGGGCGAGTTCCTCGTGCTCCTGGGATCTTCCGGGTGTGGCAAGTCCACGCTTTTGAACTGCATCGCCGGCCTGCTCGACATCAGCGGCGGCCAGATCTTCATCGGCGGGCGCAACGTTACCTGGGAAGAGCCGTCGAAAAGGGGCATCGGCATGGTGTTCCAGAGCTACGCGCTCTACCCGCAGATGACGGTCGCCGGCAACTTGAGTTTCGGCCTGAAGAATGCCGGGCTGCCGAAGGCCGAGATCGCGGAAAGGGTCGAACGGGCCGCCAAGATCCTGCAGATCGAGCCGCTTTTGAAACGCAAGCCCGCGGCGCTGTCCGGAGGCCAGCGCCAGCGCGCCGCCATTGGCCGGGCCCTGGTGCGCGACGCCGACGTGTTCCTGTTCGACGAGCCGCTGTCCAACCTCGACGCCAAGCTGCGGGCCGATCTCAGGGTCGAGATCAAGCAGCTGCACCAGAAGCTGGACAACACCATGATCTACGTCACCCATGACCAGATCGAGGCGATGACGCTTGCCGACCGGATCGCGATCATGCGTGGCGGCCGGATCCTGCAGCTGGATTCACCCAACGAGATCTACAACCGCCCGGCCAGCAAATATGTCGCCGAGTTCATCGGCTCGCCGACCATGAACTTCTTCGAGGGTACGCTGGAAGAAAACGGCGGCACCTACGGGTTCAAGACCGGCGAACACGCCTTTCCGCTCGACGGATATGCCTTTCAGAACGGGCCACCGGCCGCCGGCGAGGCCTGGTTCGGCATCCGTCCAGAACACTTTGTCAACGGCGCCGATGCCGCCTCCGCGCCGGTCAGGCTGGACGGCCAGGTTGAGCTGGTGGAGCCGCTTGGTTCCGACACGCTCGCGCGTATCACCACAGGCGACCGGACCTTGTGGATCCGCATGGACGGTCAGGCCGCCATTTCCCACGGCGACACGATCCAGGTCGGTTTCGATCCGGCACACGCCAACATTTTCGACAAGGCAACCGAGAACCGGATCTGATCCGGTCTATTCCAGACATTCAGGACAACGATCATGGACGTTTCATTCCAGCTTTATTCCGCGCGCGACTTCACCCCGTGGGACGGAGTGCTCAGCCGGCTCGCAGGCCTGGGTTACACCCAGGTCGAGGGCTTCGGCGGCAACTACGAGGACCCGGCCGCTTTCCGCGCCCTGCTCGACGCCAACGGTCTCACCATGCCGTCGGGCCATTTCTTTCCCATGGAGCAGTTCGAGACCGACCTGCCCAAGGTGATCGACACCGCCAGGACCCTCGGCATGGAGCGCCTGTTCGTACCGGCCGTGCCGCCGGAACAGCGCGTACCGGACGCCGCCATGTGGCAGGACATCGCCACCCGCCTGGAAAGCATCGGTGCGAAGGTCCGTGACGCCGGCCTGCGTTTCGGCTGGCACAATCACCATTTCGAATTTGTGGCCTGTGCCGACGGCCGGCTGCCGATGGACATCCTGCTGGAGACCGCGCCGTCGATCGAGTGGGAGGCGGACATTGCCTGGATCGTACGCGGCGGACAGGATCCGATCGACTGGATCGGCCGCCATGCCAGCCGCATCACCACGGCACATGTGAAGGACATCGCTCCCGAAGGCGAGTGCACGGACGAAGATGGCTGGGCGGATGTCGGCCAGGGCACCATGGACTGGAAGGCGATCATGGCCGCGCTCCGGGGTGCCGGCGTCGACCTCTTCGTCATGGAGCATGACAAACCATCCGATGTCGACCGGTTCGCCGCCCGCTCCATCGAAGCCTTCCGCACGTTCTGAGGACCTGACATGACGACAACACTTGGCATCGGCATCCTCGGATGCGGTAACATCTCGGCCGCCTACATGCGCCTCGCTCCGCTCTTCAGGGGCATCGAGGTGCGCGCCTGCGCCGATCTCAACGAAGCCGCGGCGAAGGCCCGCGCGGAAGAGTTCGGCCTGCGCGCCGAGACCGTCGACGGCCTGCTCGGGGCCGACGACATCGATATCATCGTCAACCTGACGGTTCCCGCCGCCCATTTCGAGGTCTCCAAAAACGTGCTCGAGGCCGGCAAGCACGTCTATTCGGAAAAACCTTTCGTGCTCGGCGTCGAGGAAGGCAAGGCCCTTGCGGCCATTGCCGAACCCAAGGGCCTCAGGATCGGCTCCGCGCCGGACACCTTCCTGGGCGGCGCGCACCAGCTTGCCCGCCACCTGATCGACAGCGGCGCCGTCGGCAAGGTGACCTCAGGCACCTGTTTCGTGCAGAGCCCGGGCATGGAGATGTGGCACCCGAACCCGGATTTCTTCTTCCAGCCCGGTGGCGGCCCGATCCTCGATCTCGGCCCCTATTACATCTCCAACCTGGTGCAGCTGCTGGGTCCGGTGAAACGGGTCTGCGCCATGAGTTCGTCCGGATCGGAATACCGCACGATCACGTCCGAGCCGCGCAACGGGGAAAAGATCAAGGTGGAAACGCCGACGACGATCCACGCGGTGCTGCAGTTCCATTCGGGCGCGCAGATCACCTATTGCGCCAGCTGGGACGTGTGGCAGCACGGCCATTCCAACATGGAGCTCTACGGCCGGGACGGCACGCTGCATGTGCCCGACCCGAATTTCTTCGGCGGCGAGATCCGCATGACCGACAAGGGCAGCTTCGTGAATGTCTCGGAAGCGTGGCAGCACCCGTTCTCCAAGGCCAATGATCGCGGCCATGCCAATTACCGCACGGCCGGTCTTGCCGACATGGCCCAGTCAATCCTGGAAAACCGGCCGCACCGTTGCTCTTTGGAATTTGCTCTGCATGCTGTCGATGTGATGACGGCGATTCTCGGCTCGGGCGAGAGCGGCCGGTTCATCGACATCGGAACGACCTGCGAGCGCCCCGCCGCCCTCGACCCCGAGGCCGCGCGCGCGCTCCTGACCTGACCTGGAGCTTTCATGACCTGGACAGCCTCGGACACGCGATACGACGCCATGGAATACCGCCGGTGCGGGAATTCGGGCCTGAAACTGCCCGTAATCTCGCTCGGCCTGTGGCACAATTTCGGTGACGACACGCCTCATGAGCGCAAGCGTGCGATCGCGCGCACCGCCTTCGATCTCGGCATCACCCATTTCGACCTCGCCAACAACTACGGGCCGGCGCCCGGAGCGGCGGAACAGGCTTTCGGAGAGCTTCTGAGAACCGATTTCGCCGCTTACCGGGACGAGATGATCATCTCGTCCAAGGCCGGTTACCTGATGTGGCCGGGCCCGTATGGCGAGTTCAGCAGCCGGAAATACCTGATCGCCTCCTGTGACCAGTCACTGAAGCGCATGGGTCTCGACTATGTCGATATCTTCTACTCGCACCGTTTCGACCCCGAGACGCCGCTGGAAGAGACCATGATGGCGCTCGATCACATCGTGCGGTCCGGACGGGCCCTCTATGTCGGCATCTCGTCCTACAATTCGAGACGAACACGGGAAGCGGCCGCCATTTTGAAGGAACTGGGCACGCCCTGCCTCATTCACCAGCCGAGCTACTCGATGATCAACCGCTGGGTGGAGGAGGACGGCCTGCTCGACACGCTGGACGATCTCGGCATCGGATCGATTGCCTTTTCGCCGCTTGCCCAGGGCATGCTGACGAACAAGTACCTGAAGGGCATTCCGGAGGGCAGCCGGGCAACCCAGGGCAAGTCCCTGAAAGAGCAGTTCCTGAGCGAAGACAACCTCGCCACCATTCGCGCCCTCAACGCCATTGCCGAGAAACGCGGCCAGTCCCTCGCCCAGATGGCGATTGCCTGGGTTCTCAGGAAGGGGCGGGTCACCACAGCGCTGATCGGCGCCAGCCGGCCGGAACAGGTCAGGGACTGTGCCGGCACCGTCGGGAACCTGGACTTCTCGGACGCGGAACTGGCCGAAATCGAAGCCACAACGCGTGATGCCTATATCAACCTGTGGGCCGCCTCCTCCGAAAGGGACGGCCCGGCGCGCTAGAAGGACCGACCGGCGGGGCTCGTCAGCGCCTGCCGGTCCGACCAAGCAAGGGCGCCGAGCGCGCCGATCGTGAAGGAGAGGGCCATGGCCGGACTGATCAAGGGACCCGCAATTTTCCTGGCGCAATTCGGAGGCGACGAGGCTCCGTTCAATTCGCTGCCCGCCATTGCGAACTGGGCGGCCGGCCTTGGCTACAAGGGCATCCAGATCCCGACCTTCGACGGGCGGCTGTTCGATCTCGACAAGGCCGCCGAAAGCCAGGCCTATTGCGACGAGGTCAAGGGCATCTGCGCCGATGCCGGTGTGGAGATCACCGAACTCTCCACCCACCTGCAGGGCCAGCTCGTCGCGGTGCATCCGGCCTATGACCTTGCCTTTGACGGCTTTGCCCCGCCAGAGGTGCACGGCAATCCCAAGGCCCGGCAGGAATGGGCGGTCGACCAGATGAAGAAGGCGGCGGTTGCCAGCCGAAATCTCGGCCTGACCGCTTCCGTCAGCTTCACCGGGTCACTCGCCTTCCCCTATCTCTATCCCTGGCCGCAGCGTCCGGCCGGTCTGATCGAGGAAGCCTTCAAGGAACTCGCGGCCCGCTGGAAACCGATCCTGGATGTCTACGAGGACAATGGCGTCGATGTCGGCTACGAGATCCATCCGGGCGAGGATGTCTTCGACGGTGCCACCTTCGAGATGTTCCTGGAAGCGCTCGGTGGCCACAAACGCTGCCAGATCAACTACGATCCGTCGCATTTCCTGCTGCAGCAGCTGGACTATCTCGCCTTCATCGACATCTATCACGAGCGCATCTGCGCCTATCACGTGAAGGATGCGGAATTCAATCCGGATGGCCGCCAGGGTGTCTATTCCGGCTACCAGGGTTGGGTGAACCGGGCCGGCCGGTTCAGGTCGCTCGGCGACGGCCAGGTCGATTTTTCCGGCATCTTCTCCAAGCTCGCCCAGTACGGCTACGACAGCTGGGCGGTCCTGGAATGGGAATGCTGCCTGAAGTCCCCGGAACAGGGCGCCGCCGAAGGCGCGCCCTTCATCGAAAGCCACATCATCGAGGTCACCGACAAGGCCTTCGACGACTTTGCCGGCGGGGAGACGGACCAGGCACAGATCCGGAAAATGCTGGGATTGTAGGCTTTACTGAAAACCACTGAGCCTGGCTGTTAGTTCCAGTGTCACCCCGGGCAAGCGAAGCGAAGTTCCGGGGCCCACTCGCAGCTCAACTGCTCTGGAAATGAGCAGGCCCCGGATCTCCCTTCGGTCGTCCGGGGCGACACCTTGAGCCGATTGACCTCCCAGTTACTTACCAAGCGCGCTCGTCTCCGAGCTTTGAACGCACCTTCCAGCCGCTACAGCAACAGGTGCGACACGGACGGGGCGAAGAGCGCATCGACGGCCACCGCGGTGGCGCCGAGCGCAACGGCGCTGGCACCCGATGTGCCGATGTGTATGCGGCCCGATTGAGGAGCGCCGTCCAGCCGGCGGGGCAGGGGCGCCGCCCGGTCCAGGATTGCCTGCAGGAAGTCCGGGCGGATGATGCCACCGAGAATGATTGCTTCCGGATCGAGCATCCTGTCGACGATGCTGACCATTTGGCGTGTCAGGGGAGCAACCGTGTCGATCCAGCCGAGTACTGCAGGATCACCAGCCTCGAACAAGGCCTCGATCCGGCCCACCGAGGCATGCGCCGTCGGTTCCAGCCCCAGTTTTTCGCAGAGCGCGTTGAGCGACAGGTACCGTTCCAGGCACCCGTGGTTGCCGCAGCTGCAGGAGGGGCCGTCCGGATCGACCATGACATGGCCGATCTCGCCGGCATTCCTGGAAGCACCGGCATAGAGTGCGCCGTTCAGGACCAACCCGGCACCGAGCCCCATGCCGAACTGGATGAAGGCGAAACTGGTATATCGCCGTCCGAGACCATACACATGCTCGCCGAGCGCGGCAGCCGAAGCATCGTTCTGCAGAACCACCGGCAGCCGCAGCGTTTCCTGCAGCCTGCCGAGATTGGCCGGTGACCCGAATTCCGAAAAGGCCGTCGCGTCGGCGCTGGTTCCTGTCTTGCCCGCCGGATCGAACGGTCCCGGCGCGGCCAGCCCGGCGCCGAGCAGCCGCGGCGCCAGGTCCGGTTCCGCGACCCGGAAATCTTCCGCAAGCGCAATGATCCGGTCGTTGGCCGCGGCCGGTGTTGCAGCGTCGAGACTGCCGCCGGATTGCCAGACGATCCGCCCGTGAAGGTCACAGGCGGTCGCGGTGACCGACAGCCGGTCGACGTGAAACCCGAGGCTGAAGGCATGGTCCGGCTTGAGCTGCACGGTCATGCCCGGATGGCCGCGGCCACGCGCCTCCTGAGCCTTCATTTCAACCACGCCGCGGCTTTGCAGCTCGCCGACGATGTTCTGCACCGTCTGCCTGGAAAGCGACGTGATTTCGGAAATTTCCGTGCGCCCGATCGGTCCGCGCGTCCGTATGACTTCCAGCACGACCCGGTGATTGTGGGTCTTGGCGCGGGTGAGATTGGTGCCGCTTGTCCGGAAGGATGCGGGGATCGGCGCGCTGTCGTTCATGGCCGCACTCAATCAGATTTTGTTTTTTCTATCAATTTGACAAAATAAAATATTCTCGCCTAGGATACACGGCTTCCAGAACCACCCGCAGGGCGACATGAAGACGTTGGGAAAACTGATTTTGGGGGCCGCCAATGCGGCCCTGGCCATGGTCCCGGCGGCGCAGGCCGGCACCTGCGCGGAGGTCTGTCCGGGCCGAACGGAAGCCGTGGTGCGGCCTTCCGCCGACACGAATGTGCAAACCGGCAAACGGGCGAAAACCGCCTCCGGTCTGTCCGGGAATTCCTGTGTCTCTATCGCCCCGGGGGCTCGCCCATGACCGCGCGGCAGGGCCTTGCGGCCGATATCGGCGGCACCAACACACGTCTTGCGCTGGTGGAGTACGGGCGTGTCCTGGAGGAAACGATCACCCGCTACCGCAACCGGGACTTCGACACGCCGGAAGAGGCCATAGACGCGTTCCTGGCAGGTGCCGGCAATCCTGCGTGCGGATCAGCCGTGATCGCGATTGCCGCCCCCATCAACGGCAAGACCATCCGCATGACCAATCATCCCTGGACCTTTGATGCCACTTGTATCGGCAGGATGCTGGGCGGGGCGGACGTTACCTTTCTCAACGATTTCGAGGCGCTGGCCTATTCCCTGGACCGGGTGGCGCCGGAGCGGCTCAAGACCGTCTGCGGCTCCGCGCAAACCGTCCCCGGCAATGCGACACGGCTGGTGGTCGGCGCGGGCACCGGCTTCAACGCGGCAGCGCTGTTTCAAAGCGATGGCGGACTTCATGTCGGCACGGGCGAGTGTGGCCACGCCACGCTTGCCGTTGAGACCGAAGCCGAACTGCGTCTTTGGAAATATCTGGCCCGCGGCCGCGGCCGGGCCTCCGTTGAACGGGCCCTGTCCGGCCAGGGCCTGCGCGAGATCTATGAATGGCACTGTCTGGAACAGGGCCTGACGCCGGAAGATTTTGATCCGGCCAACATCGCTTCGAGGGCCAATGCGAGTGAGGACAGCGCTTGCGAAGCCGCCGCGCGCCAGTGGGTGACCTTTCTCGGCCGGGTCATCGGTGACCTGGCGCTGGTGTTCCTGTCCCTCGGCGGCATCGTGCTGACCGGCGGCGTCACGCGCAGCCTGTCCCGATTTCTGGCGGAGCCGGAATTCCAGGGTGCCTTCCGCGCCAAGGGCCGGCAGCGGCAACTGGTCTCCGGCATTCCGGTGCATCTGCTCGACGACGATTTCGCCGCCCTCAGCGGCTGCGCGGCACGGATGTGATCACGACTTCAGCCCTAGCTCGTCAATCACCGTCTGCACCGCCAGTCGGAACACCTGTTCCTCGGCGCCCGGCTGGGTGTCCGGACGGGTCATCAGGCCGACCGGGCCCTTGGTGATGTCGGTCTCGAAGGGCAGGCGCACCAAGTGACCGTCGGCGGTCTCGTTCTGGACGACACCGGAAGAGATGATCCAGACGGCGTCCGTCCGCCGCGTGTAGACGCGGCCGAAGGCACCGGAGACCGTTTCGATCCTGTTCGGGATCTCGCCGACGCCATTGGCGATCATGAAGCGTTCGACCAGGGGCCGGATCGCGGCGCCTTCCGGCGGATAGAGCACCGGCCAGTCGACGATCCGCTTGATGTCGGGCTTTTCCAGGAGCGGATGGCCCGCCCTGACGATCAGGTCGACCCGTTCGGAATAGAGCTGCGTGAAGGAGACCCCCTCCATGGAGTCCGGGCGGCCGAGGCGGCCGATCACAAGGTCCAGTTCGCCCAGCTTCAACCGTTCGATCAGGTATCCATGCGGTCCGTCCATGATCCGGACCATGACATTGGGCGCAAGTTCGGCAAATTCCTTGATCACCGGCGGCATGAAACTGGCCGCGACGCTCGGCAGGACACCGACCTTCAGCGTCGCCCGCGCGTGTTCGCCTTCCTTCTCGACCCCGTCGAGTCCCTGCTGCAGGCTTGCCAGCGAGATCTGCGCGAAATGCAAAAACACTTTGCCCTGCTTGGTCAGCTGAATGCCGGCCCGGTTGCGGGTCATCAGGCTGGCGCCGATGATCTCCTCCAGTTCCTTGAGCGTCTTGGAGATGGCCGGCTGGGTCAGATAGAGCTTGTCCGCCGCCAGTTTCAGGCTGCGTTCCTGGGCGATTTCCACGAAACACTGGATGTGGCGGAACTTGATGCGCCGATCGATCATTTAATTACCATTTTCGGAAAGTAAGAAGCCTCATATCTCATTTTACTTCCCATTTTTGATCATTCAATATGAAATCAATCAGGGAGGAATGGATGCGTACTCAGGTTGTTATCGTCGGCGGCGGGCCGTCGGGCCTTTTGCTCGGCCAGCTTCTGCATTTGAAGGGGATCGAGACCGTCATTCTGGAGCGCAAGACGCGCGATTATGTTCTCGGCCGCATCCGCGCCGGCATTCTGGAAACAGGCCTTGTCAACATGATGCGCGAGGCGGGTGTCGCCGAACGGATGGACAAGGAATGCTATGTCCATCACGGCACGTGCATCTCCTACGAAAACGAGATGTTCGACATCAACTTTAAGAAGCTGATCGGCGAAAACGTCATCGTCTACGGCCAGACGGAAGTGACCCGGGACCTTTACGACGCCCGGGACCGCGTGGGCGGCCAGACGATTTTCGAAGTTGAGGACGTCGAGATCCGCGATGCGGACAGCGACGCGCCCTATGTGACCTTCACCGTGGACGGCAGCGCACGCCGGATCGACTGCGATTTCGTTGCCGGCTGCGACGGCTTTCACGGCGTCAGCCGCAAGACCATCCCCGACACCGTCCTGAAGGAATACGAGAAGGTTTATCCGTTCGGCTGGCTTGGTGTCCTCTCCGAAACCCCGCCCGTCCATGACGAGCTGATCTATGCCAATTCCGAGCGCGGCTTCGCCCTCTGCTCGATGCGCAACGACAACCTGTCGCGCTATTATGTCCAGTGCAATCTCGACGATGACATCTTCGAATGGACCGACGAGAAATTCTGGGAAGAACTGAAGCGCCGGGTGCCGGAGGCGATTGCCGACAAGCTGGTCACCGGACCCTCGATCGAGAAATCCATCGCACCGCTGCGTTCCTTCGTCTGCGAGCCGATGCGCTGGGGACGGCTGTTCCTGTGCGGCGATGCCGCCCACATCGTACCGCCGACCGGGGCCAAGGGCCTCAACACCGCCGCGTCCGACGTGCACTACCTCTATGAAGGCCTGGTGCAGTACTACCAGGACAAGGACACTCATGGCATCGACACCTATTCGGAAAAGGCCCTGGCGCGGATCTGGAAGGCCGAGCGGTTCAGCTGGGCAACCACCAACATGCTGCACCGGTTCCCTGACCAGGCGGAGTTCGATCTGAAAATGCAGCGCGCGGAAATCGAGTCGCTGCATTACAACGAGATTGCGCAGAGATGGTTCGCGCAAAACTATGTCGGACTGCCCTACTGATGAAGATCGCACGGCTTCAATCCGCTGACATTCACTGGTGCGAGGATGGCGATCCGTCGGGCCGGCCGATCGTCTTCGCCAATTCACTCGGTACGGATCTCAGGCTCTGGGACAAGGTGGTCGAACGGCTTTCGGACCTCGACCTCAGGCTGATCCGCTTTGACAAACGCGGCCACGGCCTGTCGTCCTGTCCGGCGGCGCCCTATTCCATGGACGATCTCGTCGACGATGCCCAGCAGTTCCTGGATCACCTCAACATCAAGTCCTGCGTCTTTGTCGGCCTGTCCGTCGGCGGCATGATCGGCCAGGCGCTGGCCAGCCGACAGCCGGAACGCATTGAAGGCCTGGTTCTCGCCGATACGGCGGTGAAGATGGGCGAACCGGCCATGTGGCGGGACCGGATTACAAAGATCCGCACCGACGGGCTAGCGAGTATTGCCGACGCGATCATGGAGCGCTGGTTCTGCGTCGACTTTCTCAAGGACGCCGAAGCCGGCGGTTGGCGGAACATGCTGATCCGGACCCCGGAAGAAGGCTATATCGGCTGCTGCGAGGCCATCGCCAGCGCCAATCTCACGGAGAAAACTGCGGGTCTGCGCCTGCCGGTTCTCGGGATTGCCGGAACGGAAGACCTGGCCAGCCCGCCCGAGATCGTGCGGGCGACGACGGCGCTGGTTCCGGGCAGCCATTATGTTGAAATTCAAAAAGCGGGGCACCTGCCCTGTGTCGAGCAGCCGGACGCATTCACCGGCCATCTCATCAAGTTCCTGAAGGAGGGCCTTAATGTCTGACCGTTTCGAAACCGGCATGAAGGTCCGCCGATCCGTGCTTGGTGACGATCATGTCGACCGCGCCGAAGCAGCCAAGTCCCCGATCGACGAGCCGTTCCAGACGCTGATCACCGAAACCGCCTGGGGCAATGTCTGGGCCTCCGACGGCATCAGCACGCGTGAACGTTCCATGCTGACGCTGGCCCTGCTGGCCGCGCTCGGCAATTTCGAGGAAATCCCGATGCATATCAGGGCAACGGCCCGCACCGGGGCCAGCAAGCAGGACGTGCTGGAAGCCTTCCAGCACGTGGCCATCTACGCGGGCGTTCCGCGCGCCAACCAGGCGCTGAAACTGGCCAAGCAGACTTACGCAGAAATGGAGGCCGATCAGGCCTGAAGACTCCTTAAGGAGGAGAGGAACATGCTCAAACCGGGTGAATTCTACCAACGCGACCGCGAGCTCCATCCGCCCGCGCTGACCCGCGACTACAAGACCAGCGTCTCGCGCTCGCCGCAATATTCGCTGATCAGCCTGCAGAATTCGGTGTCCGAGATCACCGGGCCGACCTTCGGCCACAACGACATCGATCCGCTCGACAAGGACCTGATCTTCAACTACGCCAAGCCGGGCGAAAGCGCGATCGGCGAAAGGATCATCCTGCATGGCCGCGTGCTGGATGAAAATGCAAGACCTATCCCGAACACGCTGGTGGAAATCTGGCAGGCCAATGCCGGCGGCCGTTACCGCCACAAGAAAGACACCTATCTCGCCCCGATCGATCCGAATTTCGGCGGCTGCGGCCGGACGCTCACCGACGAGAACGGCTACTACTATTTCCGCACGGTCAAACCGGGTGCCTATCCCTGGCGCAACTGGGTCAACAACTGGCGGCCCGCCCATATCCACATGTCGATCTTCGGCACGGCGTTCTGCCAGCGCCTGATCACCCAGTGCTATTTCGAGGGCGATCCGCTGATCCCGAAATGCCCGATCGTCAACACGATTCCGGATCCGGATGCCATCGAGCAGCTGGTCGCCAAGCTTGATCTCAATGGCACCATTCCGCTGGACACGATCGCCTACAAGTTCGACATTGTCCTGCGCGGACGCCGGTCGACCCTGTTCGAAAACCGCCTGGAGGGGAACTGAGCCATGCCCCAGAAACTCGATTACCTGCCCGAAACGGCCTCGCAGACAGCCGGCCCCTACGTCCATATCGGCCTTGCGCCGGGCGCCGCCGGCTTCGACATCTACAAGCAGGAACTCGGCTGGGACATTGCCGGTCCCAACGCCGGCGGCGAACGAATCCGCGTCGAGGGCATCGTCATGGACGGCATGGGCTCACCCATCAAGGACGTCATGCTGGAAGTCTGGCAAGCCAATGCGGACGGCAACTACGCCCATCCGGAAGGCGGCGGAGACGTTGAAGACGGGTTTCGCGGCTGGGGCCGCGTGATCACCGATTTCGAAACCGGCGAATGGGGCTTCGACACGATCAAGCCAGGGCCCTGTCCCGGCCGCAATGTCGGCACCCAGGCGCCGCATCTCAATCTCTGGATCGTCGCCCGCGGCATCAATATCGGTCTCAACACGCGCATGTATTTCGAGGACGAGAGCGAGGCCAACGCCAAGGATCCGGTTTTGAACCTGATCGAATGGGAACGCCGCCGGGCCACCCTGATCGCAAAGAAGACCGTGCGCGACGGCAAGACGGTCTACCGCTTCGACATCAAGGTGCAGGGTGAAGACGAGACGGTGTTCTTTGATGTGTAAGGCAAGCACATCCACACTTTCGATGTCATCCTGAGGAGCCTGGCGCGGCAAGGCGTCTCGAAGGATCGGCCACAGGCTCTGTGATAGCCGCAGATCCTTCGAGACGGGCCTGTCGGCCCTCCTCAGGATGACGTCAGAGAAATCTTTGAAGTCCCGGTCAATGCCTTGGCCGAAAAACCAACAACGAGAAACCCATGACCAAGCCCTGCATCATCTGCGTCGCGATCACCGGGTCGCTGCCGAAAAAGGAAAACAACCCGGCGGTGCCGATCACCGTTGACGAGCAGGTGGAAAGCACGCAGGAAGCCTTCGAGGCCGGTGCCTCGATCGTCCATGCCCATGTGCGCAATGACGACGAGACGCCGTCTTCCGATCCGGAGAAATTCGCACGGCTCAAGGAAGGCCTGGAAAAGCACTGCCCCGGCATGATTATCCAGTTCTCGACCGGTGGCCGGTCCGGTGCCGGCCAGGCACGCGGCGGCATGCTTCCGCTGGAACCCGACATGGCGTCGCTGTCGGTCGGGTCGAACAATTTTCCCACCCGGGTCTATGAGAACCCGCCGGATCTGGTCGACTGGCTGGCGAGCGAAATGCGCACCCATCACGTCAAGCCGGAAATCGAGGCCTTCGATCTCAGCCACATCCACCAGGCCGCCGCGATGAACAGGGACGGGCGCATTCCGGGCAAGCTCTACGTGCAGTTCGTCATGGGTGTAAAAAACGCCATGCCGGTCGACCGGGACGTCTTCGACTATTACATCAGGACGGTTGAGCGGCTTGCGCCTGACGCGGAATGGTGTGCGGCCGGGATCGGCCAGCACCAGCTGACACTGAACGAGTGGTGCATCTCCTCCGGTGGCCACACCCGCACCGGCCTGGAAGACAATGTCCGCCTTGACCGAAACACGCTGGCACCCAGCAACGCGGCGCTGGTCAAGCGGGCGGCGGATCTCTGCGAGAAATACGAGCGGCCGGTCGCAACCTGGCGGCAGGCGCGCGATATTCTGGACCTCCCGTTGAAGGCCGCTTGACCCGCCTCTTTTGATGGCTCTCAATGTGGAGCGACTTCGAACCTGTTGAGAGCCATGCCCGTCTCCCTGTTTTCCAGCCCCGTTTATTCCGGTCTTTTCGCGGACGAGGAGTTCGTCCGGCTCCTTGATGACGCCAGCGACATCGCCCACATGATCGCGTTCGAGCGCGCTCTCGCCATCGTGCAGGGCCGGCTCGGTCTCATTCCGGCCGAGGCCGGCGAGGCGATTGCGACGAGTCTCAGGGAGGTTCGGATCGATCCGGCCGACCTGGCATCCGGCACATGTTCCGCCGGCGTGCCGGTGCCGGCCCTCGTGGCGGCGCTGCGCAAGCAGGTCGGCGGCGACGCAGGCAACTGGCTGCATTGGGGCGCGACCAGCCAGGATGTCATCGACACGGCCATGATCCTGCAGGCCAGGGCGGCAATCGGCCTTTTCGCGGCGCGGCTCGACAAGCTGATCGATGTCCTGCAGCGGCAGAGCGACCGTCACGCCGACCGGCTTCTGGCAGGCCGCACCCGCAGCCAGGTCGCGACGCCGATCACGCTCGGCTACCGGATCGCGCAATGGGCCCACCCGCTGATCGATGCCGAGACGGCCCTGCCGGAGCTGCGCCGGACCGTCCTGAAGGTCCAGTTCGGTGGTGCCTCGGGCATCAACAGCGCAATCGCGCCGGACGGGTCTTCCGTGTCGGCGTTGCTCGCGAAGGAGCTTGATCTTCACGACAGCCCGTCCTGGCATGTCAACCGGACGCCCGTCCTGGCGCTTGGCGCCTGGCTGCAGCAGCTCGGTGCCGGACTTGCCAAGATGGCCGGTGATCTTGTCCTGCTCGGACGCTCGGATATCGCCGAGCTGCGCAGCGGAACCGGCGGCGGTTCGTCGACCATGCCGCAAAAGGCCAATCCGGTTCAGGCCGAGACCATCCTGGGGCTTCAACAGATTGCCAACGCGGCCCAGGCGGGTCTTGCCGCCGCAGCGTCCCCGCTCGAAGAACGGGACGGTTCTCGCTGGCCGCTCGAGTGGCATTTCCTGCCGCAGGTGCTGATCGCCACCGGGGCCATGCTGGGTCATGCACTCGCGCTCGCCGAGACGCTCGAGCCGAACGATGCGAGTTTGGCCGGCACGTTTGCCGACACTCCGGAAATCATGGCCGAGGCGGCCAGCTTCCTGCTGGCAAAGCACGGCGTGCCGCGCGGCGAGGCCAAGGACTTGGTCGCAAGAGCCGCGGCGAGCTCCGAGCCCTTCGCAGAGGCACTGGCCAATTCCACCGATCTCGGCATCGACTGGAAAACCGACCTCGACCCGGCGTCCGCAATCGCGCCTGCAAGGGAGATGTCGGCCCGGATCTTCGCGAAGCGGGCCAGGGCCTAATCCTCCCCGCGTTGCTTCTTATGCACGGTGTCATCCCGGGCAAGCGCAGCGCGACCCGGGACCCACTCCCATCTCCCCTTGCCGAAGCTCGATCTTGATCCGCTCACGCAGACTCAGTTGATTGTAGATTTGTCCCATCGCAGCAACACCTTAACAGGTGTTGCACTTGTTTCGTGAACTCAGCGAACCCAGGACTCCTCATCGTCATGGCTCTTCGTCAGAAACGATTTGCCCGGGAGTCCTGGGTCCCGGGTCTTCGCTTCGCTCCGCCCGGGGTGACAATCGGGTGTTTTGAACGGAATTCAGCCTGACTTGTCCCACCCAAAAGCGTCATCCTGAGGAGCCGCTTCAGCGGCGTCTCGAAGGATCGGCGGCAGGCACCAGAGCAGGTGGCCAATCCTTCGAGACGGGCCGTTGGCCCTCCTCAGGATGACGCTGAATTTTGGAAGTTTTATGCCTCAATGGCTTGTCATCTCCGCGAAAACAGGGACCCGGGGCTCTTCATCTTTTTACGTTGTGTCCGTTGCGGTCGCCCGGGAGTCCTGGGTCCCGGGTCTGCGCTTCGCTCCGCCCGGGATGACAATTTTGAGTAAGAAAACTCGCCGTTTTCCTACCTCAGAACCTGCGGCAACCACAGGGTCAGGGCCGGGAAGCTGACCAGAAGGATCACGCGGAGGATTTCCGCGCCGAAGAACGGGGCAACCCCCTTGAAGGTCTCGATCATCGGCGTCTCGCGGTCGAGCGAGGAGATGACGAAGACATTCATGCCGACCGGCGGCGTGATCAGGCCGAGCTCGACCACGATCAGGGCCAGCACACCGAACCAGATCTTCAGGTCTTCCGTGCTCATGCCGAAACCGGCCCCCTCCGCGCCCTGGTAAATGCCGCCGTTGATTTCGACCAGAACAGGCCAGAAGAACGGGATCACCAGAAGGATCATGGACAGGCTGTCCATCAGGCAGCCCAGCAGGATCAGCGCGATCAGGAGAAGGATCAGCACCGTCATCGCTTCGAGACCGGAGCCTGCGATCCAGGCGGCTGTCTCCTGGGGCAGGCCGACACGGGACATGAAGATCTTCAGGAGTTCGGCGCCGAGGATGATCAGGTAGATCATGCCCGACGTGCCCGCGGTTTCCTTGAGAGCCAGGATGAAGTCATGACCCGACAGCTTGCGCTGCGCGAGGCCGAACAGGAGCACCAGGAAGACCCCGACAGCGGCTGCCGGGGTCGGGTTGAAGAAACCGAAATAGATGCCGCCGATCACCAGTCCGAAGATGATCAGCACCGGGATCATGCCGGCCGTCGCCTCGACGAATTCGTGCCTGTCGGCAACCCCTCCCTTGGGGCCTGCTTCCGGCTTGATGGCCACATAGATGGCGATGGTCAAGAGGAACAGGACAACCGCGAGGAGGCCCGGAAGAAAGGCGGCCATGAACATGGTGACGATATTCGCCTCCACGATGATGGCGTAGATGATCAGCACCACGGAGGGCGGAATCAGGATCCCCAGGACGCCACCGGCGGCCAGTGTTCCGGTCGCAAGGGCTCCGGAATAGTGGTAGCGCTTCAGCTCCGGCAGCGCGACCTTGCCCATGGTCGAGGCGGTTGCCAGCGACGAGCCGCAGACCGCGCCGAAGCCGGCGCAGCCCGCGATCGCCGCCATGGCCGTGCCGCCGCGCAGCCAGCCGAGCCAGGCGTTCGCCCCCCGGAAAAGCGCCTGGCTGAGGCCCGTCTTGGACGCGATTGCGCCCATCAGCACGAACATTGGCACGACCGACAGGTCGTAGATGGAGAACTGGCCGTAGGCCAGTGTCTTGAGCTGGCTGAAGACGAGCGCCGGCCCGTTCAGCATCATGGTGCCGACGCCGCCGACCAGGATCATGGCATAGGCGATCGGCATGCGGATCGCGATCAGGATGACCAGCGCGCCAAGCGCGCCCAGACCCAGAACGAGTGCGTCCGTCATATAGTTGTTATCCTTTCGACAGCGCTTTCGCGTCGCGCATCAGGGTCACGAGAGCCGCGAGGGCCAGCAGGGCCAGGGACAGCAGGATCGGCACGAACGCCATCCAGTGCGGGATCTGCAGGATCGTCGTGGTGTAGTCGTATTCCTTCTGGTCCAGCATGCCGTGATACATGCGCCAGATCAGCAGCCCGGCAAAGCCGAGCGCGACCAGCGAGCCGAGCATGGTGAAGAAGGCAATCGTGCGCCGGGACGCGCCGGCCGTGAAGATATCCGCCGAGACATTGGCGCCGACGAGCTGGCAATAGGGCAGGAAGGCGAACACCGCGATTGCCACGCCCATTTCCGTGAGTTCGAAATCGCCGGGAAAAGGCTTGCCGAAGACCGAGCCGACGATGGAGATCATGTTCACCGCGACCACGGCAAGCAACAGGATGCCGCCTGCCAGGGCCCATAAAGTGATCAGGCGGCTGGCAGCCCCGGTGAAGCCGGAGCTGCTGGCTGTTTGAGTGTGTGGCATCAGTTGCCCGAGTGGCTCGCCACCGCGGCCTTGGCCTTTTCGACCAGCGCGGCCCCGTCAATGCCCTTGGCAGAGACTTCCTCCACCCAGCGGTCGGTTACCGGGGCGAGCACCTGGCGGAAGGCTTCGGTTTCCTCTTCTGTCAGGGTGATGTGCGTGTTGCCGGCCTTGACCGCCAGATTGATGCCGAAATCGTCGGAAGCGGCCCAGATCTTTCCGACTTCCTCGACCCATTCAGGCCCGGACGCATCCCGGAAGGCCTTCTGAATGTCCTCCGGCAGGCTGTCCCAGCGCGCCTTGTTCATGGAAACCTGGAAGGTGGTGGTGCCGAAGCGTTCCTTGTCGACACCTTCGATCTGGTAATCGGTCTGCTCCTGGATTTTCAGCGGCGGGATGATTTCCCACGGAATGAAAGCGCCGTCGATCACACCCTTCTGAAGCGCCGGTGGCAGCTCCGGCACCGGCATGGCGACCGGGGATGCGCCAAGCGCCTCGATCACCCAGGCTCCGGTGCGGGTCGGAATGCGGATCTTCTTGCCGGCAAGATCGGCCGGCGAATGCACTTCCGTGTCGCGCATGTGAATGGCCTGGCCCGCATGAACATGCAGGAACATGACTTCCACGCCCTTGTAGTCGTCCTTCAGGTCGGTTTCAAAGAGATCGCGCATGGCAAGGTTGGTGGCCGCGGTGTCGTTGGTGTGGATGCCCGGCAGCTCGAAGACTTCGGAGCGCGGGAACAGGCCCGGCGTGTAGCCGTTCACGGTCCATACCAGATCGACCACGCCATCGCGAACCTGGTTGATCAGTTCGGGCGGACGGCCGCCCAGTGTCATGGCCGGATAGATCTCGATGGCGACCTTGCCACCGGAATTCTCTTCCACCTGTTTCGCCCACGGCACCAGCATCTTGGTGTGGGCCGGGGCCTTCTCGCCCAGCAAGTGGTGAAGCTTGAATTCATATTCCGCCGCGGATGCGGAGATGGCGCCGGCCGCCAGCGCGGCGGCCGCAAGAACTGCAGTCTTGATGATGTTCATGTTTCCTCCTCCGGGGACGTTCCTTGGGCTCCGGATCGCAAATGCGATGGCCAAATGCGCTGGCCATAATGCGTGAACAGCACCATGGGCAGCCGTCTTCGGACGTTCCTCCGCCCCCATTTTCACTAATTGTTTTGGTAATGTAAATTGATATAACGGCCGGGATACTTTCCGAATTCGACAAGAAAAATATCATTTCCAATCGCCACGATTTTTTGTCTAGGGTGCCGTCCAATCAGGATGCGACTGCTGCGAGACGCGGTCCAAACCGGCCTGCGACAGGCGAAAATCCGGGAGGACATCATGGCTGACAGGATGGATGGCGGCACGATCACGGCGGGCGGCGCCGTGTTCGGCAAGCTCAAGGCGCTCGGGGTCGATTATGTGTTCGCCAACTCGGGCACCGATTTTCCGCCGATCATCGAAGGCCTGATCGAAGCCACCCAGACCGGTCTGGACCTGCCGGTGCCGATCACCGTGCCGCATGAACATGTCGCCGTCGGCATGGCGCATGGCTACTACCAGATCTCGGGCAGGATCCAGGCCGTGATGCTGCACACCAATGTGGGCCTTTCCAACGGCGTCACCGGCGCCATCAACGCCTGGTGCGACCAGATCCCCATGCTGATGATGTCGGGCCGCACGCCGGTGATGGAAAAGGACCGCTTCGGTGCGAGGACCGTGCCCATCGGCTGGGGCCAGGAGATGTTCGACCAGACCGCCATGGTGCGCGAAGTCACCAAGTGGGATTACGAACTGCGCTTCCCCGAGCAGATCGCGGACCTGTTCGACCGGGGCTGGGCGATTGCCAATTCCACGCCCAAGGGGCCGGTGTATCTGAGCCTGCCGCGCGAGGTTCTGTGCGAACAGACCCCGCCGAACGGACTTCAGACGCCGTCGAAGCAGGCACCCGTAACGGCAGCAGTGTCACCGGCGGATCTCAAGACCGCGGCGGATCTGCTGGCGGGGGCCTCCAATCCGCTGATCATCAGCCAGCGCGGCGCAGGCTCTGAAGAAGCCTTTGCCGCGCTTGGCGATTTCCTGACTGACTGGGCGCTGCCGCTGTCCCATTACTGGGCCAACCAGCTTTCGGTGCCGCTGTCGCACCCGATGCAGGCCGGCTGCGCTCCGGAAGCCCTGCTTGCCGAGGCCGACGTGGTGCTGGTGATCAATTCCCTCGCCCCCTGGTGGCCGGACAAGATCTCCTTGCGCGACGACGTCAGGGTGATCCAGCTCGGGCCGGACCCATTGTTCTCGCGAACGCCGATCCGCAACTTCCAGGCCGACGTCGCCCTCGCCGGGGAAACCGCGGACACGCTGCTGGCCCTGATATCGGAAATGAAGTCCCGCCCCCGCAACGAGGCCGAATTGGACGCGCGCCGCCAGAAGATCGCCGCAATTTCCGCCGAAAGGCGCCAAAGCGTCGTCGCGCTCGCCGAACGCGGCAAGGGTAGCCCGATGAGCAAGGAATGGGTCGCGCATTGTCTCGGCAAGGCGATCAAGGGCCGCAAGGCGACGGTCTTTCATGAACTCGGCTGCCCGCTCGAGCCGCTCGACCTCGACCAGCCCGATAGCTATTTCCAGGAACCCCATTCCGGGGGGCTCGGCTGGGGGCTTCCTGCCGCCCTCGGCGCTCAGCTGGCGGAGCCGGACCGGCTGGTCTTCGCGACGATCGGCGACGGCAGCTACATGTTCGCCAACCCGACGGCCTGCCACATGGTTGCGGAGGCCAACGAGCTTCCCGTGATCACGCTGGTGCTGAACAACGAGGAATGGGGCGCCGTGCGCCAGTCGGTGATCGGCACCTACAAGGACGGACTGGCAACAAGAGCCAATGACGTGCCGCTGACCTCGCTCCGGCCCAGCCCCGATTTCACCCGGACCGCCGAAGCCAGCCGGGCCTATACCGAAACCGTGACGGAAGGCGAAGCCCTGCCGGCGACGCTGGAGCGCGCCATCAAGGTCGCCACGGAAGAAAGGCGCCAGGTGCTCCTGAACATCGCGATTGCGAGAGCTTGAGAAGAACGTCGCAGGAACGCCTGGCGGCCCCTCTCCCATTGGGAGAGGGTTGGGGTGAGGGGGCAGACGTTTTTAACTTTTAAGAAGTTTATCCCCTCACCCGGACCTGCGGTCCGACCTCTCCCACTGGGAGAGGTAACGTGGGGCTGCACGAAATTCGCGTAGCAAAGACAAATTCTCCGGGCTTGAGAAGCGCCGGTCGATTGACAGGGACAAGCTGAAAATCAAGGCGTGATTTTCTTGTTTTTCCGAAAAGAGCTCTTCGGTCCGGCTCCATGGCGCCGGACCGAAATCCGGGTCATAGTCTTCGGCAACCAAGATGAACCAAGAAAGGTTGCCCGTGCCCCATTCCTATTATGCGCCCAAGGGCGGTCACCCGGGCCAGGAAACGCTTCTGACCGATCGCGCCGTCTTTACGGAAGCCTATGCGGTCATCCCGAAAGGCACGGTGCGGGACATCGTCACCAGCTTCCTGCCCTTCTGGGACAAGACCCGGCTCTGGGTGCTGTCGCGGCCGCTGTCCGGATTTGCCGAAACCTTCTCGCAATACATCATGGAAGTGCAGCCGGGCGGCGGTTCCGACCGGCCGGAGACCGATCCGATGGCGGAAGGCGTGCTGTTCGTCGTCGAAGGCGAGGCGACCCTGACCGCGGGCGGCAAGAGCCACGATTTGCGCCCGGGCAGCTATGCGTTCCTGCCGCCGAAGACAGACTGGACTTTCCGGAATACAAGCAGCGAACCGGTCCGGTTTCACTGGGTGCGCAAGGCCTATGAACCGGTCGACGGCCTCGACTGGCCGGAGCTGTTCGTCACCCATGAAGACGAGATCGTCCCGCGGCCGATGCCCGGCACCGAGGGCAAGTGGGCAACCACCCGTTTCGTCGACCCGGAAGACGTGCGCCACGACATGCATGTCAACATCGTCACCTTCCAGCCCGGCGCGGTGATCCCCTTTGCCGAAACCCACGTGATGGAACACGGGCTCTATGTTCTTCAAGGCAAGGCGGTCTACCGGCTGAACCAGGACTGGGTCGAGGTGGAAGCCGGCGACTACATGTGGCTGCGCTCCTTCTGCCCCCAGGCCTGCTATGCCGGCGGCCCTGGGCCATTCCGCTACCTGCTCTACAAGGACGTCAACCGGCACATGAAACTGCAGCCCGCCG
Organism: Roseibium sp. Sym1; assembly: GCF_027359675.1. Classification (NCBI taxonomy): domain Bacteria; kingdom Pseudomonadati; phylum Pseudomonadota; class Alphaproteobacteria; order Hyphomicrobiales; family Stappiaceae; genus Roseibium; species Roseibium sp. Sym1. The sequence goes on from NZ_CP114786.1 coordinate 1,417,985, forward strand.
GCCGGTTCTAGGCGGGCGCAGACGGATTTCAGACGTGCGGCGGCGCAGTTCTGGCAAGTATACTTGAACCCAAGGTTTTCGTGACCTCGCTTCACACACGAACGTCATCCTGAGGAGCGCGCCTGCGCGCGTCTCGAAGGATCCGCCACACGCTCCGGAACAAGCAGCCCATCCTTCGAGACGGACCTGATGGTCCTCCTCAGGATGACGTCTGTGGGTGGGGCAAGGCGGTTTGTGAGTGTGCCGGCTCCACGTTAGGTCCGCGACCCTGACCGCACGGCCTCCCCGCCGACCGCGGCGGTCAGGCTGGCGGCCGCGTCCATGACCGCTTTGGCAAGCGCGTCGATCTTGTGCGGCCGGACACGGCTGGTCGGGCCGGAGACCGACAGGCCGGCCACGGCCTCGCCGTAGTGATTGAACACCGGCGCCGCGATGCAGCGCATCCCGAGATTCTTTTCCTGCTCGTCGATGGCGTATCCGCGTCCCCGGATCAGCTCGAGATTTTCCCTCAGGAGCGTGGCATCGCACAGGGTGTGTTCCGTGAAACGCTCCCGGTCCGTTTGCGTCAGAATGCGGTCGCACTGGCCCGGCTCCATGAAGGCCAGCAGCGCCTTGCCGATACCCGACGCATGAAGCGGCGAGAGCGTTCCGGGCGGAAAGAAGGCCCGGATGTTTTCATGGGTCTCCACCTGGCTGACGAACAGCACCTGGTCGGCCTGCGCGACCCCCAGATTGGAGGTCTCGCCGGTCTCTTCCATCAGCCTGCGCAGGATCGGCCTTGCCCGTTCCACCAGGCTGGTCCGGCGCAGGAACCGCGCGCCGATGATGAAGGCCCCCGGACCGATATGCCAGAGCTGCTGGGCCTGGTCGAACTCGACCAGATCCCGTGTCTCCAGAGTGAACAGGATCCGGTAGAGGGTGGCGGTCGATTCACCGAGCTGCTCGGACAGCGCGGACAGGGAGACGCCGGACTGGGTGCTCAGATGCTCCAGGACCGCCATTGCACGGTCGAGCGACTTGATGGTGTTCTGTTCGCTCTTGTCGTCCCAGGCCCGCGGACGCCCCCGGGCTCGGCGCGCGTTCGAGGGTTCGTTTTTCGGCTTCGCCATGACACACCAAATTCCATTTTTGAAAAACGAGTTCACGATATGAAAAACGCAAACCTCTGACAAGAAATAATTTTTCAGTTTTTTTCGTTTCTGAAAAAATATTTTAAAAAAATTGCGGCCACCTCGCCTTCTCCGGTACCATTTCTTCAAATCCAAATGAGGAAACGGCCATGAGCTTCCAGAACCCAGTTTTCATCCCCGGGCCCACAAACATGCCCGAGCACCTGCGCCGGGCCTGTGACATGCCGACCCTGGACCACCGGTCACCGCTTTTCGGCGAGATCCTGAAGCCGGCCCTTGCGGGCGTCAAAAAGGTCCTGAAATCCGAGACGGCGGACATCTTCGTGTTTCCGTCCACCGGCACCGGCGGCTGGGAGACCACGATCACCAACACCCTGAGCCCGGGCGACAGGATCCTGGCAGCCCGCAACGGCATGTTCAGCCATCGCTGGATCGACATGTGCCAGCGTCACGGCCTGAAGGTCGAGGTCGTCGAGGCGCCCTGGGGCACCGGCCTGCCGGCGGACCGCTACGAGGAGATCCTGGCGAAGGATACCGGCCACGAGATCAAGGCGGTCCTGGCGACCCACAACGAAACCGCCACCGGCGTCAAGTCAGATATCGCCGCCGTCCGTCGCGCGCTGAATGCCGCCAATCACCCGGCGCTCTTGTTCGTCGACGGCGTCAGTTCGATTGCCTCGATGGATTTCCGCATGGACGAATGGGGTGTCGATGCCGCCGTTACCGGCTCGCAGAAGGGCTTCATGCTGCCGCCGGGCCTGGCGATCGTCGCCCTGTCGCCGAAGGCGCAGGCCGCTGTCGAGACCGCGAAACTGCCGCGCACCTTCTTCGATGTCCGCGACATGATGAAGGCCTATGCGAGCAACGCCTATCCCTATACGCCGGCCGTCGGCCTGCTCAACGGACTGAAGCAGAGCTGCGACATGCTGCTCGACGAAGGGCTGGAGAACGTCTTTGCCCGTCATCACCGCATCGCCGAGGGCGTCCGCGCCGCCGTCCGCGCCTGGGGCCTGGAGCTCTGCGCCAAGACTCCGGACCTCTATTCGGACAGCGTCAGCGCGATCCGCACGCCCGAAGGCTTCAACGCCACCGATGTCGTCACCCATGCCGCCGGGAAATACGGTGTCGCGTTCGGCGTCGGCCTCGGGGAGGTCGCGGGCAAGGTGTTCCGCATCGGCCATCTGGGCAGCCTGACCGACGTCATGACCCTGTCGGGCCTGGCAACCGCCGAAATGGTCATGGCCGATCTCGGCCTGCCCGTCACACTCGGCTCCGGCGTCGCCGCCGCCCAGCAATACTACCGCCGTGAACCCGCCGTTTCTGCAAAGGAAGCCGCATGAAAACCGATGCCCTGACCCCTGACATCCCGACGCTCGAGGACATGCTGGTCGCCCATGAGCGCATCAAGCCCCATATCCACCGCACGCCGGTGCTGACCTCCTCGTTCCTCAACGAGCTGACCGGTGCCAAGCTCTTTTTCAAGTGCGAGAATTTCCAGAAGGCCGGCGCCTTCAAGGTGCGCGGCGCCTCCAACGCGGTCTTCGGCCTTGACGAAGAGACCGCCAGGGCCGGTGTTGCCACGCATTCCTCCGGCAACCACGCGCTGAGCCTGTCCTACGCGGCTGGCCGGCGCGGCATTCCCTGCCACGTGGTCATGCCGAAGACGGCCCCGCAGGCGAAGAAGGACGCGGTGCGCGGCTATGGCGGCATCATCACCGAATGCGAGCCGTCGACCTCCAGCCGCGAGGCTGTCTTTGCCGAGGTCCAACAGAAGACCGGCGCGGAATTCGTGCATCCCTACAATGACCCGCGTGTCATCGCCGGGCAGGGCACCTGTTCGAAGGAACTCATGGAACAGACCGACGGACTGGACGCGGTGATCGCCCCGATCGGCGGCGGCGGTATGGTCTCCGGCACCTGCCTGACGCTGTCGAACCTGGCGCCGGAAGTGAAGATCTACGCGGCCGAACCGGAACAGGCCGACGATGCCGCGCGCAGCTTCCGCGCCGGTCACATCATCGCCGACGACGCGCCGAATACCGTCGCGGATGGACTGAAAGTGCCGCTCAAGGAGCTGACCTGGCACTTCGTCTCCAACCACGTCACCGACATCCTGACCGCCTCGGAGCAGGAAATCATCGACGCCATGCGCCTGACCTGGGCGCGGATGAAGATCGTGATGGAACCATCCTCTGCCGTGCCGCTGGCGACCATCCTGAAGAACAGGGACGTCTTCGCGGGCAAACGCGTTGGGGTCATCATCACCGGCGGCAATGTCGATCTCGGCAAATTGCCCTGGATGCTTTGACTCATTCTGGAGAAAAACAATGAACGCACAAACCGGATTTGAAAAACTCGAAGTCGGCTACGACATTCCCGCCCTGCCGGGCATGGACGAGGCCGATATCCAGACACCGTGCCTGGTGCTCGATCTCGACGCCCTGGAGCGCAACATCAGGAAGATGGGCGACTACGCCAAAGCCCACGGCATGCGCCACCGGGTGCACGGCAAGATGCACAAGTCGGTCGATGTCGCGAAGCTGCAGGAGCGTCTCGGCGGCGCCGTCGGCGTCTGCTGCCAGAAGGTCTCGGAGGCGGAAGTCTTCGCCCGCGGCGGCATCAGGGACATCCTGGTCTCCAACCAGGTGCGCGATCCGAAGAAGATCGACCGGCTGGCCCGGCTGCCGAAACTCGGTGCCCGCACGATCGTCTGTGTCGATGACATTGCCAATGTCGCCGAGCTGTCCGAAGCCGCCGCCAGGAACGACACCGAAATCGAGGTCTTCATCGAGATCGATTGCGGCGCCGGCCGCTGCGGCGTCACCACCAGCGAGGCGGTCGTCGAGATTGCGAAGGCGGTCGATGCCGCCGAAAACCTGAAATTCACCGGCATCCAGGCCTATCAGGGCGCCATGCAGCATCTCGACAGCTATGAGGCCCGCAAGGACAAACTCGACATCGCCATTGCCATGGTCAGGGACGCGGTCGAGGCGCTGAAGGCGGCCGGCCTCGAACCGGAACTCGTCTCGGGCGGTGGCACCGGCTCCTACTACTTCGAGTCCAATTCCGGCGTCTACAACGAGTTGCAATGCGGCTCCTACGCCTTCATGGACGCCGATTACGGCCGGATCCTCGACAAGGACGGCAAGCGGATCGACCAGGGCGAGTGGGAGAACGCGTTCTTCATCCTCACCCAGGTGATGAGCCACGCCAAGGCCGACAAGGCGATCTGCGACGCGGGGCTGAAAGCCCAGTCCGTCGACAGCGGCCTGCCTTTCATCTACGGCCGCGACGATGTCGAATACGTCAAATGCTCGGACGAGCACGGCGTCATCGCCGACCCGAAGGGCGTCCTGAAAGTGGGCGAAAAACTGAAGCTGGTCCCGGGCCACTGCGACCCGACCGCCAATGTGCACGACTGGTATGTCGGCGTTCGCAACGGCAAGGTCGAGACGGTCTGGCCGGTGTCGGCCCGCGGCAAGGCTTACTGATACACAGCTCCCTGCTGTTCGTCATTGCCGGGCTTGACCCGGCAATCCATGCCGTGACCTTTCCATGTCGAAGATGTTCGATCCGGCGGGAAACGGCATGGATGCCATGGACAAGCCATGGCATGACGACGGTAGGGCTGTGTCACACCAATGAACTCCGACGTCATCCTGAGGAGGCGCGCCAGCGCCGTCTCGAAGGATCGGCCTCCACTGCAGAATGTGCAGCCGATCCTTCGAGACGGACCTTCGGCCCTCCTCAGGATGACGTCGGAGTGTGTTGCAGGCTTCAAATCGGAGACCCACATGATCATTGTTCCTGAAAAGGAAATCGCCGGCCTGATCGGCCGCCAGGACGCCTTTGACGCGGTCGAGAGCGTCTTTGCCGCCATGGCGAGCGGCGCGGCCTATAATTTTCCGGTCATCCGCGAGGCGATCGGCCATGCCGATGCGCTTTACGGCTTCAAGTCCGGTTTCGACCGCTCGTCGCTCGCCCTTGGCCTGAAATCCGGCGGCTACTGGCCGGGCAACATGGCAAAGGGCCTGACCAACCACCAGTCGACCGTGTTCCTGTTCGACGCCGATACCGGACAAGCCAAGGCGGTTGTCGGCGGCAATCTGCTGACGGCGCTCAGGACGGCCGCGGCCTCCGCCGTTTCGATCAAACACCTGGCGCGCCAGGACGCCAGGGTGCTCGGCATGATCGGTGCCGGCCACCAGTCCGCGTTCCAGATGCGGGCCGCCGTGGAGCAGCGAAATTTTGAAAAGGTGATCGGCTGGAACCTGCATCCGGAAATGCTGGTGCGTCTGGAAGACACCGCCGGTGACCTCGGCCTGCCCTTCGAGGCCGTCGATCTCGACCGGCTCGGCGCGGAGGCCGACGTGATCATCTCGATCACCTCAAGCTTCGAACCGATCCTGAAGGCCGCGCAGGTCGGCCCGGGCACGCATCTCGCCTGCATGGGAACGGATACCAAGGGCAAGCAGGAGGTCGAGACGGAGCTGGTCGGCAAGGCCAGGCTTTTCACCGACGAGGTTGCCCAGTCCGCGACCATCGGCGAATGCCAGCACGCGGTCGCCGCCGGAATTGTCCCTGAGGACAATATAATTGAGATCGGCGCCGTCATTAATGCTACCCATCCGGGACGGACCTCGGACGAGGACATCACCCTCTTCGACGGAACGGGCGTCGGCCTTCAGGATCTCGCGGTGGCATCGGCCGCCGTCGAGCTGGCCCTCCGGAAAGGCGTCGCCATCAACGTGGATTTTTGAGTCAGGCGGAGTGCCCGGCATTTCCGGCTTGCACCCAACAACCTCTCCCATTGGGAGAGGTCGGACCGAAGGTCCGGGTGAGGGGACAAACGCCTCGTGGGCACTGCCCCGTTATACCCCTCACCCTAACCCTCTCCCCATGGGAGAGGGGATCTTCTGCAACCTGGTGCAAAGCCGTGCCTTGCCGCCATGCTCAATGGACGGATTTGGGTTGTTGGAATGCGGATTGTGATCAACGGGTTCGGCCGGATCGGCCGGACCGTCCTGCGTCAGGTGCTCAGCCTTCCTGAAAAAGACGCGATCGAGGTGGTGCGGATCAACGACATCGCGCCGCTGGAAACCTGCGCCTATCTCTTCAAGTATGACAGCGTCTTCGGCCCCTGGCCGGGCGAGGTCACGGCCGGTGACGGAACGCTGACCATTGACGGACGCGAGATCGTCTTTTCCGCCGAGCCGGACCTGTCAGTGCTCGATCTCGCCGGTGTCGACGTCGTGATGGAATGTACCGGCAAGGCCGACACGCGCACCATTGCGGATCGTGGTCTCAGGGCCGGAGCCACCAACGTTCTGATTTCCGGCCCCTCCAAGGCCGCCGACATCACCCTGGTGCTCGGCGCCAACGAACAGGAAATGAACGGCCACAGGATCGTCTCCAACGGCTCCTGCACCACCAACGCCCTTGCCCCGCTGCTGCGCGGCCTCGACGATGCCATCGGCATCCAGAGCGGCCACATGACCACCATTCACTGCTACACCGGCAGCCAGCCGATGGTGGACGCGCCGCGCGGACCGCTGGAGCGCAGCCGCGCGGGCGGCGTCTCCATGGTGCCGACCACCACCAGTGCCACGAGACTGGTCGGCACGGTGCTGCCGCAGCTTGCCGGCAAGGTCAGCGGTGCGGCGGTGCGTGTGCCGTCGATCAGCGTCTCCGCCGTCGACCTCACCGTGACCCTGGCCCAGCCCGTCAAAGCGCCGTTCAATGACCGGCTTCTTGAGATTTTCGAGAACAATCCGGTGATCGGCTTCGTCAGGGATCACGTCGTTTCCACCGACATGCGCACCCGCCCGGAATCCCTCGTGATCCACCTGCCGGAAACGCTGGAGGCCAACGCCCACCAGGTGCGCATCTTCGGCTGGTACGACAATGAATGGGGCTTTTCGGCGCGCATGATCGACATGGCGAGGTTGATGGCGGGGCGGTAACCCCACCGCCGTCATTCCGGACAAGTGCAGCATCGCTGCACACAGATCCGGAATCCAGCGCGTCAGCGTTCGCGAAGCGAACACCAATGAAGAAAATGAGCCGCGCTTTCAGCGGGAAATATGTCTGGGTTCCGGATCGGCGCTCGGCTGCGCCTCACGTGTCCGGAATGATGGTTGAGAGGTGGTGGTGGGAACCAACAAAAAAGGGCCGCTCGCGCGGCCCCTCGTCATTCAGTTGCAAGGTGGCCTTACGCGGTTTCTTCCTTCGGAAGCGACCCGCGGCCGTGGCCCGACATGCCACCGGAAACCTCCTCGGTGGATTCGCCCGTCAGCTCGTCCGGCAGGATCAGGTTGAGCACAATTGCGATCGCCGCCGCCGGCAACAGGCCGCTGGTCAGCAGAATACGCGCCGTGTCCGGCATGTGCTGCAGGGCGCCGGGTTCCAGCTGCAGGCCGAGACCGATGGAAAGCGAGATGGCGAAGATCACCATGTTGCGCCGGTTCCAGTTGACGTCCGACAGCATGGAAATGCCCGCGGCGACCACCATGCCGAACATCACGATGACACCGCCGCCGAGCACCTCGATCGGCACCGTGCGGATGACCGCGCCGACCTTCGGAATGAGGCCGCAGACGATCAGGAAGATCGCGCCGATGGTGACCACGTGACGGCTCATGACGCCGGTCATCGCGATCAGGCCGACATTCTGGCTGAAGGAAGTGTTCGGGAAGCCGCCGAAGAAACCGGCAATGGCCGTGCCGATCCCGTCGGCATAGGTCGCGCCGGCGATTTCCTTGTCGGTCGCTTCACGGCCGGCGCCGCCCTTGGTGATGCCCGAGACGTCACCGACGGTTTCAACCGCGGACACGAAGGCCATCAGGCAGAAGCCGATGACAGCGGCGAAGGAGAATTCGAAGCCGTATTTGAACGGTTGCGGCAGGGCAAAGACGGCCGCCCGGTCCCAGGACCCGGCAATCGCGCCGAAGGTCAGCATGCCTGTGGCCAGCGCGAAGATGTAACCGGCGAGCAGGCCGAGCAACACTGCCGAAACCGACATCATGCCCTTGCCGAAGAATTTCAGCCCCAGGGTGACAACGATCACGACCAGTGCGGCCGACCAGTTCAGCAGCGAGCCGTATTCCGGCGTGCCGATGGCGGGCACACCGCCGGCGGCGTACTGGATGCCGACCTTGACCAGCGCCAGGCCGATCATGGTGACGACAAGGCCGGTCACCAGTGGCGGCAGGGCAAAACGGATCTTGCCGATGAAAAGGCCAAGGCAGGCGTGGAACATGCCGCCGATGATGACGCCGCCGAACAGGGCGGCGAGGCCGTCGACGCCCTTGCCGGCGACCAGCGGGATCATGATCGGCAGGAAGGCAAAGGAGGTGCCCTGGACAATCGGAAGGGCCGCGCCGACCGGGCCAAGCGTGAGGGTCTGCAGGAGCGTTGCCACGCCCGCAAACACCATCGACATCTGGATCAGATAGAGAAGCTCCGGAAAGTCGGGCGAATTGGACCCGAAGCCGAAGCCGGCGGCACCGGCGACAATGATGGCCGGGGTCACGTTGGAGACGAACATCGCCAGGACGTGCTGGATGCCGAGGGGGATCGCCTTCACCAAAGGCGGCGTGTAGTTGGGATCGCGGAGCTGCTCCGGCGACCCGATCGATGCGTTAGACATGTCTGCTCCTCAGAAGGTCGATGGACGTCTCCACCTCGTTTGGCGGGCAGGGATCGTCCGAAATGGAAGGCCTATCCCGTTGCGGCGGCCTCCACAGTCCACGGGTCCTCGAACCAATGTTCCTCAAGATTGGGTCCGTCCCCGATGCGGTCCACGACCGCGTAACGGCCCGCCTTGCCAAGCGGAGCCAGAACACCGTGCCAGGTGCCACGATGAAGATTGATCGACTGGCCCGGCTGGCTGATGAAAGCCTTCAGGTTGACCGGCGTGCCGGTGTTGTCGTCCGCGACGACGACGATCATCGGCACACCGTCCAGCGGAATGAACGCCTGGCTGCCGTCCGGGTGTCGCTCGACCATGTCGACGACGTGAGGCAGTGATCGCGCCTTTGCGTCGAACAGGCTGATGCCCGCCCGCCCGGTCCCGAAATCCAGCTTTGCCCTGTCGTGATGCCGGCCGCACATGCCCTGGTTTATGATCTTGTCAGGGTCACCTGCGACTTCCAGCACGTCGCCATAGGCGGCAAAAGCCTCGGCTGTGAGGGGCGATGGGGCGATGGTCCGGCTCACGGCAACAGGTCCTTGAGGCGGAACCAGGCGATCCGTTCCACCTGGCGGCAGGCTTCCTCGAATTCCGTGGCCCGGTCATTGCCGACCCGGCGCTGGAACGCCTCCATGATCGAGGCCTTGTCATGGTCGCGCACGGCGATGATGAACGGAAAGCCGTGCTTGTCGACGTAGTCCGTGTTGAGCTTTGTGAAGGTCTCGCGTTCCTCGTCGGTCAAGAGGTCGAGACCGGCGCTGGCCTGTTCGCTGGTGCTTTCCGCGGTCAGGCGGCCGGCGGCGGCCAGCTTGCCGGCGAGATCCGGGTGCGCGGTCAGGACGGAAAGACGCTCCTCTTCGCTGGCGGAGCGGAACATCCGGCAGAGCGCGTTGTGCACCCCGGCGGCGCAGTCGTGGGCGGGACCCAGCTCCAGCTCGAAGGCGCGTTCCGCGATCCAGGGGGAATGCTCGAAAATGCCGCCGAATTTTTCGACGAACTCGGTCTTGTCCATGCGGCTCGGCCGCGAGAACCTTTGCGGCGGGTGGGTCTTTGCCCAATGTTCGGCAATCTCGATCCGGCGCGGACACCAGACACCGTCATGTTTCCGGATGTGCTCGATGAACCTTTTCAGGGCCGCGATCTTGCCCGGTCGGCCGACGAGACGGCAATGCAGGCCGACGGACATCATTTTCGGTGTGTCCGTGCTGCCTTCCTCGTAGAGCATGTCGAAGGCGTTCTTCAGGTAGTTGAAGAAGTCCTCGCCGTCGGTCCAGCCGGGGGCGGTCGCGAATCGCATGTCGTTGGCTTCGAGCGTATAGGGAATGATCAGCTGGTCGCGGTCGCCGACTTCCAGCCAGTAGGGCAGGTCGTCGTCGTAGGTGTCGGAGACATAGGCAAAACCGCCCTCCTCGGCGACGAGACGCACCGTGTTTTCCGAACAGCGGCCGGTGTACCAGCCACGCGGGCGTGTCCCGACGACCTCGGTATGCAGGCGGATCGCCTCGGCAATCGCCGCGCGTTCCTCTTCCTGCGGCATGTCCTTGTGCTCCACCCATTTGAGGCCGTGGCTGGCGATTTCCCAGCCGGCGTCCTTCATCGCCTGGACCTGTTCCGGGCTGCGCGCCAGAGCGGTGGCAACGCCGTAGATGGTCAGCGGGATGTTCGAGCGGGTGAACAGGCGGTGCAGGCGCCAGAATCCGGCGCGGGCGCCGTATTCATAAATGGTTTCCATGTTCCAGTGGCGCTGGCCCTGCCATTGGGCGGCGCCGGGAATGTCGGACAGGAACGCCTCGGAGGCGGCGTCGCCATGGAGCACGCAGTTCTCGCCGCCCTCCTCGTAATTCAGGACGAACTGAACCGCGACCTTCGCCCCGTCCGGCCATTTCGGATCCGGCGGGGTCTGCCCATAGCCACGCATGTTCCGGGGATAACGATTCAAGACGGACCTCCTCGTGATACCAACAGGTTGAATATGAGTTCTCATCCCTAGCAAGGACTGTGCCCCAAGTCGCCCATTGGCATGGTGTCTTCTTATAAATCAGAACAATCCCGATGACTTTCTTGTCTTTTTAGAAAGTGCTTTCGGAGAAGCACGGGTGCCCGTAGCATCCGCCTCGGATCATCATGCGCCAAACGACTATGCGAAGGAGGCCCGAATGGCCGGATACCTGACGACCCATGTGCTCGACACCGCCCAAGGCTGCCCCGGAAAAGGCATCAAGATCGATCTTTATGCAATTACCGGAGAGACCCGCACCTATGTCCGCAGCCTCGTGACCAATGATGACGGGCGCACCGACAGCCCGATCCTGCCCAACGACGAGTTCCGGACCGGCATCTATGAACTGGTGTTCCATGTCGGCGCCTATTTCGACGCCGCCGGCATCGACCTGCCGGAGCCGAAATTCCTCGACACGGTGCCGCTGCGCTTCGGCATGTCCGAAGAGGCCCACTACCACGTGCCGCTGCTGGTCTCGCCGTTCAGCTTTTCGACCTACCGGGGGAGCTGAGGGGGCGCGCTCTTCAGGTTCTTCCAACACAAAACACAGGCGCTCACGCCACACTCGGCGTCATCCTGAGGAGCGCGCTCGCGCGCGTCTCGAAGGATCCGCAACAGCACTGCTGAGCAAGCGGCCGATCCTTCGAGACGGGCCTATAGCCCTCCTCAGGATGACGTAGTGGGTGGGGACCCCTTCTTTCGATGTTTGGCTTTCAATCAGCCTCTTGAGACTTCCGTTTCGCGTCGCCAAGCCCGGCAACCGCTTCCCCCACCTCCTTCTTCATGATGATCTCGCGATGCGGATACGGGATGGCGATGTTGTTTTCCTTGAACGTGTCCCACAGGGCCAGCAGCACCTTGCCGCGGATGTTGGTGAGGCCCTGCTGCGGGTCGTGGATCCAGAAGCGCAGGACGAAGTCGAGCGAGCTGTCGCCGAAGCCGGTCAGCCAGCACACCGGGCGGCGGTTCGATTCGACCCTGCCAACGCTCGAGGCCGCTTCGATGGCCAGCCGTGACACCTCGTGCGGGTCGGCGTCGTAGGAGACGCCGAAATTGACGTCGAGGCGGACGAGATCGTCGGAAAAGGACCAGTTGATCACCCGGTGGGTGATGAAATCCTCGTTCGGGATCAGGTATTCGCGCCCATCCCTGGTCACCACGGAAACGAACCGGGCCCGCAGTTCGCGGATCCAGCCGAACGTGCCCTCCAGCGAGATCGTATCACCCGGTTTGATCGACTTGTCGAGCAGGATGATGATGCCGGAAATGAAGTTGGAGATCACCTTCTGCAAGCCGAAGCCAATGCCGAGACCGATCGCCCCGGAGAACACCGTAAAGGCGGACAGATCGATGCCGACGGAGGAGAGTGCGATCATGCCGGCGAGCACGACCAGGCCGAACTTGGCGACCTTGCCGACCAGCACCCGGATCGACGGGGTCAGTTCATCCGAGCGCTGGACCTGTTCCTCGAAATAGCGGCCGACGATCACGGCGACCCAGATGGTGGCGATCAGCACCAGCGCTGCTTTCAGGACCAGAAGCAGGGACAGGCGCATTTCGCCGAGCGGCAGTGCCAGGCTGTCGAGGAAGGTGCCGGCCTCGTCGTCGAAGCCAAGGATCACCAGCGCCACATAGATCCAGGCCAGCCAGCTGAGCGTCCTGGCCACCAGCCGGTTGCGGATCACCCGGGACAGCACGGCGACGAACAGCCAGGCGAGCGACAGCGACAGCGCCACGGAGATGAAATGGCTGCGGCTCGGCCAAGTGGCGGAACGCATGATGGTCAGCGCGACGAACAGGAACAGGTTGAACAGGATCCATTCGGTCCGACGGAGCAGGGCGATGACCATGCGCAGAATGTCAGGATGGCCCTTGATCTCCCGCGCCCGTTCTTCCAGACGCGGTTCGACGCGCAGGCTGAGGACCTTGGCCAGGGCAAACAGGACGGCGATGATCACGACCTGGTAAGCGAACCAGGGCGCGGTCAGGTAGCTGAGCGCGACATGCGCCCAGGACTGGAATTCGGCGATGAGACTTTCCGGGGTCATCGATACCTGCCGTCCTCAACCAGGCCGGGGACTGATTCCACCGGCCCTTGCCTGCTGCAATCATCGGCAAACCCGGCAACAGATTCAAGCATTTACACAATTTCCCCGGATAAGCCGTCTCATAAGGCCTTAACTAGGTGCCCAAGCCAATCCGGCAATTCGCCTGAGCGCAACGACAAGGGGGACGCCCGGTTTCAGAGCCTTGTCAAACCTGTTAGGGGTTGTGTCCCACCGCAAGCCGAAGGACATCCCTTGACCGACCTTTCGCTCAAAGACGCCCTCTCCCGACGGCGCACCGTCCGGCAGTATTCCGGCAAAGCCGTCTCGATTTCCGCCCTGGAAGCGCTGCTTCACGCGGCACAAGGCATCACGGGCGATGAGGGCAAACGCAGCGCGCCCTCGGCTCATGCGCTCTACCCCTTGCGGCTTTACGTGGTGGCGGGTGATGTGGACGGCCTCAGTCCCGGTCTTTATGCCGCCAATCCGGAAACACTCGACCTGGAGCCCCAGCACGGCACGGACCTGCGCGCGGTGCTTCGGGAGGCGGCGATCGGCCAGCCGGAGTGGGTGACTGATGCCGCGGCCATCATCGTGATTGCCGCGGACATGGCCGGTCCGAGCGTGCATTTCGCCGAACAGCCGCCCTATGGCAGCCGCGGGACACGCTATGTGCATATGGAGGCCGGCGCCGCCGCCCAGAACCTGCAGCTTCAGGCGGTGGCCGAAGGGCTCGGAACCGTTCTGGTCGGCGGGTTTCACGACGAAGCGGTCGCAAAGGTGCTGGGCCTTGACGCCCCGCTGGCACCGCTCATCCTGCAATGCGTCGGCCATCCGGCGGACTAGGGGACGGACCCATAAATGAAGATGAAATGGTGTGAGGCGAATTGGTCTTCATCAAGGCGTGAAAGCGCAGGAAATGTGGTTCATTTTCAAGACTTTCGCGACGCCGAGGAAGCCCAATTCGGTCAAATCCGAAGGACATGGAAATGGCTTCACTCCGCGTCGTCAGCCCGCTTGACCGGGCAAAAAGCCCGCTCTACGCACCCTTCCTGGCGGTGTTTCGCCATTTTCCATGCCATTTAGTCTTCATTTATGAGTCCGTCACCTAGGCCGGTTTGCCGTCGACACTCTCCAGTTCGCGACGAAACCGCGCGGCCCAGTCCGCGCTCACCTCGTCGGCCAACTTGGCGACAGCAGGTGTCACGCCGTCCGCGGCCACCGGATCCAGGCCGAGTTTCTCAAGAACAAGACGCAGCGTGTCCCGTGGCGCGGCTGACAGGTCCTCGTAGGTGATCCGTAGCGGGCGAATGCCCTCCAGCCCGAACCAGGCCAGCCAGTCCCGGTCGAACCCGGTGAAACGCTCGTAACAGGTCCGGATTTCCGCGCCATCATAGTGCGGCTCACGCGGCTCCGACAGACGTTCCAATTCCGTGCCGTCCGGCGCCCTGTGCCAGAGGCCGGATTGCTGGGCCTTCACGAACGACACCGCCTGACCGATCTTGTCCTGCCGGGTCAGATGAATGAACAGGGTTCTTCCGAACGCGGCTTCAAGCCGGGCGGTATCGGTCGTTGGCACCGGATGGAGAGCCTTCAGTTTTTCCATGAAAAACGGAAAACTGTGCCGCTGCAGCCTCAGACCGAACATGCCTGTCTGCCGGCTGCCTTTTTCGTTGGCAGCCGCGAAAATCCTCTGCAGGCTCTGCAGTTCGGTCTCCGCCTGCTCAGCTTTCACGCCGAGATCGTCAAGCCAGGCGTCGACCGACGCCTCGTGGAAATGGGAATCCGGATGGCCGGCGATGCCGGTCGCCGACAGCAGCTTGCAGAGGAGCGTGCTGCCGCTTCGCGGCGAGGTACACAGGATGTAGGCTTGGTAGGCGGGCATCAGGATCGCGAAACAAAGTTGAAAATGTGAGGTCGGCGACCGGGTGGCATTTGCCGTACCGGGTTATACGCCTTGAAACAAGACGTTTTGCACATGGTCCGCAGGCGGCTGTTCACCGGCACCCGCCGCCTTTTTGCCTGTCGCGTTTAGATCAGGGCTGCGCTGTCACCCGCAGCTGGCTTGCCAGCAAAACCGCGAGCAAGGCCAACAGCGCAAGGGCCATGAAGGAAACCCGCAGGTTCGACAGCTGGGCAATGAAGCCCACGACCGGCGGGCCGAGCAGCATGCCGCCATAGCTCAGGGTCGCGACACTCGCGATGGCCGGACCCGGACGAATGACCGGATCGGCGGCAGCGCGGGAAAACACAAGGGGCATCACCACCGCGTATCCCACGCCCACAAGGGCGAATCCCGCGAGGGCAATCCAGAATGACTGCGTGACGACAACGATCATCAGACCTGCAAATGCCGTGGCACCGCTGAGGCGGGTCGTGACCACCGGCCCGAACCGCTCAACGAGAACGCCGCCACTGAACCGGGTCAGCACCATCGCGACGCTGAACGCCGCGTATCCCAGTGCCGCCTGGGCCTCCGACGCATCGATGACGGCGTGAAGAAAAACCGCGCTCCAGTCGGCCATGGCGCCTTCGCCGATCGCCACCGAAAAGGCAATCAGGCCGACCAGACACAAAGCGCCCGAGGGCAGCGAGGGCAGGGATTTCGAGTTGCCGCCCGCGTGGGGCGGTGGTGCCTTTGCCTGAACCGGAACCATGAGAACCAGCGCAGCGCCGCCGCCGAACACGGCAATTGCGGTGAAATGCGCCAAGGGTCCGAAACCGAGTTTCACGGCAGCAAAGCCGCTTGCCGCACCGAGGCCGGCCCCGAGACTGAACATTGCGTGAAACACGGACATCGTGCTTCGCCGCAGGCGGGTCTCGACGCGGGCGCCCCAGCCGTTCATCGCGACATCCATGGCACCGTGAAGGGCGCCAAAGAGAAACAGCCCCCCGCCCAGGAGATATTCGTCGGGCGCAAGCGCAATGCCAATGAGCGCGGGTCCGTAGGCCATGGCACTGCGCACGGTAAGCCTGTCCGTCCCCCAGCGTTCCGACAGGTTGCCGGCAAAGGGGAAAGACACGATCGCACCGGCGGCAAGCGCCAACAACAAGAGACCGAGTGTCCCCGGGGAGAGCTCAAACTGGGCCTTGAATGTCGGTACTCTGGCCGCCCAGGCACCGAACAAAAGCCCGTTGAATGCGAAGGCGGCAACGACCGCCCGCCATTCGGCATCCGCCCGAAGGGACCCGTGAGCGGTGTTGCGGTCCGCAGCGGCGTCAGACACGGGTCACCTCGACACCGGCGGCCCGGAATACGTCCAGCTTGCCGGAAGGGCCATTTGTGACGAGGCCGTCAATCTCGTTCAATTCCAGCACGCGATGCCGGCCTCGCCGTTCCAGTTTCGCTGAGGTTGTCACGACAATCGCGCGGGCGGATGCCATTGCCATGGCCCGCTTGATGCCGGCTTCCGCCCCGTCTTCCGCGCTCAATCCGAAATCCGGCCACAATCCGCATGCACCGAGCAGACAGAGATCTGCCGCAAATTCACCTACGGCCCGTTCCGCGGCGCCGCCGGTCGCCATCGCTCCTTCGGGGCAAAGCTCTCCCCCGATCAGCTGCACCCTGGCACCCCGATTGAGCGCCGCCAGCGCAACGGAGGGAGCCGGTGTGACCACCAGTCCTGAAAAATCCTCCGGCAAACGCGCCGCAATGGCGTTCATGGTCGTTCCCGCGTCAAGAAAGAGCGTCGCTTCGCTTGGGACAAGTGTCACGGCCTTCGCCGCAAGCCGCGCGATGCCGGGATCCGGTGTCTCTGCCCGTGCCGCATAAGGCGGTGTGGAGCGGGTGACCGGGATCGCACCGCCACGTACGCGCCGCACGAGACCGGTCTGTTCCATGGCAATGAGATCCCTGCGGATTGTATCGACCGAGATGCCGAGTTCTTCCGCGAGTGCGGCCGCGACAAGAGGTGTCCCGAGGTCGAGACGGTCACGCAGCACTTTCTGGCGGGTTTGGGGATTGTTCAGGTCAAGCATCTGGGCACTCTGCATGATCATGCAATGAAATGCAACAATCTGCATATTAGTGCATAATTTTGCATTTTTCGAAATCGAGGGACATGCCTGCCAGCCCTGCGGCGAACGTGCTAAACCTCTGGCATAAAGAATTTTTTGACTGTCTGGAGAATGGCGTCAGGCCGTTTCCCGACCCGGCATCTCGACAAGCGCCTTCTGGATCTGGGCGACCATGAAGTCCAGGAACAGGCGCACCTTGGGATCCTGGCGGCGACGGTGGGTGTAGAGGCAGGCCATCTGCACCGGGATCGGCGGTTCGCTCTCAAGCACCGGCACCAGCCGGCCGTCGGCGAGATAGTCGGCAACCTCGAAGACGGGCTTCAGCACGATGCCGTGACCTTCCAGCGCCCAGCCGGTCAGGACGTCGCCGTGATCGGACTCGAACGGGCCGGAGACCGCCACGCGCTTGACGCCGGTCTTCGTCTGCAGGGGCCACTGGAATTCCGGCGCGCCCGGATAACGCATGTTGAGGCAGTCGTGCTTGCCCGATGCCAGGTCCTCGCTGCCTTGGGGCGTGCCCTTGCGCTTGAGATACTCCGGCGAGGCGCACAGGATCCGGCTGCAATCGGCGATCTTGCGGATCTTCAGGTTGCTGTCTTCCGGGGTCCCCAGGAAAAACGCGGCATCGAGGCCTTCGCCGGTCAAGTCGACCTTGCGGTCTGACAGGCGCAGGCGGATGTCGATCAGCGGATTGGCGGCCTTGAACCTGGGGATCGCCGGCGCAATCAGCCGCTGGCCCATGCCGATGGGGGCCGCCACGAACAGCGTGCCGCGCGGCGAACGGGTGACATTGCTGATCTCCGCTTCCGCCTCTTCCACCGCCTCGATGATTTTTGTTGCACCGCGATAGAACAAATTGCCATGCTCTGTCGGGCTGAGGGCACGGGTGGTGCGCTGGAACAGGCGCACATTCAGGTGTTCCTCCAGCTGCGACACGCGCGAGGACGCGACGGCCGAGGAAATCCTCAGGTCGCGCGCCGCCGCCGACATGTTGCCGAGCTCGTAGACACGCAGAAAGGTGCGAATGTTTTCCAGATACGCCATGCAGGACCCACACTAGCCGCTTTATTGTTCTGATTTTTTTGAAACTGCTCGGAATTATCCCGAGATACCAGAAAATCCAAACCTGCGCTAGCTTGGCGGAAATGAATTCGGAGGGGAAGCAATGCTGGACATTGCCATCATTTGGGACTGGATCGCCTTTGCCGTGCGCTGGCTGCACGTGATCACGGCGATGGCCTGGATCGGGTCGTCCTTTTATTTCGTCGCGCTGGATCTCGGCCTGAAGAAGGCCCCCGACCTGCCCAAGGGCGCCCACGGCGAGGAATGGCAGGTCCATGGCGGCGGCTTCTATCACATCCGCAAGTTCCTGGTGGCGCCGGAAAACATGCCGGAGCACCTGGTCTGGTTCAAATGGGAGAGCTATTCGACCTGGCTCAGCGGCGCCGCGCTCCTGATGATCGTCTACTGGGTGGGCGGCGAGCTTTACCTGATCGATCCGGCCAAGGCGGACCTTGCCCTGTGGCAGGGCGTGCTGATCTCCGCCGCGTCGCTGACCATCGGCTGGATCGTCTATGACCGGCTGTGCAAGTCGAAGCTCGGCGAGAGCCCGACGCTGCTGATGGTGCTCCTGTTCGCGCTGCTGGTGGCCATGGGCTACGGCTACAACGAGATCTTCACCGGCCGGGCAACCCTTCTGCATCTCGGCGCCTTCACCGCGACGATCATGACCGCGAACGTCTTCTTCATCATCATTCCGAACCAGAAGATCGTCGTCGCCGACCTGAAGGCCGGACGCACGCCGGACGCCAAATACGGCAAGATCGCCAAGCTGCGCTCGACCCACAACAACTACCTGACCCTGCCGGTCGTGTTCCTGATGCTGAGCAACCACTACCCGCTCGCCTTCGCGTCCGAATACAACTGGCTGATCGCCGCGCTGGTGTTCCTGATGGGGGTCACCATCCGGCATTATTTCAACACCAAGCACACAGGCGCGCCCGCCCCGACCTGGACCTGGCTGGCCACCGCGATCCTGTTTGTCGCCATCATCCAGCTGTCCATGGCCCCGCTGCAGCAATCAAGCTGGGAGGCCTCGGAAGCCCGCGAGCTGACGCCGACCGAACAGGTCTTTGCCAGTGCCGAGGGTTTCGACGATGTCATGGCGATCGTGCCCGGCCGCTGCGCCATGTGCCATGCCCGCGAGCCTTTCTACGAAGGCATCCACTGGGCGCCCAAAAACGTTTTGCTGGAAACGGAAGCCGACGTGGTGCGCGCCGCCAAGCAAATCTATCTCCAGGCCGGCGTCACCAACGCCATGCCCCCGGCCAACGTCTCCTTCATGGAAGAGGCCGAACGGAAAAAGATCATCCGGTGGTACAAGAATGCGCAGGCACAGCTGCCCTTCGGAGTGGCGACCGCGCAGTAGGTACCGGACCGATGCTTTCTGAAACGCTCCTCCTTGCGGGGAGCGCTTTTGTTTGGGGCACTGCGTTACGCCCCACCTCGGGTGTCACCCCGGACGCAGCAAAGCGGAGATCCGGGGCCCACTCGCCGCGCAGCTTGCTGAAGGAGTGGAGGTTCGCTCTAGATAGCTTCCGCCCCACTCAGCACTCTGGAAATGAGTAGGCCCCGGGTCTTCCTGCGGTCGCCCGGGGTGACACCGAGTTTTTGACTACCACCTTGCCGCCGTCATTCCGGACAAGTGCAGCGCAAACTGCACGCCGATCTGAAACTCAGCGTGCCAGCGTGAGCGCGAGCGAACACTCCTAGTTCAAGGAATCCGCACATTCAGATTGCGCCTCGCCATAGAGATTGTAGACGTCTGAAAGTGACGCATTGTTTTCGGATCTATCCGCCAGCTTGTCTGCGATTCTAGCCAGATAGATCGCAGCCAACTCGCAGTCGAAATACTTGTTGAACTCGGTGGGAAGCTTATAATTCGCCTCCGGATCAAGAAACCCGACGACACCCAGATGCTTGTATATCAACAATTTTGTATCAAGCGATCTCATTTTGGAGAATTCAATGCGGCTCGCATTCAAGGCCGCCCCGGCTTCCAACAAGAGGCTTTGATCTGTCTCAGTGATGACGCCGTTGCGCATTTTCAAAAGGTTTTGCGCGATTGATTGGATGTCTTCGTAAAGATTTTTCGCGGCCAAGCGCACCTCTTGCCTGCTAAGCGGTTCTTCGGCAAGTCCGACGGTCGGCACGAATAGAAGCAGCATAAGAAATGCGGATTTCATGGACATCCTCTGCAGTGACAAAGCATCAGACTAAAGCGACATCACGTCACCGCCTACCCGCCCACATCCGCATTCTGGATCACGAAGTCCACGAAATGGCGGATCTTCGGGTCCTGGAGGCGGCGGTGGGGGTAGAGGCAGCCGAAAATGGTCGGCGGGGGCGGGGTCTCGGGCAGGATCTCGACCAGGCGGCCGCTGTCCAGATGCGCGGCGACATCGAAGCGGGGCTTGTTGACGATGCCGTGGCCGGCGAGTGCCCAGTCGGTAAGGACATCGCCATGGTCGGCGTCCATGTTGCCGGCGACCTGCAGCTTGCGCGGGCCTTCCGGCGTCTGCAGGACCCAGAAATATTCCGGCGAACGCGGATAGCGCAGCAGCAGGCAATTGTGCTCCTCGGAGAGGAGATCGTCCGGTGTCTGCGGCGTGCCGTGCTTGTCCAGATACTCGGGCGCCGCGCACAAGACGCGCGGGCAGTCGGAGATCTTGCGCAGTTTCAGGTTGGAATCCTGCGGCGTGCCAATGAAGAAGGCGACGTCCAGCCCGTCGGACATTATATCGACCTTGCGGTCGGAGAGCCGCATATGGACCTCCGTTGCCGGAAACTTCTCGACAAATCTCGGCACCAGCGGCGCGATGATGCGCCGGCCTGCTCCGAGCGGCGCCGTTACGCGGATGACGCCGCGCGGGGTGTCGGAGAAACTCGCGACGGCGGCTTCCGCGTCCTCGATCGATTCCAGTGCCTTCACCGCATGATCGTAAAAGACCTTGCCGACCTCTGTCGGCGTCAATGAACGGGTGGTGCGGTTGAAGAGGCGCACGCCGAGATGCTTTTCCAGCTCCTTGATGCGCTTGCTGGCGACCGCCGGGGTCAGGCGTAAGTCACGTCCGCCGGAGGTGATGCTGCCCAGCTCGACCACGCGCGTGAACACGCGCAGGGATTCCAGATAGGACATCGACCCTCTCCATCGTTTGAAAAGCCACGTGTTTCCAGAACCTTGCCTTATGACACCGACTTTCGTCGCATCTCCAGATCAACAGTATCGCACGGCTATTTTCAATGATTTGTTGAAAGAATTTCCGGAATCACCGGATTTTTCGCAAGGGTGACGAAGCGTAGCGTTCCCGCTCAAGAGAAGAAAACTTTCCCGAGGACGCAATGACCCACCGCCCGGACATCCGGTTTCTGCTGAATGGTGCCGACGTTTCGCTCAAGGACGTCGAAGCCGACAAGACACTGCTCGACTTTCTACGCCTGGAGCGCCGCCTGACCGGTTCCAAGGAAGGCTGCGCGGAAGGCGATTGCGGGGCCTGCACCGTTCTGGTCGGCCGCCTGGTCGAGGGTGCGCTCACTTGTGAGACCGTCAATGCCTGTATCCGGTTCCTCGCCTCGCTCGACGGCTGCCACGTGGTCACCATCGAGCACTTGCGCGGCGAGAATGGCGGCCTGCACCCGATCCAGCAGGCGATGGTCGATTTTCACGGCAGCCAGTGCGGCTTCTGCACACCGGGCTTCGTCATGTCGCTTTATGCGCTGTGGATGGCAAATCCGGAGCCGACCGAGACCGAGGTCGAAACAGCCATCCAGGGCAATCTCTGCCGCTGCACCGGCTACCAGCCGATCGTCGCCGCCGCCATGGCCGCCAACCGCTATGGCAGCCCTGCGCGGGATTTCCTGGAACTGGAACGCACCGGCCTGACCGAACGCCTTGCCGCTTTGAAAGACGGCCGGCGCGTCGTCACCGGCCCCGCCGACAACCAGGCCATCGTTCCGGCCGATGTCGACGACCTCGCGGCTGTTCTTGAAGAAAACCCCAACGCGACCATCGTCGCCGGGTCGACCGATGTCGGTCTCTGGGTCACCAAATTCATGCGCCCCATCGGCCCGGCCGTCTTCATCGGCCATCTGGAAGAGCTGAAATCGGTCACCGTCACGGACACCGCGCTCGAACTCGGCGCCGGCGTCACCTATTCGGAAGCGCAAGAGACGATCTGCGAGATCTTCCCGCATCTCAAAAGCTACTGGGACCGGATCGCGGGTTGCCAGGTCCGCAACATGGGCACAATCGGCGGCAACATCGCCAACGGTTCGCCCATCGGCGACACGCCGCCCGTGCTGATCGCGCTCGGCGCCCAGATCGTGCTGCGCAAGGGCGCCGGGCAACGCAGCCTGCCGCTGGAAGACTTCTTCATCGAATACGGCAAGCAGGACCGGACCCCGGGTGAATTCGTCACCAGCATCCTGATCCCGCGTCCGCGCGAAGGCCAGCTCAACGCCGCCTACAAGATCTCCAAGCGCCGCGACGAAGACATTTCCTCCGTTGCCGCCGGGTTCTCGGTCACCGTTGCGGGCGGCCGCATCACCGACTGCCACCTGGCCTTTGGCGGCATGGCCGGCACGCCGAAGCGGGCCGAAAAGGCGGAAGCCGCGCTGCGCGGCCAGCCCTGGAACGAGGCCTCTTTCCAGGCCGCCGCCCGGGCACTCGGTGCCGACTTCACCCCGCTCAGCGACTGGCGCGCCTCGGCCGATTACCGGCTGACCGTCGCGCGCAACCTGCTGCAGCGCTTTTTCCTGACCCATGACGAAACGACCGCCGAACCGGTCGATCTCATGAGCGCGTGACCGGAGACAAGCAAGATGAAACACGACGTCATCCAGCACGCGAAAGCCACGATCAGCGGCGGTGTCCACAAAGACCGGCGCCACGACAGCGCCGAGAAACATGTCACCGGCCGCGCGGACTATTGCGACGACATTGCCGAACCGCAGGGCACGCTGCACGCCTATCTCGGCGTTTCCACCGTCGCCCATGGCCAGATCAAGACGATGGATCTTGCCGCCGTCAGGGCGGCGCCGGGCGTGGTCGGCGTCCTGACCGCCGAGGACATTCCGGGCCACAACGACATCAGCCCGACAGGCAGACATGACGAACCGGTCTTTCCGACGGAAAAGACCGAGTATCACGGCCAGCCGCTCTTTGCCGTTGTCGCGGAAAGCCGCGACGCGGCCCGGCGCGCGGCCGAATTTGCCAGGATCGACTACGAGGTGCTGCCGCACGCGCTCGATCCGATTGCCGCGCAGGAGGCCGGCTGTCCGCTGGTCACCGACCCGCTCAAACTGGAACGCGGCGACATCGCCCCGGCGTTCGAGACGGCGGAAAACCGGATCAGGGGACGGATCGCCATCGGCGGCCAGGACCACATGTATCTGGAAGGCCAGATCGCCTTTGCCCTTCCGGGCGAGGACGACGACGTCGCCGTTCATTGCTCCACCCAGCATCCGAGCGAGGCCCAGCACATGGTCGCCCATGTGCTCGGCGTGCCGTCCAACGCGGTGACCGTCAATGTGCGCCGCATGGGCGGCGGCTTCGGCGGCAAGGAAAGCCAGATGAACCTCTTCTGCGTCGTCGCCGCGATGGCCGCGAAGAAGTGGAACCGCCCGGTGAAGATCCGCCCGGACCGCGACCAGGACATGACCGCGACCGGCAAGCGTCATGATTTCGTGGTCGATTATGACGTCGCCTTTGACGGCGACGGCCGGATCCAGGCCGTCGATGGCGTCTTCGCGGCGCGTTGCGGCTATTCCTCGGACCTCTCCGGTCCGGTGACCGACCGCGCACTGTTCCACGCCGACAATGCCTATTTCTACCCGCATGTCCGCCTGGAAAGCCGGCCGGTGAAGACCAACACGGTCTCCAACACCGCCTTTCGCGGCTTCGGCGGGCCTCAGGGCGTGGTCGCGGCGGAGCGCATGATCGAGGAGATCGCCTATGCGCTCGGCAAGGACCCCCTGGCAATCCGCAAGGCCAATTTCTACGGCGACCGCGACGGCGGCCGCTGCCTCACCCCCTATCACCAGGAGGTCGAGGACAACATCTTGCCGCGCCTGATCGGTGAACTTGAAAGCTCCTCCGACTACAAGGCCCGCCGCGAGGCGATCCTTCAGTTCAATGCCCGTTCCTCGATCCTCAAACGGGGCATTGCACTGACACCGGTCAAGTTCGGCATTTCTTTCACAGCCACCTGGTACAATCAGGCCGGCGCGCTGATCCACATCTACAATGACGGGTCGATCCACCTGAACCATGGCGGCACCGAAATGGGCCAAGGCCTCAACACCAAGGTGGCCCAGGTTGTCGCCGACGCGTTCCAGGTCGATTTCGAGCGCATCAAGATCACCAGGACGACGACGGAAAAGGTGCCGAACACCTCGGCCACCGCCGCCTCGTCGGGCACCGATCTCAACGGCATGGCCGCGCTGAACGCGGCCGAGCAACTGAAGGAACGCCTGACCACCTTCGCCGCGGAGACCTACGGCGTCGCGCCGGAAGACGTGACCTTTGCCAACAACATGGTCCAGGCCGGCCCTGAGCTGATCCCGTTCAACGACCTGGTGCGCCAGGCCTACATGGCCCGCGTGCACCTGTCGGCGGCCGGGTTCTACAAGACGCCGAAGATCCATTGGGACCGGGCCGCCGGCAAGGGACGGCCGTTCTACTACTATTCCTACGGCGCCGCCTGCTCGGAAGTCGTGGTCGATACGCTCACCGGCGAATACCGGGTCGAACGCACGGACATCCTGCACGATGTCGGCAAGTCGCTGAACCCGGTCCTCGACAAGGGCCAGGTCGAAGGCGCGTTCATCCAGGGAATGGGCTGGCTGACCACGGAAGAACTGTGGTGGGACGACGCCGGCCGGCTCAGAACCCATGCGCCGTCCACCTACAAGATCCCGCTCGCCTCGGACCGTCCGCGCATCTTCAACGTCACTCTGGCGGACTGGTCGGAAAACAGGGAGCGCACCATCAAGCGGTCCAAGGCCGTTGGCGAACCGCCCTTCATGCTCGGCATTTCCGTGTTCGAGGCGCTTTCCATGGCCGTTGCCAGCGTCGCGGACTACCGCGAATGCCCGCGTCTCGATGCGCCGGCGACGCCGGAGCGCGTGCTGATGGCCGTCGAACGGCTGAAAAACCGGGAGTGATATCATGACTTTGCGCTCCAGCCAGGCCGAGGAGTTCTTCGGCTCCGCCAGGCAGATTGTCCGGATCGAACTGACCCGGGTGCGTGGCTCTTCCCCACGGGAAGCCGGCACGGAAATGTTCGTCTCGGCGGACCGGCTGTTCGGCACCATCGGCGGCGGCCAGCTGGAGCACATCGTCATCACCAAGGCCCGCACCATGCTGGCCGAGGGCACCCTGGAAGCCCACCTCGACCTGCCGCTCGGGCCGGAAATCGGCCAGTGCTGCGGCGGACGGGTGGAACTGACACTGAGACGCATGCGCCGGACCGACCGCGACGACGCGCTTTATCGTCTGCGCAGCTACGAAGAGGCTTTGCCCCACGTCTACATCATGGGCGCGGGCCATGTCGGCCGGGCGATTGCCGATCTTCTGCAGCATGCCCCGGTTCATTGCGTGCTGGTCGACATGCGCAAGGAGGAACTGGCGCAGTCAACGGCGCGGGTCGACATGCGCTTGCGCGCCATTCCGGAGGTCGAGATCTTCAATGCACCGGAAGGCAGCGCCTTCATAGTGCTGACCCATGATCACGGCCTCGACTTTCTGCTGACATCTGCGGCGCTGGAACTCGGTCATGCGGCCTATGTCGGCATGATCGGGTCCGCGACCAAGCGCGCCAAGCTGCGCTCCTGGTGTCTCAGCCATTGCGACGGGCTGTCGATCGACCAGCTGACCTGTCCCATCGGCGCCTCGGGCAGCCGGGACAAACGTCCTGAAATCATTGCCGCGTTCGTGGCCGCCGAAGTTCTTGCCGCCCTGACGGCGGGAGACAAGGCCGCCGGCGGCAGGGAGGAGACTGCGCTGCTTCAGGCCGCGCAGTAAACCAACGGCCGCTCCGCCCTGCGGGAGAAGGCGCGGGCCGGTCCTTTTACCTGAAAGGAGACCCGATATGCGGGTTGGGAGGTACGACTACAAACTGTTTTCGCGTGGGGATTTCAGCGCCTTCTGGGCCCTGTTCACCGACAACCTCGTGAACCTGATGGTGCTGGCGGGGATCTGCCAGTTCGTGTTCCAGATGCCGGCGGGCATCGTCTACGGCAAGATCGTTCCGGGCGCGGCCATCGCGATCCTGGCGGGCGTTGCCGTCTACGTTCTGCTGGCACAGCGGGCGGCAAGACAACATGGACGCGCTGTCACCGCGCTGCCCTACGGCATCTCGACGCCGGTGATGTTCGTCTATCTCTTCGGCGTGATCGGCCCGATCTACTGGTCGACCAACGATCCGGTGCTGGCCTGGCAGGTCGGTATCGGCGCCGGTTTCATGGGCGGCATCGTTGCCGCGCTCGGCGCCATCGTCGGCCCGTGGTTGAAAAAGGTCACGCCGCGCGCGGGCATGCTCGGCACACTTTGCGGTATCGCGCTGGTGTTCATCGGCACCGTGCCGCTGGCGACCGTCTTCGAGAACCCGTTCATCGGCTTTGCCTCGATGATCATCATCCTCTGGGGCCTGGTCGGCCGGTTCCGCCTGCCGTTCAACATTCCGGCCGGTCTGCTGGCGCTTGCCGTCGGCACGGTCGTGGCGCTCGCCATCGGCCAGTCGAAGATCAGCTTCGAAGGAGTCGGCTTCTATCCGCCGGTGCCCTATTTCGGAGACCTCGTCGCCGGGATCCAGCATCTCTTCGCCCATCCGGAACTGTTCCTGGTTCTGGTGCCGGTGCAGATCTACAATTTCATCGAGACGATGAATAACGTGGAAAGCGCGGAAGCGGCGGGCGATCACTATCCGGTCGCCACCTGCCAGATCACCGACGGGGCCGGCACCATGATCGGCGCGCTGTTCGGCTCGCCCTTCCCGACCACCGCCTATATCGGTCACCCGGCCTACAAGCGCATGGGGGCCCATGCCGGCTATGTGATCGGTGTCGGCGTGGTCATTCCGCTCGCCGCGTTCCTCGGCCTGCTGGCGTTCCTGAACAACCTGATCCCCGTGGCCGCCGCCGCGCCGGTGCTGGTGTTCGTCGCGCTCAGCCTGATCACCAACACCGCCCACGCGGTGAAGACCGAGCACATGGCCGCCGTCACCATCGCGATGATGCCGCATGTCTCCAGCTTCCTGGTGATCAAGTGGGGCTCGCTGATGGGCGCGCTCGGCGCAACCGGGGCCACCGGCATGCTGGCGCTCGGCGATCCGCAACTGACCGCGGCGATGCTGCAGCAGGGCGCGCATTATGAAGGTCATCTTGCCCTCAGCCAGGGCGCGATCCTGACCGGCCTGATCTGGGGCGCGATCGTTGCCAGCGTCATTGACGGCAAGTTCCGCAACGCCGGCGGCTTTGCCTTCGCGGCCTTCGCGATGGCCTCGGTCGGTATCATCCACTCGGCAAATCTGCACTGGCCGGATTTCTCCACCGTCAGCCTCGGCTACCTGATCGCCGCCGCCTTCCTGTTCATCTATCCGATCTTCCACCGCGAGGAGACGATCGTGCCGGAAGCCGAACCGCTCACCCAGGCGCAGCCCGCACCGGGCGAGTGATCCGAATTTCAAACCAATCCTTCGGGGCGGATCTTCCGCCCCGATTTTCCGATGACTGGAGCAAAACGATGCAATCCGACCGCCTGCTGCTTCGCGGCCGCCTGCTCACCTTCAAGTCCGAGCCGCAAACGCCCGACGACACCGCTGCCTTCGACTATGTCGAGGACGGCGCGCTGTTGATCGAGGACGGCATCATTTTCAGGCGCGGGACCTATTGCGATGTGGTCGCCGAGGCCGGCTGCGCGGACATTGTCGATCACCGGCCGAACCTGCTGACCGCCGGGTTCATCGACACGCATATCCATTTCCCGCAGGTCCAGATCGTCGCCTCCTGGGGCGCGCAGCTGCTGGACTGGCTGAACAGCTATACCTTTCCCGAAGAAACGCGCTTTGCGGACGAAGACCACGCCGCGGCGATGGCCTGCCGCTTCTTCGATCTGCTGACCAATCACGGCACCACCACCGCCGTTGCCTATTGCTCGGTGCACAAGGCCTCCGCCGAGGCCTATTTCGAGGAGGCCGAACAGCGCAACATGCGCATGATCGGCGGCAAGGTGCTGATGGACCGCAACGCGCCGGACGGCCTCAAGGACACGCCGCAATCCGGCTATGACGACACCAGGGACCTGATCGCCAAATGGCATGGCAGAGGCCGCGCGTCCTACGCGATCACCCCGCGCTTCGCGATCACCTCGACCCCGGCCCAGATGGAGATGGCCGGCGCGCTGGTGGCTGAGCATCCGGACTGTTTCGTGCAGACGCACCTGTCTGAAAACAGGAATGAAATCGCCTACACCCTGGAGCTCTACCCCGAGGCACGGGACTATCTCGACGTCTATCAGAGCTACGGGCTTCTGTCGGAGAAGATGCTGCTCGGCCATTCGATCCACCTGGAACCGCGCGAGATCGATGCGCTTTCCGAAACAGGCGCCCGGCCGGTTTTCTGCCCGACCTCGAACCTCTTCCTCGGCAGCGGCCTCTTTGACGATGCCGGCCTGAAAGCCCGTGGCATCACCAACGCGATCGCCACCGACATCGGCGCCGGCACCAGCTATTCGATGCTGCAGACCCTCAATGAAGGCTACAAGATCCTTCAACTCCAGGACCAGAAACTGCACCCGTTCCGGGCCTTCCACTGGATCACCCGCGGCAACGCGGTGGCGCTCGGGATGGAAGACAGGATCGGCACGCTCGACGAGGGCACGGAAGCCGACATCGTCGTGCTGAACGCCCGCGCGACCGAGGCCATGGCCCTGCGCATGGAACGCGCCGAAACCTTGGCCGAGGAGCTGTTCGTGCTGCAAATGCTCGGCGACGACCGCTCCATCGACGAGGTCTATGTCGCCGGCAAGGCGCAGAAAGGCAACGCACCGGTGGTCATCGGTCAGGCGACAGGCTGCAGGGTGTCTGTGGGTCGCGAAAGGGACCTGGTTCTGAGCTGAGACGCGCTGCTTTTTTTCAAACTGGAATTAGACTCGACTTGGCCACAGGCACCGCCAAGCCCCCTCTCCCATTGGGAGAGGGTTGGGGTGAGGGGGCAAACCCCTCGGAATGATTGCAACGTCTGCCCCCTCACCCGGCGCATTCGCGCCGACCTCTCCCAACGGGAGAGGTGACTTGGGGGCGCGACTGACTTTGTGTGGAAACAAACCTCACAGCAAACACCGGTGTCACCCCGGGCGCGCAACGCGCGACCCGGGGCCCACTCATTTCCAGAGCACTTTGTGTGGGCAGCCAACCTTCCTCAAAACCTCTTTCGCTTCAGCAAGCGGTCCCGCGAATGGGCCCCGGATCTGCGCTGCGCTTGTCCGGGGTGACACACGGAGGGGAATGAGCGCATCATTTCTCTCAGGACGTCAGTGAAAGCGTCGTTGTTCCAGAACACGACACATACGCTTGCCAATTCCGTGCCGAATAAGTGTATCTATGCACACTGCGTGTCCGGGAGGGTTTGATGGCAAAAGACATTGTTTTTTATGATTACTGGCGTTCGTCCGCGAGCTACCGCGTGCGCATCGCGCTCAATCTTCTGGGTCTCGAAGCCGACTACCGTCCGGTCAACCTGCTGACGCGCGCCCACCTCGAAGACGACTATCTCAAGCTCAACCCGCAAGGGCTGCTGCCGGCGGTCATCATCGACGGCAAGACGCTGACACAGTCGCTCGCCATCATCGAATATCTGGATGCCACCGTTCCGGACTCCAGTCTTTTGCCCGCGGACATTGACGGCCAGTACCGGGTGCGCCAGCTCTCCTACGCCATTGCCATGGAAATCCACCCGGTCTGCAATCTCGGCGTCGTCAAGCATGTCAGCGACCTCACCGGCGGCGGCGACGAGACAAAGGTCGCCTGGATGCGGCATTTCATCGGCAAGGGGCTTGCCGCCTTCGAGAACCTGCTCGACGACGACGGCCCGTTCTGCCACGGCGCCCGGCCGACCATGGCCGATTGCTGCCTGGTTCCGCAGCTCTACAATGCCGATCGCTGGGGCGTGGACATTTCAGGTTTTGCCAGGATCCGCCGCGTGGCGGGGGCCTGCAATGCACTGGACGCCTTCCGCGACGCCCATCCGGACGTTATCGGCGCGCCGCCCGCCTGACTGGTCACTGAAGCACGACCTTCGGGAAATAGAACGATACGACCCAGTTGGGTGCGTCGACGATCTCCGAAATCCTGAGGTCGCCACAGACCGAGCAAAGCATGTAGGCATCGACCGCATTGTAGCCGTGACGGGCGCACAGGAGGTCGATCATGCCGGATACCGCCGCCCGGGCGCCCTCGTAGAGGTCCTCACCGATCCCGGTGGTGACCTCGTAACCCATCTCATCGAGATGACGGGTAACCGGACCCGGGGTCTCGAAGCGCGGCATCTTCAGGTCCGCGCCCTTGATGAGGTCGAGGCCGATCACGGTGTTCATCGGACTTTCGATGGCAGTGCCGCAGACTTCGCCGTCCCCTTGCGCAGCGTGGGTGTCGCCGATGGAAAACATCGCCCCGGCGACTTCCACCGGCAGGTAGAGCGTCGTCCCGGCGGCCAGGTCCCGGATGTCCATGTTGCCGCCGACCCGGCGCGGCGGGATGATGGAGTGCAGCCCCGGCTCGGCGGGCGCCACGCCGATCGTGCCGGCAAAGGGCTTCAGGGGCACCTTGCCAAAAGGGGCAAAGGCCGCGGTTCCCAGCTTGTCCTTGTCATAGGACCAGACATGCAGCGCGGGATCCTCGAACTGGTCGGCGAGCAGGCCGAAGCCCGGAATGTTTGCTGTCCAGCCAAAGCCGGACGGCTTGAATTCATGGATCTTGACGACAAGGGCATCGCCGGGCTCGGCGCCGTCCACATGGATGGGACCGGTGACCGGATTGACCTTGCCGAAATCCATCGATGCCAAATCCCCGACGGTGCTGTCCGGGGTCAATTGCCCGGCGGAGCTGTCGAGGCACTCGAATTCCAACACCGAGCCCGGCGCCACCGTCTCGACCGGGGCATTGGAGTTGTCCCAGCCGAAATGATGCTGTGCCGCATGGATCGTGTACGAGGCCTTGCAGTTGCTGCACATGTTTTGCCCAAACTAGTCACGGTTGACGGGGATGCGCACCACCCTGGTCGCTTTCAGCATGCCAGAAGGCGGCGGCTTGACGTTCATGGTGACATATCCGGAGCGCGGCTGGCCACCCGCGATGACAAGATCCTAGAACGCATGTATTCAATGCTCTGGTGTCGCAGGCACTTGGTTCCCTGAGAAACCTCAACTCAGTCGCGCTGAAGACGCAAGAGCGCAACAAGTCGCTCCCGGCCGATCAGGCGGGCGCGTCGATCACGCTGACATGCGCCGCAACGACCCGCCAGCCACCATCCGTCCGGATCCAGGTCTGCATCTGGCGGCCGACCTTGCCCGGAGACGTGTCGCGGTAGAACAGCGTCGAGGCCGTTGCGAAGTCGGTGCCGTAGGTCGTGATGACGGTCCGGGCGAGGCTGCGCTCAAGATTGCCGCTGTCCCGCGCCGAGCGGAACGCCGCGATTTCGTCATATCCGTAGAGGTTCTCGCCGCCGCCATAGCGGATCGTTGTCGGTGCATCCAGGAAGAGGCGATCCAGTGCCGCGACGTCGTTTGTCACCAGAGCCGTCTCGTATTCCTCGAAGACCGCCTCGACCTCAGCCTTGACGGCCGCGATGTTGATGTCCATCAGTCCTGGCTCCCTGCCGCTTCCACGCGCGCACGCAATGTCTTGAGGAACGGAATGTCCCGGTATTGATCCGGCTGCACCTCGTCCCAGGCGACCCCGCGCGGCTGCGCGAAGGGCGTGCCTGTCTCGATCAGCTCGGCTTCCGTCGCAATGGCATGAAGCGCGCTGTCATGGCCCATCATCACCAGCCGGTCATTGTCGACGACCTGCGAGGAATGCACGGTTGTCGTGATCGGCGTGTCCGGTTTCAGCTTGGAAAGCTCCCGGAAGATGCCAAGTTCCAGATCGGCAAAACCGCCGCCCTTGCCCGTCCGCGCGCCCAGCCGGCTGACCGCGACACAGCCGACAACGACAAAATCCAGGAGTTCCATGTCCTCGAACTCGACCGGGTCGCCGTGTTCGACGAAACCTTGCGAGGTTGCCGCCAGCTCGAACTGGATGCCCTTCTTCACGAGCTTGTCCGGATCCAGCCGGACGAAGGGAAAGGGCTTCAGCAGTTCCGGTACGGGCGCATAGACGATCTTGCCCTCGTAGAGCGCCCTGAGACGGACCGGGATCTGCGGCGGGTCGGGATTGCACTTGACGGTTTTCGCCGCCTGCCATTGCGGCAGACGCGCGAGGTTGCGCGCCGCCAGATCCGCGCCGGCGAAGTTCGGTATGCAGCTGAAGGCCGGCCCGATGCTGGTCCCGCTTTCCTGAAGGCCGGACCAGACGTCCTGCCGGATCCTGTCCTTGTCCCGGTTCCGGCCCGCCCAGCGCGCACTGTCCATGATTGTCTCCATCAGGTCACGAGTTCCGGCCGAGTTGCCGCGACCGGTGCCTTGCAGATGCCGTCCCGTTGCAGCCGGTCGGCAATCCTGAGCGCGATGTCCTCCCGCCAGGCCGGGGCGATCACCTGAACGCCGATCGGCAGCGAGGCTGTCTCAAGCCAGACAGGCACGGCCACCACCGGCAGGCCGATGAAGGAAATCGGCTGGGTGAACAGCCCGATATTCGGCCGCGCCGGCATGGTCTCCCCGTCGAGCGTGATGGTCTTGGTACCGGAGGGAAGGGCGGAAAACGGCGTCGCCGGTGCCAGGATGGCGTCGACATGCTCGAAGATGCCGCGCATCATCGCCTGGAACCAGCTGCGGAAGCGCTGTGCCTGCTGCACCCAGACAGCGGGCACCATCGTTCCGGAAAGAAACCTGTCGCGTGTGTCCGGATCGAAGTCCCGCGGCCGGTTGATGATCCGGTCGAGATGAAGATTGGCGCCCTCCGCAACGGTGATCACATAGGCCGAAGCGCGTGCCCGCGCTGCTTCCGGAATGTCGATTTCGGCCGAGACCCCCAGCGCGGCGGCAACCGCATCGACGGCGGCAAGGGCTTCCGGCTCCGCCTTCTGCCTGAAATAGCCACCCGCGACGGCAATCCGCAGGCCGTCGATATCCTTTTTCAGCTCCCCGTGCGTTGCCAGATAAGGGCGGTCTGCCTGCGCGGGATCCTGAGGATCTCGCCCCTGGAGCGCGTCGAACACAAGTGCCAGATCCCGCGCCGAGCGGGACAGCGGCCCCAGGTGGTCGAGACTGCCGACAAAGGGATAGGTGCCGTGCCGCGACAGGCGGCCATAGGTCGGCTTCAGTCCGAACAGGCCGCAGAAGGACGACGGCACACGGATGGAGCCGTTGGTGTCCGATCCCAGCGTGACCGGCACCATGCCGCTGGCGACGGCGGACCCGGACCCGGAGGACGAACCGCCGCTCATGCGTTCCGGGTCATGCGGGTTGAGGCAATTGCCGTCGTGAGCGTTCTCGCCGGTGAAATCATAGGCGTATTCGCCCATATGCAGGCCGCCCATAAGGACGCCGCCCGCCTCACGCAATCTTCTGACGAGCGTCGCATCCGCTGTCGCCGGCGGGTTCTCCAGATTGATCTTCGACCCGGCGCGGGTCACCACGCCTTCGATATCGAACAGGTTCTTGACCGCGAAGGGCACCCCGGCCAGCGGCAGATCCGCGCCTCCGGCGATCGCGGCATCAACACTCTCGGCCTCGGCCAGCGCCCGCACCGCGGTCACGTCGGTAAATGCGTTGAACTTCGGGTTGAGCGTCTCGATCCGCGCCAGCGTCGCCTCAACGACTTCGGTTGCCTTCAGCTCGCCGGATTCGACGGCGGAAGCAATCGCGGCCGCGGTTTCAGGTACCGCGCTCATGCCTCGAACACCGGCGCGGCTTCGATGTCTTCCCCGAGCGGAAAGGACAGGACCAGCTCGGCGGCTTTCTGCGTCGCCGCGATATGGGCTTCCACCACGGGTCGCCAGTCATCCTCGATGGTCAGGCCCATGACCTTTTCCATGTGGGCGACATGCGATTTGGCGTCGAATTCAGCGCTCATGGGCACTCCGGTTATTGCTTGATTGCTTTTTCGAAGGACGCCAGCGGCGCCGTCCAGCCGACGATGCCGCCCTGCGCCCGGATCATGTCCAGCGTGGCCGCCTTGAATTCAGGGAAATAGCTCTCGGTCGCCTCCTCGATCAGGAGGCATTCGTAGCCCCGGTCATTGGCCTCGCGCATGGTTGTCTGGACGCAGACCTCCGTGGTCACGCCGGCAAAGACCAGGCTTTTCACGCCGAGCCCTTCCAGGATGAGGCCCAGCTCCGTCGCGTAGAACGCGCCCTTGCCCGGCTTGTCGATGACGGTTTCACCGGCAACCGGTGCGCAGTCGCCGATGATCTCCGCGCCCGGCTCACCCCTTATCAGGATCCGGCCCATCGGCCCGGTGTCGCCGATCCGCAATGCGGGGCTGCCGCGATCCCGCTTGGCCGGCGGACAGTCGCTCAGGTCCTGCGCATGGGTCTCGCGCGTGTGGATCACGGGCCAGCCTTGCTCCCGGAACAGCTGGAGCAGCTTCGCGGTCGGGGCGATGGCCCGCTGCATGTGGGAAATGTCGTTGCCCAGCGTCTCTCCAAAGCCACCCGGCTCGATGAAGTCGCGCTGCATGTCGATGACAACCAGCGCGGTTGTCGCGGGGTCGAAGGTGAACTCGAAGGGCGCGGCGTCGACGCTGATCATCAGTGATGCCCCGCCATGGCGTGGCCGATCGTGGCCCTGTCAGTTTCCGCCATCGGCGACTGATAGGTGATCCTGCCTTCGGACATGACCGCGACCGTATCCGCCAGTTCCAGGATTTCGTCGAGATCCTCGGACACCAGAAGAATGGCGGCGCCACGGTTGCGCTGATCCATGATCTGCGCCCGGATCTCGGCAACGGAGGCGAAATCCAGCCCGAAACACGGATTTGCGACAATCAGGACATCGACCTCGCCGGAGAGTTCCCGGGCCAGGATCGCGCGCTGCACGTTGCCACCGGAAAGGTTCTCGATCGGCTCTTCGGTCGAGGGGGTCTTGACCCGGTAGGCGGCGATCAGTTCACGTGCACGCCTGCGCATCGGCGGCGGCGACAGCCAGCCCCTGAAAGGCGAGATCGGCGTCTTGTCGAAGGTCCGGAAAGCCATGTTTTCCGCAACGCTCATGCGCGGCACCGCCACGTTCTTCAAGGGCTCCTCGGAGAATCCGAACACCTTGAACCGGTCCATCTGCTCCCGTTCCGGCTCGTAGGGCTTCTTGTCGATGA
Source organism: Roseibium sp. Sym1 (assembly GCF_027359675.1). Lineage (NCBI taxonomy): Bacteria > Pseudomonadati > Pseudomonadota > Alphaproteobacteria > Hyphomicrobiales > Stappiaceae > Roseibium > Roseibium sp. Sym1. The sequence continues at coordinate 1,453,393 of NZ_CP114786.1, forward strand.
AGATCCGTCCGTCCTTCAGCACGCGCTGTCCGGACAGGACCTCGATCAGCGCGGACTGGCCGTTGCCCGAAACACCCGCAATGCCGAGGATCTCGCCCGCATGGATCTTCAGGCTGATCGCCTCGATCGCCGGCAGTTCCGCGTCGTCATCGGCAAACAGGCCGGCGAGCTCCAGCTTCAGGGCCTTGTCCGGCTGTTCTGCACGGGCCGCGCTTTCGCGGATCTCCGTTTCACCGATCATCATGTGGCTCATCTCCTCGACGGAGAGATCCTTGACCCGGCCGCTGCCGACGACGCGCCCGCGCCGCAGCACCGTGACGTCATCCGCATAGGCGGTCACTTCCCGGAACTTGTGGGTGATCATCAGGATGGTGAGCTCACCGGCTTCGGTCATGCCGCGCAGAAGCCCGAGCACCTCGTCCGCCTCGTCCGGCGTCAGCACCGACGTCGGTTCGTCCAGGATCAGGAAACGCTGATCCAGGTAGAGCTGTTTGAGAATTTCCAGCTTCTGCTTTTCGCCGGCGGAGAGGCCCGAAACCGGAACATCCAGCGGCACCTTGAAAGGCGTTGTCTCGAGAAACGCATTCAGCGCCTTTCTTTCCGCCTTCCAGTCAATCACCGCGGGCGTGTCCGCCCTGGCGATAACAAGATTTTCCGCTGCCGTCAGGGACGGAACCAGCGTGAAATGCTGGTAGACCATGCCGATCCCGAGCGCATGCGCGGCCCGCGGATTGGGAACCTCGACCTGTCTGTCGTCGACCAGCATCGAGCCGCTCGTCGGCTGGTAGAACCCCATCATGCACTTGACCAGCGTCGACTTGCCCGCACCGTTCTCGCCCAGCAGCGCGTGGAAGGATCCGGGCGTTACCCTGATCGAGACATCGTCCAGCGCGGTCAGGCTGGCAAAGACCTTGGTCATGCCGATGGTTTCGACGCCGATGGCCCTTGGTTCCGGTGCGACTGTTTCCGCGACACTCATCCTGCGGCCTCCCCCGAAGCGATCCGCAATCCGGCCAGTAACGTCCCGCTGTCGGCGACGGCACCGAACACCCCGCCCTGCATGGTCACCATCTTCAGGGCCGCCGCGTGATTGCCCGGATCGGTCGCCGCGCAGCAATCCGACAGGATCAGGCATTCGAAGCCGCGGTCATTGGCCTCGCGCATGGTGGTGTGCACGCAGACATCGGTGGTGATGCCGGTCAGGACAAGGTTGTCGATGCCCCGTGTCCTGAGCAGCAGCTCCAGGTCGGTGGCGCAGAAGGACCCCTTGCCCGGCTTGTCGATGATCGGTTCGCCGTCTGCGGGCGCAAGTTCGGGAATGATCTCCCAGCCGGGCTCGCCCCTGACCAGGATCTTGCCGCAGGGGCCCGGATCGCCGATGCCGGCACCGATCTGGCGGGAGCGCCAGCGCTTGTTGGCGGGCAGGTCGGCCAGATCCGGGCGGTGCCCTTCGCGCGTGTGGATGATGTGATATCCGCCGGCCCGCATGGCGACGAGCACCTTGCCGATCGGCTCGATCGGTGCCCTCGTCAGCCCGATGTCGTAGCCCATGCTGTCGACATAGCCGCCCTTGCCGCAGAAGTCTGTCTGCATGTCGATGATGATCAGTGCCGTGTTGTCGGGCCTGAGGTCGCCGTTATAGGGCCAGGCATAGGGATCTGCCTTGACCTGGCCCGTGGTCTCGTCCGGCGTAAAGGATTGCGCAAGGCTCATGCCGGTCACTCCGCTGCGTCGCTGAGGGCGTTTTCGCCGAAGCGGCGCACCGGTTTCTCGAAGCCGCAGGAAGTGCCGTCCGTGTGCAGGACCTCGTCCTCCCAGGGCAGGCGGTAGCGGCCGGCGGCCAGATCGGTCATGTAGGTGTAGGGGCAATCCTGGGCCCCGCCCTTCACCGCGACATAGCCGCGATGTCCGAACTGGTAGATGTTGTTTTCCACCCCCCAGTTGATCCGGGCCTCACGCACCAGGTCCGGACGAACCTCGGCCGTGATGATCTCGTTCGGCCGGCCGCTGGTGCCATGGGCCAGGATGGTGCCGTCGAAATTGACGATCATGCCTTCACCCATGCTGTCGAAGGTACCGTCCGTGCCGCACATGCAGACATTGGCGGTCACCATGAGATTGCAGAAGGCGTTGGACTGGTTGGTGAATTTCCAGCTGTCGCGGATCGGGGCCGTGTAGCCGGCCGTCCGGATCATGATTTCCGCACCCTTGTAGGCGCATTCGCGGGCCATCTCCGGGAACATGCCGTCATGGCAGATGATCAGCGCCATCTTGCAGCCGTTCGGACCGTCGATCACCGGGATGCCCTGGTCGCCCGGTTCCCACGGTTCCACCGGAACCCAGGGATGCATCTTGCGGTAATAGAGCTTCAGTTCGCCCGTGTTGTCGATGATCAGGCCGGAGTTGTAGGGCATGCCACCCGGGTTCAGTTCCATGATGGAGAAGCAGCCCCAGATGTCGTTGTCGACACAGGCCTGCTTGAAGGCGGCGACTTCCGGACCGTCGAGCGTGCACATGATGTCAGGGTTGGTGTCCATCGACAGGCCGTGCAGCGCGTATTCCGGAAAGACGACCATGTCCATGGTCGGCATGTTGCGCCGCGCCTTGGCCACCATGTCGACGATCACCTGTGTCTGGTTCGCGAGATCGATCTCGCTCACCACGGTCGGCAGCTGCAGTTGCACCATGCCCAGGACCACACCGTTCGGGGCTTTGTTCAATCCTCCAAGTCCGCTCATTTCGTGGCTCCTTATTTGGTGATCGAGAGTTCGCCCGGCGCGCCCTTGAGCGACCGTCTGGGCGAGGTGCTGGCAATCATGATCAAGAGGGTGAGGATGTAGGGCGCGGCGTTGAAGAAGTGGTAGCCGCGTGAGATGCCGATGGACTGCAGGGCAGGGCCGAGCGCGCCTGCCGCACCAAAGAGCAGCGCCGCCCAGAAGCAGGCAATCGGGTTCCACCTGGCGAAGATCACCAGCGCGACGGCCATCAGGCCCTGACCCGATGACAGGCCCTCCGTCCAGCTGCCCGGATAATAGAGCGACAGGAAGGATCCGCCGATGCCGGCGAAGAACCCGCCCGCCATGGTCGACAGCAGCCGGACCTTGTCGACATTGATGCCGAGCGCCAGCGCCGCCGGTGCGCTGTCGCCGGTTGTGCGGATCGTCAGGCCGTAGCGGGTGTTCTTGAGCGCCCACCACAGGAACACCGCCAGTGCGATGCCGAGCAGGAACAAAGGATTGATTTCCAGCGCCTGGCGCACGCCCGGATGGTCGCTCCACGCCCCGAAGGAGATCGAGGGCAGGCGCGGCGCGGACGGCTGGATATAGGCCTTGCCGAAAAAGAAGGCGAGGCCGGTGCCGAACAGCATCAGGGCAATGCCGATGGCGATGTCGTTGACCTTGGGCAGCTTGCACAGATAGCCGTGCAGGGCGCCGAAACCCGAGCCGCAGACCCCCGCGACCAGCACGCCGAGCCAGGGCGAACCCGTGTGATAGGAAATCGCGTAGCCCGACATGGCGCCGAAGACGAGCGTGCCCTCGAGGCCCAGATTGATGCGGCCGGATTTTTCCGTCAGCATTTCACCCAGACTGACGAACAGGAACGGGGTCGAAACCCGGATGGCTCCGGCGAACATCGCCAGAAGCACGGTCATGAGGCCGGCGTCGCCGCTCATTGGACAGCTCCCTTCGACTTGAAGATGGAAAAGCGTCCGTAGAAGGTTTCAGACACCAGGATGACCAGGAACAGCAGCCCCTGCAGGACCAGCACCGTCGCGTCCGGCAGATCCATGCGCCGCTGGATCAGCCCGCCCGAGGCAGCGATGCCTCCGAGGAAGATGGCCACGGGGATGATCACCAGCGGATTGTGGCGTGCGAGAAACGAAACAAGGATCCCGGTGAAGCCGTAGCCCGCGATCAGCGAGGCATTGGCCTTGCCGTGGATGGCGGCGACCTCGAAGAAACCCGCCAGACCGGCACAGGCTCCGGCGATCGCGCAGGACACCACCACCAGCCGACCGACCGGCAGCCCCTGCGCCTGCGCGGCCCTCAGATTGCCGCCGGCGATCTGGGCTGCGAACCCGAACGTGGTGCGGTTCATCAGAAGGAAGAGCAGCCCGCACAGGACGACACCGACCAGCAGGCCCCAGTGGACATCCGTTCCGGGAATGGCGCCGATCATGTTTTCGGAGCCGATCGGCCTGGTCGACGGCTTGTTCGGGTCGGAGGGATCGCGCAGCGCGCCCTCGACGAAAAAGTTCAGGATCGAGACGGCAATGTAGAACATCAGCAGCGAGGCGATGGTCTCGTTGACGCCCCGATAATGGCGCAGGGCGCCGACGCAGCCGATCCACAGGCCGCCGGCGAGCATGGCGGCAATCGCCATCACGCCGAGCAGGAGGAAGCCCGGCGCCCAGTCGACCATCGGAATGGCGATCGCGGCGGCAGCGAAACCGCCAAGCACCAGCGCGCCCTCGCCGCCGATGATGACGAGACCGAGCCGCGCCGGAATGGCCACGCACAGAGCCGTGAAAATGAGCGGTGCGGAGCGCACCAGCGTGTTCTGCCAGGAAAAGCTGGTGCCGAAACCGCCGCGCCAGACCAGGGAAAAGAAGTCCGCCGGAGACTTGCCGAGCGCGAGCAGGAAGACCGAGAACAGGATGCCCGAAAAGATCAGCGCCAGGAGCGGTATGACCACATATTCCGCCGAGCGACGGACCCTGTCCAGGACGTCGGCCGCGAGGCTGGATTGAACGGTTATGCCGGGCGTTTCCGTGGTATCTGCCATACCTTTTCCCTGAAGATTGGGCTGGCGCCGCGCAATTCGCCGGCAGCCGCACCGAGGTCCTGGCCGCACCGGCGGCCCGTTTGCCAACGGGTTCGTCCGGTGCGGCCGTTTCTTGCGATCAGGTAATCGAGCCGATCACGCCCTCGATCAGGTAGTCGGTCTGGTCGAGTGAAGGTTCGTAGTTGTCGAGGCTGGCGCCTGCGGCCAGCAACGGCGAGCCGTCCTGCTTGTTGATCGGTCCGACGAAGATCGGCTTGCCGGCCTTGACGTCGGCCCGGGCCGCATCGGCAGCGGCAATCGCGGCTTCCGTGGCGCCGGCGCCATAGGGTGTGGAGCGCACGAAATCGACGTCGAAGCCGCCACCGGTGAAGTTCGGCAGGGGCTCGCCCTCGGCAAGGTCCGTGGCGAACATCTTGTAGATGGTCTCCCACTTGTATTCCGCGCCGGTGATGAAGCCGTTCGGCGCCAGCGGTGCCTGGGACGCGTTGTGGCCGCAGCACTTGATGCCGCGCGATTCAGCGGTTTCGATCACCACCTTCGGGCCGTCGACATGACAGGTGAGAACATCGCAACCCGCATCGACAAGCGCGTTGGCAGCCTCTGCCTCGCGCACCGGCATCGACCATTCGCCGGTGAAGATCACCTGGACAGTGGCTTCCGGATTGACCTTGCGGGCGCCCAGAAGGAAGGAGTTGATGTTGCGCAGAACCGTACCGATCGGCTTGGCGGCGACAAATCCGAGCTTGTTGCTGGCCGTCGACAGGCCGGCGGCAACGCCGTCCACGTAATGCGCCTGATCGAGATAACCGAAATAGCTGCCCGCGTTCTTCGGATCGCCTTCGGTCCAGAGCGGCGCGGCGTGGCGGAACTCCACGTCGGTGTATTTCGCGGCGAGATCCAGGACGAACGGCTTGTAGTAGCCGAAGGATGTCGCGAAGATCAGCTTGGCGCCATCCAGGTTGATCATGGATTCCATCGACTTCTGGACCGCGATCGTCTCCGGCACGTTCTCTTCCTCGACGACCGTCACGCCCGGCACGTCCTTCAGGGCGGCGGCGGCGACCGCATGGGCCTGGTTCCAGCCGAAGTCGTCGCGAGGACCGACATAGACGATGCCGACCGTCAGGTCGGATGCGTGCGCCAGCCGCGGCAACCCGGCCGAGGACAGTGCCGCAAGGCCTGCCGCGGATGATTTCAGGATGCTTCGACGTGAGAATTCGAATTTCGACATGACGTCCTCCGTATTATGACAAAGCCATGCGGAACCCGCGCGCCTCGTCTTGCCTTTGCTTAAATTTAGCAATCCCTGTGCCAACTCCCCGTGTTCCGGGCTCATCGACCCGAACTTGATCAAGGTGCTGACTTTTCGATGTTTTTCTCTTTCCTTCCCCAGAGCCCGGGCGAACACCTCAAGCCTTTTCAACCCTTGGGGCACATCAGAGTTGCCCAATATTTCATCATTTGTGTTTTTTGATTATTTTTTGTCCATTCAGGTATCCTTGCCCAAGGCGGTCTTCACCGGTTCGTAACTCGCATCGAGCCTGGATTTCAGGTAGCCGGCCCCGGAGACCGGCGCGTATTTCGGACGCGCACCAGCTTCCAGACAGCTGGGCAGACAGGCGACCTCGGCGTCCGGGTTCGGGTCCAGGAAGAACGCGATGGAATAGCGTTCAAGACCGCTCGAATTGACCACCCGATGGGGTGTCGACACGTAGACATCGTTGGTCCAGCGCATCAGGCAGTCGCCGATATTGCAGACGAAGGCACCGTCTATTGTGGGCGCCTTGAGCCAGACACCATCGCGCCGGCGCACTTCCAGTCCGCCGACGGCATCGGGAAGCAGGATTGTGATGTTGCCGTAGTCCGTGTGGGTTCCGGCACCGATCTGCCCCTTCTCCGCAGCCGCGGGCTGCGGCGGATAGTGAAGCAGGCGAAGTGTGGCCATCGGCGCGTCGAGCTTGTCCTCGAAATAGTCGGGCTCCGCGCCGAGATCCGCCGCCACCGCCCGGTGCATGGCCCGGCCGAGTGCCCAGACCGCGTTGAAATAGGCCAGAACGACGTCCTTCCAACCGGGCAGGTCGGGCCATAAATTGACGGCCCGGAACGGTTCTCCGGCAACGATCCTCGGATCGTCTTCGGCAAGGTCCAGACCGATATTGAAGGCTTCCTTCAGGTCGGATGGCTGGGTCGGATCGAGGTTCTCCCCCTTCATCGGCACGTAGCCGCGATTGGTTTTGAAGAAATCCTTCGTCAGCGCCATCTTGGCATCGAGCGGCTGCGCGAAGAGTTCATGGGCCGCTGTAAAGACCTTTTCGATCAGGGCCTGGTCGACCCCGTGGTTCTTCACGTAGAAAAATCCGGTCTCGCGCGCCGCACGGCCGATCTCCGCCGCGACGGTCTCCAGACCGCCGGGCGCTCCGCTGACCATCGGTTCCAGGTCGACAATCGGAAGGTTGAGGTCAGCCATGCCGCGTTCCGCTCCCAACGCTCATTCGGCCGCCGCGACCGGCTGGGCCGCCGTAGCGGTTGCGATGAATTTCCGCCAGCTGCCGAGATGGGAAATGTTCTCCGCTCCCTCGATCCCGGCAGCTTCACAAATGAAACCGGTCACGCTGGTTCCGTCGGAGAGTTCGACGGTGCCCAGACCGAGCGGCGCCGGGATACCCGCCAGGAAACCGCCGACTTCGGTCGCCGGCACTGCCCAGATTTCCAGCTCGATCGGATTGCCGGACCCGGCTGGACCGCGCACGAGACCCGGCCGTTTCGGCGGACCGCCGGCAAGCGCATAAAGGCAATAGGCGTCGCTGGTTTCGGCGCTCTTGAGGAAGCGCGCACCGCGGCCCGTCAGCTCGCCGTTCAGCGCCATGCCGGACATGTGCGCGCCGCAGACCGCGATGGCGATTTCGCCGGTATCCGGAACCGGCAGAAGATCCGCAGGCGCGGGCAAGGCCCAGCCGGTCGCGCCGAGCGCGTGCGGTGCCAACTGCTCCAGCCGGCTGCCGACGGATGCCAGGAAGCCGTCGCGGCCGGCGGGCGCCAGCAGGGTCACATTTCCGGGGCGCCCATCGGAGCGCGGCGCCACCGGCACGGCAAGGCCGCACATGTCCAGCAGGTTGACGAAATTGGTGTAGGTGCCGTTGCGCGAATTCGGACCGACCGGGTCGGCCTCAAGGTCCGCCACGCTGTAGAAGGTCGGCATGGTCGGCACGCACAGAAGGTCCAGGTCGGCCAGGACGGGCTCCGTCTTGCGGGCGAGTTCCTTCAGCCGGTAGAAACCCCGGAAGGCATCGGTCGCGCTCAGGTCCAGTGCCGCCCCGACGATCTTGCGGGTTACCGGGTGAACGGCTTCGAGATTTTCATTCATCAGCTCCTCGATGACCGTATGGCGTTCGGCCACCCAGGCCCCCTCGTAGAGCATGTGCGCGACATCGTAGAAGGGCGTGAAATCGATCTCGACGATCTCCGCGCCCTCCGCTTTCAACAGCGCCACCGTGTCGCGGAAGGACTGTTCCTGAACGGCATCGCCGCAAAACTCGATGGAGCCTTGATCCGGAATACCGATCCGCAGCTTGGAAGGCACCGGCGACATGTCCGGCGTGGCGATGTCCCGCGAATAGGCGTCGGCCTCGTCATATCCGGCGGCTGCCTGGTAGGCGGTATACGCATCCTCCACGGTCAGGGCGAAGATCGAAATCGTGTCCAGTGTCCGGCAGGCGGGCACAACCCCGGTTGCCGACAAGGCGCCAAGCGTCGGCTTCAGGCCGACAATGTTGTTGAGCGCCGCGGGCACGCGGCCGGATCCGGCCGTGTCCGTGCCGAGCGAGAAACCGACAATGCCGTGGCCGACCGCGACAGCCGAGCCGGACGAGGAGCCACCCGGTACGATGGCAGGATCGACGGCATTTTTCGGTGGCTGGTAGGGCGAGCGCACGCCGACCAGTCCGGTCGCGAACTGGTCGAGATTCGTCTTGCCGATCAGGAGCGCGCCGGCCTGCCGCAATTTCCTGACGACAAAGGCGTCTTCCCCCGCCTGATACTCGTAGGCCGGACAGGCCGCCGTGGTCGGCTTTCCACCGGCATCGATATTGTCCTTGATGACAAAGGGAATGCCCCAGAGCGGTTTCGACGCGTCAAAGGCTCCGAGTTCCGCGGCCTGTTCCAGCACCTCCCGCTTGTCGAGGAGGTGAATGAAAATGCCGGGATCACCGACGGCATCGATCCGCCGGTAAACTTCCTCGACAATGTCCGCGGGGCTGGTTCCGCCGGAATAGGCGGACTTCAGGGACGAAAGCGTAAAGGGAAGATCGAACATTTTTGTCCTCAATGTCTCTTGTTCTCATTCGGCGGCGGAGCTGGTCGGCTCCGAAAGGGCAGGCGGCGCGGGGGCCGCCGCCAGCAATTCCTGTGTGTAGGGATGGGACGGCCTGTCCATGACCTGCGCGGACGGCCCCGCCTCGACGATCTCGCCGTCGCGCATCACGATGACGTGGTCGCAGAGCAGGCGCACGACATGCAGGTCGTGGCTGACGAAGAGATAACTGATGCCGAGCCTGGCCCTGAGGTCGACCAGCAGGTTGAGCACGATCGCCTGGATGGACACGTCCAGCGCCGCGGTCGGCTCGTCCAGGATGAGGAAGTCCGGATCGACGGCAATCGCCCGGGCAATGCCGACGCGCGCCTTCTGGCCTCCCGACAGCTGATGCGGAAACCTGTCGAGCAGGGGACGCGGCAGACCAACCAGATCCGCCAGCTCGTCGATACGTGCCTGACGCTGTTTGCCTGACAGGCCCGTCAGGCGCGCCAGAGGTTCGCCGATGGAATGGCGCGCCGTGTGGCGGGGATTGAAGCTGTCGGTGGCGTCCTGGAACACCATCTGGATCGACGCCCTTCGGGGATCGCGGGCAAAGTCCTTTGCGGGTGTTTTCGCCAGATCCTCGCCGTTGAACAGAATTTCGCCGCTGGTCGGATCGGCAAGGCGCACGAGAATGGAAGAGGTCGTCGACTTGCCGCAGCCGGACTCGCCCACGAGACCGACGCTCTGGCCTTTCCTGACCGAGAAGGAGATCCCCTTGACCGCATGAACGGGCCCGGATTTGCCCTGGTAGGTTTTCACCAGGTCCCGGACTTCCAGAAGAGGCATGTCAGAGGCCGGCAGGACCGGTGCCGGCGTGCGCAGGTCCGCGGGCAACAGCGAACGAACGGAAGCTCCGGCCCGCGGCGTGGCGTCGACCAGCTTGCGCGTATAGGCGTGCCCGGGCGCCGTGAACAGGCGCGCCGCGTCGCCTTCCTCGACGACTTCGCCGTCCTTCATCACCACGATCCGGTCGCAATATTGCGCGGCGAGGCCGAGGTCATGCGTGATCACCATGGCGCTCATGCCCCGTTCGGCGATCAATTCCGCGATCAGGTCCATCACCGCCTTCTGGGTGGTGATGTCGAGGCCGGTGGTCGGCTCGTCCGCGATCAGGAGCTTGGGGTCGCAGGCGAGCGCGAGCGCGATGACGATGCGCTGGCACATGCCGCCGGAAAGCTCGAACGGATAAGCGTTGTAGCGCGCTTGCGGGTCGCGGATCTTGACCGCCTCCAGCGCCTTGATCGCCTCCGCGCGCGCATTGGACCGGGTCGCCTTGGCATGGCGGCGCAGCACATCCTCGATCTGGTGCCCGACCTTGCGGATCGGGTTGAGCGCCGCGCGCGGGTTCTGGAAGATCATGGAAATTTCCCGGCCGCGCAGGTCCCGCATCGCGTTTTCCCTGACGCTGCAGAGGTCGATGCCGCCATAGGTCAGCGCGCCGCCGGCGATGCGGCCATTGCTCTCCAGGAGCCGCATCAGCGCGTAGGATGTGACCGACTTGCCGGATCCAGATTCGCCGACAATGCCGAGAACTTCGCCCTTGGCGACCTCCAGCGACACGCCGCGCACCGCGTCGACGTCGCCGCGCCGGGTCTTGAAGGAGACTTTCAGATCCTTGATCGACAGTAGGCTCATGAGCGTTGCCGGGGGTCGACAATGTCGCGCAGCCCGTCTCCCAGGAGGTTGAAGGTGAAAACGGCGAACATCAGTGCAAATCCGGGAAAGATCGCCAGCCACCATTCGCCGGAGACAATGAAGTTGGCGCCTTCCGCGACCATGATGCCCCATTCCGCCGTCGGCGGGCGCACGCCGAGGCCGATGAAGCTCAGACCGGCGGCGTTCAGGATCGCCCAGCCCAGGTTGAGCGACACCTGCACCATCATCGGCGGCAGCGCGTTCGGGAAGATGTGCAAGGCCAGCACGCGAACATCGGAATTGCCGGCCAGCTTGGCCGCCTGCGCGAAACCGGCGTCCCGGCGGATGTTGACTTCCGCCCTGACCAGCCTTGCGTAGAAGGGAATGTTGATGACGGCGGTGGCATAGACGATATTTTCCACCGTGTTGCCCAGCGCCGCGACGATGCCCATGGCCAGGACGAACAGGGGAAAGGCCATGATCGTATCGAACAGGCGGTTGAGCACCGCATCGATCCAGCCGCCCCAGTAGCCGGCAACGCTGCCGAGGATCGAGCCGATCAGGAAGGACAGGGCCACGGCGGCGACGGAAATCGCCAGATCCAGCCGCGTGGCCACGATCACCCGGCTGAAAACGTCCCGGCCCAGATTGTCGGTGCCGAACCAGTGGTCCAAAGACGGCGGCTGAAGCGCCAGCGCCGCATTCGAGGCCATCGGATCGTAAGGCACAAGCACGGGCCCGAGGACCGCCGCGACCAGAAGAACCGCGAACATGGCGAAAGCCAGCAGGGTCACCGGGTTGGAGCGCAGCACGTAGCCGACATGCGCAAGCGCGCCGTCGGGCTGGCTGGCAGATGCGGGCGTGGCGGTGACATCACTCATTTGGTTTCAAATCCGATGCGGGGGTCGATGAGCGTGTAGGTGAGATCGATCACCAGGTTCAGCGCGACGAACAGAAGCGCCATCGCCAGCACAAAGCCCTGGACGGCGGCATAGTCGGAGACCACAAGCGCCTCGACCGCATAGGAGCCGATGCCGGGCCAGGCAAAGACCTTTTCCACCAGCACATTCGCTCCGAGCGTGAAGGAGAACACCATGCCGAGCGTGGTGATGACCGGCAGGAGCGCGTTGCGGAAGGCATAGGTGAACAGCACCTTGTCCTCGGTGAGACCGGCCGCGCGCGCGGTCCGGATGTAGTCGGAAGAAAGCGCACTCAGCATCGCCGCACGGGTCATCCGCGCCAACGGCGCCAGGGTGAACAGGGCCAGCGTCGTGGCCGGCAACACCAGCTGCTTGAGCGCGCCGGTCCATGTTTCCCAGTCGCCGGCAATGGCCGCGTCGATCAGGTAGAAGCCGGTGACATGGTCCGGTTCGATATAGATGAAGTCGAGCCTGCCCAATGGCGAGGGGGCGATGCCGAGCAGGTAGTAGAAAACGTAGATGAGAACCACACCGGTAAAAAAGGTCGGCAGCGATACCCCTGCCGTAACGAGCACCCGGCACAGGTGATCGACTGCCGACCCGGGGCGTGTTGCTGCCAGCACGCCAAGCGGAATGGCGATGCTGCAGGACAGCAGCAGCGCCGTGAGTGTGAGTTCAAGGGACGCCGGCAACCGGTTGGCCAGGTCCTGCAGGACCGGCTGTCCCGTGGACAGCGAGTTGCCGAGATCGCCGGTCAGAATGTCCCCGGCATAGATCAGGAACTGTTCGGCCAGCGGCTTGTCGAGCCCGAGCGCCGTCCGGATTTCCGCGATCGACTGTTCGTCGGCCGCGGCACCGGCGAAATAGACGGCCGGGTCGCCGGGAAGGGCGCGGGTCAGCAGGAAGCTGACCACGACCACCCCCAGGATCACGGGAATGGCATGTGTGATCCTTAGCCCGATTGTCGACAGGCGACCGGCCATCTGCGTCAGACCTTCTTCAGGCCGCGGACATCGAGCTGGCGGTGGAACCAGTACTCGTAGCCCTCGAGGCTGCGCGTACCGACATTGAGCGCCGGCTGCCACAGGGCGATGCGCGGCACCTCGTCCCAGACGATCTCGATCATGCGCTTGATCTTGGGCGCATAGTCCGCGTCCTCGACCGACATGTGCAGCGCTTCCGGCGTCAGGGTCTCGATCTCCTCGTTCCGGTAGTTGGACGAGTTGAACAGATGGCCTTCCTGGTAGGCCCAGAAGAAGTAGTAGCAGGGATAGTTCAGCCAGCCGCCGAAGGTTTCCAGATGCAGCGGCAGGCGTTTTTCGACCAGCGAGGCCGTACGCCAGTTGGCCCCCGGGATCTTCTCGATGGTGGCCTTGATGCCGATCTTCGCGAGGTTTTCCTGGATCAGCAGGGCGGCCGGCTCCATCCAGTCGCTCTGCGACAGGTCGATGGACAGCGGCACTTCAAAGCCATCGGCATAGCCGGCTTCCTCCAGCAGCGCCTTGGCCTTGTCGAGATCCGTGGAATAGGGAAATTTCTGCGGCCAGGCGATATCCGCCGGTGTCGCGGAAGGTCCGCCCCACATGGGCGCGCCCCGGCCATAGGCGGCGGTCTGGAAGACTTCCTCGTAGGGCACCGACCAGGCGATTGCCTGCCGCACCTTCTTGTCCTTGAAAGGCTCGAAGGAAAGGTTCGGGCACAGGCAGTAGATCGCGTTCTCGATCGGTGTCGTGGCAACCGTGATGTCTTCGGTGCCGGACAGTTCCTTCGCATCCTTGTTGGGCATGTTGAAGGACATGTTGACGTCGCCGCGCTCCAGCAGCGCCCGCCGCGTGGCCGGGCTCGGAACCTCGCGCAGGACAACGCGCTTGACCGCCGGGACGGGACCGGAGGTCCAGTCGTCATTGCGCTCGTAGACCAGCTGCTCGCCCGGCTTCCAGGACGCCACCTTGAAGGCGCCGGACCCGGCCGGGGTCTTGTGGAGATATTCCATCGCCCAGGGATCGTCATCAGTCGCGTGCTCGCGCGCCACCTTGGCATTGATGATCATCGGCACCGGAACCGCCAGATCCGGCAGGGTCAGCTTGGACTTGCGCAGAAGGTTGATCTTGAAGGTGAACTCGTCGACGACCTCGAACTGCTCGGGCTTCTCAAGCGAGCCGGCCTTCATCTGCACCGTCGGGAACCCGCCGACGCTGACGGCGCGGTCGAAGGACCATTTCACGTCCTCGGCGGTGATCGGTGAGCCGTCCTGGAATTTGCCTTCCGGGCGCAGCTTGAAGACGATCGCCATGCCGTCATCGGTGAATTCCCAGCTTTCGGCCACTTCCGGCTCGATCACCGAGTAGTCGTAGGACAGGCTGCCATCCTCGAGCGTCTTGGTGCCGAAGCTGACCAGGCGATCGTAGACATTCACGGCCACCTGGTAGCTCGGACGGTTCGTACCCGTGCGATGAATGTCCAGGCTGTTGATGGTCTGGCCGGTCACGGCCACCACCACATCACCGCCGGCGGCGGAAGCCGGCAGCACCTTCAGGAATGGCAATGCGGACGCCCCGAGCACCGTTGCTCCGGCGCCTGTCAGGAACCCGCGGCGTGAAGTTTCATAGGTCATGTCGATCCCCTCTTGGAAGGAAAGGGGTGAAAGGCCCTTCCCATTGGGGGTCACGATGCGCGTCTTTGGTGAGTACTTCTATTGCTATTTTTGCACCTTTGTGCTTCAAAATTTGCAGCGCCAAATATAAGGCATTGAAAATGAAACACCTTCAAACGCTGAAGCTGATCGATGCGGTCACCAAGGCCGGCTCCATCCGCAAGGCCGCCGAGGACATGAACATCACCTCGTCCGCCTTGAACCGGCGCATCCTGGGATTTGAAGAGGAATTCGGCGCGCCCATCTTCGAACGCCTGCATGGCGGCGTCCGCCTCAATCCGGCCGGCGAACTGCTCATTCAGCATATCCGCGGACAGTTGGCAGACCTCGACCGTGTCCGCAGCCAGGTGGCCGACCTGTCCGGCCTGCGCCGCGGCCATGTCAGCATTGCCTGTTCCCAGGCGATCCAGCCCTATTTCATGCCGGCCCAGATCGCAGCCTACCGGGCGGAACATCCCGGCGTTTCCTTTTCCGTCCATGTGCGCGACCGGGATGCGGCGGAAGAGGACCTGCGCGCCTTCGAAAGCGACCTGGCGCTGGTTTTCGAACCGGTCCACCTCGGCGATTTCGACGTGCTGCTGTCGGTGGAACAGCCGGTCTACGCGGTCATGGCCAGGGACCATCCCCTGGCATCCAAGGAAAGACTCCGCCTGCGCGATTGCCTTGGCTATCCGCATGTCGTTCCACCCAAGCGCATAGGCATCCGCTACCTGCTCGACATCGCGGTGGCGAACATGAGCCAGAAGATGGAACCGATCGCGGAGGCCGATTCCTTCGAATTCATGCGCCACTACGTCCAGCAAGAAGCCGCTGTCGGCTTCCAGTTTCCCATCGGACTGAACCTCTTCGGAGACGACCGTCTGACCTTCCGTCCGCTCGCCAAGGAAGACGTGCCCCATGGCAGCCTGACCCTGATGCAGATGCGCGGCCGCACCCTGTCGGTCGCCTCGGCCCGGTTCGCCAATCAGCTTGCAGCAGCGCTGAACAGCCTGCCGAACGAGCTGCTCAGGCTTGCCCGGCAATCGCGTTGAAACGATAGGCCGTCCGGTTTTCTTCCGGGTAACGGGCGTCGAACCAGCGCGCCATGTGCTGAACCAGCGTCGCCGTCCGTTCCCGCGCCTCTGTTTCGGTCGAGGAAAGCGGCGCGGACAGCATTGCCCCGATTTCCTCGAACACCGCGTCCCGGTCGATCGAAATCACCTTGCCGCCGGAAACAACCTTCCGGCCGCCGACAAACACCGACTTTGCAGCCATCTGCCGGCTGCGTTGCAACAGCGCGTCGATCAGGGGCATCCGGTCATCGACGAACGGACGGGCGATATCGCTCCAGTCGACCAGGACGACATCAGCTGCCTTGCCGACCCCGAGGCGCCCGATGCGACCGGCAAAGCCGGTGGTCGATGCGCCATGTTCGGTCGCCATTTGAAAGACATGTCCGGCGGACGGGCGGAAGGTATTCAGTCCCGGCTCCCGGTGCAGCGCCCAGGCCAACCGCATTTCCTGCAGCATGTCGCGGTCGTCATTGATGCCGGCCTGATCGATGCCGAGACACACCGGCACGCCTGTCCCGATCATCTCGTTGACCGGGGCGACACCGCTGGCGAGCCGCAAGCCGGAGCTGGCGTTGTGACAGATCGTGCAACCGCACTCGCGAACAAGGTCAAGGTCATTCGCGTCAAGCCAGATACCGTGACCAAGCGTGAGGTTGCCGGTCAGGCAGCCGAGATCGGCGAGATGGCGGATCGCCGACTTGCCATAGGTCGTTCTGGCGAATTCCGCCTGCAGCCGGGTTTCCACCAGGTGCATGTGGATCTTCGAGCCGGTACGTTTCGCGGTGTCGAAAATCGCGGTCAGGCAATCGTCGGTGCACCAATGCAGGTTGGCCGGTGCGAGCTGCCAGGAGACACCGTCCGGATCCGCTTTCGACCAGACCGTCTTCCGGGCCTCGAACCAGTTCATGTAGGACGCGACCGGCGCCTTGTTCGCGGCAAGCTTCGGCCGCCAATAGGCCGCGTCCTCCTCCGGGAGACCGGTGAGAAACGGTTCGTCATCCTCGTGAACAAGCTGGTTGCGGTCCCGGATCATGAAGGAAAAGGAGACCCGCATGCCGATGTCGCGATAGGCGCCGATCACCTTGTCCGAAAGATCCGTCCAGCTGTCCAGATCGCCTGTCAGCCCGGGATGAATATGCTGGACCGTCGTCGTGCCCGATTCCAGCATCTCGATGGCCGAATAGAGCGTGTCGAGCCGGTGCCCGACATAGCGCATGCCCCGGAATTGCGGCAACCAGAGCTCCAGCGGCCCATAAGGCACGCCGAGCTGGAAGGGCGTCAGTCCGGAATGGTGATGGCCGTTGACGAGACCGGGAAAGGCGATGGCATCCGCGGAACCTTCGACCGGCAGGTCGGGGTGGTCTGCCGCGAGTTCCGCAAACGGCTTCACCGCGACGACGACACCGTCGCGGACATGGATGCCTCCGCCTTCAAGCACCTCTTCCCGCAGGGTTTCGTCAACGCCCGCGATCGTGGCGCGGGAGCGGATCAGGAATTCGCGGCCGTCCGGTTTCTCGTTCATGTCCCCTTGCCCGAGGTTGAGGGAGCGCCGCTGGCCGCGTCGAGGAAACGCTCTTCCCACCAGGTGAACAGGATGTCCCTGAAAGCGGCGCCGTCGTCGTCGCCGTAGAGATCCCGGCGGGCATGCTGGTCGAACAGCGCCCATTCCCTGTCGTCGAGTTCCAGGACGACGTCCTCCTCGACGATCGGTGTGTTGGCGAACTCCGGCACGTAGTCCGGATCAGCGACAAGCTCGCGCGTCGCCTTGATGCGGGCATTGCGAAACTGGGCGGGTGTGCGCTGGCTCTTCATGGACGGCACGTCCGGCACGGCGGCAAGGTCGGCCTCATTCGCCTCGAAGATCCGGATCCGGACCGGCTTCAGCGCGAAATTGCTGGTCCGCATGATGTCCGCGCCGCAGACGTTCGGAATGGCGAGCACGTCCATCATTGCGAGGAGGTCGACATGATCGCCCTTGGCGGTGTTCTGCCGGGTGATGGTCGCGCGCCCGTCGCGTGCGACTTCCGTGCACATGAAGAAGTTGAAGCTGTCATGAACGTCATCCGGCGTCAGGCCGTATTCGCGCTGCGCCTCGGCCTGGATGTCATGGCAATTGGTGTGCACGTCGAAACCGTAGGCGCTTTCATAGAGAAAGGCGCTGCACCTTGGAAACAGCACGTCGTTGCGCCGGACCGTGTCCTTCAGGATATACAGCATGGCGTTTTCGCGCGGCGGCGCCGACCAGAGAAAATCGCCTTCGCTCGGATTGAAGCCGTGCACCGTTCGGGTGCGGCCGCAATGCATGAATTCCTTGTAGTCATGCAGGTTGAAGCAGTTGAAGTCGACGCACTGGTTGCCGACCGCCTGCTCGATCCTGAGCACCTGTCCCTTGCGCAGTTCGAAGGCCTTGCCGGTTCCCGGTTCCAGGATCCGCTCCTCGATCAGCCGGCGCCCGGCCTCCTGCTGCTCTTCGGCTTCCATGACGGCGTCAGTCATCGGTTCTGCCTCCATGGCGCTCTGCATATTCCGTCAGGGCGAGCCGCAGAAGCTGCTCCCGGTCCTGTGCCAGTCCACCGGCAATCGTCCTGTCGACCAGTTCCATCTGCTGCTGGTTGAGCCGAACGACGACCCTGTGCCGCTGCGTATCTCCGGAAGCCATACCCACCTCTTTTGTATACTTAAATATCTATTTCAGTATCCATGAATTCAAACTCACGCTTATTCAGCGCCAAGCGTTTTCATGGAAACCAACGTTTCACCCTAGGATAGACGGGGGAAACGAAAACAGAGAAGCGCAAGTTTTAGGCAGATGCCGCCTTAAATTCAGTCATCTTGTATACTTGATTTGTGACTTCTTGCATACTTTACTGATCGCAACATCAGGAACGAGTGCCGAGATGAAAAAGCCGCCCCGTGTTGAAATCGTCTATCGCGCCCTGCGCCAGGCCATCATCGAGCAGGACCTTGCGCCGGGCACGAAGCTGCCGGAGGACGAGATCGGCGTTCCGTTCAACATCAGCCGCACGCTCGTCCGCCAGGCGCTTGCCCGGCTGCAAAGCGACGGCCTGGTTGACACCGGCGGCAAGAAGACCGCGACCGTGGCACGGCCCAGCCTGGCGGAATCCAAGGATGTCTTCCGTGTACGCCGCGCTCTGGAGCGCGAGGTCATCCGGATCGTCGCGGAAACCTGGTCGCCGGCGCATGGCGCCGCGCTGGAAGGTCATGTCCGCAAGGAAGATGCTGCCCGCGCGGCCGGCAACGAGCGCATTTCAGTACGCCTTGCCGCGGAGTTTCACATCCTGCTCGCCGAGCTGACGGAGAACCCGGTGCTGATCGGCTACATCACGCAGCTGGTGTCGCGCTGCTCGCTGATCCTGGCGCTTTACGGCCGCCCCCACGCCACGGATTGCGCCGTCAATGAACACCGGGACGTTGTCACTGCGCTCAGGGAAGGCAATGTCGACGAGGCGGTGCGGCTGATGGACCATCACGTCAGCCTGGTGGAAAGCCGGGCCCTCAACGACGAGGACAGGAGCGGTCCCGCACTTTCGGAAATTCTCAGCCGGCACGCCGGCGAGATCGAAGCCGACCAGGTCACCGACGCCATCACCTTTCCGGGCGGAAACAGGAAACAGGGGACCTAAACCGGCGCGGGGCGAACACCCGCGCCACCAGAATCTGGGAGGAGCGGCAGGATTGCCCTGCCGCAAGCAGCTGACCGGAAACCGGCAGCCGTTTAGAAGCCGCTTCAAGCGGACACACGAAACATCAGATTGCAGCAGCCCGATCAGGGTTGCCACTCCCTGGCGCAGGCCCGCGGAGAACGGGAAAGCTTTGCGCCGACAGACCTTCGAGAGGGGAACGGTATGAACAGCATCACATTCAACCGCCGGACATTCCTGGCCGGTACAGGCGGGCTGGCGCTCGCCGCGTCAACATCGGGCCTCGCCCGCGCGGCCGCCACCACGATCGGCATGATCTATGTCGGTCCGCGGGACGATTTCGGCTGGAACCAGGCACACGCGGTCGCGGCCCAGGCGCTCAAGGACATTCCGGACGTGACCGTTGTCGAGGAAGAAAACGTGCCGGAGACCAATGCGGTCACCAAGTCGATGGAATCCATGATCCAGCTCGACGGCGCTTCCCTGCTGTTTCCGACAAGCTTCGGCTATTTCGATCCCTTCATGATCGAGACGTCAAAGAAATATCCGGACGTGGAATTCCGCCACCCGACCTCGCTCTGGTCCGCAGACAAGCACCCGGGCAATCTCGGCGGCTATTTCTGCTATCTCGACCAGGCCCACTACGTGAACGGCATTGCCGCCGGCCTGTCGACCAAGTCGAACAAGATCGGTTTCATCGCGGCCAAGCCGATCTCGCTGGTCCTGCGCAACATCAATGCCTTCACGCTCGGCGCGCGCAAGGTCAATCCGGACGTCAAGGTGCAGCTGATCATCACCGGCGAATGGTCCCTGCCGGTGCGCGAGGCCGAAGCGGCGAACGCGCTGGTCGACGCGGGCTGCGATGTCATCGCATGCCATGTGGACAGCCCGAAGGTGGTCATCGAGACGGCGGAAGCGCGCGGCGTGAAGAGCTGCGGCCACAATGCCGACCAGTCGCCGCTGGCCCCCAACGGCTTCATCACCGGTGCCGAACTGAAATGGGGCACCGTCTACACCGCCTATGCGGAGCTGATCCAGAAGGGCGAGAAGCTGCCGAACCTCAACGAGGGCGGTTACGACAAGAACATGGTCGCCTCGACCGCCTTCGGCGCGGGCGCCAGCGACGAGGCCAAGTCGGCCGCGATGGGCGCGATCGAGGAGCTCAAGGGCGGCGCGCCGATCTTTGTCGGTCCGCTCAAGGACAACACCGGCAAGGTCGTCGTGGAAGGTACGCTCGGCCTCTATGACGGCGCACTCTGGGGCACGGACTATCTCATCGAAGGTGTCGAGGGATCGATCACGTAGGCATCGACCGGACAGGGTCCTCAGAAGGAAAACCGGCCCGCTCTGGAAGCGGGCCGGTTCAGCTTGATGATAAACTCCCGGTTGGTCATTCCGGACAAGTGCAGCAACGCTGCGCGCTGATCCGGAACCCAGTATGTCAGCGCGAGTGACAGCGAGCACCTAAGCAAGTCAAGCATCTGAAATCATGAAAAAAGACGCGCCTCCGGCTCGAAGCAAGCGCTGGGTTCCGGCTCTGGCCATGGAGCTGCGCTGCAGACCGTCCGGAATGACCCCGTGAGTTTGTCAGCAGTCTGACCGGCACGCTCCGGAAGAGCAGGCCGGTTTTCTTTTGCCGGATATTCAGGCGGTTTCCACCTCGAAGCCGCGGGCCAGAAGCGTCTCGGGCGCCAGCAACCGCGCGGCGGGCTGCTCGAAACTCAGGCGCCCCCGCTTCATGCCCCAGCTCGGCCGGACGATCTCGGCAACAGCCTGGGCACCGGTCTGGGCGGGCAGGGCGACGAAGGTCGCCTCTTCGCCGACCGCGAGGGACCGGCTCCGGTTGATCAGTCGCCCGGGTGCCGACGTGACCATGTCGAAACAGGCTTCCAGCTCGGCCGCGGTGCTCAGCTGGTGCACGTTGGCAAACAGGTTTGCCATGCGCGTCAGGGAACAGTCGCCGTAGGGCGTGAACGGATTGAGCACATTGTTGGTGGCGACCGTGCAGCAGACACCTTCGGCATGAAAGACATGCGCCGGCGCAACACCACGCGGCACGAGATGGTCGTGATCGCGCCCCATCAGGAAGAGATCCGTTGCCGGCAACACCGTCAGGGCAATGCCCGCGTCCTTCATCAGCGAGACGCTGTCCGCAAGCCGGGATGGCGGCAGCGCGGACAGCTTGGTGACATGGCCGATGGCGACCCTGCCCTGCCAGTTGAACGCAACGGCCTGCCGCGCGATTTCGTCCAGGTGACGCCAGCCCGGATCGAGATCGAAATCGAGATGGAAATCCAGATCGACGTCGAAACGCGTTGCCATCTCGAACAGGATCCGGATCTGGGCATTCGGGTCGGTGTCGGTATAGGGACAGCCGCCCAGCACATCCGCGCCTCTTGAAAGCGCCTGCTCCAGCAGTTCCCCGGTGCCCGGATTGTTGGTCAGGCCTTCCTGCGGAAAGACACAGATCTGCAGGTCGAGCGCCCACGCAAAGTCCCGCTTCAACCGCATGACGGCCTCGAAACCGGTCAGGCCGATCCCGGGGTCGATCTCGACATGGGTGCGCATGGCGTTGGTGCCCTGGACAATGGCCTTTTCAAGAACCCTTGCACCCCGCTGGTAGACATCGTCCTGCGTGAAGCCCCTTTTCGCGGCCCCGACCGAGGCGATCGCTCCGGCCAGGGTGCCGGTCTCGTTGCGGCACCGGTCCAGGATGCAGGCCTTGTCCAGATGAATATGGCTTTCGACGAAACCCGGCGTCAGCAGGGCACCACTGCCTGCCACCGGACAGGCATCCGTCATCAGACCGGGTTCGATCGCCGCAATCAGGCCGTCGCGCACGAGCACATCGACACGGGGTTCGTGATCCGGCAGCCGGACATCGCGGATGACAAGCTCTCTCATGCCATGGCCTCCTTCACCTGCGTCTCGGGTTCACCGCCTCCCAGATAGGCGGCTGTCAGACGCGGGTCGGCCGCCAGCTCGCGCGCCGGGCCCTCGACCACGACCCTGCCCTGTTCCAGCACATAGGCGTAGTCCGCAACGGACAGCGCCATGGTCGCCATCTGGTCGACCAGCAGGATGGTCGTGCCCTCGTCACGCAGCTCTCCGAGGATGGTGTAGAGCTCGTTGACCATGGCCGGAGCCAGACCGAGAGACGGCTCGTCCAGCAGCAGGATTTCGGGTCGCGCCATGAGACCCCGGGCGATCGCCATCATCTGCTGTTCGCCGCCGGACAGCAGCCCGGCGCGGCTGTTGAGCCGGTCCTTCAGACGCGGGAACCGGTCCAGATGCGCGGCGATCTCGTCCGGAGACATGTCCTTGCGGCGCTTGTAGGCGCCGAGTTCGATATTCTCCAGCACCGTCAGTTCCGGAAACACCTGCCGCCCTTCCGGGACCAGCACAAGCCCGCGTTCGACCAGGTCATGCGGTGCCAGGTCGTGGACCGCGGCATCGTTCAGGATGATCCGGCCGCCGACCGGCCGGTGCAGACCCGAGAGCGCGGACAGGAAGGTTGATTTTCCGGCCCCGTTCGCCCCGAGCAGTGCCACCATCTCACCCGGCCGGACCCTTACCGAAACCTCGCTCAGAACCGGAGCCGCGCCATAGCCCGCAGTCAGCTTCAGGGTCGACAGGACGGGTGTTTCCACCGTCTCGAGCGGTGTAGCCCTCGGATGCGCCGAGGATGTCCCGTCCCCGAGATAGGCCGCAATGACCGTCTCGTCGGCCTGGATCACGGAGGGTGACCCGAACGCGATCGGCTTGCCCGCGTCCACCGCCTGGATACGGTCGGAAATGCCCATGACCAGGTCCATGTCATGCTCGACGAGCACCACTGCAATGCCGAGGCCCGCGATCCGGGACAGCAAACCGCCGAGCGCCTCCTTGTCGGCCCGCATCAGGCCCGCCGCGGGCTCGTCCAGCAGCAGGATCTCCGGCCGTGTCGCCAGCGCCCGGGCGATTTCGACAAGACGCCGGTCCACATGCGGCAGGTCCCCGGCCCGTTTTTCCAGGTCGCCCTCGTAGCCGCAATAGCGCAACAGGCCCGCGGCGCGCGTCAGGTTCACGGGAGACTGCGCATCCTTCCAGGGGTTGCCGAGCGCGCCCCGGGACAGACCGGAAACGACATTGGCAACGACGGTGAGGTTCTCGAACAACTTGGTCGTCTGGTAGGTCCGTGCCACACCATGACGTGCCACCGCATGCGCCGGCGCCCCGGCGAGGTCCTCGCCGCCCAGCAGGATCCGCCCTTCGGTGGGCGCATAAAAGCCGCTGACCATGTTGAGGATCGTGGTCTTTCCGGCTCCGTTGGGACCGATGATCGAGGTGACTTCGGCGGAGCGGATGGCCAGCGACACGGCGTCGACCGCACGCACGCCGCCGAAGGAAATGCCCAGTTTGTCGATTTCCAGCGCGACGCCCGACTTGTCCCGGCGCAGAAAAGCCTCGACTTCTGCGGCGCCATCGGCCGCAATCTCCCGGCTCCTCGCAGGGAACAGGGCGGAGACGGTTCCCACGATCCCGCGCGGCGCCAGAAGCAGCACGCCGATCAGCAGACCGCCGAAGAACAGGAGCCGGTATTCTGCCAGCCCGGACAGGAATTCCGGCAGGAGCACGGTCACCAGCGCCCCGGCCAGCGGACCGAGCACCGTGCCGGCGCCACCGATCAGGATCGCGAACAGGAACAGGATCGACTGCGAGAACGGAAAGTTGCTGGGCGCGATGAACATCATCAGCGGCGTGAACAGGCCTCCCGCCAGGCCCGCGGTCGCCGCCGCGATGACAAAGGCGGCGGACTTGACCACGAAGGGCCGGTAGCCGAGCGAGGATGCCGCGACTTCCGCGTCACGCATCCCGGTCATCGCCATGCCCCAGCTGCTGTCGGCGAGGCGGCGGAACAGGTAGAGCGACAGACCGGCCAGGGCGATTGCGAGCAGCACGAGATCCCGTTCGGAAAAGACATAGCCGCCGATCGCGGGCATGGGAAAGCCCATCAGGCCGTTCTGGCCGCCGGTCACTGTGCGCCACTCGACCGCGCCGTGTTCCACGATAAAGGCAAAGGCAATGGTCACCATGGCCAGGAACGGCCCGGCCATGCGCACGGCGGGAACGGCGAGCAGCCCCCCGGCGATGCCGGCAATGCCGGCGGACAGCGGCAGGGCCAGCCAGAAGGACAGCCCGGAGAGCGTTGCGATGCCGCAGGCATAGGCGCCAATGGCAAAGAAGCCGACCTGCCCCAGCGAGACCAGCCCGGTGAGGCCGTAAAGAACGTTGAGGCCCGCCCCCAAAATGGTTGTCAGCGCGACCAGGCCGATGACGAATTGCGTGTAGCCGCCTGTTGTCAGCGCCGCGGCCATGCCCGCCAGCGTCGCCACCAGGATCAGGATATCCAGCCCGAGGCGTTTGCCTGAAAATGACATCAGCGCCCCCTCAGACTTTCTTGACCGCGGGACGGCCGAACAGGCCATCCGGCTTCATCGTCAGCGCCAGGATCACAAGGGCGAAGACGACGATATAGGTGGAGGAGGAGCCGAGATAGGCGGTGACCAGCGCCTCGACCAGACCGTAGAGAAAACCGGCAAGCATCACGCCGGAGGCCGAGGTCATGCCGCCCAGGATGGCGACGGCAAAGGCCTTGAGACCAAAGAGCGTGCCCATGTCGGAATGAACGGAAAACAGGGGCGCGATCAGCAGCCCGGCACAGCCGGCCAGCATCGCGGAAATGGCGAAGGATCCGGAGATCATCATCGTGGTGTTGATGCCCATCAGCCGCGCGGCCTGCGTGTTCTGGACAACCGCCAGAAGCGCGCGCCCCTGCACGGTCTTGCGAAACAGGAAGTGAAGGGCCAGCGCAACGCCGATCGCGGCCGCGGGGATCAGCAGCTGCTGGGGATAGATGCCCGTGCCGGCGAATTGCCAGGCTGTCTCCACGAGCGGGGAGGACAGGGTCCGCGGCTCGTTTCCGAAGGAAAACAGGACCGCGTTGTCGAGGAAGATGCCACCGGCGACCGTCGCCATCAGCCAGGCCTCCGAACCGCGCGACACGAAAGGCCGAACAAGCAAGGCCTCAACCAGCATGCCGAAGAGCCCGCAGCACCCGATCGCCAGCGGATAGGCGAGCCACCAGGCCAGGCCCAGCCTTTCGGTAAAGACGAAACCCAGCACCGCGCCCAGCATCACCACGCTGCCCTGCGCGAAATTGACGGTGGACGAAACGGAATAGGTGATCTGGAAGCCGAGCGCGATCAGGCCATACATGCTGCCGAGGCCGATGCCGGTCACAAGGGCGGCGATCATCAGGGTCATGGGACATTTCCAAAACTGGACGGGCCGGTCCGGCCCGTCGGAGAACGGGCCTTCCGCACCGGAATGCGGAAGGCGGTTTCAGGTTGCCGTCAGTCCTTGATCGGAATGATTTCGCCCTCGACGAAATGCGCGAACACATAATCCTCGGGCGCAATGGCGTCCTGGTCCTCCGGTGAGAACGGATCCGTGTAGGTCTTGATCAGGCCCTCGATGTTCTCGATCTCGTACATGGCCTGGCGGATCGCCGGTCCCTCCGTGGTGCCCGCTTTCTCGATCGCGGCCGCCAGCAGCAGCATCGCGTCATAGGCGTTGGCGATCCCGGTCGCCGGGGTCACATCGGCCATGGTCTTGATCTCCGGGAAGGTTTCCTGGAGCTTGGCGAACATCGCCTCGCCCTTGGCGTCGCCTTCCGTGAAGAGATAGGTCTGGATGAAGTGCAGCTTCTCGCCGCTCTTGCCGGCCAGCTCGGTGAAGCGGCCACCCGCCGGTCCCCAATGCGAGGCCATCGGCACGTCCCAGCCCATGCGGTCAAGGGATTTGACCACCTGTGCCGTCGGCGCCACGTTCGCCACGACGAAGAGACCGTCGGCGCCGTTTTCCTTCAGCCGAGTCAGCTGCGGCACGACGTCGACATCGTTGCTTTCGAACTTCTCGATCCCGGCATGCTCCATGCCGCGCTTTTCCAGTGCCTTGGTCAGGCCCTTCTCGTTGGATTCGCCCCAGGGATTGTTGATCAGGATCATGCCCGGCTTCTTGGAGCCGTAGTTCGAGATCAGGTATTCGGTGATGGCCTCGTCGACATATTCATCCACCGCGGAAACCCGGAAGATGTAGTTTTCCTCTGCGCCGTTCTTGGTGATACCGGTCCCTGCGGCCCACGGACCGACAAAGGGCACCTTTGCCTGGTTGGCGAAGGGAACGATGGCGAAGGACACCGGCGTGTCCAGACCGCCGATCAGGGCGGCGACACCCTCGCGCTGGACGAGCTCACGCGCCGCAACCAGGCCCTTGCCCGGATTGCTCTCGTCGTCGCGGCTGACCAGTTCCAGCGGCTTTCCGAGAACACCGCCCTTTTCGTTGATTTCATCGATCGCGATGGTGAGGCCGCGCGTGATTGCCTGGCCTGATTTCGCGGATTGACCGCTCAGCGCTGCGACAAGACCGATCTTGATGGTGTCGGCGGCAAAGGCGGGCAGGCTGGTCGCGACGGCGAGACCGACAACGCCGGACATCAGGACGCGGCGGGTCACCTTCGGAAGAAATTGTGCAGACTTCATAACTGACTCCTCTGGTTGTCCGGACGTCACGTCCGAACGCCCTCTCTGAGCAAGGGGGATGCCAGAATCACAGACTATTATTATTTCAATGACTTATCGAATTTTCCGGCTCTGAGCGCCCTCGAAGCAATGCTGCATCGCCTAAATTGCATGCAATTTTTGCATACAAAATTTGCATGCAAAAAATCCTCCGTCCAATTAGTCTTGGGCCAGTCCAACCACGCAGTGAGAAAAAGACATGAGCACCGCAGACCCAATGTCCCTCGAGATACCTGCAGAAGCGCGGATCGTGCGGGACTACCTGGACGCCTCGATGAAGCCGGATCCGGACCTTGCGGCAACCTTCGTTGCCGACAACGTCGTCATCACCTTCACCGGAGGCCGCGTTTATGACCACCCGTCCGGTCCGACGGCCTTCAATGCGGGCCGCTACAGCTGGGTCAAGAAAAAGATGGACACGTTTGACGTCGCCGCAGGCGGCGGACGCACCGTGGTCTATTCGGTCGGCACGCTCTACGGCGAATGGCCCGACGGCACCCCGTTCGAAGGCAACCGCTATGTCGATCGCTTCGAGGTGGAAAACGGCAAGATCGTCAAGATGGATGTCTGGAACGACAGCGCCGAACGCATCCTGACGCGGATGGGGATCGAGGCCTGACCACAGCCGGCCGGAAAACTGTCAGCCGTCTTCCCGCACCGCGCGGACATAGGGCTCCAGGGCGTCCAGATAGAGCGACGGGCCCTCTGTCTCGGGCTTGATCAGCGCCCGGTCGGCAACCGCACCGAGATGGTGCCCCATCAGCTCGCGCGCGCGCGCTTCGTCGCCCGTCGACAGCGCCTCGATGATCTCCCGATGTTCCTGAATGCCGCAGTCGGTGGAATGGGGGCGCGAATAAAGCGCCAGCGTCAGGCCGCAGCGATAACCGATCTCTTCGACGTAGCGGATCAGGACGGGACTTTCGGTCAACTGGGCCAGCAAGATGTGGAATTCCGTCGCCAGGCGGATGGACACCGGCTCGGGTCCCGTTTCCGCGTCGATTTCCTTTTTCAGATGGGCGTTCAGACGCTCCAGGTGGTCCTGGGAGAAGTTCCGGATCAGCCGGCTGACGACCAGGTCCTCGATCTGGCTCCTGAGGTCGAAAAGATCGCGGGCTTCCTCCAGGCTCGGCGTGGCGACAACCGCGCCGCGGTTGCGCCTGAGCTCGACGAGCCCCTCCGCCGCCAGCCGTTCCAGAGCCTGGCGCACGATCGTCCGGCTCGATCCGAAGCGTTCGCCCAACGTGTCTTCTGGCAATTTCATGCCCGGCAGCAAGGCGCGCTCCAGAATGGCTGTGCGCAGGGCGGCGCAGATTTGCTCGGATCGGTTCATGGAAGATGCTGGTCTCGGATAATGACCTGACAACCAAAGCAAATCCAGCCCGGTTTGCCAAGCCTTCCGATCGGATCAGGAGCAGGTCACGAAGAGGATCTGAAATCGCGAAGCCAGTCTCCCGGCGCACGGGTCGGATGGTATTCCGCGCCGACAAGTCCCGAATAGGCGATCTGATCCAGAAGCCAGCGAATATCGACTTCGCCCCGGTCCGGTTCCGTCCGGTCGGGGACCGAGGCAATCTGGATATGCCCCACCAGATCTCCCAGCCCCTGCAAGGTCCTGACGTGATCCCCCTGCATGATCTGCATGTGGTAGACATCGTACATGATCCTGAGGGTCGGATGCCCGACCGCGGCGACAATCCGCCTGGCGTGATCCGTGCCCGTCAGGAAATAGCCGGGGACATCGCGCAGGTTCAACGGCTCGATCAGCATGGTGATCCCGTGACGCTCCGCCTGCTCGCAGGCAAAGCGGAGATTTTCGACAAAAATCCGCCCGGCTGCTTCGCCCTCGGCACGGCCTGCCATGACATGGACCGCCGACAGGCCTGCCCTCGCGGCATAGTCCACAGCCTCCGCGATGCCCGCGCGGGCCTCGTCTTCCCGCCCCGGGACCGCGGCAAGACCGAAGTCGCCGGCGTCTAGATTGCCGCGGCGGGTGTTGATTGAAACGCCCTGGATACCGCCTGCCGTCAAGGCCGCCCGCAATTGTTCCGGCGGGACATCATAGGGCCAGTGGAATTCGACGGCATCGAAGCCGTCCCGTGCCGCCGAAGCGATCCGGCCCGTGACGGGCTGATCCGCGTAGAGAAATCCAAGGTTGGCAGACACTCTCATCAACTCTCCCCCGGCTTCAACGAGATTTCGGGCACTGGTTGCCATGAACCCGGAATACCAGGGGGGTCCTGACGGATTGCCGCCCGATCGCAACGACTGGTCGGCGACAGGATCATGTCCCGGCACGCCGGAATGCTCAAGTTGTCCCTGAACGCGTCCGGACTCATCGATCTCACGCAATCCAGAAGGCATGGACCAGGACCCAGATCGACAACAGCATGACCGAAATCAGGAAATACCCGCGGTTCCAGACCCATCCCACGTGGGTCGTCCTGATCTCTCCGAAGCGTCCCACCAACATGTTCGTCGCGGTGAAGGGAGAGGTCAGGCCCGTCAGCGCCCATCCGCACAGCAAGGCGACCGCGAACGCCTGCGGGGTCAGTCCGAAGTCCGCGGCCGGCGGCAGGACCGGGGCGACAAGTGACATCGTCAGGATCGGATTTGCGCCGATCTGACCGAAGAGCGGCATGATCCACAACAGCCCCATGAGCAGCAACACGGGGCCTGTCTGCGTCACGTCGAGACCGGCGCTGCCCATCATCGGAACCAGCAGGGCCGCTCCCACCACACCGAGATACCCGGCACTCATGATCAGGAGCAGGTCGTTCCGGTAGAGAGGAACTTCGGAGTGGACATAGGCAAGCAGCC
Source organism: Roseibium sp. Sym1 (assembly GCF_027359675.1). Taxonomy (NCBI): domain Bacteria; kingdom Pseudomonadati; phylum Pseudomonadota; class Alphaproteobacteria; order Hyphomicrobiales; family Stappiaceae; genus Roseibium; species Roseibium sp. Sym1. Next base: position 1,482,893 of record NZ_CP114786.1, read on the forward strand.
GGTCCGTAAACGCCCCCAGGTCCCGTGATTGGAGACAGATCCAGACGATCGAGATCACAGGGACGATCACCAGCACCGCGCCGACAACCCGGATGCCCAGAAGCAAATCAATCGTCAGGACGGGTACCAGCATGAGCCCAAGCAGGGCTGCCAGCGGTAACAGGACTCTCGGCCGCAAGCCCGATTCCCGACGCTGCGGAGCCGGCCGCGTCAGTTTTGGCTTGAACACCGTATCCATGGCCCATCCCGTTCCGAGCAGGATCGCGGAGGAAACCAGGCCCGGCAGGGCAACGGTCGCCCAGGTAAGACCGGGAATCGTCGAAACGGCCATCGCCGTCGAGAAAGCCATGGGCGACCAGGGGAGCGCGGAAATGAACCCGCGCTGGATCGCAAGCAGCATGCGGCGGATGCGAATCTTCCGTATCTCCGCATCCGGCTCCCGCCTGGCGCTCGCCAGGGACAGGGTCCCGAGAAGCTGGATCGCGCCGAAATTCAATAAAAGCGCAAAGACCTGTGTGCCGATTGTCAGGGAGATGTAGCGTTTACCGGGCGGTTGGGTGGCCAGGAAGGTTCCCGCACGCGTCATCGCTCCGGACGATCCGGCGGCAACACGCAGGATCGTCAGGGCGCTGAAGAAAGCCGCGAGGAAGCTGATATTGATAACGGCGCGTTCAAGGATTTCGGGCCAGTCGCTCCGGGACACGACAAGGGCGACCGTCAACGCCGTGCACACAGCGAGAAACAGTCTGCCGGTTCGCTGAGCGGAGATCGCAAGCAGGAAGACACATGCCGCCGTCCCGAGCATCAGCGGCCAGCGCACCCACAGGGCCCCGCTCCACTCCAGAATGGCCTGCAGGACAATCACGACAACGACCAGCCATCCGAATACGGGGTCAGGAATCCGCAGGACGCCCATATGGCAACACTCTCCAGATGGTTCGAAAATCAACGGCAGGCAACGGGCCGGGTCGGAGAGCCGAGACTATCGGTGCGGACAGGCGGGAGACAATCCTGCAAATCCAAATTCGACACGCAAACTTCCGCAGAACGTCAAAAAGCCCGCCGCACTTAGTGGACGGGCTTTTTTTTGATTTGGTTGCGGGAGCAGGATTTGAACCTGCGACCTTCAGGTTATGAGCCTGACGAGCTACCGGGCTGCTCCATCCCGCGTTATTCGTTTCATCAGAGGGTACCAGAGTATCCTCGAAGGGCCTTTTTTAGGCCCTTTTGTTTGTTTTGTTTGTCCTCGATCCTTTCGGATCTGCGGGCAAACGTGGGCTGCTCCATCTTGGGCAAGCCCTGGAATTTTTAGTGCCTTGGATGCTGCGCCGGTATGGGACAAGAGTTCCGAAGCGCAGCGAAGGCAAGCGCAAGTGCGCGCCGGCCATTTTTGGCCGCCCCCAAGAGCACAAATTCGGGAGGCCAGGGCGAAGCCCGGTACGGCCGTGAGCGCTATGTTGAAGAGGTTTCAAACTGCGATTAGCAGGCCTGGCGGCGACCTACTCTCCCACACCTTAAGATGCAGTACCATTGGCGCTGGGGAGTTTCACGGCCGAGTTCGGGATGGGATCGGGTGGGGGCTCCCCGCTGGGGCCACCAGGCCGGCGAAGCGCAGTTTTACGACGTAAAACTGGTTTGACTTGTGTCCTCACGGTTGAGCGGGCCTTTGGCCCTAACCTCCGGACGGGGCGCGCGAGCGCGCGGCGGCCGGTCGGCCTTGCGGACCTTAAGGTCCGGGCTCTTTTCCCTTTCGGGTCAGGAGCCAGAAGGCTTTGAGAACACTGGTCTTTTCTTAAATATCGATGACCTGGTTCTGGCACGTTCCGGAGCTTTGCTCCGCAAGCGCAAGTGCGCGCCGGCCGGTCAGGCCGCGTGGTTCGCAGGACAGGCCCGGCAGGGCCGGTACGTCCGTGAGAACAAAACCGATCAGATTGAAGCCTTTGGCTTCAAGATAAGCATTGATTAATGAGAGCAATCAAGCCGAACGAGCTATTAGTAAAGCTAAGCTTCATGCATTGCTGCACTTCCACACGCTTCCTATCGACGTGGTGGTCTTCCACGGCTCTTCAGGGAGAACTCGTTTTGAGGTGGGTTTCCCGCTTAGATGCTTTCAGCGGTTATCCCTTCCGTACATAGCTACCCTGCAATGCGGCTGGCGCCACAACAGGTCCACCAGAGGTACGTCCATCCCGGTCCTCTCGTACTAGGGACAGATCCTCTCAATTCTCCTACACCCACGGCAGATAGGGACCGAACTGTCTCGCGACGTTCTGAACCCAACTCACGTACCACTTTAATTGGCGAACAGCCAAACCCTTGGGACCTGCTCCAGCCCCAGGATGTGATGAGTCGACATCGAGGTGCCAAACAATGCCGTCGATATGGACTCTTGGGCATCATCAGCCTGTTATCCCCGGCGTACCTTTTATCCGTTGAGCGATGGCCCTTCCACGAGGGACCACCGGATCACTATGGCCGACTTTCGTCTCTGCTCGACTTGTCAGTCTCGCAGTCAGGCAGGCTTATGCCATTGCACTCAACGAGCGATTTCCGACCGCTCTGAGCCCACCTTCGCGCGCCTCCGTTACCATTTGGGAGGCGACCGCCCCAGTCAAACTACCCGCCACACACGGTCCCGGATATTGTTGTACCGCGGTTAGATATCCATGACGACAAGGGTGGTATTTCAAGGGTGACTCCACAAGAGCTGGCGCCCTTGCTTCGACGTCTACCACCTATCCTACACATGTCGTGACGAATACCAGTGTGAAGCTGTAGTAAAGGTGCACGGGGTCTTTCCGTCTGACCGCAGGAACCCCGCATCTTCACGGGGAATTCAATTTCACTGAGTCTATGCTGGAGACAGCGGGGAAGTCGTTACGCCATTCGTGCAGGTCGGAACTTACCCGACAAGGAATTTCGCTACCTTAGGACCGTTATAGTTACGGCCGCCGTTTACTGGGGCTTCAATTCGGTGCTTGCACACCTCCTCTTAACCTTCCAGCACCGGGCAGGCGTCAGACCCTATACGTCGCCTTGCGGCTTCGCAGAGCCCTGTGTTTTTGATAAACAGTCGCCACCCCCTGGTCTGTGCCACCCCAATCCGGTTGCCCGAACTGAGGTCTCCCTTCTCGCGAACTTACGGGAGCATTTTGCCGAGTTCCTTCAGCATAGTTCTCTCAAGCGCCTTGGTATGCTCTACCAGTCCACCTGTGTCGGTTTCGGGTACGGTTTATACGGTGGAGCTATTTCCTGGAACACCTTCGCTGCACCCCCAATCCAATAAGGAGATACAACACACGGCATCCGTCACTACCACCAAGCTGCAGAATATTAACTGCATTCCCATCGACTACGCCTTTCGGCCTCGCCTTAGGGGCCGGCTAACCCTGCGCCGATTAGCGTTGCGCAGGAACCCTTGGACTTTCGGCGAGCGGGTCTCTCACCCGCTTTATCGTTACTCATGTCAGCATTCGCACTTCTGATATCTCCAGGAGCCCTCGCGGGTCTCCCTTCGCAGACTTACAGAACGCTCCGCTACCGCGCATCTTAAAGATGCACCCGCAGTTTCGGTGTATGGCTTGAGCCCCGGTACATTTTCGGCGCGGAACCCCTTATTTAGACCAGTGAGCTGTTACGCTTTCTTTAAATGATGGCTGCTTCTAAGCCAACATCCTGGTTGTTTTGGGAGTTCTACATCCTTTCCCACTTAGCCATAACTTAGGGACCTTAACTGGCGGTCAGGGTTGTTTCCCTCTCCACAATGGACGTTAGCACCCACTGTGTGTCTGCCGGATAGTACTTCTCGGTATTCGGAGTTTGGTTAGGATCAGTAAGGCGGTAAGCCCCCATAGCCCATCCAGTGCTCTACCCCCGAGAGTATTCATCCGACGCTCTACCTAAATAGATTTCGCGGAGAACCAGCTATTTCCGAGTTTGATTGGCCTTTCACCCCTAGCCACAGCTCATCCCCGACTTTTTCAACAGGCGTGGGTTCGGTCCTCCAGTGCGTGTTACCGCACCTTCAACCTGGCCATGGCTAGATCACTCGGTTTCGGGTCTAATCCAACGAACTAAGCGCCCTATTCAGACTCGCTTTCGCTGCGCATACACCTATCGGCTTAAGCTTGCTCGTTAAATTAAGTCGCTGACCCATTATACAAAAGGTACGCTGTCAGGCACGAAGCCCTCCAACTGATTGTAGGCATCCGGTTTCAGGAACTGTTTCACTCCCCTCGTCGGGGTACTTTTCACCTTTCCCTCACGGTACTTGTTCGCTATCGGTCGACAAGGAGTACTTAGGCTTGGAGGGTGGTCCCCCCACGTTCAGACAGGATTTCACGTGTCCCGCCCTACTCGAGGACTATAAAGTTTTCTACCCGTAAGGGGCTATCACCCACTAAGGCCCGACTTTCCAGACGGTTCCGGTTCTTACTCTATAGCCACTGGCCTGGTCCGCGTTCGCTCGCCACTACTAGCGGAGTCTCGGTTGATGTCCTTTCCTCCGGGTACTTAGATGTTTCAGTTCCCCGGGTTTGCTCCCTTGCGGGTACTCCATACGGAGTGGGTTGCCCCATTCGGAAATTCACGGATCAAAGCTTATTCGCA